>CAJLHF010000033.1 GCA_905206365.1 uncultured Sutterella sp. | reverse complement strand
GACGGCTCGCAAGAGACGCTCAGGTCAGCAGCAGGAACCCATCGAGGAGACCGTCAGAAAGGCCTGAAAAGGCCAGTCTGACGGCTCGGTAGGGAATCTCCGTCCCCTTTAGGGCGGAGAGGATGTCAACGAGAACTGTTGCGAACTCCTTCAAGATTTTTGTCACAATGTTCGGGAAAACCGTCCTGCCCGAACATCCCCGGGTCAATGCTCCGGGAAAAACACGACCGAAGCTCAAGGCGAACGAACCGAGGCTTCTCCGCCCGCACCGAACCGCTCGTCCTTCTTCGCCTCACCGTCCCGTCGAGCGGTGCCGCACGATAGTTCGGAGAGCCAACGCCCCGAGGAGCGTCGGAACGGGGTAGAACCAAAAGAAGGGGTCCGTGAAGACCGCGGGAACGAGGGTCGCTCCGTGCACGAGCGCCACAATGAGGGCCAAGAAGCGTTCGGCCCGCGCGAGCATCGGAGGATTCGGCGGCATCCCGCGCATTTCGGCGCGGCGCCTTGCGGCCCGACCGTCCGCTACGGCGGCGGGAATCAGGGGAAAGAGAAAGAAGAAGGCGGCCGCGAACTGTCCCATCCGGTTTTGCGCAAGCCTCAGGAGCGCGGCCGCATCGAGAATCAAAGGGTCCCGAGCGTGCCGGGCGAAGAAGCTCTCGACCGCCGCATTGTCGCGAAGAGCGCTCTGCGCCCCTTCGCCCGCGGGCTCGACGCCCTTCGCGCGGTAGTTCGAAGCCCAAAAGGAAAAGAAAAACCGTACCGCATCGACGGGCGCTTCCGCTGCGCGGGTCGCAAGGCGCACGACCCCCTGAGCGTCCCCCGCGTAGCGTGCGTAGACGACCGTTCGGGTTTCTTCGCGCAAAATCGCATCGATCCGCTCGGAATCGACGGCGGAGAGCACGTAGAAAAATTCGACGAGGAGAAGGAGAAAAAGCACCCCGACGAAGCCTACGGGGCGTCCGACGGTATCGAGCCGCGCGTCGCTCGAAGAACCGGAAATATCGTTCGACATGGCGTTGTCCTTTGTGCGTGTGTTTCGAAGAGCGTCTTTTCCGACGATCGACCGGTCAGCCGTTCGCCTTCAGCCACTCCGCTTCCGTGCGGGCTTCGCCCGTCCAGCGGGCGGCCTCGCGGGCGGCGACGGCGTTTTCGACCCGAACGCGGGCGGCACGCGGCAAAAGGCGCGCGAGCGCATAGCGCAGGCGTTCGCCGAAGCGGCGCTGCGGTTTGGGCTCTCCCGCGGCGTTCAAAGCCAATCGTGCGGGGACGCCCGATCGGATCTGAGGGAAACGTACCTTCCACACCGCGCCCGACAAAATCACGAATGCTTCCTGAGGAGGCAACGTCCCGAGGTCCGCGGGTTCGACGAGCGGCACCTCTTCGGCGTCGATTCGGGTGCTTTCGGCGACCGACCGGTCCCCGAGGCGGGTGGTCGCGGCGCTTCGGCCCGCGGTCATGACGGGCACGCGCACCCGCTCCACGTGCTCGCACACCCACTCCTGCGTCGTGCGGTCTTCGGTGTTGCAGACGATCACGTTTCGAAGGTTCCCGAGGACGGCCTCCGCCATTTCGCGGCTTCCCATTCCGATGCCGAGGTCGTTCACGGTCTGAGCGACGATCGTCAGGTGCATGCCCGCTTCGAGCCCCTTGTTCGCGATTTCAAGAAGCGGCCGGTTCGCAACGTTCGAGACTTCGTCGATGAAAAGTTCAACGGGATCCGCGTGCGTTCCCGACGAGGCCGTGTTGTAGAGGTCTCCGGCCAAGGTAACCAGGCCCGCCAGAAGGAGTCGCCCCACCGTGTCCGCGAGGTCGCGGTCCTTGAGCGCGTCAAGACTCGCGTAGAGAATCCCGCGACCGCGCACGATCCTCTCAAGCGTCACGACCGTGGCGTCGATCCGATCGACGCAAGGCGACAAAAGCCGCCCCAACTCCCCTTCCGTCAATTGCGAGAGGGGCTTTCTCAGGGACGAAATCGTCTTTTCCCGGTGCGTCACGTCGTGCCGGAAGTCGGAGACGAGTTCGCTCATCGCCTTTTCTTCCGCTTCGAGGCGTGCGGCCGCGGGGTTGCCGCGCTCGCCCGCGAGCGTGGCCGTGCGTTCCGCGCGCATCGCGCGCCAGAGCATCGTGACGGTGCCGCGTAGCGCGACGGCCTCGTCGGGATCGGTTTTGTCGAGCTCTTCGGCTTGAGGCTCAACGAGGAAAAGCGGCGCCTTCACCGCCCCGGGGCCGAGAAACGCCTCCCAGAAAGCGATCTTGCGCAGGGTTTCCGCGGGCCCCGCACCGAGCTTGCCGCCGCGACCGACGATTCCTTCGGGCTCAAGCGCCTCGAGCCGCTCGCGCGCTGCCGGGTAGCGCTCGATCCAGGGGTCGACGACGCGGTCCGCAAGCCGCGTCATGAGGCTTTCCAAGCCGCCCGCGCCGAAGATCGCGTAATGAACGGAGCGCAGCGTCGGACCCTCGCCCAACACCATCATCGCTTCGCACACGACCGAAACCGCAAGAAGGCAGTAGCTCCGGAAGTCGGACGCTTCCATTCCCGTCGCGTCCACGATGCGCGTTGCGATTTCGCCCGCGCGCTTTGCGCCCGCAAGCACGTCGATCGCGACCGAATCGGCCGCGAGAGGATGAAAGCGAAAGGCGTCCTTCCCCACGGCCTCGGCGCTTGCGCGCACGAGGTCCCACATGCGGGGACTCGATTTGGGGTCCACGACAATCGTCGTCCGCCCCCAAAAGATCGACTGCGAAACAAGGTTCGTGAGCACGACCCCTTTCCCCGTCTGCGTTCCCCCGAGAATGACGGTCCCCGCGGGAACTTCCCCGATCTCGCGAACGATCGGTCGATCCTCGCCGCCGCCCACGCCGTGCACGCGCCCCGAGGCGGTCTTCTCCGGCCCCCGACGACGCTCGTTCCTCAGCCACGCGTCGCTCCATTCCGGCAAATGCCAGCGGGCTTCGTCGGCAGCCCTCAGGCTGCGAAGCAAAATCGCGTGCCGCCGCGTCCACGGAAAACCCGTACCGTAGACCACATGCCGGATGCGGGCGGATTCGGAGGGGGTGATCCGAGGCGTTTTCCCCCTGGCGGCGGCGCGGAGCGCTGCGTGCAGGTCCTTGGCGCGCGCAATGACTTCCGCGTCCGGAGCGGGATCGGAGTTGCTTCCAAGAGGCGTGACGGAAGGGACCGACGAAGGGGCGGCGGGAGACGTCGGCGCCTTCGGAAGCGTTCGTGCGAGCGTTTGCTCGAGAAGCACGGTGCTTCGCGAATCTCCCGCGGACCGCGTCCCGCGGGCGGTTTCCCGGTGCATGAGTCCCCGAACGAGCGCGATCTGGTCTTCGAGACTCCAGACGAGCGGCAAATACCCCGTCAGGGATGCCCTCGCCTTCCACGCCGCCCGGGCCGAGCGCCACCGAAGCGCCGCCCCCGCACCCGTAGCGGCCCAAATCGTCCCCGTCAATGCGAGGGGCTCGTCCCAGAGCGGAATAAAAAACCCGATCCACGCGACCCCGATCGTCAGCCACACGGCGCTCGCCGCTTCGGGGGCCGTGCGGTAAAAGTCGGATTCGGCGATTTCGAGGGCGGTCGTCGCGTCCGATTCGGGGTGCCCGCCCGAGAAACGCCGCACGAGCCCGCGCGGGAAGAAGGTCGCGCCGCGCAAGGCGGCATTGAGAACGGGATGGCGCTCGCGGAATTCGGGAGCGTGCGCGGAAAACGGCGTCGGTTCGGAAGTCATGGCGGTCGAAGAAAGTCGGGATTCAAGGAAAAAGCAGCGTCGGGCGATCGGTCGCGTCGGAAATCAGTGTTCGCCCGCGAGCCGGCGCCCCGGGACGGGCCAGGGCATTTCGGATTCGCGACCGTTTTTCCAGCGCCCGACGATCCGAACGCGCGTGGCGGGAACGACGACGCCCAAACGATCGGAGGGGGCCGAGGGGCGCGTGCGAGGTTTCGAAGACTTTGCGCCTGCGCCTCCCGCGATTTCGTCCGCCGCCCAGAGGACGTCAAGCCCTTCGCGATCGACCCGAGGTCCGCGGGGCTTGAGGGAGCTTTGCTCGGAGTCCGATGCCCCGGAAGCATTCGACGCCCCGGGGAGCACCGCGTGCCCCGCGCTCGTACGCATGACGAAAAGGCCCGAGAGACGCAGGAGCGGCTCGATGTCGGAGAGGTCCCCGTCGGGAAAGGCGGACTCGGGAATGAAAAGGCCGAGGTCCGTCGCAAACCGCTCGGCATCGGGCCGGTCGTTGAGCACGTCCACCGCGTCCGCCACAAGGCGCGCCACCGCAGGCGACGTTTCCGCCCCCGTTCGCACCGCCCACACCAAGCGCGGCCGCCCCGCGGCTTCGGGCCGCTCGGGCCGCCCGATCGACGGATCCCGCCCCTCGGCAAAGGCGCGCTCGCGCTCTTCGTCGCGGAGGATTTTCGTGACCGGACCCTCGACGGGCTTCACTTCCACGCGCCCGCGGGCGCTTTGAATCGCAAGATCGACGAGCGCTTCGGGGTGAGAAAAGGCCAAGGCGTTCCAGGAGCGAATGCCCGACGGCAACCCCAAGGCTTCCGCGTCCCATCCCTCCGGGCACTCGACCCGGTGCAAAACCGTTCCCGCCGCGGCCGTACGCACGATTCCCGCTTCCGCCATGACGGCGGCGACGAGATGGATGTCGTCGGGGAGGTCCGTAAGCCCGAAATGCTCCCGAAGGTAATCGATGACGTCGATCGCCGTTTCGGGAAACTTCCCGTAGAGGCCGTCCGAACCCCAGAGAAGCGCCCGTACGAAGGGTTCCTCGGTGCGGTCGACGAGACGGTCCACGTCGTCGAGGTCGTCCCAGTCGTCCTCGTTTGCCTCTTCCGACCCTTCGGACCCCTCCGAACCCGAGCCGATTCGCGCTTCTTCGGGGTTGATCCGCCAGGCGAGATCCCGCACGAGTCCTTCGACCGCTTTCCGGATCAGATCCGCAAAGGCGTAATGAAGTTGCGTGCGCCCCGAAATCCGTACGGCCGCGGCATCGCGCCGCTTCATGACGTCGAGATGCGCCCTCGATACGGCCTCGACGAGAATCCGCACGTCGCGCGCCAAGGGACCGGCGGAGATCGCGGCCGAGGAGCGCAAAAGCACGCACTGCAAGGCCGCATAGACGGGCGCTTCGTCGATCCAGGCGGAGGCGTTTCCCGTCAGGCCCGAGTCGCCCGCATCGCGCGCGCCCGGCAACCTCGTCCCGTGCGCGAGCCACCGCACCGTGGCGCTCGGAAAGAGCATCGGCAGCAAATGCAGCACGAAGGACGTCCCGTAAAACGCATCCGCCCGCGGGGACGTGCGACGGCGGGCGGCAAAGACCGACCGGCCGACATCGCAACGACCGGAAGCGTCGGACGAGCCGTCCCGACCGCCCTCTTCGAACTCTTCGTCCGAATCGGCGCCGTCCCCGCGAATTTTGAGCGCCAGTACCGCCTCGCGCCGCGCGCGCTCTTCGAGAACGGACTTCGTCCACACCAGTTCCAGAACGAACCCCGCATGGCGCCGCGCGAAGTCGCAGAGGGTCTCGGCCATCGGCTCGAACACCACGCGGCGCGTCGGGAAAGCAAAGGGGTCCGCAGAGGGCGAACCCGCGCGCTTCGCGTCCGCTTCGGGGATCGCTTCGATCCGGAGCGACTCGAAAACGCCCGCATCGTAAAAGAGCCCCGCCGCACACGCCGCAACCGTCATTTTGACGGTGTAAAGTCGCCGGGCTTTGGGCTCCAAATCCGTTCGCGGAAGCACCGCGTTGAAGTGCTCCACCGAGCGCACGGCCGTCTCCAGACCCGACCGAAAGAGCCCGCCCTCTTCCGAAAAAGGCCCCGAGGGACTCCGGGGCAAAAGCTGCGCAACCTCCGCCCAACGGACGACGAGGGGCCAGACGTGCGCGTAAAAGAGCGCTTCGTCGCCCACCGCCGTCGAAAGACGACGGAGAACGCCTTCGTTCAAAGCGAGAATCCGCTCGGGCGCGGCCGGGGCCAAAATCGGACGATGCGCCTCGTCCCAGGTCCAGTCGGGAATCGCCCGACGCAGACGCGCCCCGGCGGCACGGTCTTCCGCATCCCGCCGCACGCGGGCCTCGTCGAGGGCCTCTTCGATCTCGCGATTCCGCAGAGTCCTCTTGCCCCGGGACGAGCCGGCTCCGCTTCCCGCCGTCTCGGCCGCCGCCGGAAAGAATTTGAGCACGGGGGCCGCGGCGGAAAGCAACGCCGACACCACCGCGGGGCGCGCCGCGGGCGGGCGGCTTCCCCGCTCGAGAGCGGCATCGTCCTCGAGGGCGCGCCAGGAGCGAACGAGCACCTTCAGACGCTCGTTTGCGGCGTGCGAAGCAATGCGGGGGTGCTCGAGAAAGCGCGCGAGGTCCCGGGGCGAAAGGCGATCGGGATCGATCGCAACGTCGGAATCGCGGCTCAACTCGGAACGGAAGTCGGTATGGTCGGAGTCGTGCATGGGAGGCGTGCGGCACGGACGGAAAAGGCGAAGGTCCCTCTGCAGCGTCAAGCCCTTCGGTAGGGACGAGGTCGTGTCGTGAGGGAAAGGTCGGCGTTTCCGGCGCAATGCCCGAAGCAAAACCCGAGGCGGAAAACCCCGGGCGGACGGAAAAAAGCGACGAAAAAGACAACGAGAAGGACGGCGAGCGTCGCACCCGTTGACGGAGTTCGGTAAGACCCGGGAGTCGTTGGGAAGAAGGGCGCGGGGCTCGTCGAGCGCCGCTCCCGCCTTCCGAACGATTCGTCGCAGGCCCGCAACGGGGCTCGACGAACGGTCGAAGAAGAGTGAAGGAAAGAGAAGAAAGCCGCCTCTCGGAAAGCCCGACCGGCCGGGTCGGAACGGGAGCCCGACGGCGAGCCCGAAGCCCGCGAATCGGTTTCACCCGTCCGAACCCGAACACGGTCGGCACTTTCCTCGAAGTCGGCATCCGCAGTCGAAGTCGAAATGCGCGGGCGACGAGGACCTTGCGGCCCCACGACGAAGGGATGGAAGGGGTCGGTCGGCGGAATCCGAGTTCCGCCCCGACCGACGTGTTTTTCTCCCTTCGAGCTCGCACGAATCTTCCGGAGTCGTCCCGAAAATCGGGATCGAAAACCGCGAGGTCGGCCTTCGGGCGACGCCCGAAGACCGAAGACGCTTCCGACGGAAGCGAAAGCGACGTTTCGAAAAAACGAACCGAAGAACCTCAGAGACGCCGTCCCCGGGCGGCTCCCGCGTCGAGCGTGCGCTTCACGAGAAGTCGCACGCCCTTGGGAAGGGCCTCCGCCCGGTCGACGAACACCGTGGGGCAACCGTAGATGTCGTCCCCGGGCGCAACGTCCCCCGCACGGTCGGGATCGGGCGAGCGCCCCACGAGGAGCAACCCGAGTTCGATCCCGCTCATGCGAAGTTCGTCCGCATAGCCTTCGAGCTGCGCGGCCGGAAACCTTCCGTCCGAGAAGACGAAAAGGATCCGACGTTCTTCGCGGCGACCCGAGAGACCTTCGAGGCCCCAGAACGCCGCTTCCTGCACGGGCGTCGGTCCTCGCCCCGGAATCGGAGCGATGCGCGCGAACGTGTCGTCGACCGGCGTATCCCAGTCGGAGACCGCGATCACACCCGTGCGGTACCGCGTCGGAAAGACGGCGGTACGCGCCGCAAGCCCCGTCGTCTGCTTGAAGACCTCTTCGAGACGGCAGGCCGCACACTTCAGAATCGCACCCGTTTCGGGCGTGACCGACCCCGAGAGGTCGACCGCAATCTGAAGCGCGACGGAAAAGCCCGGCGTTCGACCCCGCACCGCAAAGACCCGAGGGTTTCCGGTGCGAAGGCGAATCGTCGCGTCCTCAACGAGATTCCAACCGTCCGTACCCGCCCGCACGGGGCGGGTCACGGGCCGTCGGATGTCGTCGAGAAGCGCCGCGCCGAACCCGAACGTCTTCGTCCGCAGCTCTTCGGTCGCGTGGAACGCGATCCGCGCTTCGAGAGCGTTCGCATCGCGCCCCGGATGAAGCTTCCAGGCGGCGTACGCGTCCCGTTCGGGGACGTAACCGCAGGAGCGGTAGGCGTCGGCGAATCGGCGACCCGCCGCCAAACCCGCGGCCAACTGCTCGGCTTCCGACTCGAATTCCGTTTCCGGAATCTTGCGGGTCACTTCCGCGACGAGCTTCCGGAGCATCGGAGCGATCGGATCGGGGAAGTCTTCGGCCCGCTCGCTTTCGCGTGCGATCGTTCGCAGGGCCCGCAGCCTTTCGAGTTTCGCCTCGGGCGAGTCCGCCCCTTCCGGAGCGGCCGCACCCGTGACGGAACCGTCAAGACCGAAGAGCGTCGGCTGATCGGCCGAGTCCGCGTCGTCGAAGGATTCCTTCTTCGAGCGGCCCGACCGTCGGCCTCGGGCCGAAGTCCGACCTTCGTCCGAGTCGTCCTCTTCGTCCGACGCGTTCGAATTCCCGTGCGCGTTGAAGTTTTCGATCATGAGATCGATCGCCTCCGCGTCCGAGTCCTCGATCAGGCCTTCCGACTTCAACATCAGCGCCAGGTTGGACGCTTCGCTCCCGAACGATTCGAGAATGTCGAAAGCGAGCGCCCGCGCGGCGCAGGTGTCCTCAAGCGGGAAGCGCCCGAGCACGAACGCTTCCGTACTCTTTCGAAAGTCCGCACCGAAGAGCTCGTCCGCCCGCCTGGCGGTCTTCTCGCGAAGCCGCGCCGGGAGCTTGAACTCCAGCACGGTTTCCGTAAGAAGCGCCCAGAGCCATCCCGCCGCGACGAGCGCGGGGGTTTTGAGACCTTCCGCACGCAGGAACCCCGACGAGGGATCCGTCGAAAGCACCCGATAGAGGGCGTTTCTCCAGATCCGATAACCCGCCAGGTCCCTGTCGCCGAGCGCGTCCACGCGGATGTCTTCGAAGACGTTCGTGAGGAAAAGCGCGAAGCCTTTCAGATCGCGAACGGCCCCGAAGTCCGAGTAAAGCACGTGGTTGCGCTCGTGGATGCCGGAGCCCCACGCGTAGATCACCCCCAACGGATTCGAGAAGTCGATCCGACCGAGTCGGATCACTTTCCCGTCCGTGGAGGGAATCGATCCGTCGAAACGGACCTCGATCCCGTCGTCGCGGCAAAGCACCCGAAGGCCGACGCGCGCCATGCCTTGGGCAAGCGACGCGTCTCCGTCGAGGAGGTTGCCGTGGAGAAGCGGACGAATCTCCTTGAAGATGTCCGCAATCGCCGAAAGACGTTCGAGCGTCTTTTGCGCGAGCTTCACCTTTTCGCGAAGCTTTTCGCCCGGAACCGTGCGCTTTTCGGCAAGCGACATCCTCGAATACTCCGCGGCCGAGCGGTTCGCCTCGAGACGAGCCGTCCGCAAAGCGGGGAACGCCTCTTCCATTTCGAGCGTGAACGCGTCGGCCCCTTTGTCGGGATCGACCGTTTCCGATCGTCGTGCGACGAAGTCGTCCGCGCCAAAGGCCGAAGGAACGAGGAGCGGCAAGGAGGAGGAAGGCGACGAACCCTCCGAGGGTTCCGAAGAAGTCGTCGCAAGGACGACCTCTTCCGGAGCCCCGAGGCGCTTCATCGTCAGGGCGCGTTCGGCGGCTTCCCGCCGTGCGCGCTCCTCCTCGGCCCGCTTTTCGGCATCGCGTCGATCCCGGTCCTTCGCGCGCTTTTTCTGCTCGTAACGGGCTTCGCCGAGGGCGAGGTCGTTGCGGGTGATGAGCGGCACTTCGGCCGGGTACTCCGGATGCCGGAAAATCCCCTTGGCGTAGGATCGTTCGGCGACGACGCGCCGCGAAAGTTCGACGGCGTGCTTCCGTACGATCTCGGTGTTGCGACGCGTTCGGACGTCGCGCTCGGCCGAGAAAGGAGCGGGCGGAGCTTTCGCTTCCGCCCTCTTTGCTTGGAGTCGGCGTTCTTTTTCCCGGGTTTCGTCGGTTTCGTTTTTTCGACCGAGGCCGACCGCCGAAGCGGTCGACGTCGCGTCGTTCGCATGTGTCGATGAAGTCATGTGCTTCCTGCCTTCGCACCGACCTCGGGGACCCGCGCGCGCACGAGCCCCCGAAGGCGTCGACGCACGGCGTGCGCCCCTTCGGCGATGCTCGTTGGTTGATGCGCGTTGTGCGCGGATTGAGAGAGTTTGCGATGCGGCAAGGCGCCGCGGTTGCGGGGAATCGCGAGGACTCGAGCAAGGCCGCCTCCCCGGGAACCGAAGTTCCCGGGAGAAGTTGCGGCGGTGCCCGCGAACGCCCCCTGCGGAGCACTCGGAAGAAACCGAGCGAACCGCCGGAGCCCCCGGCCCTCACCCCTTCCCGCCCTTCGGGTTCCTCCGAAGAGGAATCAAAAGAGCGCTCCGGAGCGGGAGTCGGACTTTCCGCCTTCGGGAGAGCCGTCTTTCGACAAGCTCGGGTCGGCGAAAACACTTCGGGCGCAAGCCCGACGTGTGCTCGCGCTCAAGCGAGCCGTCTCGCGCTTCAGAGTCTCGGCGAGCGTTCCGAGGCGCGTTCCGACGAGCGTCACGAGGGCGCTGCGCGGTACGGCGTCGAGTGCGTTGGCGATCCCCGTTTCCACGGCCCACTCGATCACCGGTCGATCGATGACGACGTCTCCTGCGGCATAGCGCAAAAGCATGGTCGACATGCGCTCGAGCGCACGGTGAGAGAGCGGATGGTTGCGGTTGTCGAATCCCACCATCTTCTGCTCGGACGACTTTCTCGAAGCGGCGGCAATGTCCGCAAGGCCCGTGAGTACGTTCATCGCTTCCTTTTCGGGAAGACGCGAGCGCAAATCGTCGGGAACGCGCTTCCAGAGAAGCATCGCTTCCTCGGCGATCGTGAGGCCCTTGAGGCGGATGTGCCAGAAGCGGTCGACGACCGAAAGATCCATGACGGATCGGCCGAAGTAACCCGCTTCGCGTTCCGAGGCGTGCCCGCGGGCGTTGTCGGTGACGACAACGCGCGTGAGCGGATGACGGTCCACCCGTTCGCCCGTGGCGTCGATCTCAAGCGGCGCCCCTTCCAGAATGTCGTTCGCGGACACCCACATTTCGGGGGGAACCGCGGAGAATTCGTTGATGAGGAGAAGCCACCCGTGACGCCAGCAGAGCGTGGCGGGACCGTCGACCCAGTTCATGCCGCCCTTGTCGTTGGCGACCCAACGACCGAGCAGTTCGTTTTTCTCCATGTTGGGACGCACGGTGACGCTGACGACGGGTTGACCGACGACGGCACACCATTGCAGAACGGAGCTGGTTTTGCCCGCGCCCGCCGGACCGCTGATGTAGAGCGGCTCGTCGGTCGCGAAATTCCACCAGGCCGCAAGCGACATGAAGTACGAGCGGTTGAATTGATAGGCGGGATCGACGGACGGAATGCGGCGGGAGGCCTCGGCCTCGACGGCGCATTCGTTCGACATGCGGTAAGCACGGCAGTCGGGAAGATCGGCTAGATGCTTTCCGAATTTTTCGGCCGGAACCGTGTATTCGGTGTTACCCGAGGTTTTTTCAATCGGCATTTGATTTTCCTTCTGAAAAAAAAGGACGAAAAAATGCCCCGGGACGAACGTCCCGGAAAAAAACCTTACGGTTCCCGAGGGCGTCGCCCTCGGGGCTCGTTGAGGCGGATTCCGCGCGTCGTCGAAACGAACGGGGAACCCGCGATAAAAAAGCGCGCTTTTTTGTACCTGAGTTCCGGAGCGCAAAACCAACCGGGCTTAAAACAAGCCCGTCCATGGTGCCACGCGCGGCGCGGAAAGGCAAATACCCCGAACTCAGGGTTTTTACCAGGTACGATCTTCGCAGCAGTGCGCGGGAGGCTCTCGGAAGCGGTCGGGCGCGAGCTGCGCGGGACCTTCGGCGCACGGAAAAAAGCGAACCGAGAAAGCGCCTCCGGGCCCGCCCCGCATCGTTCAAGATCGGATTCGAGCCCCGAAAATTCCCGAAAAAAATGCCCGCGAACCTTTCGGCGGGTTCGCGGGCACAACAGGTCAAAGTTTCCGGTTTCCTCACGGAACGTCCGTGCGCGGGGGTCAAGCGGGAGAGCGGAACACCCGAGACGTCGGACGGAGGTTTCCGATGGACGCCCGGTGAGGATTGAAGAAGAAAACCGACTTCCTACAAAGCGACGAACATGTCTGAAACTCCCCATATACGGGGTGAATGCAACAGTATTCCGTCGGCGGAAATATTCGCATACTTTTTTGTCGCTCGGGAAGCCTCCGCACGACTTTGACATTTTTCCGTAATTTTTTCGAAATGGTTTTGTAACTTTCCGAAGCGAAACCTGCCGAGAGGCACGTTGTCGATAGAATCGGACAATTCAAAAAAATCCGAAGATAGAGAAGAGAAAACAAAGACGCCCCGAAGCACGACCGCAAGGGGAACAAGCGATCGACTTCGGAGCGTCCCCGCGTCTCAAGGGGGATCGTACAAAAACTTGCAACGATCCGCCGAGGGCTTTACTTCACGGTCGCTCGAATTTCCGCCGGAGCGCCGCGCACGGTGTCGCCCGCCTTGACGCCGCGGAAGTCGTTTTCGGCTTTGACGGCCTTTTGAACGGCCGCATCGACCGCGCTCTTCGCGGCGGCGATCGCCTTTTCGTCACCGGCGGCGGTAACGGTGAAAGTGCAGTCGCTCGCGATGGAGTTGACGGAATTGCCGCCCTTCATCCCCGCAATCACCGCGTCGGGCGCCGTGCGGGTGAGTTCCATCACGGCGCGCGCCCCGGCATGCACGGCGTTGACGTTGCCGTAGTTGCCGTTCGAGTGCCCGCCCGGGCCTTCGAAGGTCACGGTCCAGGTGGCGGTGGCGGCAACGGCCGCGCCCGCCGTGGCGAGTGCGAGAAGAGCGACGGCGCGCTTTGCAGTGGTCATGAACGTACGCATGGTCTCTCCTCCTTACTTGTACATTTCTTCCGTGGTGCGGGGACCGATCGGAGCGGCGCCCGGTTCGACGACCTTGCCGTCCGAGGTGTTGTAGCCCGAGGCGATGAGGCCCGAGAGCACGAAGCGGAAGATGCGTTTGCCTTCCGCAACGCCGTCACCCGGAATACCCCACTCGTACCACGTGTGACCGCCGCCGCCACCGGCGTTCGTGCCGACGTTCATGTTCACCGTAGGAACGCCCAACGCGGCGGGCACGTTGTCGTTGAGGCTCGCGGCTTCCGTCGGAATATCCTTCGTCACGTCGGTGTCGACCGTGAGGTTCGACTGCCACCAGGCCGCGACCGCGATGTCTTCGTAGTTCGGACGCTGATAGGCCGGGCGGTCACCGAACCAGACGAGTTCCATCTTGACCGCGTTCGGGTCGTCGGCCTTCACCTTGTGGGCGGCGTTTTCTTCGTCAACGCCCGCCTTGAAGGTCGGTTCGATCTTCGCGCGAATGGCGCTCAAAGGCGCCTGCGTGGGACTGCGCATGTCGACCATGAAGCTGCACGTCGAACTCCGTTCGCCGGGGTTCGCAGGCTCGTCGCACGTGACGACCCCCACGGTGTAGGTGGTCTTTTCGGCCTTCTTGTCCGCGTCCCAAGCGGTCGTGAGGTCCGCAATCTTCGCGATCGCGCGGTTTGCGGCGAGAAGCGCCGACGGACGCGGCGCGTCGCCCGCCTTGAAGCCCGCGGGTTCGGTGTACTTCACCTCGAAGCGATAGCTCCCGAGGTAGTTGAGCGTCGCGTCGCCCGGACTCGTCGAGTCGGCGCCGAAGTTCGCGACGAAGTTGAGGGCGTTGTTGCCTTTGCCCGTATCCTGCGAGTAGCCGTAGAGCTGCTTCATCCCGCAGAGATTCCCCTTCCCTTCTTCGCCCGCGGTGCCGCAAACCCAGATGTCGTAGACGGGTTTGATACCGTACTTCTTCATGAGTTTCGCCGCTTGCATGACCGCGACCGTGTTGATCATCGCGTCGTTGAAGCCCGGAACGTAAAGACGCACGGCTCCCGCCTTTTTCGCGGCTTCGAAGTCCGCATAGCGCTTGTAGGCGCGCTTGTAGTTCTCGTCCTTGACGACCTTGCCCGCCTTGTCGAAATGAATCTCGTCGGGGAGGTTCTTCAATTCGTCGCGCGTTGCGACGACGGGATCCGTCGCCGGCTGAAGCTTGACGGGCTCGTAAGGCGTCTCGGCGGGCGGAAGCACGGCGGGGTTGACCGTGTCGATGTGCCCTTCGAGGAGCACCTTCGGGAACTGCCCCTTGTAGCTTTGGGCGTCGGGTCGGGCCCCGTAGGTCCCCGGAATGCGAACGCACACGTTGTAGACGGGAAGGCCGTCCACCGTCTGAAGGCCCGCACCTTTGATGACGCCTTCGGGCGTCGTCATGATGTCTTCGGGCGCAAAACCCCACTCTTCGACGAGGCGCTTCGTGATTTCCGCCTGGCGGCGCATTTCGGAGCGCGAGGGCGACGCGATGCGGGCGAGCTCGAGGAGCGTGTCGAAGCGCCATTCCTGCGCTTCGGGGCTCGTCAACTCTTCGAGCATCGCCTTCATCGGAGCGTCCGCCGCGATGGCGGTCGCAGCCGTCGTCACCGACGCGGGAATCGTCGGAAGTTCGGCGAACGCACCGCTCGAAACGGCAAGCGCCGAAGCGGCCGCCGCCGCGGCCAGTGCGACGCGTGTGAGACGCGGACGGGATTCGATCATAAGTACCTCCTCTCTTTCGGTTCGTGCGACGCCGAAGACCTCCGACGCCGACCGAAGTCGAGTCTAGTTCGGAAGCTTCGAACAGCCCATTCAGGAAAACCTTCTCAAGGAAAACCTCCTTCTCGGTTTTCCCGTCCCTCGAAAGGCGTAGGGACGCGTTCCTCCTTCGGGAGACGGCGAGGAAGACCGCGGGAGGGCGGCGGGAACCGGGAAGGGGCCGAGGCGGAGACAAAAGGGGGCGTTGCGAGAATGCGTCGCTTTTTCGAAAAAAAACTTCAAAATTTTTTGAAGTGCTTTAGCGGATGATTTTTAAGAGTTTTTGCCCCTCCGTCGGGACGAAGTGTTGTCGATTTGCCACACTTCGGTCCTCGGGAGCCGAGCAGGAATTCGCCGCATCGTGTAGGCTTTCGGGTTCGACATGGACCTACGACAATGCCGGCTACACTCAATCTCCCTGCTACCTCCCGTCAGCTTCTGCGCACCCCCCGCGTGGTTTTGCGCACGTGGCGTTCTTCGGACCTTCTTCCCTTCCGCGCGCTCAACGCCGACCCCGACGTCATGGCCGAATTTCCTTCGGTGCTGACCGCCGAGGAAAGCGATCGGCTCGCCTTCAAGGCGTACGACGACCACGAACGCGACGGCTTCGGCCTTTGGGTTTTGGAACTCCCGGGCGTTGCGGACTTTGCAGGGATCATGGGCTTCAACCGCCCCGCCTTCCGTCCCGACGACATTGAAATCGTCTGGCGTCTCGAACGCCGCCATTGGAGCCAGGGCTACGCCCGCGAAGCGGCGCGCGCCGCGCTGACGGCCGTGCTCTCCGAAAGGGAACCCGCCGTCCTGACGGGGCTGCCTCTCCCCGTGAGCGTTTCGAGCGAAATCCTCGAAGGCGTCTTCACGCAACGCATTGAGGAAGTCGTTGCCTTTACGGCCGCGACGAACCGTCGCTCGATTCGCCTGATGAACAACCTCTCGATGACGCACGATCCGGCGGACGACTTCCTGCATCCCGCTCTGCCGCCCGAGCATCGACTCGCCCGTCACGTCCTCTACCGCTTGAAGCGCCACGACTGGATGATGCACGGCGAAACGCGCATCGAACCCATGTGATCGACTGCGGGGGCGGCCTCCTCGAAGTCCGAACGCAAAAAGCTCCGGGATCGCAGGATCCTCGGAGCTTTTTGTCGTGCTCGGTTCGGCTGCCCGCTCTCGGAGCCCCGGACGTCGTTCGGACGCCCGACGGGGCTCTTGAGCTTGGGGCCGATTACTGCGCGACGGCGGGCTGGACCGCAGGAGCGGGAGTCACGGCGGGCTGAGCCGCGGGAGCCGCCTCGGCGGCGGGAGCAACGGCAGGGGCGGCGGGTTGAGCAGCCTGAGCCGGCTGACCGTCTTCCGTCACGGCCTTTTCTTCGTCGCCCGAGAGCGCGTTGCTGATCGCGTTACCCGCCACAACACCGATGGCGGCGCCGGCGATGTTGCTCACGAGACCCGCGGCCATGGAGGGCTGGGCGGGCGCGGCGCTGGCGGCGGGAGCGGCCGCAGGAGCCGCATTCGCGGCGACGGGCGCCTGAGCGGGAGCCGCCGTGTTCGCTGCGGGCGCGGCCGGACGGTTGAGGGCGGAGACGCCCGGAACCGGGGCGCTCCCGGCATTGGCGGCCGCGGGAGCGGGAGCGGTCGTCTGAGCCGCGGGAGTAGCCGCAGCAGCAGGAGCCTTCGCGGCGGGAGCCTGCACCGGAGCGACGGGCTTCGCGGTCTGGCTCTTGTACGCGGGCGTCGAAATGGCACGCTTCGGGGCCTTGCGCTTTGCGGCTTCGGCGGCACCCGCCATGCAAAGAGCGGTGACAACGGCCGTAACGACAATCTTCTTCATGTTTGGTCTCTTCTTTATTGGACGTATGGTCGAAAGGATGTTGAAAGGTGTTTGCTCGTTTGTACCCGAGCGTCTTTCATCGTTGGACACCATTGTACGGTGTCCGACCGGGAGCTTCGGATCGCAGGTCTTTTCCGTTTGATGGAAATGTGTAACTACCGTTGACCGAAACGCCGTCGGGCGGTTTCTTTCGGCTCCTCTCACCCTCCTTTCGTGCGGCTTCCTTCGGCCGGGCGGCATCGGCCCGAAAAAGAGCGCTTTTCCCGAAACACGAGTTGCCGTGACTGCTCCCCGTCCAAGCTGACGCTTGGGCGGGGCTTCCTGCTTCTTCGCAGACGGCCGGGCATGCCCGGACTTACACCCGCTCCACAGGCTTTTCGCGCAACTTTACGCGCGAAGGACGACCGGCCCGTTCGCCCTCAACATTCTTATGCCCTCCGCCTTCAGGTTCACCGCGGCGTTTACGTCGCGGTCGAGGTGCGCACCGCATTTCGGGCACGTCCACGATCGAACCGACAGATCAAGCTCGTCTCGTTTGTACCCGCACTGCGAGCACGTTTTCGAGGACGGGAAGTAGGTATCGACGCGAACGACGGAGGGTTGCGCGCCTACACCTACGGGCCGGAAGCGTTCGGGCACCGCGAGATCGAGGTCTTGGACGCCGAAGGAGCCGATGCGCGCGAGCTTTGGCGTTCATCTCGTCGACGGCCTCCTACGTTCTCGAGTGCGGCCGAACGCTCGAAGACGGTCAAACCATCGGTTTCTCGGAAAATGACAAACACGCCGTTACGCTTTCCGAAGGGGCGGCTCTCCCGGGGATGACGCTCAAGATCGCATACGGAAACGGGATGCCCGCCGCTTGATCCGACAACACGTCAGGCGGGGCCGCGGCGAACCTGCCTTCGCCTCTTCGCTTTCCGAATCATGACGAACGGTATTCTCGCAGTCGCTCTTCTTCTCGCGGTCTTGGGCGTCGTCTTCGGCGGCATCCCATGGCTTCTCGACCGGTTCGAACATCCGGGCAGGAACCTGCTGATCGCGCTTGCCGTATGGGCGGGACTCGGCCTTTGGATCCTCTACCGATGGTGGCGCTTCTGACGCAGGCCTTTCGAGGGGCCGTCCTCCGGACGGCGCACTGAGGTTCTTCCGAGGTCATTCGGCCGCCATGCAAAAGCGGTCGGCCTCCCGCGCTTGACGCGAAGAAGACCGACCGCTTGAGTGGCGCGTTCAAGGCGCCTTCGGAGAAAGCGCCTTCAGGGGATCAACGTCAGAAGTTGTAGCGCACCCCCAACGACGCTTCGCGGTTCGAGTACCCGTCGGAACCCGACGTGATGCCGAAGTGGCCCCAGACCGTGAACGCATCGTTGATGCGCCAATCGGCACCGGCGCGAACTTCACCCTGGTCTTCGGCACCGACCTGTTCGACGGTCACGTTCGACATCGTGACGCCGTAGGTTTCGGTGTTGTGGATCCAGTTGAGTTCGACGTACGGCGAGAACCCGCCCGAGTTCTTGCCGAAGGCGTAGGTCTTGACACCCAACTTCGTGCGGATGTTGTCCTTGCCTTCGAAGGTCACGTCGTGGACGTCGTTCGAGACGTCGTCCGCTTCGTAACCGAACCACGTGACGGAGACGTGCGGTTCGACGTAGATGTCGCCCGCCTGACCGTGCGCGTTGTAGGAAAGGGCCTTGAAACCCCAACCCGCTTCGATCGACGCGGAGAGACCGTTCCCGTCCACCGTTTCGGAGACGTTCACGCCCTTCACGTCGCTTTCGGCGTCGGTCCAGAGGATCCAACCGTCGACGTAGGGGCCGGTGCGGTCGGCGCCGTTCAACTGCCAGCCCGCATAGAGACCCGCAGCCCACGCGTCCGTGTCGGCACGAGATTCAAGGGCCGTACGGTTCGAACGGCTCTTCGTGTCTTGCGTCGCGTACGAGAACATCGCACCCGCATACCACGTGCCGCCCGCGGCAAGACCCGACAGAATGTCGGAACCCACCGTGGTGGTCGACGCGGTGTCGTGAACGTCGATCTGGCCCGTCGAATCGCCGTAGCGTTCGTTCGAGACCGTTTCGAGCACCCAGAAGCTGTTCGCGATCGAGCCGTCCGCATTCGCCGTCAACCACGAGCGGTTGCTCATGCGGTCGTGGAGCGAAATGTCGAAGAGCTGCGCCGCGGCCGCAACACCGATATAGGAACCGGCAGTGACGGTCGTATTGCGCTTTTCGTTCTCGCCCGGGATGCTCGAGAGGAAGATGTCGGTGCCGTTCTGCGCGTCGTCCTTGCGAACGAGCGTGTAGTCGTATGCACCGACCGTCAAGCCTTCCAACTTGGCGCCCTTTTCGTCGACGAGGTTCACGGTGAAGCCGTCGGCGGCACGATTCGCATCCACGAGCTGAATGCTTTCTTCGGCGCCTACATCCTTCGGCGTTACGGCAAGGTTCAACGTACCCGAGGCGGTACCCGTCACGAGGATGCCGTCCGAGTCGTTTTCGCCCAAGCCCCAGATCGACTTCTTCGACGTGGATTCGCCTTCCTTGACGTTGAAGGGCTTGCCCGTCACGACGTTGAGATTGAAGACGCTGCCCGCGTCCGCCGTGAGGTTGTGCGTCTTGAAGATGCCGTTCACGTCAACGACCGTACCCTTCCGGGTCTCGAGGCCCAGAATCCCCTTCTGGGTCTCGAGGCCCAGGATCTTGGCGCCGTTGAGTTCCGCCGTCCCTTCGGCAACGACGAGGTTCATGCCGGAGAGGTCGGGCGTATTCTGCGTTTCGTTCGAGTTGGAGCCGATCACGAGCGTACCGGTACCCGACTTCACGAATTCGCCCGCACCGGTAACACGCGAGCGTGCGTCGGTGTTGGAGGGAACGTCGTTCGCCCAGGTGTAGGTTTCGTCATCCGCCACCGTGAAGTTGACCGACGCACCCGTGTTGACGCGGAAGGCGCCCTCAAAGCCCGAGATCGACTCGAGATTTGCGATCGTCAGGTTCCCGGACTGAAGACCGATCGTGGTCGAAGCGTCGCCCGTCACGTGCGAGATCGCGTCCGCGTCCGGGTCCTCGGCGAAAATCGATGTGCCGTTCAGGAGAAGCCCGTTGTCCTTCGCAAGTTTCACGGTACCGTTCGCACCCACGGTGAGGGCGTTCACGTTAAGAGCGTTCCCCGCACCCACGTCGACCATCAAGGTCGAAGGTTCGGGATCGGCTCTGTCGCCGGTTTTCATCGTACCGACGCGCACGAGGGAGCTCCCGCCGAATGCGTACTCATTCTTGGCGATGAGCGTCGCACCGAGGTCGATCACGGTTTCGCCCGTGTAGGTGTTCGCACCCCAGAAGAAGATGCCGTCCGTGTCCGGCGTGCCGAGGCTGTTCGAAATGAACACCTTACCAGCTTCCCCACTGATCACCGCATTGACGTTGTGGTCACGCTCGGTCGAGGCCGCTTCGTCCATGCGCAGGGTCGCGCCCGAGACGATGTCGATTTCGGTGATGCCCGCACCGATCGCGATGCTCCCGCGATCGTTTTCGTTTTCAACGCCCACGAGCTTCACGCCCGTCTTGACTTTGGCAACGAGCTTCGTTTCTTCGGTATTGGAACCCCAGTTCTTCTGCCAGAATTCGACCTCGTGCGAGACGTTGTCGCCTTTGAGCTTCATTTCGGCAACGACCTTCGCAAGGTCGCTCGTTTCACCGATGTTCTCGATCAACGTGAGCACCGGATAGTCGGGCGTTTCGCCCAACATGTCGAGAATCGACCCCTGATACGTGCCGCCCGAGGGAAGGCCGCTTGCAAAGTCGAGGTTGTCGACGTTCGCAATGACCGTCACCTGACGCGTCCTGTCGGTGTTGAGCACGTTGACGTTTTTGCCATTCATGTTGATCGCGTTCACGGAAACGCCCGAGGTGTTTCCGAGATACTCGTCCCCGCTGTCGGGGAGAACCCCGGCCGTGAAGTCGAGCGTTGCGCGGTCGGAAATCGTGAGGTCGCCCGCAAGCTCCAACGTCTCCGGCGTCACGGTCCCGTCACCGCCGAGAACCTTTGCGTTGTTGATGCGAAGGACGGATCCCTCACCGACCTCAAGCTTGCCCGTCGACGTCGCAAATTGAGTGAGCGCCGAGTTGACTACAGACGTATCGGTACCGATCGTCGCTTGTGCATTCGCAAAGGCGAGCGTACCCGTGAAGCCTTCGATCTTCGTGTCGGTGAGGACAAGTTCGCCGCCCGCCGTTTTGTAGTTGAGAGCGAGCTTGCCGTTACCCGTCACGCCCGAAAGGTCGACCTTGCCGGCAGCCTCGCCCGAGAGATCGAAGTAGGCCGTACTCATCTCATCGACGGCCACCGTCCCCGCAATGAAGTTCTTCCCGACAGCGGCGAACGTGATGTTGGACTTTTCGAGGCTGTAGGCGACATCTTCCAGATCGAGCGAGAAATTCCCGGCCGTATTCGCGAATTCGATGCGCGAACGGGCTCCGGTCGTGATGGTGCCCTCGAAGAGTTGCCCTTCGGCCGTACCCTGACGGTCCTCGAAGCGCAACGTCGCAACCTTGTCGGGCTTTGCGGCAAGCGACACGGCAAAGTCCGTGCCCGCGTCGCCTCCGATCGTAAGCGTACCGCCCGTAACGCGCAGTTCCGCATCCTCGGCCGTTTCAACCGTACCGCGGATGTCCCCGCCCTGTGCGAGCGTCTGGGTGCCTTTCACCGACACCGTCGCGCCTTCCGCAACGGAGAGCGTTCCGTAGGAGCCCTTCTGTGCGAGCGTCACGGTCTTGTCCGTCACGAGAATGCCGCCATCCTCGGTCCCCGTGATTTCGAGATCGAGGGTCGAATCGGCGCTTACGACATCCGAACCCGCGAGTTTGAGCACATCTTCGAGCGACATCTCGGTCGCATGATAGTTGACGCCGATACCCTTCGACTTATCGACGACGGCACTGCTTTCATAGGTGATGTTGCCGATGTCCCTTCCGCCTTGAAGGATATCCGACGTCCACGTTCCCGTTGCGATGTTGATCTTGACGGAGTCTTTGTCGATCCGGGGCGTGCCGCTTGCGCCGTCGGCCATACGGACGAGCCACGAGGTGGCACCCGTCTTGTTGTCGATCTTCATCAGGCTTTCAGCAGAAATGTCCGAATCAAACGCCCCTTTGTCGGCCGTGATCGTGACGTTCGAAAGCTCAAGCTCGTCGGTCGCAATGAGGACGCCCTCCGCATCCGACCCCGGCAAGAAGGTGCCGACGTTGAGTTGACCGCCCGTAAGCTTGATGCTCTTGAATTCGTGAGAGCCCTCCTTCGAATCGACGGTACCCGAGCTCATCGCAAGCGACGCACGGTTTCCACTCGTGCCGGTGTTCGCCTTTTCGCCGATCGTGAGCCAACCGCCGTTGACCACGGTCGTGCCGGTAAAGCCCCCTTCCGTGCCGTAGCCGGCTTTGTCTTCGAGTTCGATCGTACCCGTGCCGATCACCTTCGAAAGGTCGGCACCCGTGCCATCCTTGTCGCCTTTGAGAACGAGCACGGCTCCTTCGCCGACCTGAATATCACCCAGGAAGTTCGCGGCGACATCCTCAATTTCCGTGACGGTGAGGGTCCCGCCGGTCAGAGTGAGAAGCGAGTCGGCCCGGCCTTCAAGCTGCGAGCCTTCGGCGAAAGAACCGCCGTTTTCGACGACAAGTTCCAACGCATGCTTGGTCGTCAACCCGCCGATTTCCACAAGACCCTGAACCGTAAGCGTCTCGACGGTCTGATCGACCTTCTTATCCTGAGCGCCGCTCAGAATAAAGGTCCCGTCGGTGCCGACCGTCAAAGCGCCCGTGCCGAGCGCACCCGCTTCCGCAACGAGTTTTCCGCCTTCAACTACGGTCGAACCAGTCCACGTGTTTTCCGTGTTCACGAGATGCAGATCCCCGCCACCCATCTTTTTAAGGGTGCCCGTACCGGTCAATAGCGCGCCGACGCCCTGATATTGGGTACCGTCAACCTCGAGATCGAGGGTTTGGTCGCCAAGGAGTTCGATTTCGGTCAGCTGGTGCGTGACGGAAAGGCTGTGTTCATCGAAAACCGTCCCGTAGCCCCAGGTCCCCTTGGCGGCCGCACCGCTATCGTTGTCGCCCATGAAGAGGCCCGAACTGCCGAAGTACCCCGTCAGTTCATCGTCATTGGAGCCGCCTTCGATGACGACGTTGATGGCCCCGCCAACGGCATTGGGATTAAACTCGTTGGTAACGGAAATCACGAGCGTTGCGTCGTTGCCGTTAAGGGCGTCGAAAATCGAGTCGCCCTCGTCGCCCGTACCGACGGTGAGCCCCTGCACGGCCGATTCGTCGAGCTTGATCGTACCGTTGCCGTTCACGGTGAGGTCATCCACCGTGATCGCGGCCTCGCTCTGGAGGTTGCTGAAATCGAACTTCGAGAGGTCGAGCGTGCCGCCTTGGCCGCTCGTTTCAGCCCAACCGAGACGCTTGAGGTTGATCTGCTGATCGTCCGAGACGGCGATCGTGCCGCCCTCCCCGACCGAAACGCTGAGATATTCGGTCGAATTCTGCATGTTCGACAACGGCAGATTGAGGGTCGTGCCCGTCATGCGGATCCAGCCCGCGTACTTGCTGTCAATCTGAAGGTCGTCCGCGAACGTCACGTCGCCCGCGCCCGAGAGTTCGATCACGTCTTCGACTGCGGATCCTTCAACCGAGAAGCTGTTGTCGATCACGAAGTCCGAACCCGACTTGAGCGTAAGCAGGTTCTGACTCTTCTCGGAGCCCGAGGTATTCGTCATCACGACATGACCGAGACTCGCGGCATTATCGTATGAAAGCGTCAAATGAGCCTGGTCAAGAGTCGTCGTGCCGACGTTCTGAAGCCAACTCGCATATTCGACATTCGCTTTTTTGAGAGAGACGTTGTATGTGGATCCGGAATTCAACGCCGAGACCAAGGTGTCGAACATGTAAGCACTATCCGACGAATAGCCATTGCCGACGAAAACCAGCTCCTTGCCCACCTTGAGCTTACCGACGGAGAAGTTCGACGTGTTCGTGTCGCTCCCGGCGGTACCCAATGTGAGGGTTCCACCGACGGTGAGGCCGCCCGTGACGTCAAGAAGGGCTTTCGGGTTCACCATCATGTTCTTGTTCACGGCAAGTCCGCCGGCCGCCACCTCAAGGGTTACGCCGCCATCGAGCCGAACATCCGCCTTTTCAACGGTCGCCCCATTCTTCGTCGAAATCGTATTCACGCCCGACAGGGTGAAGCTGTCGCCCGACGCGGTAAGCGTGTCGGCCGTGATCGAGCTGCCTTGCATCGTGAGAGCGCCGTCGACCTTTACGTTCTTGGCAGAAAGTACGGTACCGGCCGAAAGTTGAGCGTCTCCGGCTGTGAGGCTACCCGAAGCGTCGAGAGTTGCGTTCGCTTCGAGGGTGAGCTTCTGCGTCGTGAAGGTATCGGCCGTGACGGTATTCCCGCCCGAAACCGTCGAGTTGCCGGTCACTTTCACCGACGAAGCCGTGAGGGTCGCGCCGGTGACATCGAGCGTACCCGCCTTGAAGGCGGCCTTATCCATCAAGAGAGAACCCGACGTGACCGCGGCCGCGCCGTTCACCGTAACCGTATCGGCGTGAAGCGTGTTCGTACCCGTTGCCGTCGCGTTGCCGGTAACTTTCACCGACGAAGCCGTGAGGGTCGCGTCGGTGACCTCAAGCGAACCCGCATCGAAAGCGGCCGTACCCGTCGAGAGGGAACCCGACGTGATCGTCGCTTGGTTGTCGACCTTGAAGTAATCGACCACGTTCATCGTGTTCTCGCCCTCAAAGGTCGCGTCGCCCGTAACTTCGAGCGACGTCCTCGCGGTCGTCAGCGCCGTATTCGTAAAGTCGATATTTTTGAGCGTGCCGAGGGCACCTTCCTTGAGTTCGACGATGTTCGCGTTGTCGGCAGTGAGAATCCCGGAGGTGCCGAGCGACGTTTCGCGCTCAAGGTTGAGCGTGACGTTCGTTACGGTCGTCGCTCCGGTGTAGTTGTTCGCGCGATGGAGGCGGTCCCCTCTTTGTCAGAATACTTTTCCGTTTCACACTACAGGATAAGTATCAATGGC
>CAJLHF010000032.1 GCA_905206365.1 uncultured Sutterella sp. | reverse complement strand
CTGCGCTTGGGACTTGCACCCTTGAGAACGTGCCCATGCCGAGCACACAAAGAATGCCGTCCGAAAAATCGGACGGCATTGTTTACGTGTTTCGGACGTGTTTTCAGGAATCCGTTTAAAATTTCCCGAAACTCACTCCCAACTCATTTGGAGGCCTTTTCGGCTTTGACGGTCGTTTGAACGGCCTGAGCGGAGGGCTTCCCGAACCACTTTTCGTAGATCTTGTCGTACGTGCCGTCCGCCTTGATGGCGTCGAGCGCGTTGTCGAGACGCTTGAGGAGCTTGGTGTTGCCCTTCTGGACCGCCATCCCGTACTGGTCGTCGGAGACGACGAAGTCGAGCGCGACGAGGTTCATCGACTTCGAAGCGGGCTGCTGGAGGAAGTAGCGATTCACCGGACCGTCGTTCAGCATCGCGTAGCAACCGTTCTTGTCGAGTTCGAGGAACGCGTCCGCGGCGGAGTTGAAGGTACGAATGGTGGTGTTGGGAATGCGCTTCATGACGAGCGCGCCCGAGGAACCGATTTCGGCGCAAAGGCACTTCCCTTCAAGGTCCTTCACGGACTTGATGTTGGGAGCGTTCTCTTTGGTCGTCATCACGGTGAGACCCGCATTGATGTAGGGCTTCGTGAAGTCGACGCGCGCGGCACGTTCGGGCGTGATGGTGAGCGCGGAGACGGCGGCGTCGATGTTGCCGCTGATGAGGGCCGGAACGAGTCCGTCAAGAGACATCGAAACGATTTCAATGTCGAAGTTTTCCCGCTTTCCGATTTCACGGATGAGGTCCATGTCGAAACCTTCGTAACGACCCGTGTTGGAGTCGAGGAATTCGAACGGAGCATAGACCGTGAGACTGCCCACGCGAAGGGTTTCGGCGTTGGCGACGGTGGAAAAAATGCAAGCGGTGGCCGCGGCGACGGCGGCGATCTTGGAAGCAATAGCCATGATAGAGGGCCTCGAATTCTTTGATTCAGGCGGACAGTGCAACTGATCGCGGCCCCTCTTCTTTGAGTTCACGGTGCTTCGGTTCGTCCGAACGTAGGGACGACCTCCGCGGGGGCTTTGCTACCAGCCGGACCCTCCAGGGTTGGCGTCTGACTCAGTGCCGGACACAAACGGCCTCAAGTCAGCTTGTAGATCTTCTTTAAGTTCGCGAACGGGGTCTCCGTTCGCAGTCCGAAAGGTCGTTGCGCGAAACCTATGAAAATGCGCTTCGAAGTCCCGGACTCCCGGCCCGCTCGGGAGAGCGGTCCCGATCCTCCGCGCCGCACCGGCGCTTCGGATAAGGCACATTCTTGCACCGCTCTCGAAATTTTTGCAAGTCGAAAACGAAGTTTTTTTTCGAAGACCTTCTTGAGGCCTTCCCGTGCCCCCGTCGGGAGCAACCTGAAACGCCTTCCGACGTACGACCGCCTACGATCGGCAAAAATCCCGTCAACAGACGGCAATCGGTTGCCATCCGTCATTAACGTCGCCGATCACAGGTACTCACACCAAACGAAGCAATACGATTTCCGCCCGGTATCGCGCCGCCTCGTTCGGGTCTTTTGCTTAGTCCGGGTGTCGACCAAGGTCGCTCCCCGTCAGCGGCTCTGCCCCACGTAGCGGCCCTGAGCGTCGTAGCGACGACCGTCCTCGTCGACCCGCCCCTGATAACGGCCCGATCGGTCGTAGATGCGACCGCTCGAATCCTGCCGCCCCGTGTAGCGGCCCTGAGCGTCGTAACTCCGCCCGTCCGAGTCGACGCGGCCCAGGTAGCGGCCCGAACGGTCGTAAGCGCGGCCGTTCGAATCGACCCGACCTTCGTAGCGCCCCTGCGCATCGTAGCGACGACCGTCCTCGTCGACTCGCCCCTCGTAGCTCCCCGATCGGTCGTAACGCCGCCCCGTTTCCCGATCGGACCAGGGGTCCGCGAAAACCTGCGGTGCGACGCCCGAGGCGAGTACGCCCGTCAGCACCCCGAGCATTCGAATGGCATTGCGTCGTTGCATGATTTTCTCCTTTTCCCGTTTCGGGACATTGCGGGCATCGGAAATCCCGCGTCTGCGCCGCACCGTGAACAACGCCTCGCGTGCGGCATCGGTCTTTTCTTCGAGTTTAGGCCCGATCCGCCGAGGGGATCGGGGGTCGAACGCGTTCCCTCCGCCGATGGCGGACATGTGCGAAGAAACCCGCCTGCAAAGAAAAACGACCCGAAACGCTTGTCCTCGGGTCGTTCGCCGGGTTGTCGGTCGACTCGCTTTCCGAGCAACCGCGCTCGGACGCACGGGCTCGGAAAGGTTGCGGGTTCGATTCGGCTCAGTGCTTGCCGATCGAATCCATGAAGGCGCAGTAAGTCTCCTTCGTGAAGACCGGGCGGAAGTTCGAGCAGATGCGCTCGGCTTCGGCCGCATCGTCCCAGAGGAGGTCGACGATCGTGTCGGCGAGCACCTCGGGGGTCTTGCGCAGCGCCGTGTCGAGGTCGGCGAGGTTGTAGTTCGCACCGTGGAGCACCCCCGTCACGCACCCGACCCACGGATGCACGACCGGCATCAGGTGCGAGACGTCGCCCATGTCGGTGGAGCCTGCGGCGTGGTTGCCCGTCGAAACGCGGTTGCCGAAAAGTTCGCGGGCGTTCGCTTCGAGGATCGCGCGGAAGTCCGTATCGGGCTTCAAGGGCAAGTACCCCGGGAGGTCCTTGATCTCAACGGTCGCCCCGATCGCATCGGCACCGGCCGCGAGCGCCCGATTGATCTTCGTGTTGTAATGCGTGAGCGCTTCGACGTTCGAGGCGCGCACGTAGCTTTCCATCGTCACGCGATCGGGAATGACGTTCACGAGGTCGCCGCCCGAATTGATGATCGGGTGGAAGCGCACGCAGTCGGCTTCGCGGAAGGTTTCGCGAATGGCGTTCACGCCCATGACGCCCATCATCGCGGCGTTGAGAGCGTTGACGCCCTGGTCGGGCGCTCCCGCCGCGTGGGCGGCCTTGCCGCGGTATTCGACGAGCTTCCCGATAAAGCCGTTCGACGAGCCGCCGCAAACGAACCACCCGTCGGGGTTGTCGGTCGAGTCGACGTGCATCTGCATCGCCATGTCGATGTCGTCGAACGCTCCTTCGTAAATCAGTTGCTGTTTGCCGCCGAGGTAGCGGATCTTCCCGTCTTCGCGCAGCCCGTTGCGGTAGTCGATTTCGACATACTCTTCGGCGGGCACCGCAAAGACGACGACGTCGCCGTCCAAGTACTCCATCGCGCCCGAGTCTTTGAGCGCCATCGCGACCGCAAGCATGTTCGCGATCTGCACGTTGTGCCCGCAGCAGTGCGCGGCCCCCGTCACGGGATCGGCATTCGGGTGATCGCGGCAGACGATCGCGTCGAGTTCGCCGAGCATCGCGAGGGTACGGCGCGAGGAACGGCCCTTCATGCGCGCTTTGACGCCCGTGACGGCCCAGCCGTCCGTGTACTCGAGACCGAGCTTGTCGAAAGCGGCCTTCACCTTGGCCGACGTTTTCACTTCCTTGTAGCCGAGTTCGGGTTCGGCGAAGATGTCGGCGGTCACGGCCTGAAGTTCGGCCCGGCGTTCGCGAAGCGCGCGGGCGATCCGCTCTTTGAGTTCGTTTTTGGTCATTCGTGTCGGGTGCGGTCGCACTTTTTTCGGTGCGCCTCACCCCCTCCCATGCAGTAGTTGAAGTTCGAAGCGTTCCGGTTTCTCGGGTTCGGGCAGCCGAAGCGCTTCTACGATCGGTTTCATTCGAAAGGGTCCGCGGGCGGGAAGCCCGAAGGCCCTTCTGTTTCAAATCAGAACACCCCTTCGAGGTGAAGCATCACTTCGGCAAGCGCCGTCGCGCAGAGGAAACTCCCCGCCGCCACGGCAAGAGCCACCGGAACGATGCGCCACGAGAGGCGCTTGAAGGCTTCGAGGTCCTTGCCGAGCGAGAGACCCGCATAGGCGAGCAAGGGCGTGGTGATCGCGAGGAAGTTCACTTCCTTCGTGTAGGAGAGCACGGTGGCGCCCCCCGGGAACCCCGGGAGCGAAATCACCACGGCCACCATCGACACCCAGAAGACGACGGGCAGTTTGTTGAAACCCGGGATCTTCGCGACGAGGCAACCGACGGCCGCAATCAAGGCGAGAAGAAAGCAACCGATCGAGCTCTTCATGAGGTCGGGCGTGTAGGCGACGACGTTCGCCACCCAGGCAAAGGCCGCGGTCACCAGGAGAATGAAGGTGACGTCCCGCATCTCGTTCCAGATCTTTTGCATGATTCGTGTCCTTATGAATTCGGTAAGTGTGTGTCGTACGAGGTTTCGAGGCTTACTTCACCTTCAGCGGAGCGGCGGCGAGTTCGGCACCGGCCTTCTCGGCCGCGCGGCGGCCGTGGATCAGACGATCGGCCCATTCGTAGACGCGGATCGTGACGGGGAGCGAAACGAAGAGCGCGAAGTAGACGCCGACGACGCTCGTCAGGAGGTTCGCCGCGGCGGCATAGGCCTTGACGGTTTCGGCCGCTTCGGGGAAGACCGTGATGATCGGCGCGGTGGCGGCCGCCATCATCGAGGCCGAACCGATCCCGGCACCCATCGCGAGCGAATGCGGGTGGAAGAACCCGGTCTGGGCGACGACGCCCGCAAGAAGCGAAACCCACAGAGCGCCGAAGACCGTACCGCAGATGTACATGCCCATGACGCCGCGCCCTTCGGGGCTGTCCATGCCGAAGCGTTCGGCAATGATCGCCACGTTCGGTTCGCGGTCGATCGAGTAGCAGGCGCCGATCGCTTCGCGCTTCATGCCCACAAGGAACGCCACCGGAAGACCGAAGATGAGCGTCCCGAAGAAGTGGCCGAATTCCTGCATGATGAGAGCCCAGCTCGAATTGAGCACCATGTCGATGTTCGGACCGATGTCAAGACCGATCTTCACGATCAAAACGAGCATCCCGATGCTGAGAATGCGCCCGGCGCGGTCCATCTGTTCGGAAGAGACCAGATGGAAACGCGGGAAACTGAGGATCGTGCCGAGAACGAGAGCATAAAGAAGCGGGAGCAGCACGACGAGGCCGAAGCGCTGAACGCCGATCCACTCGGCAATGACGATGACGACGAGAGCCATCAGGTGCAGTTTGAAGTTTCGGATGAGGTCCATGGCGGTGTCTTCCGTTGATGGGGGTTGAGTCTCGAGGATGGGGAAAAACGAAAAAAGCGAAAAAAAAGGGAGCCACCTCGTTCGGTGCTCCCGTTTCATAAGATCTTTGCGTTTATGAACGTCGTCGGCTTCGGGGATTCCGGTTAACCCTCGGATGAGGGTTGCCCGATGCCGGCACAAGCATCATGAGGTCGTCGAGGTGGAACGGGGCGTACGAGAGTCCCCCGTAGACGAGGAAGATGTTGTGGACGTAGAAGAGGACGAACCGAGGCCGCCCGACACAAGCATGCCGAGGCGCACGGAGGCGTTGGCAGCGGTGTGGAGAAGCGACTTCATGACGTGGATTCCTCTTTGCGGATGCTCTCAGGCGGACTTTCGGAGCCCTCTGAAAGCCGAGTGCGCCGACGCCTCGAAAACGTCGGAACACGGAAAATTCGGACACCTCGTGGGGCGTCCTTGGAATAAAAACTAGCACACTTCGCGGACTCTCGAAAGGGCTCGGGAAAAATTATTTTTTCTTCCCTGCGGCGCGCGCCTCGCGAATCAAGCGTCCTAAGGCATATCGCCTAAAGGCGGAATTTTTCGCGAGCACCGCACTTTTGGCGTCGAATGAACGCAAGATCGCAACGGATAACGAATGTTCGACGACAATTCAACCGTCCGAAAGGCGGTCGAAATCGATCGTCGGATGACTCGGAATCGAAAAGAACGGTCGAGATCGACTCTCGGAAACGATGTTCGAAAACAAAACGGGACCCGACTTTTCCGAAGAAAAGCGGATCCCGTTTCGCGGGTTTTGCCGAAGGAACCCGCACGCGGGTTCCTATGGGACACCGGGTTAGGGTCGAACGTTCGAAATCTGAACGACGAGGCCCGAGTCGCCCACTTCGACCGGATTGGGCATTTCCCCTTCGAGGTCGCCCGACTGCGGCATGAAGTTCCCGGTCTTCGAGATACGGGCGCCGACGATGACGGTCTTCACGCTCGCGAGCGTGTCGGCCCCCATCGCCATCGTCATCGTTTCGTCGAGCTTGAAGTTGAAAGGCAGATCCTTAACCTTCACCTTCATGAAAGCGACCGGCATGCGGCTCGTTTCGGGACGAGCGTAGATGAAGACGGTGTCTTCGGGGGAAGCCTTCGACTTCAGAGCGTCCGTGAGGACGACGGAACCCGAAACGCTCGCCGCTTCGCCCGCCTGAACGGTCGGGACGGCTTCAAGCTTCGCGTCGGCCTTGCCTTCCGAGGCGCCTTGCTCGGCGGCGTTGCGGTCCGCGGCGCGCGGCGAGACTTCGGAGATGTTGTCGTTCACGCCGCCGAGGCGCTTCGCTTCGGCAATGTTGGCGCGGATCTGGTCGACGTCGGGGAAGTCGGGCGGCACGACGCGAACGAGGTGCTCCCAGTATTCCGCGGCGCGCGCGTACTGCTCCTTGTCCCAAGCCTGAATGGCGAGAAGCGCGAGCGCCTTCCACTGATCGGGGTCGATCTTCAGGGCGTCGTGCAGAAGCTTTTCCACGTCGGGCGTAATCACCTTGCCGTTGGCGGCCGCCATCATGTCGGCCATGTCGGCCATGAGGTCGGCGTTCCCCGGAACGAGCTTGTTCAAGTGCCGGTAGGCTTCCACGGCTTCGTCGAAGCGATTCACCGAGGCGGCCGTACGGGCAAGCATGAACCAGCCCTGCGCGTTTGCGGGATCGGCGTCGAGCTGCGCCTTCAGGTCCTCGAGCATCTTCTGCATTTCGACGGCGGAGTGGCCCGTGCGGCCGCCCTGCTTCTGCATGGAAGCAACGAACGCGGGATCCATCGCCGTGTAGCGGCCGAGGGCGAAGTAGCCGAAGGCGGTCGCGCACGGGATGAGCACGGCGAAAAAGACGGCGAGCTGACGGGCAAGACGCGTGTGCGCGCCCGACTTTTCGGCTTCTTCTTCGCGCGCCTCTTCGAGAACGCGGCGTTCGAGTTCGAGGCGGGATTCCTCGTACTCGTCCGTGTCGATGCGGCCCGCTTTGTGTTCGGCCTCAAGGTCCGCGGCCTGCTGACGCAAAATGGCGAGCACCTGTTCGCGTCGGTCCGCCTGCGGATTGGCTTGGCCGCCGCGCCAGAGCGGAATCGCCACGGCAAGAACGGCCACGAGGCACATGAGTACGCAAAGGATGATGAAGATCGTCACGGCTTACTCCTTGCGACCCGAAAGCAAATCGGCGGCGAGCGCCTGCTCCTCCTTGGAGAGGGGCTTGACGGCCTCTTCGACGAGACGCTTGCGGCGGCGAAGATTGACATAGAACGCACCGACGCCGATCACGAAAAGCGCGAGCGGGCCGAGCCAGAGGATGGCGGTCGTCATCTTGAAGGGAGGCTTGTAGAGCACGAAGTCCCCGTAACGCTCGACCATGAAGTCGATGATTTCCTTGTTGGTCTTGCCGGCCTTCACCTGCTCGATCACCTGGTTGCGCAGGTCGACCGCGAGTTCCGCGTTCGATTCCGCGATCGACTGGTTCTGACAGACCAGGCACCGGAGCTGCTCGGACACTTCGACGACGCGCTGATGCGCGATCGGGTCGAATGCCGTCGGTTCGGCTTCGGCGGCCGCGACGCTCCCCGCGGAGAGCACCGCAACGGCAACCATGAGACCGCCCGCGAAAACGTGCTTCAGACTCGTCATCATTCGGCCTCCAGCTTTTCGATGAGGGGCTTGACGTCCTTGTTCCAGTTGTCGTCAAGGATCGGGTAGCTCACCTTGGCGCGCACGAACCCCTTCTTGTCGATGATGAAGGTTTCGGGAACGCCCGTGACGCCCAAGTCGATCCCGACCTTGTTGTCGCGGTCGTAGAGGACGAGGTCGTAGGGGTTGCCCATCGAACGGAGTTCGGCCTGGGCCGCACCGGGCTGGTCGCGGTAGAGAAGCCCGACGATCGGGGTCTTGAGACCCTGACGCTTGAGGGCGACCAAGTACGGGTGCTCCTGCTTGCAAGGAGCGCACCAGGTCGACCAGACGTTGAGCATCCAGACCTTGCCCTTCATCGATTCGGAAGCGAAGGTCGTCTCCGGTTCGAAGAGCGTGGGCAGTTCGAACTGCGGCAGGGGCTTGTCCTGATAGGCGGTCGGAAGCATCTTCGGGTCCATGTAGAGGCCCTTGAAGAGGAACCCCGCCAGGAGCAGGAAGACGACAAACGGAATGAGAAATTTGGCTTTCATGAGTCAATCCTTTTTACGGTCTTGGTTTCGTTCGCCCGTCAGACCGCGGCATCCGCCGCGGCCTTCGTCGAACGACGGCGGTAACGTCGGTCGAACATGGCGATGAAACCGCCGAGCGCCATGAAGATGGCACCGAACCAAATCCAGGTGACGTAAGGCTTCGAGTAGGCGCGCACGACCCAGCCGCCGTCCGTGGTCGGGACGCCGAGCGAGACGTACACGTCGCCCGTGATCGAGTGGCGGATGGCGGCTTCCGTCATCGGCATCGAATTGGAGCTGAAGTACTTGCGCTTTTCCGGATGGAGTTCGGCGATCACCTTGCCGTCCTTCGAGAGCGTGAAGTTGCCGCGGTCGGCCGAGTAGTTGTGGCCGCGAGCGCTTTCAACGCCGTTGAAGGTGAAGACGTAGCCGTCGACCGTCACGGTGTCGCCCTCGAACATGCGCACGTCGCGTTCGGACTGATAGCCCTTGACGAGCGCCACGCCGATGATGAAGACCGCAACGCCCACGTGAGCGAGGTGCATGCCCCAGTAGCTGCGCGGCTGACGCGCGAGTTTCGCGAAGAAGTTGCCCGGAGCGTGACGGATCTGACCGCGCACGTCTTCGATCGCACCGAAAACGACGAGGAACGCAAGCGTGCAACCGACGAAGCACCAGGTGCCCCATTCGCCCATGAGAAGCGGAACGGCGGCGCCGCAGGCGATCGCCAGGACGAAGCACCAGATCATGCGCTTGGCGAGCACCTTCGGGTCCTGTTCCTTCCAGCGCGCCATCGGGCCCATCGACATGAGGAAGACCATCGGGAGCATCAAGGGACCGAAAACGGCGTCGAAGTACGGGGGCCCGACCGAGATCTTCCCGGCATTCAGCGCATCGAGGAAGAGCGGATAGAGGGTTCCCAGGAGCACCGCGCCCATCGCCACGACGAGAAGCACGTTGTTGACAAGCAACATCGATTCGCGCGAGATGAGGCCGAAGTTCCCGCCGAGGCCCACCGTCGGGGCGCGCCACGCGAAGAGAAGGAACGACAACCCGATCACGACGATCAGGAACGCGAGAATGAAGAGACCGCGCTCCGGATCGGTCGCAAAAGCGTGCACCGAGGTGAGAACGCCCGAGCGAACGAGGAAGGTGCCGAGAAGCGAAAGCGAGAACGTGAGAATCGCGAGGAGCACCGTCCAAATGCGGAAGCACCCGCGCTTTTCCGTCACCGCCAGGCTGTGAATGAGAGCGGTACCCGTCAGCCACGGCATGAAGGAGGAGTTTTCAACGGGGTCCCAGAACCACCAGCCGCCCCAGCCGAGTTCGTAGTACGCCCAGTAGGAGCCGAGCGCGATGCCGAGCGTCAGGAGAATCCACGCAGCCGTCGTCCACGGACGCATCCAGCGGGCCCACGCCGCGTCGAGGCGCCCGGAGAGGAGCGCGGCGATGGCGAACGCAAAGGGAACCGCAAAGCCCACGTACCCGAGGTAGAGGAGCGGCGGATGGAAGACCATCCCCGGGTCCTGCAGGAGGGGATTGAGGTCGGCCCCTTCGGCGGGCGCCGGGAAAAGACGCAGGAAGGGGTTGGAGGTCAGGAGCATGAAGAGGAGGAACCCCATGCCGACGAGACCCATCACGCCCGTCACGCGCGCGACCATGTCGGCGGGGAGGCGCTTCGCGGTAAAGGCCACGGCCGCGCTCCACCAACCGAGCGTCACGGTCCAAAAGAGAATCGAGCCTTCGTGCGAACCCCAGGTCGCGGCCACCTTGTAGTACCACGGGAGCATCGAGTTGGAGTTGTTCGCCACATTGAGGACCGTGAAGTCCGAGATGTAGAACGAATACGCCAGACAGGCGAAAGCGATCGTGCCGAAAAGCGCATTGGCCGCCGCGGCCGGGCGTGCGACCGCCATGAGCGCGCGGTTGCCCCGCGCGGCCCCGATGAGCGGCAACACGCCCTGAACGATGCTCAACGCAAGGCACAGGATGAGTGCGAAGTGTCCGAGCTCAGGAATCACTTGTGTTATCTCCGGTTGAAGTAATGGGGAAAGGAGGCTCCGGAAGGGCCCCGATTCTCACGGTTTGAAATCGTTGTCGGATCGGCCCCGCTTCACGCACCGAACCCCCGGGCGTTTCAGAAGCGCCCCGGGGGTTTCGGTGTGTTGTGTCAAGCGAGTCCGCGTCCGCCTCTTCGTATCGTCGCAGAGCGGTTACGGGTGATTGGCGGGCATGGGTTTCCCCGCGGCAATCGCTTCTTCGTGCGCCTTCTTCACGCCCGCCTTGTGAGCGTCTTCGAGCGCCTGCGCGGCTTCGGGCGGCATGTAGTTTTCGTCGTGCTTCGCGAGCACTTCGCTTGCCGTAAAGACGCCCGCTTCGTCAAGCTTCCCCTGGGCGACGACACCCTGGCCTTCGCTGAAGAGGTCGGGCAGGATCCCCGTGTAGCGAACGGGCACGGTCTGCGCGGTGTCGGTCACGCGGAATTCCACGGTGACGCCGTCCGCCTGACGAACGACGCTCCCGGGCTCCACAACGCCGCCCAAACGGAACGTACGGCCCGTGGGGGCTTCCTTCGCCGCCACCTGGCTCGGCGAGAAGAAGAAGACGAGGTTTTCGTTGAAGGCCTGAAGGCCCATGAAGATGCCGGCGCCCACAACGACGACGGCCGCACCGATCAGAGCGAACTTTTTCGACTTGGCGTTCATGAGGGGGTCTCCTTAGATTTCAAGGGTCGACTTGGCGGCCCGCGCTTCGCGGGCGAGACGGGCGCAGATCTTGCGACGGCGCGCAACGAGCGTCCAGAGTTCGTAAATCACACCCGCGGCGAGCGCCCCGTAGGAGCACCAGACGTAGTAGCCGTGCCCGCCCATGGTGATGAATTCGGAAAGAGAGGTCCAGTTCACAGTTTGCCCTCCAAAGCGGCCTTCTGAGCCCACGCCTGACGGCGTTCGCGTTCGAGAATGATGGTGCGGGTGCGCGAGAGCACCACGCCCGCGCCGTAGCACATGCCCGCAGCCACCATGACGAGGAGCGTGTAGAGCATGATTTCGGCCATCGAGGTGCCGCGCGACGTGATGGACGCGCCCTGGTGGAGGGTGTTCCACCAACGCACCGAGAAGTAGATGATCGGCACGTTCACGACGCCCACGATCGAGATGACGCTCGCGGCACGGTCGGCGCGACGCTTGTCGTCAATCGCGGAATGGAGCGCGATGAAGCCGAGATAGAGGAAAAAGAGAATCAGCATCGAGGTGAGACGCGCGTCCCACACCCAGTACGTGCCCCACGTGGGACGCCCCCAGAAGGCGCCCGAAAAAAGCGCGATGAAGCCCATGAGCGCCCCCGTCGGCGCCATCGCCTGCGCGACGATGAAAGCGAGCGTGTTGTTCTTCCAGAGGCCGATCAAGCTGAAGACCGCCATCAACACGTAAAGGAGCATGGAGAGCCAGGCGGCCGAGACGTGAATGAAGATGATGCGGTAGGAGTTTCCTTGACGCGCTTCGATCGGGCACTCGAAAAAGCCCATGTAAAAGCCCGCGCAAAAGAGCACCAGGGCCGCCCCCATCAGGTAGGGGATCAGGGTCCCGGCCTTGCGGTAAAAGGCCTGAAGGTCCGAGGAATGCATGTTCGTTCTCTCCTTCTCCTAAATGTCGACTTTGAAGTGGACGGTTTGCTGTTCTGATCTTTTTTATTGTTCGGCGATGCGAAGCGCCGCGGAAACCGCAATCGGAGCGAGCGCGAGCGACAGAAGCGTCAGCCCGCCCACGATCAGAAAATGCGCGCTCGGGCTCATCGAGACGGCCACGGCCTGGGCCGCACCCGCGCCGAAGATGAGTACCGGAATGTAAAGGGGCAAAACAAGGAGCGACGTCAGAACGCCCCCGGTGCGAAGCCCGAGCGTGAGCGCGGCACCGATGCTGCCGACGAGCGACAGAACGGGGGTGCCGAGCAAAAGGCTCGCCACGAGCACCGCCGTCACGTCAAGCGACAAATCGAACATCACCCCGAAGAGCGTCGCGAAAATCGTCATGGGCACCCCCGTCACGAGCCAGTGCGCGGCCACTTTCGCCATCACGATGACGGGAAGGGGTTCGGCCGCAACGAGCATCTGTTCGAGCGTGCCGTCTTCGTGATCGGTCGCGAACATGCGCGGCAGCGACAGGAGCGCCGCCAGGAGCGCCGCCACCCAGACGACGCCCGGAGCGATCGAGCGCAGAATGTTCGTTTCCGCCCCGACACCCAACGGCACGAGCGTCACGACGACCGCAAAGAAGAAAATCACCTGAGCGAGGTCCGACTTGCGACGCATCGAGAGCGTCATGTCGCGCCTCAGGATCGTGAGAAAAAGATTCCACATGTTCGGCTCCTTCAGCGGGCGGCGTTTTCGGCTTCGTCGGCCGCGGCGTCGTCGAGCGCCCGCTCGACGGCGGTGCGCCGCACGGGCGACCAGGTTTCGGGCTCGATCACAAGAAGCCGCGCCTTTTCGACGGGCACTTCCTGATGGGTGACGAGCATGACGACGCCCCCTTCGGAGACGTGTTCGCCGATGAGATTGGCAAGGCGCGCGACGCCCTTCACGTCCAAAGCCGTAAAGGGTTCGTCGAGAATCCAAAGGGGCACCGAGCGCGAAAGCCAGAGACGCGCAAGCGCCACGCGGCGGCGCTGTCCCTGCGAGAGCTGCCCCGCGGGAACGTCGATGAAGTCGGAAAGTCCCACGGCTGCGAGAGCGTCGAGCGCTTCGGCTTCCGAAGCCTTCAAGGACGCCACGCGCGCGTTGATCATCACGTTTTCGATGACCGAGAGGTCGTCCTTCACGCCGTTGCGGTGACCGATGTAGCAGAGCTCGCGCCAGAAATCTTCGGCCGCCTTCGCAATCGGCGTCCCGCGCCAGAGAATTTCACCTTCGACGGGGCGCATGAGACCCGTCAACAAACGCAGAAGCGTCGTTTTCCCCGCGCCGTTCGAACCCGCGACGCGCACGAGCGTGCCCGGTTCGACCGCAAAGGTCATGCCGCGGAAAAGCGTTCTTTCGCCGCGCTCGCAGGTAAGCCCGCGAACCTCAAGGATGGGGTCGGACATAGGGAAAAGGGCCTCGGCCGTTCAGGGGTTGGTGAATGTGTTCGGGCTCCGAATCATACCCGCCTCGGGGATCGTGCGGGAGTTCGGGAGCTTCGACGGTTGGTGCAGTGTAGGGAGACTAAATTAAGATTCCCTTACCGTTTGTTGCATGTCCCGAGGCCCCCGGAAGGCCGATAGACAGGGCATTCGGCGGCATTAGAGACAGCCTTTCGCAAGCCTCCCCGACGCTCCGATTCTTAAGACCGAACGGGAAGTTCCGTTCGGGCACTTTTTCGCGCTTTTCGCGGCCTTTTGAGATCATTTTGAGGCCTCTCGTGCGTCGCGCTCTGCGTTCGCGCGCGACTGCCCCGTCGGCTCCGGAAGCGCGAAAAGAACACGCACCGGCACGATCCGGCATGAAACCGCCTGCGCCCGCGCGGGCCCGCGCAGGCTAAAATGACCTCCTTAGCGGTCCGGATCGGACCGATCTTACCGTCAACAGCCATGAAGCGACTTCTCATTCTTTCCTCCGCCCTTACCGCTCTTTTCGGCCTCACCGCCTGCCAGACCCTGCAGGACGAGCACCAGAAGTACCTCGACCGCGAGGAAAACATCACGAACGTCGTCGGCAACGTCTGGCGCATCGAGGCGACGTGGCCTCACGTCAAAGAGTCGCGTCAGCTCTCGGAACACCTCTACGACAAGGCGCGCGCTTTCTGCGAACGGGACGAACTCGGCATGCTTCCGCTCTCGGGCACGGTTGAAGACGGATCGGGCGACGCGACGAAGCCCGCGCACGGCTGGCTCGAATTCCGCTGCCAGTCGGGCCTCAAGTACCGCCCCGAATACAAGGGCATGACCTTCCACTTCGACCCCGAAGAGCTGACGGGCGAAGAGGATCGCTGAGACTCCTCGGTTCCCGAGCGCCCGCATGCCCACGACGGATTCCGACGCCCGAGCGATCCCCGAGATCGACGGCACCCCCGAATCTTTGCCCGCCGAGCACCTCCGTCCCGAGCCTTCGCCCGGAGCGGAGCTTTCGGTCGAACCTGTGAAGGCGACCGCAACCGAAAAGGGGGACGCTCTCGAACCGCTCGGAGCGGACGGCGCCGAGGCGCCCCGCGCGTTCGACGCGCAGGCGGAATTGCGGACGCTGCCGAACCTCCCGGGGTGCTATCGGTACTTCGACGCCGAGGGACATTGCCTTTACGTCGGCAAAGCGCGCGACCTCAAGAAGCGCGTTTCTTCGTACTTTCAAAAAACGGGTCTGTCGCCCCGCATCGCGTTGATGGTTTCGCGCATCGCGCGGCTGGAGACCACCGTAACGCGCTCCGAAGCCGAGGCGCTGCTTCTTGAGAACAACCTCATCAAGACGCTCGCCCCGAAGTACAACATTCTCTTTCGGGACGACAAGAGTTACCCCTACATCAAGCTGGGGCCGGAGGAATTCCCGCGGCTTTCCTACTACCGCGGGGGCGTCGACAAGCGCTCGCGCTTTTTCGGGCCCTACCCCAATGCGGGGGCCGTACGAGAAGCGATCCAGACGTTGCAGAAGGTCTTCGGGCTGCGCACCTGCGAAAACGGCGTCTTTTCGAACCGCTCGCGCCCGTGTCTGCTCGGGCAGATCGGGCGGTGTTCAGCCCCCTGTTGCGGTCGCATTTCCTCGGAAGACTACGCGCGCGACTGCGAGCGCGCGGCGGCGCTTCTCGAAGGGCGCACGCGCGACCTCGTCGAAGAGTATGAAAAGCGCATGTGGGCGGCGAGCGAAAAATGGGAATTCGAAGAAGCGGCCCTTTACCGCGACCGCATTGCGGCGCTCACGACCGTGCAGCACCGTCAGGCGATCGAAACGACGGGCGGCGATACGGATGCGGACATTCTCGCGTGCGCGGCTTCGGGAGGCGTCGTGTGCGTCAACCTTGCCATGGTGCGCGGCGGCCGCCACCTGGGGGACCGCCCCAATTTTCCGAAGCTCAACGTGCGCACGGAAGCGCTCCTTCCGAGCCCGGGGGAACTCCTCGAAGCCTTTGTCGCGCAACACTACGACGGAATGCCGATTCCGTCCGTCGTCGTTTTGCAAAACGACCCCGCGCACCCCGACTTGGGCGCGAACATCGCACGCATGCTCACGGACCTTGCGGGTCGTCGCATCACGGTCGTGACGGAGCCGCGCGACACGCGCCGTCGATGGCTTGAAATGTGCGCGACGGGAGCCGAGATCGCGCTCGCGCGACGCCTTCAGGAAGAAGGAAGCCAACTCGCTCGCCTCCGGGAGTTGATCGACATCCTCGGATTCGAACCCGAAGACGGCGACCCCATGAAGTTTTCGGTCGAGTGCTTCGACATTTCGCACACCGCCGGCGAAGCGACTCAGGCCTCCTGCGTCGTCTTTGCCGAAGGGCGGATGCAATCGTCCCTCTACCGGCGCTTCAACATCACCGGGATCGAACCCGGCGACGATTACGCCGCCATGCGTCAGGTCCTGGAGCGGCGCTACGCGCCCGTCGCGCGCGGAGAGGCGTATCTCCCCGACGTCGTTCTCGTCGACGGCGGGCGCGGACAGGTCGAATCCGCCCGGCAGGTCTTCACCGATCTCGGGCTCGATCTGTCCGTAATCGTCGGGGTCGCGAAGGGAGAAGGCCGCAAGACGGGGCTTGAAACCCTCATCTTCCCCGAAATCGACGGAGAACGGCGCGAACCGCTGGTGCTCGGCACGATGTCGCGCGCCCTCATGCTCATTGCCGAAATCCGCGACGAAGCGCACCGCTTCGCCATTACCGGAATGCGTCGCAAGCGCGCGAAGACCCGCAACGCCTCGCGCCTCGAAGATCTCGAAGGGATCGGTCCCAAGCGCCGCGCGAAGTTGCTCGCCCACTTCGGCGGCTTGAAGCAGCTCTCGAACGCCTCGGCCGAAGACATCGCGCGCGTCGACGGCATTTCGCGGGCGCTTGCGCGGCGCATCTACGACGACCTGCATCGCGCCGCGCCCGACATCCCCCGAACGGAGGAGACCGACTCCTGATTCCGCCCCAACCGTCGACTTTTTTTCGATTTCGGGCTCCGTTTTCCGCACCGACCTCTCGCATTTCAACTACTCTTTTACGTCGTCCCCCGACTCGTTCCTCTCAGCCCGCTTTATGAAGCTCAAGCCTCCCTTCCGCATGAACGTGCCGATGGCCCTCACCTGGGCCCGCATTGCCATGATTCCGCTTGTCATCGGGATCTTCTACGTGCCCGCGCGCATGATCGATCCGCACCTCGTCAATCAAATCGCCTGTGCGGTCTTCGTTCTTGCCGCCGTCACCGACGCGCTCGACGGGTTCCTTGCCCGACGCTACGAAGGGTGGGCGACCCGCATGGGGGCCTTTCTCGACCCGGTGGCGGACAAACTCCTCGTTTCCGCGGCGCTCGTCGCACTCGTCGGTCTGGAGCGCTGCGACATGGCCGTGGCGATGATCATCATCGGACGCGAAATCACCGTGACGGCGCTTCGCGAATGGATGGCGAAGATCGGCGAATCGGGGCTCGTCAAGGTGAACTGGTTCGGCAAGATCAAGACGATCGCGCAGATGACGGCCATTCCCTGCCTCCTCTGGTACGACCCCGTCTACGGATTCTCGGTCGCGCTTGCGGGCGAGGTGCTCCTTTGGATTGCCGCGCTCCTTACGGTCTACTCGATGTACGTGTACCTGCGCGCGGCCGTCCCCTATTTCGAAGAGCAACGGGTGAAGAATTGAGTACGAACGGCTCTTCCCCGCTTTCCGTCACCCGCTCCCGTCCTCCGCGCACGGCCGAAATCTGGTGTCGCGTGATCGACAACTTCGGCGACGCGGGCGTGACGTGGCGCCTGGCGCGGCGGTTGCGCGACCTGGGGCTTGCGGTACGTCTCGTCGTCGACCGTCCCGACGTACTTGCAAAGCTCGTGCCGGAACTTGATCCGAACCTTCCCGAATCCGTCGTACGCGGAATTGCGATCGCCCGCTGGGACGATCGGGCGGCGCGCGCCGAGGAGGTCCTTGAGAAGACTCGGGAGCGCGATGGTTGCTCGGGGGAGGCGTCGCAGGACCAGAACGTCCCCTCGACGGCCGACATCACGATCGAGGCCTTCGGCTGCCGCCTTCCCGATGCGGTGGAGGCGCTTCTCGCACGCTCGCGCGACGAGCGTCTTGCGCACGGCCTTCCCGCAGACGGCTCGGGCTTTCTCTACATGAATCTCGATTACCTCAGCGCCGAAGACTGGGTGGAGGCCTGTCACGACGTCTGGGGATTGCACCCGAACCTTTCCCTTCGGAAGCTCTGGTACTTCCCGGGCTTTACGGAGCGTACCGGCGGTCTTCTCATCGAAGACGGCCTTCGGGAGGAAACCGACCGCTTCCCCTCGCGACGCGACGACTTCCTGCGCGGGCTCGGTGCGAAGCCCGAGCGACCCGCACTCTTTTTCTTTGCCTACCCCGTGAACGCGCTCGCACGCCTTGCGGACGGCATTGCCGCGGCGGCCGCATCCGAGCCCCTCACGGTGCTTGCGGCTCCGGGTGCGGCGGGCGACGAAATCGAACGACTCCTTCGGGGACGCGCGGGGGTCGACGTCCGCCGTACGCCCTTTGTTCCGCAGGAAGCATTCGACGACCTCCTGCGTGCCTCCGACGCCGTGGTGATCCGCGGCGAAGACAGTTTCGTGCGGGCGCAGCTCGCGGGAAAGCCGCTTCTCTGGGCCACCTACCCTACGGAAGACAACGCGCACCTCATCAAGATGGATGCGTGGCTCGCTCGGGTCGTACCCGTACTCGCCGAGACCGACCCGCAAAGCGCCCGGATTCTCGAGACCGCGAACCGCGAATGGCTTTCGGGCGAACTCGAACCCGAAACGTTTGCGACGTGGTGGCGCTCGCGCGGCGCAATCGCCCGCGGCATGGCCCGCTGGCGAGACCGGCTCTTCGCGCACGGGGACCTCGCCCGCAGAATCGTGGAACGGACGGAACGCGTTGAAGCGAGCTGACGCCGATCAAAAAGACGGAGCGGACGCGACGCCTCCCGCCTCCCGCAACCGCCTTTCCGATCGGCCGCCCTTTTGAAAACTTTGCTAAAATCAAGAGCTAAAATTTTTTCGTCCTTGGGCCCGAAGAGGTTTGCCGGGGACTTACTTTGCAAACTGCACTAGGAAAACTCGAAATGAAAACCGCACAGGAACTGCGCCTCGGCAACGTCTTCATGGTCGGCAAGGACCCCATGGTCGTCGTCAAGTCCGAATACTCCAAGGGTGGCCGCGGCGCCTCCGTCGTCAAGATGAAGATGAAGAACCTTCTGACGAACGCCACGACGGAAACCGTCTTCCGTGCCGACGACAAGTTCGAAGACCTCATCCTTGAACGCAAGGAAGTCACGTACTCCTACTTCGCCGACCCGCACTACGTCTGGATGGACGAAGAATACAACCAGTACGAAGTCGACGCCGACGTCATGGCCGAAGCCCTCAAGTACCTCGAAGACGGCATGCCCGCCGAAGCCGTGTTCTACGAAGGCCGCGCCATCTCGATCGAACTCCCGACGATCCTCGTTCGCGAAATCACCTACACGGAACCCGCCGTCAAGGGCGACACCTCCGGTAAGGTCATGAAGCCCGCCAAGCTCGCCACCGGCTACGAACTCTCCGTTCCCGCTTTCGTCGAAACGGGCGACAAGATCGAAATCGACACCCGTACGGGCGAATACCGCAACCGCGTGAAGTAATTCACGACGTCGTACCGACGCGTTGCGAAGTCCATCTCGGGACTTCCTCCGTACCGAGCCCGGCCGGGTCCAAGCCCTGCCGGGCTTCTTTCTTTTTGCGTTTCGCCCCTCTCCTGCTTTTCGGGCTTCTCGCCGATCGGAGATCAACCGAAAAAAAACCGTACTTCCTTAAATTTCAACATCGACGACCGTTTTACCGGTGTAGGCAAAACGATCGAACTCCGGAAGGCGCTCACCGGCAACCTTCAAGCCCCCATCCTCGACCGCCCGTGCCGGAAGGAAGCATGTTTCGCCCGCCGCCTTGAAGTTCGTTCAGCCCGAGAGCGATAAAATCGTGCGCCGAGTACCCATGCTACCCACCGACTTCGCGCTAGAGTGTGGGAGGAAGTGTGGGAGGTAGAGAAAATTCGCTGAAAAATTCCATGGATATCAAGAAAGATAACGCGATGTACATGCGCATCGCGCACATTGCCGCCGAACGCAGCTACGCCCGACGTCTCAAGGTGGGTTGCGTCATCGTAAAGAACCACTCGATCATCTCGTTCGGCTGGAACGGCATGCCGACCGGGTACGACAACTGCTGCGAAATGGAAGTGAACGGCGAAACGGTGACGCGCCCCGAAGTGCAACACGCGGAGCTGAACGCCATCGCCAAGCTCGCCGAAAACGGCTACTCCTCGAAGGGAGCGTCGATCTTCATCACGCACAGCCCCTGCATCCACTGCGCGCTCCTCATTCAGAAGTGCGGCATCACCGAGGTCTTCTACCACGAGCTCTACCGAAGCGAAGACGGCCTCAACTTCCTGAAGCGTGCGGGAATCCGCGTCGAGCAGCTCTGAGGCCCGTCCGCCCTTTGAGCTCGGGCGGACGACCGAATGCCGGATATGGAAACGGGGTGCTTTCGCACCCCGTTCGCTTTTCAGCCGCCCTCCTGCGGGCGGCTTTTCCCCGAGCCTCAGCCGAGGTGCTTGAGCACCACGGCCTCGAAGACCTTCACCCCGTTGATGAGGTACTTCGGGTCGAAGGTCATATTGGGCGCATGGAGCCCCGGCGTCGCCCCGACGCCGACCCCGAAGTAAGCCGCCTTCATCGAGGGCTTCGCGAGCTTGTAGCAATGGAAGTCTTCGCCGCCGCCACCGCAATCCGCGGCCAGAGCGTCGTCACCGAGGACTTCGCGAATCGCATCGCCCACTTCCGCCTTGAAGTCTTCGTCGTAAACCGCGGCCGGGCACGTGATCAGGGTTTCGATCTCGGCTTCGGCCCCGTGGGCTTTCGCCGCGTACTCGACCGCGGCCTTGATCTTTTCCTGATACTCGTTCATGAGTTCGTTCGTCTGGGCGCGCACGTCGAAGGTGATGGTCGCGCGATCGGGAACGATGTTGGTACCGCCCGCATCGGCGTGGAACTGCGTCGCCTTCGCGGACCAGACGCCCGTCGGGTTGAGCCAGATCGCCTGCACGGCCGCAACGATGGCGCCCCCGGCGTCGATCGCGTTGACACCCAGATGGGGACGCGCCGCGTGGGCCCCGCGCCCCTTCACCGTCACGCGGAACGTGTAGGAAGCCGTGTGCCGCACGCCGGAGCAGACCTTCCCCGCGGGGAGGTCCTGAATCGGGCGGATGTGGGCACCCAACACGTAGTCGACGTCATCGAGAATGCCCGCCGCGATGAGAGCCTTCGCACCGGCACACGTTTCTTCGGCGGGCTGAAGGACGAGCTTCAGCTTCCCGCGCTTCACCTTGCCGACGAGGCGGCTTGCAGCCGCAAGGAGCATCGCCGTATGGGCGTCGTGGCCGCAAGCGTGAATCGCGCAGTCCTTTCCGTCGATCACGAAGGGGAGCGCGTCCATGTCGGCGCGAAGCATGACGACGGGACCGGGCTCCGTCCCTTCAATCACGGCCGTCAGGCCGGTCGTGCCGCCCACGCCGCGCTCGACCTTAAGGCCGAGAGCTTCGAGTTTTTCCGCCGCGTACGCCGCCGTGCGCACTTCCTGCATGGCAAGTTCGGGCATCTCGTGAAGGTCGGCGCGCAACTCCGCCGGATCGTAAATCACGCTCATTGGGGTCCCCCTTTGGCAAAATAAGAAAAATAAGCATTCGTCGTACCACTTTTAAGCGTACGATAACCTTGGACGAAATATTATGCCTCCGAGCGAACGAAATCGCTTTTTCACGGTCGGCCGCTCGCCGCTCGCTTTCCCCGTTTTCCACCTTTCTCGAGAGACTCCCGACTCCCATGAAAGCCGACACCCCCGCCCCGACGGACGCCGACGCGAAGACCCGAAGCGCCCCCGCTCCCCGCCCCGACCGCATGACGCGGCTTGAAACGATTCCCGCCCTCAAAGAGGAAGCGGAAACGATTCGGCTGATGGCGCAGCTCTACTGCAAGGCTCATCATCCCAAAGGGCATTCGAGCCCGGACGGGCTCTGCCCCGACTGCCGCGCCTTTGTCGAATACGCCCGAAAGCGTCTCGCCTGTTGCCCCTACGGGGCCGACAAACCCGTCTGCGCCAAGTGCCGCATCCACTGCTACAAGCCCGCCGAGCGTGAAACGGCGCGTCAAATCATGCGGTGGGCGGGCCCGCGGCTCCTCTGGCGCCACCCGATTCTCACGCTCAAGCACCTCTTGAAGGAACGCCGCGAAGCGCCCGAAAAGCCCCGAAACCGTCGTGAAACGACGACCGCTGCGACCAACACCGCGTCGACGGCTTCCCCGAAGTCGCCTTCCGACACCGGCTCCCGCTGAAGAACCGTCCGAAAGTTCGACCGTCCCGACCCGACACTCTTTTCCCTTTTCTTTCAACCCGGAAACACCCCGCATGCTGCTTCTCGTTTTCCCCGTTTTCGCCATGATCCTCATGGGCGCGCACCTGATGTTTCACGGCTTCGGGCTTCTCGCCTTCGTCGTCTTCGTGCCGATCGCGCTCCTCTTCGTTCCTCGCCCCTTCGTCGCGTACCTCTCCTCGGCCCTGCTCGCTCTTTTTGCCCTGGAGTGGGTGCGTGCCGGGGTCGTTCTCGTCATGAACCGCATCGATGCGGGGCGCCCCTGGATGCTTGCGGGTGCGATTCTCGGCGCGTGTGCCGTCTTCACGCTCCTTTCCGCGGCGGTCTTCGCCTCGCAGCGGTTGCGTCGCCGCTACGGGCTTCTCGCGAAGGACTCGAAAGACGAAAAGACTTTCGCCTGAGCTCCCTTGAGCTCCGACAAGGCTCCTGCGTGATCGTACCTGTTGCATTTTTGCAACAGGTCTTTTTTTTGTCCCTCAATCGCTGTGTTCGACGCGTGCCGTGTTTTTCGGGCAATGCCGGGCATCACGCTCAACGTCGTGTTTCTTCACGATTTTCCGCTCGACACGACGCCTTTTCGGGTGCAGGATGACGGAGTCGGGCGCGTCGCTCGGGGTCGGAACGGGACGTTTCCCCCGGGAGAACTTTTCGCGGAAATTTGACAAACGGCCGGAACGTCTCTAAAATGCCGTCAATTTAGCCGCGAAAACGTGCCCCCACGTTCGCGGCCTTTTCTTGACCGTAGTTTTCTTCTCTTCCCCTTGAAGGAGATTTCTTAATGTCCACGAATGAAACCGCCTTGACGATTCGCGACATGATTGAACCGGCGATCATGGCCGCCGGCGGCTGGGTGAACACCCACGCTCATGCCGACCGCGCCTACACGCTTTCGCCCGACGTGCTCGAAATGCGCCGCACCTGCACGTTGCAGCAGAAGTGGGACGCGCTTGACCGCCTCAAGCGCGAATCGACGGAAGAAATCTTCTATCGCCGTTTCTGCCTCTTCTTTGAAAACCAGATCAAGCAGGGCGTCACCGCGCTCGCCACGTTCGTCGACATCGACCCGCAGTCCGAAGACCGCGCGATCAAGGCCGGCATCCGCGCCCGCGAACACTACAAGGACCAGCTCACGGTCAAGTTCGCGAACCAGACCCTCAAGGGCGTGATTCATCCCGAAGCGCGCAAGTGGTTCGACATCGGCGCCGAAATGGTCGACATCATCGGCGCGCTTCCGAAGCGCGACGAACGCGACTACGGCAAGGGCGACGAAGCGTTCGACATCATTCTCGAAACCGCGAAGCGCTACAACAAGATGGTCCACGTCCACGTCGACCAGTTCAACGAATCGCTCGAATACGAAACCGAACAGCTCTGCGACAAGACGATTCAGCACGGCATGCAGGGCCGCGTCGTCGCCATTCACGGGATTTCGATCGCCGCGCACTCGAAGAAGTACCGCGAACGTCTCTACGCCCGCATGAAGGAAGCCGACGTCATGATGATCGCCTGCCCGACCGCCTGGATCGACACGCCGCGCTCCGAACAGATCGGCCCGATGCACAACTCCATGACCCCGGTCGACGAACTCGTCCCAGCCGGCATCACCGTCGCGCTCGGTACCGACAACGTCTGCGACGCCATGGTGCCCTGGAACGCGGGCGACATGTGGCATGAAATGACCACGCTCGCCACGGGCTGCCGCTTCGACTACTTCGACGAACTCGTCAAGATCGCCACCGTCAACGGCCGCAAGGCGATCGGCATCGACTAATTAGGATAGGTTGAGAGTAAGAATCATGTTCAAGTCCCATATTGCCGAAGACATCCTCGCCGAACATCTCGTCTCCCACGGCGCGGTTTCGTTCCTCACGGACGCCCCGATGCGTCTCAAGTCGGGCCTCATCACCCCGATCTACGTCGACAACCGTACGCTCACGGCCTTCCCGGACGCCTGGCGCGACATCATCGAAACGATGGCTTCGCGCGTGGCCGAACTCAACCTCGAATTCGACGTCGTCGCCGGCGTCGAAGGCGCGGGCGTTTCGCACGCGGCCGCCCTGGCCTACCGTCTCTCGAAGCCCTCGATCTTCGTTCGTCAGACGGCGAAGACCTACGGCAACCACAGCCGCGTCGAAGGCGCCTCGGTGAAGGGCAAGCGCGTCCTCATCATCGAAGACCACATCTCGACGGGTCTTTCGCTTCTCTCCGCCGTCGAAGCCCTCAAGGCCGAAGGCGCCGAAGTGACGGACTGCCTCGCGATCACCTCCTTCGGCATCGACGAAACGACGAAGCTCTTCACGAAGGAAAACGTCGTCTGCCACGAAATGCTCGACTTTGCGAAGGTCCTTGACAAGGCCGTCGAAATGGGCAAGCTCACGGTCGAAGAAAAGTCGATCCTCGGCGACTGGCTCCAGAACCCCTGGACCTGGGCCGCTCGTCACGCCATCACCCCGACGGGCAGCGAAAACTAACACCGCCGCGTCGGTTCGGCGTCGCACCCCGTCGATACTCCGACGGGGCGCGCGCCGCGAAGGCCCCGCGTTCGTGCGCGGAGCCTTTTTTCGTTTTTCGTTTTTCTCTTTTTTTGTTTGACCCCGACCGGCGCTTTCGGGCCGGTCCCGTTTCCTCCCAAGGAATATGTCCTCCAAACCGAAGCAGAAGCTCACCTTCCTCGAACTCACGATGGCGACGATCCTCAACATGGTCGGATCCTCCATCATCCTCATGCCCACGAAGCTCGCCGAAGTCGGCACGATGTCGATCTTCGCCTGGGCGATCACCATCCTCGGGTCGACGGCGGTCGCCTACGCGCTCGCGCGCTGCGGGATGCTTTCCCGAAACCGCGCGGGGCTCGGGGGCTATGCCGAATACGCCTTCGGGAAGTCGGGAAGTTACCTCGCGAACTTCACCTACGGCTTGTCGCTTGTGATCGCCAACCTCTCGATCGCCGTTTCGGTCGTGGGTTACGGCGTCATGATTTTCGAAGCAACGCTCACGCCTCTGGAAATCGGGCTTGCCACCATCGTTCTGATTTGGCTTACGACCGTCATCAACTTCCCGGGCGTACGCATGACGGGCGTGGTGAGCCACGTCTTTGCCTGGGCGCTTCTCATTCCGATTCTCTTTTTGTGCGTGGCGGGCTGGTTCTGGTTCTCGCCCGAGCGGTTCGTTGCGGCCTGGAACCCCCACAACATGACGCTTTTCGACGGGATTTCGGCGTCTCTGAGCATGACGCTCTGGGGCTTCCTCGGGCTTGAATCCGCGTGCGCCAACGCCGACGCGGTCGAAGACCCCGAAAAGAACGTACCGCGCGCCGTGCTCTGTGCGACGGCGGGCGTGGCGGTGATTTACCTGCTTTCGAACAACGTGGCGGCCGGTATCGTCGACAACGCGACCTTGGCCGTTTCGACCGCCCCCTTCGGGCTCGTCTTCGCGACGATGTTCACGCCCTTCGTGGGCAAGGTCGTCATGGGCGTGATGGCCTTGGCGGAAGCGGCCGCGCTCATGAGCTGGCAGTTCACGCTTGCGGAAGTCTTCCGCGGGTCGGCGGCCGAAGGGTACTTTCCGAAGATCTTCGCACGCCTCAACAAACATCGCGTGCCCGTGGCGGGGATGCTCATCATCGTGGCGACGCAAACGCTTCTCGCGCTTCTCACCGTCAACCCCCGACTCGAAGAGCAGTTCTTCATTCTCGTCGACCTCGCGGTGGTGACGAACCTCGTTCCTTACCTCCTCGCCTTGGCGGCTCTCAACGTAATGGTTCAGCGCGAGGCTCTCCCCGCCCGGGACGCAAAACTCACCGTGCGTCTTGCGGCCGTGGGGTCGGTCTACTCGCTCTACGCCCTCTACGCCTGCGGACCGACCGCCATGCTCTGGGGGTCCCTGGCTACCTTCCTCGGCATGTGGCTCTACGGCTACGCGGGCCGAGAATTGGAACGCCGATCCGCTGCGGGTCATCCGTTCTCGGGTTCCTCCGACAAACGCTCGGTGTAATCCCGCTTTCAAGACTCGGGCCCTTCGAACTTTCTGAGCGAATCGTCGCTCTCTTCCTTCTTTCGAGGGAGAACGAAAGAAGGCGCCGAGAGTCCGACGCAAAGTCATCGGGTAGGAGGCGCAGGGATGTCTCCGCGCCGTCCTCCCACACCACCCACCGTACGGTTCCGTAGTGGGC
>CAJLHF010000031.1 GCA_905206365.1 uncultured Sutterella sp. | reverse complement strand
GGGTGCCTTATATCCCCGCCGTGAACGGCGGGGCTTTACGGCACGTCGGGTAAGCTCCCGCTCAAGCTCAATCGGCAAAAACGGGGAGACGCTCGCGTGCGCCTCCCCGTTTTTTCGGGCTTTGTCGAAGGGGTGCTTCCTCAGCCGTTCGTTTCGGGCTTCGCCGGTTGAGAGGGTTTCGCAGGCTTCGGCGCACTCGCCTCCTCCCACGCCTCAAGAAGCGCGAGCCAAGGGGCGGCACCCGTCCCGAAGACGTCTCCCGCACGGCGGGCGATCTCGGTCGTAAAGGGAACTTCTCCCGCAAGGAGCTTTTGCGCGTCTTCGAGCGCAAGACCGAACCACTTCGCCGCTACGGGCAAAGGCGTTTCGTCGAGCACTTCGGCGAGAACGAGCCCCGGATGACGGGGACGGTCCGCCGCGACGGCACGACCGGTGCGGCCCGTACGACCCGGTGTGTTCGAGCGAGCGCCCTTCGAAGTATTGCGAGCCATCGTCCGTACCTCAGACGTTCCCAGCCGCGCCCGTCAGGATCGCGGCGACGTCGTCGACGTTGAGGGGCTTCAGGTGGCCGACCGTACCCGCGCGGCAGCAGTGGCGCGCGAGCGCTTCGATCGGGCAGTCTTCGGCACCGAGCGCCGCGAGCGTCCCCGGCATCCCCACGGACTGCGCCCAGGCGGTGAACTTCGCGATCCCGAGGCGAATCGTTTCCGCGTCGTCTTCGCGGGGTTCCACCCCCATGACGTTCACGGCGAACTGCACGAAGCGCGCGGGCTCAAAGCCCGAAACGTAGTGCATCCAGGCGGGGATCACCACCGCAAGGCCCGCGCCGTGCGTGATTTCTTCGCGCCAGCCGGAAATTTCGTGTTCGATTGCATGGCACGCCCAGTCTTCTTCGCGCCCGAGGCCGAAGTAACCGTTGTGAGCAAACGACCCAGCAAGCCCCACCTGGCACCAGGCGTCGTAATCGGACGGATCGTTATAAACCTTGAGGCCCGAAGCCATGATCGTTCGGAGCGCCGCTTCGCACTGGCCGTCGACGTAATCGGTCGCGTCGGTCTTCGAGAAGTAGCGCTCCATGATGTGCGAGCACATATCGACGAGCCCCGCGCCGATCTGCCAGGCGGGGAGCGTCGAAAAGCGTTCCGGATTGATGAAGGCCGCGCGCGGACGGATGAGTTCGGTGCCGATCCCGGTCTTCGTGCCGTGGTGCGTGATCACGCAACGCATCGACTGTTCGGACCCCGCTGCGGGAATCGTCAGAACGGCAAAGATGGGAAGCGCCTTTTCGACCTTGGCCTTCCCTTCGAAGAAATCCCAGCAATCGCCTTCGTATTCGACCCCGACCGCGACGGCCTTGGCCGTATCGATCACGGAACCGCCGCCCACGGCGATGATCGCGCGAACGCCCTGATCGCGCACCCAGTCGACCGTTTCACGTACGAAGTTCATGCGGGGATTGGGCTGCACGCCGCCCTTTTCAAGCACCACGATGCCCGCCGCCTCAAGGCTTGCGTGCACCGCATCGAGAAGACCCGAACGCTTCGCGGAGCCCCCGCCGTAAATCACGAGCACCTTGGCTTCGGGACCCGCGATCTCGGAGACGATGCTCCCGATCTGGGTTTCGACGCCGCGACCGAAAACAAGTCGGGTCGGGTTGTAGTAGGAAAAATTCTGCATGTCGTAAGTCCTTCGGATTGGAAGCGCCGAGAGAGCGCCGTACGGCACCCAAAGCGGCTTCGTCAACCGGGGGAGAAAGTCCTCCGTCCCGTTGTGACGCCAGTTTAGCCCGCCCGCGGGTCCGAAGACCCGAAGAATTACCCGAGTGCCGGGCGGCCGCGCACTCGGGGATTCGTTTGTTCAAGCCCTCAATCAGACCGCACCGCGCGCGAGGCGCCGACGTCGGGCGTCGAAGAGACACACCGCAGCCGCAGCCCCGACGTTGAGCGATTCGCACGCCTTTTCGATCGGGATGTAGTAGCGGACGTCCGCGACCGCCAACGCTTCTTCGGAAACGCCCGGCCCTTCGGCCCCCATCACCCAGCAGACGGGCCCCGCGGCCGTATAGTCGGCGGCCGCAAAGAGATCTTCGCCCCCGCGCGCGTCCGCGGCGAGAATCCGCCCCGCGAAGCGCGAGCGCAGAGTGTCGGCCGTGACGTTTTCAATGATTCGCGCCCCGAAGTGCGCGCCCATGCCGGCGCGAAGCACCTTGGGCGACCAAAGCTGCGCCGTTTTGGGAGAGGCCGCGATCGTGCGCACGCCCGCCGCAACCGCCGTACGGACGAGCGTCCCCGCGTTCCCCGCATCCTGAACGCCGTCCAAGTAAAGGACGTCCTCCGTCCAGGGCGAGGCATCGTCGGAGCTCTCGACGGGAAGCGCGATTTCGCACATGCAGCCCGCCCCGTGTTCGACGGGGGAGAGTTCGTCGTAAAGCGGGCCCAAGAGGCCGTAGACGCGAACGCCCGCGCGCTCGGCCAAACGGAGCGCCAGCTCGCCCGCCTCGTCCGTCGCGTGTTCGGAAATCATGACGGCGCGCACGTCGGGACGATGCGATCGACGGAGAGCCTCCGGGGCTTCAAGGGCTTCGAGCACAACCTCGAGAAGGTGCAACCCTTCGACGAGGGTCGAGCCTTCGCGGCGCATCGCCCGCGCTTCTCGCGCGATCTTGCGCCAGCGCTTCAATTTCGGATTGGCGGAACTTTCAATGGGAAGAATCGTCGACACGGGCTTCGCCCTCCTTCACTTCGGGATTCGACGCGCTCGGGGATCCGAGCGGCGAAAAAATCATTCGGTTTCCTTGGCGGACTTCTCGGCCTTGCCACGAGCCTTGCGGCCGCGAGGTTTCGTCGCTTTGGGCTCGATCGGGCGCCCCTCCACCAAGGACTTCACGGGCTCGAACGTTTTACGGTGTACGGGCGTCACGCCCGAGGCGAGAATCGCCGCCACGTGAGCGGCCGTGCCGTAACCCGCATGACGCGCAAAGCCGTAGCCCGGGTACTCGGCATCGAGCTCCGTCATCACGCGGTCGCGCTCGGTCTTCGCGAGAATCGACGCGGCGGAAATGGCGGGCACCTTGGCGTCCCCCTTGACGATCGCTTCGACCCGGAAGGGGATTTCGGGCGTGCGGTTCCCGTCGACGAGAACGAGTTCGGGCTTGGTTGCCAATCCCTCGACCGCCCGGCGCATCGCAAGCATCGTCGCGCGGAGGATGTTGAGTTCGTCGATTTCTTCGACACTCGCCCACGCAACCGACCATGCGAGCGCCCGTTCCTTAATCAGGGGCGCGAGGGCTTCGCGCTTTTTCGCCGTTAATTTTTTCGAGTCGGCAAGCCCCTCGATCGGGCGCTCGGGGTCGAGAATCACGGCCGCGGCGCAAACGGGGCCCGCGAGCGGTCCGCGCCCCGCTTCGTCGACGCCCGCCGTCAGAAGAGGGGTCTCGGCGTCAAGCTCTGCGAAAAGATCGGGTTCGGCAACCTCAACGTCGATCGCAGGATCGGTCTTGCGCGCGGTCGAACGGGCTTTCGTAAGCATGGGCGAAACAGTCGAAGAAGAATTCGAATTCGGAAAACGAATCGAGCGTCCCGCTCGTACGGAACGCTCTCCGTGGGGTCGGGTTTCGCGTTCGGAAATTCTTTCGAGCGCGAAACCGGTCGATCAACGCGACGCGCAACGCGAGGCCATTTCGAGGATCACGTTCGCGGCGAGGTTTGGCGTATCGGCCGTGAGATCCTCGTGCAGGCGCGCGAAGCGTTCTTCGAGTTCCTTGCGACGGGTTTCGTTCGTGATCGCGTCTTCGAGGGCGTAGGAAATGGGGTCGGCTTCGCAGAAGTACTGCAGGAATTCGGGCACGACCTTTTCGCCCATGAGAATGTTGGGGAGCGACACGCAGTGGACGAGAGCCTTGCGCTGCATGATGAGGCCCGTAAGCGCCGGCATCTTGTAACCCACGACCATGGGCTTTTTGTAGAGCGCGCATTCAAGAGACGCCGTCCCCGACGCGCACAGCACGGCGTCGGCGGCTTCGATCATGCGGTGGCTGCGGCCGATTTCGACCTTCATCGTCTGCGCGAGACGCGCAAAACGGCTCGCCGTGAAGATGATCTTCGCGCGGGCGGCTTCATCGGCGGCGGGGATGAGGACATGCATGTCCCCGAGACGATGGAGCACCTTGTCGACCGCTTCGAAGAAAGCGGGACCGCACCCGTTCACTTCGTCGATGCGGGAGCCCGGCATCACGGTGACGACGGGCTTGTCGTCTTCGATGCCGAAGTCGCGGCGGGCGCCCGCCGTGTCGGGTTCCTTCGGGATGACGTTCGCAAGCGGATGACCGACGTAGGTCGCGGGAATGCCCGCGCGCTTGTAGAGCGCCTCTTCGAAGGGGAAAACGAGGAGCACGTGGTCGGCCGAGCGGCGGATGGCGTGGATGCGCTCGGGTCGCCACGCCCAGATCGAGGGACTCACGAAGTGCACCGTCGGGATGCCGCGGCGACGCAACTGCTCTTCGACGCCGAGATTGAAATCGGGCGCGTCGACCCCCACGAAGACCTGCGGCATCGAGTCCGCGAAGCGGCGCACGAGGTCGCTGCGAAGACGCATGAGACGCGGCAGGTGGGAGAGCACTTCGACGTAGCCGCGCACGGAGAGTTCGCGAATGTCGTGCCAGGCGTGAAAGCCCGCTTCCACCATGCGCGGACCGCCCACGCCGTACTGCGGGGCGCCCTTCATGCGTCGCGCGACTTCGGGAAGCACGAGGCTCGCGATGAAGTCGCCGCTCGCCTCGCCCGCGAGCCAGACGGCTCCGTTCTTTTCAGGGGTGGGAATCGGATGATGGTTGCCCATGGTATCTCCAGCGTCTCTTGAGGTAGTTGTTTCGGGGGTCGATTGAATTCGGTCGCAAACCGACAAAACGCCCGACGCACCGTTTGCACGTCGGGCTCTTGGGGTTTGAATCAGCGGATCACGCCTCGGGGGCTCTCGACGACGAATCGGCGGAAGTGCTCGATTTCGGCGGCGGCGCCCGGAAATTCCGTTTTAAGCGTCTCCATCTTTTCCGCGGCTTCCCTGACGGTCAGGTTTTCGCGATAAAGGGCACCGTACGCGCGGCGAAGCGCGCGCATCTGCTCGTCGGTGAAGCCCGAGCGGCGCAGACCCACGAGATTGAGCCCCGCGGGCGTGCAGGGGTTGAGGTGGCAGATCACATAGGGCGGCACGTCGCGCAAAACGGCCGACGCGCCCCCCACCATCGCGTGGGCGCCGACGCGCACGAACTGGTGCACGCCCGTCTGCCCGCCGATGATCGCGAAGTCTTCGACGGTGACGTGACCGGCCAAGGCCACGTTGTTCGCGAGAATGACGTCGTTGCCGACCACACAGTCGTGCGCCACGTGGGCGTTCGCCATGAAGAGGTTGCGACTCCCCACGCGCGTGATGCCGTGGTCCTGAACGGTCCCGATCGAGAAGGTGCAGTTTTCACGGATCACGTTGTCGTCGCCCACGACGAGTTCGGTGTCTTCGCCCGCGTACTTCTTGTCCTGCGGGTGGCAGCCGATCGAGGCACCCGCGTAAATCACGTTGCGGCAACCGATCGTCGTGCGCCCTTCGACGACGACGTGACTGCGAAGGCGCGTACCCGCGCCGATCTTAACTTCGGGGCCGATCAGGCAGAAGGGGCCGATCTCGACGTCGTCGGCCAATTCCGCGCGCGCGTCGACGACGGAAGTCGGATGAATCTGAGCCATGAGGTGTTCCTTTCGCTTCGCCCGGGCCGTACGTGCCGAAAAGACGTCGGGCACGCCGCGGGCGGACCGACGGAGGCTTCGTCCGCCGGTCCTGACGTTCGGTGGGCGGCTGCTCCCCCTTCGAGGGTAAGCCGCACTGTTGAGGGAGATTATACGGGCGGGGGCCCTAGATTGAAAACAGGGCCCTGTCAAAAAGCCCTCAAAAAGAGCGATGAAAATGCGAAAAGGCGTACAAAAAGGCCCGAGCGGGGATCGATTTCCCCTCGGGCCTTTGCGCTCAAAGCGGCCGAAGCGCTCGGCGAGCAAGCACCGACCGAAGCGAGCCTCAGCCGGTGAAGCCGATCAGCCCTTCTTCGGCACCGGGCGATAGGCGCACATCAACTGCGCCGAGCAGGCCACCTGGCCGTCCACCGTCGCAACGGCTTCGAAAACGCCGAGCCCCATCTTCTGACGGATGAACTTCCCTTCGATCACGAGCTGATCGCCGGGCTGAACGACGCGCTTGAAGCGGGCCTTGTCGATGCCGGCAAAGTAGAAGAGGCTGTTGTGGCGGTCCACGCCTTCGGGCAGGCGCGCGAGCGCGATGATTGCGCAGGCCTGCGCCATCGCTTCGATCATGAGAACGCCGGGCATGACGGGCACTTCGGGAAAATGGCCCGTGAACTGCGGTTCGTTCATCGTGACGTTCTTGATCGCGACGACGCGGTCGAGTTCGTCGGAGAGTTCGAGCACGCGATCGATCAGAAGGAACGGATAGCGATGCGGAAGCTGCTCCATGATGTCCGCAATGTTGAGGGTCTTGGGCATGTCGAGTCTCTGTGAGTGTGAACGAGGTCGGCCGGGCGCGGGCCCGGCCTCGGGTCGGAGTATTGTCGCGCTTTTCCCGGGGTTACGCTTCTTCCTTTCGGATTAGCGCCTTCAATTCGGCCACTTCGCGCTCCAAGGCTTTCAAGTCCTTTCGAAGCTGCGGGAGGCGCGTGAGCGTTGCCGCCGTCAGCTGGAAGTCCTTCCCTTCAAGCGCCGGGAAGAAGCCCGTACGCTGCGCGGGCTTCTCGCCCCAGCCCGTAATGGCGGTGGCGGGACCCACGGCCGAGCCCGAGGGGATCGTGATGTGCCCGTTGATCATCGCGGCGCCGCCGATCATGGCATGATCGCCCACGGTGGTCGACCCGGCGATGCCCACGCAGGCGGCCATCACGCAGTGCTTGCCGATCCGGTCGTTGTGCCCGAGCTGAATCTGGTTGTCGAGCTTCGTCCCTTCGCCCACGACCGTGTCGTCCAGAGCGCCGCGGTCGATCGTGGTGTTGGCGCCCACTTCGACGTCGTCGCCGAGCACCGTACGGCCGACCTGCGGGATTTTGACCCATTCGCCGCGGAAAGGCGCAAAGCCGAAGCCGTCGCCCCCCAGAACGGCGCCCGCCTGTACGACGCATCGGTCGCCCAAGATCGTACCCGCTTCGAGGACGGCGTTGGGGTGAATGAGGCACTCGGCGCCGATTTGCACGTCTTCGCCCACATAGGCGCCCGAGCGCACGACGGAGCGCGCACCGATTCGGGCACCGCGCTTCACGACGGCCAAAGCTTCAACGGCGGCCGTGGGATCGACCTCGGCCCCCTCTTCGACGTAGGCACGCGGGTGAATGCCCGGGGTCGCGGCGACGGGGAAAAGAAGTTGCGACGCGAAGGCAAAGAAGGCGTAGGGGTCTTCGCAAAGAAGCACCGAGCCCGCCGTGCGGCCTTGCGCGCCGAAGATCGCTTCACAGTCCTTTTCGCGAAGGATGACGAGCGACGCCGCGGACGCCTTCATCGCGTCCGCGTAACGCGCGTCCGTCAAAAAGGCCATGTCGCCCGTACCCGCCGACTGCGGGGGCATGAAGCGCTTGACGACGACGTCCTCGCCCGAGAGACGCGCGTCGAGCCGTCCCTTCGAGCGTTCGCGTACGAGCGCGACGAGTTCGGAGGCGAGATAGGTCGGTTGCTGTTGAATGGTCACTGTCGGACTCCTTGGCACCCGGGGTTTCGGGCACACGGTCAATCAAAAAAGCCGCGGGAGCGAAGCGCCCGGCATTTCGTCTTGCTCGGGGACCTTGCGACTCGGGCGGCTTTTTGAGATTTTCGAAAATTTTCGGTTGGTTCGCGAAGGCAGTCGCTTACTTCGATTTCGCGGGCTTCGCGTCGCGGTCGAGCGCTTCGATCACGCGGTTCGTGAGGTCGACGCGGTCGCTGGCGTAGAAAAATTCGTAAAGCACGAGGTCGAACTTTTCGCTGCGGGCGATTTCCTGAATGATGCGTCCCGCACGGTTCTGAAGAAGGAGCACCTCTTCGTTGCGGCGCTGATTGAATTCGTCGCGCGCTTCGCGGTTGCGGCGCGTGACGTCGCGTTCCATTTCCGCAAGCGCCCGCTGCTCGGCGACGCGGCTCGCTTCGTCCATCGTCTTCGCTTCGCGCTCAAAGCGCTCGAGCCGCGTCTTGAAGCGACGCGCGAGCGCGTCGATTTCTTCCTGACGGCGCTGCCCCTCGGCGTTCAAACGGTCGCTCGCCTCCTGCGCCACTTTCGCGTCGCGAAGGATGCGCTCCATGTTGACGACGCCGATCTTCAGAACCGGCACGACTTCGCTCGAGCGGGTCGCGGCCGCCGGGGCGCTTCCGGCCGCAAGTGCGGGCGCGGCGCCGAGGAGCGCGGCGGACGTCAAAGCGGTCAGGGAAAGAAGCGTTGCGGAAAGAATCTTCGGCATGTTGGTGCCCTCCGGACAAAGGGAAGACGTAGGGAAGATGCGGGAGAAGTGCGCGGGCGGAAGTCAATGCGACATCGAAGCACCCCGCCGCCTTCTCCGTTGGGAAATCGGCCGGACTCGCGTCCGACCGATTTCGGGGTTCGTATCGGGTTCCTGGAGTTAGAAGCCCGTACCGATCTGGAACTGGAAGCGCTGCACGTCGTCGCCTTCCTTCTCGTTGAGCGGCGCGGCGATCGAGAACTTCAAGGGCCCGAGGGGCGAAATCCAGGCCACGCCGATACCCGTCGAGTAGCGCAGATCCGAAAGGCTCACGTTCTGACGTTCGTAGCGGCCGCCCGACATCGGAACGCCTTCGTAGCCCCAGACGTAGCCCGCATCGAGGAAGCCGAAGATTCGCAGCGTACGGTCGCCGCCCGGAAGGGGCGCGAGCACTTCGATCGAGCCCGTCAGCATGCGGTCGCCGCCGAGGTTGTCCGCATCCGTGTCGCCCTGATACGTGTAGGAGTAGTCCTTCGGACCGAGCGTGCCGGAATTGAACCCGCGCACCGAACCGATACCGCCCGCGTAGAAGTTTTTGAAGAACGGGAACTGCGAGGTGCTGCCGTAGACGTCGCCGTAGCCCACTTCGCCGTTGAAGGCGAGCGTCCACGTGCGCGAAAGCGGTATGAACTGCTGGTACTGGTAGGTGAGCTTGTAGTACTGGATGTCGAGACCCGGAAGCCCGAATTCGCCGTTCAAGCGCTGGTAGACGCCGCGCGTCGGAGCGAGCGAATTGTCGCGGCTGTCGCGCGACCAACCGAGCGTGAGCGCCAGGCTCATCGGGTCGTCGCCGAACTGGTCCTTGTAGTTCTTGTAGCGCTGCGGGGAGTTTTCGTTCGTGTCGACGCTCGTCATTTCCCAGCGGCCGCCGAGGAAGACGCGGTCGAGTTCGGTGAACGGAATCCCCCACGAGACGCCGAGCGCGCGGGTTTCGTACGTAACGTCCGCGACGTCGAGCTCGTCCAAGTCCACCTTGCGGTCGGAGATGTCCCACGAGCGGCTGATGCCTTCGGGGGTGATGTACGGTTCGACCACCGAAAGCGCGTACGTGCGTTGCGACTTCGAGGTATTGACGTCGACCGACACGGAGTTCCCCGTGCCGAACACGTTGTTCTGCGCGAAGCCCGCCGAGAGGATGATGCCGTCCGAGGTGGAGTAGCCCGCACCGAGCGAAATGGAGCCCGTGGGACGCTCTTTGACGTTCACTTCGAGGTCGACCTGGTCGCGCGTACCCGGCACCGGCTTCGGTTCGGCCGTCACGGTTTCGAAGTACCCGAGTCGGTCGATACGGTCGCGGGAGAGCTTCACCTTGTCGCTGTCGAACCAGGCGGATTCGTACTGACGGACTTCGCGGCGGATCACTTCGTCGCGGGTGCGGTTGTTGCCCGTGATGTTGACGCGCCGCACGTAAGCACGGCGACCCGGGTCGATCGTGTAGACGATGTCGACCGTACGGTTTTCGCGGTCGGCGACGGGGTTCGCGGGCGCCGCCGCAAAGGCGTAGCCGAGGGTGGAGAGCTTGTCCGTGATCGCCTGCGAGAGGTTCTTCACGTTTTCGGCGTTGTAGATTTCGCCTTCCTTGATGGTGACGAGGCTCTCCAAGTCCTTGTCGAGCCCGAGCATGTCGCCCGTGAGCTTCACGCTCTTCACCGTGTACTTTTCGCCTTCCGTCATGTTGATCGTGACGAAGACGTCGGACTTGTTCGGCGCGATCGAGACCTGCACGGAGTCGATCTTGAAGTCGAGGTAGCCCTGGTTCATGTAGTACGAGCGGATCGTTTCCAAGTCGGCCGCCAACTTTTCGCGCGAGTAAAGGTCGCGCTTCGTGTACCAGGACATCCAGTTCGGGGTTCCGAGCTGCATCAGGTCGGCGAGCTCGTCGGAGTCGAAAATCGTGTTGCCGACGAAGCGGATGTCGGCGATCGACGAGGCGCGGCCTTCGTCGACGTTGATCGTGATGCGAACGCGGTTGCGTTCGAGCGGCGTCACGGTGGTCTTCACGGAGACGCCATAGTAGCCGCGCGCGAGGTACTGACGGCGCAATTCCTGGTCGGCGCGCTCCAAGGTCGCCTGGTCGAAGATACGCCCTTCGGCCATGCCGACGTCGCGCAGACTCTTTTCAACGGCGTCCTTGTCGAACGCCTTGATGCCGTGCGTTTCGATCGTGGCGACGGCCGGGCGCTCCAAGAGCGAGACGACGAGAACGTCCCCGTCTTGGGAAAGCGAAACGTCGCGGAAGAGCCCCGACTGATAAAGGGAGTGAATGGCCCGCGAGCCCTTCTCGGGCGTGAAGTCGTCCCCGACGCGGAACGGCAGATGCGAGAAGACCGTGCCGGGTTCCGTACGGACGATACCTTCGACGCGAATGTCCGAAATCGTGAACGCCGCGGCTTCGCCCGCAAGAGCGAAGGCCGCGAGAACACCCGAAGCGATTCTGGTGAACTTGAAGAGCTGCAAGACTGTTCTCTCTTTAAATCGTGTCCGGGGAGCATTGCGCGATGTTGCGCGCTTTGCCTCGCCCCTCGAAAAGGGAGGTCGCGGACACGCTGAAAAATTCGTATCGTGGCGCCCTCCGCCCTCGGCGGAGAACGCGAATCAAGGTCGGGAACAAGGTTACCAAAAAGCGCACCGCCCGTGCGACCCCGAAGGAGCGAAATATGGCGTTTTCCATACGCCGTCTTCGCACGTTCGGGGCTCGGGACGGAGCACCTTTTCAGTCGATCCTCGCGGCTCCGCTTACGGCCCCGTCAAGCGAGAAACGTCGTTGAAGGTGACGTAAATGGCAAGAAGCACAAGGAGCGCCATGCTCCCCGCCGCAAGCCATTCGCGCACCCGCGCGGGCAAATCGCGCCGAAACGTTCCCTCAAAGGCGAGGATGACAAGCTGCCCGCCGTCAAGCGCCGGGATCGGGATGAGGTTCATGAAGCCGATCGCGATCGACAGAACCGCGACGAAGTCGAGGAAGGCAGAAAGCCCCGCCGTGACGGCGCTTCCCGCCATGCCGGCGATCCCCACGGGACCCTGCATCGTGTCGGTGCCGACTTCGCCTTCGGCCATGCCCTTCACGGCCGAAGCCTGCACGGTCGTGAGGCTCATCACCTTGTGAAAGGCCATGCGAATGGACTCGATCGGGCCGTGACGCACGGTCGTCAATTCAATGCCGGGCATCAACGTCAGATCGGCGCGACCTACGACCGTCCCCGTCGCTTCGTCCTTCACGGCACGCGGCGTCACCGTGATCGTCATTTCGCCCGTCCCGTCGCGCTCGATCAAGAGCTTCATGGGCTTTTCGGCCGAGGCTTTCACGGCGGCGAGAAACTCTTCGAGATTCATGGGAGTGCCGTTCACGCTTCGGATGAGGTCGCGCGATTTGAGCCCCGCGCGATCCGCCGGACCGTCCGCAATCGGCTCGCCCACGAGAACGCCCTTCCCCGTCAACCGCAAACCCACGTCCCGAAAGAGGAACCCGGGTTCGACAGCGTCCTTCATCGAGAAGTCCGAGAGGTCGAGCGTCGTTTCAACGGGAACGCCCGCGCGTTCCAGCGTCAAGGGAACCGCCCCTTCGCCCACGCGATTGAGGATTTCAAGCTGCAAGTCCGTGAGACCCGCAACAGGCACGCCCCCGAGCGCCACCGCGCGGTCGTTCGTCTCGATCCCCGCACGGGCGGCGGGCGTATCGGGCGCGGCCGCAAGGTACGGGACGATATCCTTCGTTCCGATCGCTCCGACCGCGATGAAGAGGACGAAGGCGAGCAGGAAATTCATGAAGGGCCCCGCCGCGATCACGATCGCGCGCTTCCAACGGGCGACGTTCGAAAAGAGCGCGTTGCGGATTTCGGCGGGCGCGTTCGGATGCTCGTGGGGTTCCTCGAACATCACGTAGCCCCCGAGCGGAAGGACGGAGAGAGCGAATTCCGTATCCCACGCGCGTCGGCTCGCAATCACCTTGCCCATCCCGATGGAGAAGCGCTTGACGCGAATGCCGAGCCACTTGGCGGCGAGATAATGCCCGCCCTCGTGAATGAGGATGATGAGGCCGAGCGTAATGAGAAAACCGACGACGGAGGTGAGAACCGCCATTTAGCCCTCCTTCCCGTTGCGCTCGAGCACCGCGACCGCTTCGCGCGTGAGGGCGCGGGTCTTGCGGTCGAGATCCAGAATCGCTTCGACGCTCTCGGGCTTCGGGGCGTCGATTTTCGCGAGCATATCGGCGACGAGGGCGAACATCGTCGTAAAGCCGATTCGACGATCCAGGAACGCTTCGACGGCAATTTCGTTCGCGGCATTCAAGACGATCGTTTCGCCGCCGCCCGCGGCGAGCGCCTTGAAGGCGAGCTCAAGGAGCGGGAACGTCTCCCGGTCGGGCGCTTCGAAGGTGAGGGTGCCGAGCGTCGTGAAGTCCAAGGGTTTCACGCCCCCGTCCATGCGTTCGGGCCAACCGAGCGCGTACGCAATGGGCGTACGCATGTCGGGGGCCCCCAACTGCGCGATGGTCGCACCGTCCGCAAAGGTCACCATCGAGTGGATGATCGACTGGGGATGAACGACGACGTCGATCCGATCGGCGGGAAAGCCGAAAAGCCACGATGCTTCGATCACTTCGAGGCCCTTGTTCATGAGGGTCGCGCTGTCGACGCTGATCTTGCGGCCCATCGACCACTTCGGGTGCTTGACGGCCATCTCGGGGGTAATGCCCGAAAGGTCGCGTCGACCGCGGAAAGGTCCGCCCGAAGCCGTGAGCACGATGCGCGCCGAGGCGCGCGCCGCTTCCGAGGCACCGACCAAGCACTGGAAAATCGCGTTGTGTTCGCTGTCCAAGGGAAGGAGCGTCGCGCCCGCGCGCTTCACCTCGTCCATGAGGAGCGCACCGCCGCAAACGACGCTTTCTTTGTTCGCGAGGAGCAGGCGCTTACCCGCACGGGCCGCGCGGAAGGTGGGTTCAACCCCCGCCGCACCCACCACGGCCTGCACGACCGAGTCGACCTCGGAATCGCCCGCAAGCTCGGCCACGGCCGCAGCGCCCGCGCGCACTTCGGCGTCCACGCCCGCCGCACGGAGGGCCGAAGCGAGTTCGTCCTTTTTCGATTCGGTCGCAATCGCGACGATCCGGGGGCGGAATTCGCGGGCCGCTTCGACGAGCGGCTCCACGCGGGTCGCACCCGCCATCGAGTGAACGACGAAGCGCTCGGGATGACGCCGCACGACGTCCAGGGTCGAACGACCGATACTACCCGTAGCGCCGAGAAGCGCGATGGATTGAGTCATTTTTTCTGTTCCTCTTTGCTTTGTATTTTTTCGTGTGCCGCTTGGGAGCCGTCAGACCCTCTGGCCTTATGCCTTCACAAGCGTGATCCGGGCGATTTCGGCGGGGACGCCGACCCGGAAAGGAAATCCGTTCCAAACGCCCGAGCCCGGATGAACGTAAAGTTTCGTGCCGTCTTCGAGCGCGTATTCGCCGCGCACGAAAAGCCCGTTCATGATCGCAACGCCCCGGTCGAACCCCGTAATCTGCCCGCCGTGGGTGTGACCCGAAAGTTGCAGCGTGAAATCGGCTTCCGCCCGATAGCTCGGGAATCCTTTGGGCTGATGAACAAGCAGAATGCGCGGGACCGTCTTGATGTCGGGTGCCCCCTCAAGGGCGCGCTTCACGTCGGGCGTTTCGCGCCCGAAGCGCGCGCCCATGCGGTCCGCAAGGCCCGCAAGGCAAATTTTGGCGTTTCGTCCCGGCACGTCCAGAACGGTATGCGTGTTTTTAAGAAGGCGAATGCCGAGGCTTTCGATCTTCGCGATCCAGGCATCGTAATTCCCGTAGTGTTCGTGGTTTCCTTCGCAACCCCAGACCCCCATCGGGGCGGAGAGGTCCGCCAAGGGCGCGACGTCCCGTTCGCGGCGCTTTACCGTTCCGTCCACGAAGTCGCCCGTAATGAGAATGAGATCGGGCGAGAGGGACTGCACCCGCTCGACGAGCGCGCGTACGTGGGGCTCCGTCGAAAGCGCCGAGCAGTGAATGTCGGAAAGCTGCACGAATGAGAACCCCTCCAATTCGGACGGCAGATCCTTCACTGCGATCCGACGATCCACGACGTCGGGAACGCGAATCCCTTCGTACATCCCGAAGGCGCCGAGTCCGATCGAAGCGCCGAGCAGCCCCAACACCGTGCGGCGGTCGCGCTGCACGAGGCGGTGGGCTTTGATGCCCGAGCGCCCTGCGAGAACGCAGCCGAGGATGATCGCTTCGCGCAAGAGCGTCGCCCCCGCAAGGAAAAAGAGCACGGCCTGCGTACCCGTCGCTCCGACGATCACCCAGCGCGGTAGTTCGGGAGAGAGGAGGCCTCCCAACCACAAATCGGCCGCGGCCGGATAGGCCACCGCCGGCACGAGCGCAACGAGAAGCACCGCTTTGATGCCCCGACGGATTTCCGCGGGAGCAATGAAGCGCCAGGTCACCCAGAGGGCGAGAAGGAAATTGAAAATCGCAAAACGCATGGGGGCAGAATCCGGTGGGTGGCGAACGGCCCGAGCCGCATGGAAAGGCCCTTTATTGTACGAGGCGCTCTTTCTTCCGACGGCGGAAGGACGCACGCATGCAACGTCCGAACACAAATTCGCGCTTCGGGCCGCAACGGCGGCCGCATCGGTAAAAAACGCGTCGTCGGGGTGTTGTTCTACGCTTCAGTCCTCCATCCGCTCGACGAGCCCCTCGCCCGCGAGTCGCTCCAGAAGGCCCGCTTCGAAAGTCTCCGCCTCGCGCTCGGGAACGAGCACCTCGTAGGAGGCGTCGTAACGGAAGTCGCTTGAAAGAATGCGTCCCCGCACGCTCTTCAGGCGGTGCAGGAAATCCGTCACGGCCGAGTGGTCGATCGAAACGACGAAGCGCACCGTCTCTTCGCGCGCCGTGACGGGAAGACTCTCAAGCCCCAGCTTCACCGTCCCCTGATAAGCCCGAACGAGCCCGCCCGTGCCGAGCAAAATCCCGCCGAAGTAGCGCGTCACGACCGCCGCCACTTCGCCGACGCCGCTGTGGAGCAGCGCCGTGAGCATCGGACGCCCTGCCGTCCCCTTCGGCTCCCCGTCGTCGCTCGCTCCGACGAAAGCCGTTTCCCCCGGGGCGCCCGCCACGTACGCCCAGCAGTTGTGCGTCGCGTGACGGTGTTCCTCGCGGATGCCGTCGATGAAGGCCTTCGCCTCTTCGGGCGAACTCACGCGCGCCATCGTCACAATGAAGCGCGAACGCCGGATCGTGTCTTCGGCGCGGTGGAATTCCCCCGGGGCGAGATTCGGTACGTTGTAGACGTCGGTCATGGGTTGAAGAGCAGGAAGGGTTCGAAAAGAAGGAGCCGCCGGACGTAGGGAAGCGGAAAACGGTACCCCCGAAACGACGGCGGAGCCCGCGACCGATCGGGGTCGGAGCTCCGCCTCAAAATTGCGCGGGATTTCGACTCGGGCCCTCAGCGCGCGAGCACCACCGAGAGGATGATCCAGGTCGCGGCGGGAATCACGGGAAGGGTCGCATCCATGCGGTCGAAAAAGCCCCCGTGGCCGGGCAAGAGGTTCGAGGAATCCTTGATCCCGACGAGGCGCTTCAGCATCGACTCCCAGAGGTCGCCCGCAATCGAGAGCGCGACGAGCCCGGCGAGCACCACGACGCCCCAGATAAAGCCCAGTTCGTCGAAGAGGAAGTTCGTGAAGACGTTCTTCTGGATGCAGAACCAGTAGGTAAGGAGGAAGAAGACGATCACGATCACGTACGCGCCGAGCGCGCCTTCCCAGGTCTTCTTCGGGGAAATCGCGGGCGCCATCGGGTGCTTGCCCCAGGCGCGACCGCTGAAGTAGGCCGAAATGTCGGCGCCCCAGACAATCAAGAGAACCGAGAGCACCATCACCCAGTCGCCGATTTCATAGAGGTAAAGGAGCGACAGGTACGCGGCCGGCACGAACGTAACGGCCGACACGAGGCACGTGCGCACGCTCACCTTGAAGCCGTTCTTGCGGTGGGCGAGCTCCGTGAAGAAGATCGCAAACCACGCGAGCATCACCGCGCCGTCGATGATGAAGAGGAACCACTCCATGCGCGGCAGAGCCCCCGCCCAGTAGAGCGAAAACTGCGTGATCATTTCCACGGCCGCAACGAGGATTGCGGGCACGGGACCGAGGCCGCCCATGCGGAGCCATTCGTAGAGCGCGGCGCCGAACGCGACGGCCATGACGCCCGCAAACGCAAGCGGCCCCATCGCGATGGCAATACAAAGAACGGCGAGCAGTACGGTCGCCGTAATGACGCGAAGCATCAGCATCGAAGTTCCGACCTCAGGTTTTGGTTTTCAAAATCGAGAACGAAGCGCGCATCCCGGAGGTTTCACCCCTTCGGCGCGTATCGTCGGCTTCGATTGTACCGAAAAGGTCCGTCGCGAGGCTTAAGACCTTCGGTATAGGGGTGCGTTTCGAAAGTCGCTTCAGAGCCCGGGGAGGCTCGAAGCCGCCCGCACCTGTTCGCTCGTCATCCCGAAGCGCCGCTCGCGCCCTTGGTACCAGCGAACCGCCTCGTCGAAGGACGCCTCGTTGAAGTCGGGCCAGAGCGTTTCCGTAAAGTAGATTTCGGCGTAGGCCATCTGCCACAAGAGGAAATTCGAGACGCGCTGCTCGCCCCCGGTGCGAATGAGAAGGTCAACTTCGCCCGTTCCGGCCGTGGCAAGGTACTTTTCAAGGTTCTCGGGGCTCACTTCTTCACCGGCTTCGGCACAGCGGCGCGCCGCCTGGCATACGTCCCAGCGACCGCCGTAGTTGGCGGCGATTTGCAGAAGCATCCGCTCGCCCCCGGCCGTTCCCCGTTCGCACGCTTCGATCGCGCGCACGACCGACTCGGGAAAGGCACTCCGGTCCCCGATCACCGTAAGACGCACGCCCGCCTCGCGCAGAGGCGCTTCCCAGCGGGCCAACCCCTGAGCGAAGAGCTCCATCAGGAGACGCACTTCGGTGGCGGGCCGCTTCCAGTTTTCGCTTGAAAAGGCAAAAACCGTGAGGACCTCGACCCCGAGCTCCGCCGCACGCTCGACGAGACGGTGCAGGGCTTTCACCCCCTGACGATGCCCTTCGGCGCGCGGACGCAGGCGCGCTTTCGCCCACCGACCGTTCCCGTCCATGATGACGGCGACGTTGCGGGGAGCGCGAAGAAGGGAGTCGGCGGAATCCTGACGAACGGCAAACATGGGTGTCGGAAGCGTAAAGGGGTGAGTCGGGCCCGAAGCGGGCATCGGGTATTGTCGGGAGAGTTTATCGAAAGGACCCGCAGGAGAGGCGTTTTCGAAACAGGTCGAAACGTTTCGCGCGGCCCGAGGACTGCGGCGGCAACCGCCGGTCCGTGACGACAAACGAAAACGGGACCCCTTCTCGGAATCCCGTTCGATCGTTCGAAGGCCCGCGTGCGCACGGGGCCCTTCGGAAAAAGGAAAGCGAGGCTCGAACCGCTCGGTCGAGCCCCGAGCGGTCCTTAGACCGTCATGATTTCCTTTTCCTTGTCGGCCACGACCTTGTCGATCTCGCCGATGTAGCGGTCGGTGAGCTTCTGAATGTCGCCTTCGGCACGGCGCTGATCGTCTTCGGAGATTTCCTTGTCCTTCGTGAGACGATCGATGTGGGAATTGGCTTCGCGGCGCAGATTGCGAACGGCCACCTTGGCGTCTTCGCCGAAGCCCTTCACGACCTTCGTGAGTTCGCGGCGGCGTTCTTCCGTAAGCGGGGGCAACGGCACGCGGATGAGGTCGCCCGACGTGGCGGGATTCAAACCGAGGTCGGATTCGCGAATCGCCTTTTCAACGACCTTGATCATCGACTTTTCCCACGGCTGAACCGTGAGGGTGTGCGCGTCGCCCACGCCGATCTGAGCCACCTGGTTGATCGGGGTTTCGCAGCCGTAGTAGTCGACGCGGATGTGATCGAGAAGGCCGGGGCTCGCACGGCCCGTACGGATCTTCGTGAAGTCTTCGCGGAGGGTTTCCACGGTGCGGCCCATCTTGTGTTCGGCCTGCTTGAGGACGTCGCCAGTCATGTTGATTTCTCCCGGAGGTGTCCGAGCCCGAGGCTCATCCTCCTTGCCTTATTTTTTAGAAAAGACGCGAAGAGGTCCGCTCTTCGCGCCTGCAGAAACGGTGTTCGTTGTCCCGAGGCGGGGCGCCGCCTCGAAAGGGACGGACGGCTTGCGCCGTCCGGGTACCCGAGCGTGGGGAATTTTATCACAGGGCCCGAAAGCGCTCGACGTACTTTCCCCGAAACGACGAAGTCCGCCCGGTCTCGTGTACCGAAAGCGGACTTCGGACGGCGTGCGATCGGGGAAGAGCCGGTCCGAGCGGACGCCCGCACGGCTCTTCGTCGACTGCCCGTCGATCAGGAGTGAACGAGCGTCCCTTCCTTTTCGCCGAGACAAATGCGGCGCAGGGCCCCCTTCTTGTTGATGTTGAAGACCTTGATCGGAAGATGCTGCGAGCGGCAGAGCGCAAAGGCGGTCGCATCCATCACCTGGAGGTTCGAGTGCAGAGCCTTGTCGAAGGTGATTTCGTCGAACATCGTCGCCGTCGGATCCTTCTTCGGATCGGCCGTGTAGATGCCGTCGACCTTGGTGGCCTTCAGCACCACTTCCGCACCGATTTCGGCGCCGCGAAGGGCCGCCGTCGTGTCGGTCGTCATGAAGGGGTTCCCGGTACCCGCAGCGAAGATCACGACACGACCGAGGCGCAGATGACGCAGGGCTTTGCCGCGAATGTAGGGTTCGGCCACCTGTTCGATGTGCAGGGCCGACTGCACGCGGGCTTCGACGCCGTTGTTGCGGAAGCAGTCGCCGAGCGCCATGGCGTTCATCACCGTGGCGAGCATCCCCATGTAGTCGCCCGTCGCACGGTCCATGCCGGTCGCACCGAGCGCGACGCCGCGGAAGATGTTGCCGCCGCCGACGACGATGCCCACTTCAACGCCGAGTTCGACGACGCTGCGCACTTCTTCGACCATGCTCTGGAGAACCGAGCGGTTGATCCCGAAGGCGTCGTCGCCCATGAGGGCTTCGCCCGAAAGCTTCAAAAGGATACGCTTGTAGACCGGCTGGGGATTCTCGTGTTCGGACATCGCTGGAGCTCCGTAAGCTGTGAGAGTTTCGGGAAAGTAGGGCACCCGCGGCGCCCCTATTTCAAAATTTTTCGAATTATAAGCACCTTTTGATCGACTAGGTACTTTATCGCAGGTTGGAATTTGTTCGAATATCCGTCAACCCGACTGAAAGACGGCAACGGATCGTACGGACGAAAAAACGCCCCGACGCTTGCGAGGCGTACGGGGCGCTTTTTGTCGGGACGGGAAGTCGCCGATCGCCGCGGGTCGATTCAACCCGCGGGACGATCAACGCATTCCGCAAGTCCCGACGCGGGGCTCAAACGAATCAGCCCTGCTTGGCAGCGGCAACCTGCGCGGCGACTTCGGCGGCGAAGTCGTCGGCACGCTTTTCAATGCCTTCACCCACGACGTAGAGGGTGTAACCGTTGATCTGGCCGCCGGCGGCCTTGACCACTTCGCCGACCGACTTCTTGTCGTCCTTGACGAACGGCTGGTTGACGAGCGTGACTTCCTTGAGGAACTTCTTCACGGTACCTTCGGCGATGCGTTCGAGCATGGCTTCGGGCTTGCCGGCTTCGCGAGCCTTTTCGATGGCGATGCGGCGTTCGGATTCGATCGCGGCGGCGTCGACGCCGGATTCGTCGAGAGCCTTCGGCTTCGAGGCGGCAATGTGCATGGCGACGTCGTGAGCGACTTCGGCCGGACCCGTGAAGTCGACGATGACGCCGATCTTCGAGCCGTGGACGTAGGAGGAGAGTTCACCCTTGGCTTCGATGCGTTCGAAGCGGCGGAACGTCATGTTTTCGCCGATCTTGCCCACGAGCGCCGTACGGACGGCTTCGAGGGTCTTGTCGCCGAGAGCGAGTTCGCCGAGAGCGGCGATGTCGGCGGGGTTGTGCTCGGCCACGAGACGCACGGCGTCCTTGGCCATCTGCATGAACTCGTCGTTCTTCGCCACGAAGTCGGTTTCGGAGTTGACTTCGAGGATGGCGCCGACCTTGCGGTCGTCGGAAATGTAGACGGCGACGACGCCTTCGGCGGTAACGCGGCTCGCGGCCTTGGAGGCCTTGTTGCCGAGCTTGACGCGAAGGATTTCTTCAGCCTTGGCCATGTCGCCGTCGGCTTCCGTCAGGGCCTTCTTGCATTCCATCATCGGCGCGTCGGTCTTGAGACGCAGTTCCTTGACCATCGCGGCGGAAATAGCAGCCATGTTCAATCTCCAATTGAATTCGGTTGTGGTATGGATGTATCGAAAAGGGGGGCTCGACGAGCCCCCCTTTTCATGAAGCGGTACACGGAGGTGCCCTCGTCGCGCGCCATTATAGACGGTGACGACGGGGGCGCCCGCAGCGCTCGAACGAAAATCAGGCTTCGGTCGTCGTTTCTTCGCCTTCGGAGACTTCGACGAAGTCTTCGTTGGCGGCTTCAACGATTTCCTGGGCGCTGTCGTTGCGGCCGGCGATGATCGCGTCGGCGATGCCCGCGGCGTAGATGGCGACGGCCTTCGAGGAGTCGTCGTTGCCCGGGATCACGTAGTCGATGCCGTCGGGGGAGTGGTTCGTGTCGACCACGCCGATGACGGGGATGCCAAGCTTGTTGGCTTCCTGAACGGCGATCTTGTGGTAGCCGACGTCAACGATGAAGAGGGCGTCGGGCAGAGCCGTCATTTCCTTGATGCCGCCGATCGACTTGTTGAGCTTTTCGACGTTGCGCTGGAAATCGAGCGCTTCCTTCTTCGTGAGAGCGGCAGCCGTGCCGTCGGCGAGCTGCTGTTCCATATCCTTCAGACGCTTGATCGTGCCGCGCACCGTCTTGAAGTTGGTGAGCGTGCCGCCGAGCCAGCGCTGGTCGACCCAGCAGCAGCCGGCGCGCTGGGCTTCGGCCGCGATGATTTCACGGCCGCCGCGCTTGGCGTCGACGAAAAGGATCTTACCGCCCTGGCTCGAGAGCTGACGAGCGAACTTGCAGGCTTCGTCGAACTTGGCGACCGTCTTTTCGAGGTTGATGATATGGATCTTGTTGCGGGCACCGAAGATGTACTGGGCCATCTTCGGGTTCCAGAAACGGGTCTGATGGCCGAAGTGGCAGCCCGCTTCGAGCATTTCGCGCATGCTGATCATTTTGAGTAGCTCCAAGGTTAGAGTCTGACACGCTCCGCAGAGAACCCCCGCTTCAGGGGCACCTCGGGGGCGGAACGTGCGCACGGTTGTACCCGGGCCGACCAAGGCGACCGGGCGTTGAAACCGAAAAAACGTTTCGGAAGAAACGCCTTCGGTAGGAAAGCCGCGATTTTACGCGACCGCCCGCGGGCTTTCAAGCGTCTTCGCGCATTTTCTTCGGGTTTTCGTTGCGGTTTCCTGCGAACCCCGTTCCGCTCGGCTCGAGCGCCCCCGCAACTTCGTTAAAATACGGGCACTTCTTTTCCGGCGCCCGGGATGAATCCGCGCGCCGGCCGCATTTGTTTTGGGACGCTTCTCTATGGCCATTACCATCAAAACTCCCGAAGACATCGCGGGCCTTCGCATCGCGGGGCGCCTGGCTTCGGAACTTCTCGACTACCTCACCCCCTTCGTGAAGCCCGGCGTCACGACGAAGGAACTCGACGAACTCGCCTACGACTACACGGTGAACGTGCAGAAGTGCATTCCCGCCTGCCTCGGCTACCAGCCCGAAGGGATGACCCCGTACCCCGCCACGACCTGCATTTCCATCAATCACGTCGTCTGCCACGGGATCCCCGGTCCGAAGAAATTGAAGGACGGCGACATCGTCAACATCGACGTCACCTCCATCAAGGACGGCTACCACGGCGACACCTCCCGCATGTTCGTGGTCGGAAAGCCCACCATTGCGGGCGCGCGCCTCGCGAAGCTCGCCTTCGAAACGATGTGGGCCGGGATCGACGCCGTGCGCCCGGGCGGCTGTTTCAACGACATCGGTGTTGCCTGCCAGGCCTACGCCGACAAGAACGGGATTTCGGTCGTTCGCGACTACGGCGGCCACGGGATCGGCAAGGTCTTCCACGAAGAGCCCCACGTCAATCACTTCCCCGTGACGCGCCCGACGCCCGTCTTCGAACCGGGCATGGTCTTCACGGTCGAACCGATGGTGAATGCGGGCCGCTACGGCGTGACGATGCTCGGCGACGGGTGGACCGTCGTGACGCGCGACCGCTCGCTTTCCGCCCAGTGGGAACACATGGTGCTCGTCACCGAAACGGGTTACGACATCCTCACGGTGAGCCGCGGCACGCCCGAACCCCCCGCCTTCGTGAAGGGGTGGAAGAAGCCCGAAAACCTCTGACACCCTCGAGAAAGCGGGAGTCTCCGAACTGCCGCGTCCTTTTGAAAGCCGTCCGGTCCTCGTCGTCCGGGCGGCTTTTTCTTGTCGGTCGTCGTCCGTAAGGTACCCGACGGGCGGCTTCGGCTAAGATCCGACGAAGATCGGAAAAAAAGCCGACACTCTCTTGCTGCAACCTCCAATCGACACTCCTCGCCATGGACACCTTCGCCGCCGACGACCTCACCCGCATCCTCGACGCGTTCCGTTCGGAACGCGAACGCCTCAAAACCGAGTACGAAACGCACGGCGAAGGACGCGCGTATCTGGCGGGCCACACGGCGGCGCTCGATCGGGCACTCGTAGCATTGGCACGCGCAGCCGGCCTTCCCGAGCAGGATCTGACGCTTGTTGCCGTCGGCGGCTACGGACGCGGGGAGCTCTTTCCCTATTCCGACATCGACCTCTTGATCCTCACGGCGCATCCCGTCGAACTCGCGTCGCCCGAGCACGATGCGATCGCGCGCTTTACGACCGCCTTGTGGGAGTTCGGCCTCTCGGTGGGGGCTTCGGTACGAAGCCGAGAGGAGTTCGCCCGAGCAGGAGCCGCGGACGTGTCGGTCGCGACCACGTACCTGGAGCACCGCGTGCTCTGCGGGGACGCAGCGCTTTTTGAAGAGGCCCTTCAGGACTTCTATGCGGCGCTCGACGCGCGGGCCTTTTTCCGCGACAAGATGCTCGAGCTCGCGCGACGCCATCAGCGTCACGAGGACACCCCCTATGCGCTCGAACCCAACCTCAAAGAGTCCCCGGGTGGCTTGCGCGACATCCAGGTCTTTCTCTGGTGCGCGAAAGCGGCGGGGCTCGCCGAATCGCTCGAAGCGATGGCCGAGGGGAGACTCATCACGGAGCGCGAAATGCACGCGCTCGCGCGCAGTCTGGAGTTCCTGACGGATCTGCGCATCAATCTGCATCTTCTTGCCGGCCGGCACGAAGACCGTTTGATTTTCGACCTGCAAGAAGCTCTCGCCTCCCGCATGGGGTACAAGGCAACGCCCTTGCAGCGCGCCTCCGAAGCGCTCATGAAGCGCTACTACCTCAATGCGAAAACCGTCACGCAGCTCTCGACCGTGCAGCTTCAGGCGATTGCCGACCGCTTGCTCGGCGACAACGAAGCGGCGACGCCCGTGCGGCTCGAAGCGGCATTCGTTGCACGCGGGGACGAAATGGATCTCGTCTCGGACGACGTCTATAAGAAGGACCCGAACGCCCTCCTGCGCACGTTCCTCGTCTACGGACGGCACCGCGAACTCTCCCGCTTGTCGACGCGCCTTTTGCGCGCCCTCTGGCACGCGTCCTTCACGATCGACGAAGCGTTCCGGGCCGACCCCGCCAACCGCGCGGTCTTCATGGAGATCGTGAAAATGTCTCGGGGGACCTACCACGCGTTGAAGCTCATGAACACCTGGGGGCTCCTGTCCCGGTTCTTGCCGGGGTGGAGCCACACCGTGGGGCAGATGCAGCACGACCTCTATCACATTTTCACGGTCGACCAACACACGCTGCGCACCGTACGCAACGTCCGCCGTTTCGCGCGCAGCGAATACGCGCACGAATACCCCTTCTGTTCGAAAATCATGGCCGAACTCCCCGACAACTGGCGGGTGGTGCTCGGAGCGCTCTTTCACGACGTCGGGAAAGGCCTCGGCGGCCGTCACGAAGTGCTCGGAGCGGAAAAAGCGGACGAAGCCTGCCGGCAGTTCGCTCTTTCGGAAAGCGACCGCGAATTCGTGGTCTTTCTCGTGAGGGAACACCTCACGATGAGCCAGGTCGCGCAAAAGCAGGACATCTCCGACCCGGCCGTTGTCGAACGGTTCCTCTCCGTCGTAAAAACGAAGGAACGCCTCGACGCCCTCTACCTTCTCACCGTCGCCGACATCCGCGCGACCTCCCCCAAGGTGTGGACGCAGTGGAAGGGGCAGCTCTTGGAGAGCCTCTATCGGGCGACGCTCGCGCGTCTCTCGGGGGGGGCCGTATCGGCGGGCCACGTTCTGGAGCGGCGACGCGAAGCGGCGGAAGCGCTTCTCGAAGGGCGAGTCGACGCAAAAGCGCGCGACGCCTTATGGAAGCAGCTCGACCTCGTCTACTTCATGCGCCATACGCCCGAAGAGATCGCAAACCACACGGAGCGCATCGCGTTGCGAATGAACGATCCGACGCCCTTGGTACATGCCGAGGTCGCCTCCGAACTGGGCGGCATTCGGCTTTTCTTCTACCTCCCCGACCGTGCGGGGCTTTTCCTGCGGTGCGCGGCCTACCTCGGAAAGTGCGGATTGTCGGTTATCGATTCGCGCATTTCCACTACGCGTCACGGCTACGCGCTCGATACGTTCCTCGTGGCGGACGCCCACGGGCGGTTGGCTCAAGGGGGTGAAGCGGCGCTTCGGAAGTTCGAGCGGGATTTGGCGGCCGCATTGGTCGACACGGCCCCCTTGGAACCTCCGAAGAAAATTCGGCTCTCCCGCCGTTCGCGCCACTTCCCGATTCGTCCGGTCGTCTCCGTCATGCCCGACGAGTCGGGCAAAGCGTCGATCCTAACCGTCGTCTGTACGGACCGACTCGGACTTCTCAACGCGATCTGCGAAGTGCTCTTCCGTTACGGCGTGAACCTTCAGACGGCCAAGATCGCAACGCTCGGTGAACGGGTCGAGGACGTTTTCCTCATCGACGGGGCGGCCCTTGCTTCGGACGAGAAAGTCCTGGCCCTTGAAGCCGAACTTGTCGAAGCCGTCTCCGCTCCCAAGGGTTGATTCCCTGCAAGAAGTCAACTCCGGAAACAACGAAGCCTCCGGAACGCATATCGGAGGCTTTCATCATGGAGCATCAAAACGCTCTCGCGCTTCAGAGCTGCGAAGGGTCGCAGACCTTTTTGCTGCGGGAGAATTCGCCGTTGCGGCAAAGGAACCGTCCTTCGACGCACCGTTCGATCCCGCCCATCTTTCCCGAGCATGGCAGATTGGCTGCCGCTGCGTTCGAAACGAGTGAGAAGGGAGCAACAGCCGACACGATCGTGTCGGATGGGAGAAAGGCGAACGCACTGCAAAGGGGTTTGATGCGGATCATGGGAAGATCGGACGGCAAAACGAGGAGTCGCAACGGCGGCGGACACCGTGCGACAAAAACCCCCGATGCCGAAGCACCGGGGGTTCTTGAATGGGGAGTCTGGCGAT
>CAJLHF010000030.1 GCA_905206365.1 uncultured Sutterella sp. | reverse complement strand
GCCTTTCTTGCTCTCCCGAAAAACGTCGCTTGAAGCGTCGTCGTTCGCGAGAGGAAGTGAATTATACGCAAGAATTTTCATTTGTCAAGAGTTTCTGTTCGAGGGCTCCGTTTTTTCTCGCCCCCCTCACCGAAAAACCGAACCCCCTCCGACTCGAAAGTCGAAGGGGGCTCGCGGAGTCTTCGATCCGATCGAACCGGACGACCCGCTTGGCGCGGGTCGAGCGGTTCTCGGGTCGGTCAATCGATCAACCCACCCAGACGCGGGCGTTGCGGAACATGCGCATCCAGCCCGAGACGTCGGTCCAGGCGTCCGGATGCCACGAGAGCTGCAGTGCGCGGTGGCTGCGTTCGGGGTGCGGCATCATGATCGTGAAGCGCCCGTCGGTGGTCGTCACCGAAGTGAGACCGCCCGCCGAACCGTTCGGATTCATCGGGTAGGCTTCGGTCGCGGCACCGGTGCTGTCCACAAAGCGCGCCGCCGCACGAACGAGCGTCGCGTCTTCGGGACGCAGGAAGCGAACACGACCTTCGCCGTGCGAATTCACGATCGGCATGACGGAGCCCGCCATCCCCGCGAAGAAAATCGAGGGACTTTCCAGGATTTCGACGTTCACGAGACGCGCTTCGAACTGCTCGGACGTGTTGCGAACGAAATCGGGCCAGGCTTCGGCACCCGGAATCAGGTCGCGCAGACGGCTCATCATCTGGCAACCGTTGCAGATCCCGAGACCGAACGTGTCGTTGCGGCGGAAGAAGGTCGAGAACATTTCGACGAGACGATCGTTGTGAAGGATCGTCTTCGCCCAGCCGCCGCCCGCACCGAGGACGTCACCGTAGGAGAAGCCACCCGCACAGGCAAGACCCTTGAAGTCCGCGAGATCCACGCGACCCGAAAGAAGGTCCGTCATGTGAACGTCGTGCGCTTCGAAGCCTGCACGCGTAAAGGCGGCCGCCATTTCGTTCTGCGAGTTGACGCCTTCTTCGCGAAGGACGGCGAGCTTCGGACGCGCACCCGAAGCGATCATCGGAGCGGCGACGTCTTCGTTTACGTCGAAGGTCGTCTTCGCGAAAAGCCCCGTATCGGTCGCGTCTTCGACGCGAGCGGCTTCGCGATCGGCGCAGGCCGGATTGTCGCGGCCGCGGGCAATCGCGTGGGAGACTTCCGTCCAGGCCTTCTGGAGTTCGGCACGCGGGAAGCGCGCGACGACTTCACCCGCACGGACAATTTCGATCGCGTCCGTATCGGTCACTTCACCGATGAAGTGCGAACAGGAAGCGAGCCCTTCGGCACGCATCGTCGCCACGACTTCGTCGGCGCGGTCGGCACGCACCTGAAGGAGCGCACCGAGCTCTTCGTTGAAGAGAACGTTCGTCACCGTGGCACCCTTCGCTTCGAGGAGCGAATCGAGCGTCAAGCGAACGCCGAGGCGCGAGGCGAAGGTCATTTCCGCCGCGGTCGCGAAGAGACCGCCGTCCGAACGGTCGTGATAGCTCAGGACGCACCCGGAAGCAACGAGCTTCCGGACCGCCCCCACGAAGCGCGCGAGCGCCGCGGGATCTTCGCAATCGGGGGCGGTGTTGCCGAAGCGTTGCTCGACCTGCGCGAGGATGGAGGCGCCCATGCGGTTGCGACCGAACCCGAGGTCGACGAAAACGAGGACGGAGCCCGGTTCGCGCTTCAATTCCGGCGTAAGCGTCAGAGCCGCGTCGCCCACGGGAGCCGCCGCCGACACGATGAGGGAGACCGGAGACGTGACGCTCTTCGCGTCGTCGCCGTCCTTCCAAGCGGTCTTCATCGAGAGGGAGTCCTTGCCGACCGGAATCGAGATGCCGAGCGCGCAACAGAAGTCGGACGCCGCTTTCACCGCATCGAACAAGCGGGCGTCTTCGCCCGGGGCGCCGCAGGCGGCCATCCAGTTGGCGGAAAGCTTCACGAGCGGCAGTTCGACGTCGGCCGCACACATGTTCGTGAGCGCTTCGCCCACGGCCATACGGGAGGCGGCCGCGGAGTCGATCACCGCCAGAGGCGTGCGTTCGCCCATCGCCATCGCTTCGCCTCGATTCGTTTCAAAACCGAGCGTCGTCACGGCGCAGTCCGCAACCGGCACCTGCCAGGGACCGACGAACTGGTCGCGCGCAACGAGCCCCCCCACCGTACGGTCGCCGATCGTGATTAGGAACGACTTCGAGGCAACGGTCGGATGACGCATCACGTCGTAGGCGCTCTTTTCGATGTCGATGCCGGTTTCGTCGAATTCGGGGAGGTTCTTTTCTTCGTGACGCACGTCGCGGTGCATGCGGGGGGCCTTTCCGAGGAGGACTTCCATCGGCATGTCGACCGCATCCGTTTCACCCGCGGCACGCGCGAGCTTCAAGTGCGCTTCTTCGGTGATCGTGCCGATCACCGCGAAGGGCGCACGTTCGCGTTCGCAGAACGCCGTGAAGACGTCGAGCTTCGCCGGATCGAGCGCGATCACGTAGCGTTCCTGCGATTCGTTGCACCAGACTTCCAGGGGCGACATGCCGGATTCTTCGACGGGAACCTTCGTGAGGTCGAACGAAGCCCCCTTCCCGGAGAGGTCCGCGAGTTCGGGCATGGCGTTCGAGAGACCGCCCGCACCCACGTCGTGAATGGCGAGAATCGGGTTTTCGGCGCCCATCGCCCAGCAACGGTCGATCACTTCCTGGGCGCGACGTTCCATTTCGGGGTTGCCGCGCTGCACGGAGTCGAAGTCGAGCGCTTCGGAGTTCGAGCCCGTCGTCATCGAGGAGGCCGCGCCCCCGCCGAGACCGATGCGCATGCCCGGGCCCCCGAGCACAACGAGAAGGCTGCCGACGGGCGGAACGGTCTTCTTCGTCTGGTCGTCGCGGATGCTCCCGATACCGCCCGCGAGCATGATGGGCTTGTGGTAGCCGTAGCGAACGCCGTCGATATTGGCTTCAAAGGTACGGAAGTAGCCGAGAATATTCGGACGACCGAATTCGTTGTTGAACGCGGCGCCGCCCAGGGGACCTTCCGTCATGATGGAAAGCGGGGTCGCGATGCGCGAAGGAGCGCCGTAGGCGGCATCCGTCTTCTCGCCGTGCGCGGCGTCGCCGTCGTTTTCCCAGCGTTGCGGAGCTTCGGGGAGGTGCAGAGCCGACGTCGTAAAGCCCGTCAGGCCCGCCTTCGGACGGGCGCCGCGGCCCGTCGCGCCTTCGTCGCGGATTTCGCCGCCCGAACCCGTCGAGGCGCCCGGGAAAGGCGAGATCGCCGTCGGATGGTTGTGGGTTTCCACCTTGAAGACCGTGTGCACGACCTCGTCGCGGCGCTCGAACACACGCCCGAAAAGATCGCCCGCTTCACCCGGACGCGGGTAAAGACGCGTGGCCGTGCCGCCTTCGAAAATCGCCGCGTTGTCGGCGTAAGCCGTGATCGTGCCCTGAGGCGACGTCTTGTGGGTCTTTCGAATCATGCCGAAGAGCGTTTCTTCGCGCTCCGTGCCGTCCAACGTCCAACGGGCGTTGAAGATCTTGTGGCGGCAGTGTTCGGAATTGGCCTGCGCGAACATCATGAGTTCGACGTCGGTCGGGTTGCGCTTCATCGCGCCGAAAGCGTCCGCGAGGTAATCGATTTCGTCTTCGGACATCGCGAGACCCATGTCGAGGTTCGCACGCTCCAGAGCCGCACGGCCTTCTTCCATGAGAGGCACGGTCGCCATGGGACGGCCTTCGAGATCGACGAAGAGATCTTCGCCCGTGAAATCCGACCCCACGACGGATTCCGTCATGCGGTCGTGCAGCTTCGAAGCGAGCGTTTCAAGCTCTTCGGCCGAGGGAACGTAACCGTCCGAGAACGCGAGCGAAAAGACCGTGCCGCGTTCGACGCGCAGCACGCCGCCGATGCCGCAGTTCTTCACGATGTCGGTCGCCTTCGAAGCCCAGGGCGAGATCGTCCCGAGGCGGGGCACCACCATGAAAGCCGCGTCCGCACGAACGTCCGCCGCCGGGTCGCCGTAGACGAGCAGCGAGGCGAGACGCTCGGTTTCAACGTCCGTCAGTTCGCGTTCGGCATGCACGAAATGCACGAAGCGGCCAGAGACCGCTTCGACATGGGGTTGGACGGATTGGAGCGCGGCAAGCGCACGACGGGCGCGAAAGTCCGAAAGCGCGCAACCGCCCGGGAGGGCGAAGACGATACCGTGAAAGGTGGTCATAGCTGTCCTAGTGAGAGAGAAGCGCCCGGGCGGATCGGGTGAAGTCTGTCTGCGCGGGCGCGGGAGATGGAAAATCCAAGGTGGCGCCATTATAAACGGGCAACGCTCGACGCGCCGCTCGGTGAACGATCGGCCGAGGGATTTTCCGCGAATTTTCCGACCGAGCGAGCGACCTTCAAGGGCCCCGCGCGACATCGGACGACGTCAAGCAACCTCGAGCAATCTCGACGCCCCCGTGCGGCCTTGCCAACGAGGAAAAGCTCCGTACCGAGGTACGGAGCTTTTCCTTCCGGGCAACGCTTTCGACGAAGCGAACGAACGAGCGGTCGTCCGTTCGCTCGGATGCGCGCTTCTCACTTGCAGCAGGTTGCGAGATCGACGTTCTTCGACTTCAGCCAGGCCTGCATCTGCTCGATTTCGGGACCCTGAGCGGCGACGATCGCTTCGGCAAGTTTGCGCATTTCGGGGTCCTTGCCGTACTTGAGTTCCACTTCGGCCATCTCAACGGCCCCCTGATGGTGCGGGATCATCCCGACCGCAAAGGCGATGTCGGCGTCCGTCACGTTCAAGGACTTCGCCATACCTTCGTGCATGTCGGTCATGCCGGTCATGAGTTCCTTGTGCATGGGGAGCATGTCGGCGTGGGATTCGCCCTTTTTCTTCGTCTTTTCGGGATTGCGGGCGAGCCATGCGTTCATCTGTTCGATTTCGGGACCCTGGGCGGCAATGATCGCTTCGGCAAGCTTGCGCATTTCGGGATCCTTGCCGTACTTGAGTTCCACTTCGGCCATCCGAACGGCTCCCTTGTGGTGCGGCACCATGCCCGCGGCGAAGGCGGCGTCCGCATCGAGGAGCATCATGCCCGCGTGCATGTCGGCGTGCATGCGATCCATCCCGGCCGCAAGTTCCGCCTGCATCGGGGTGCGTTCGATCTTGTGCGAGCCGTGGTTCGTCATCTCGTGATTCATCGAACCGTGATTCATCCCGGCGTGCGGGTCGGCAGCGAAAGTACCGCCCGAAGCGAGAGCGAGACCGGTGCCGAGAAGCGTGACGGCAAGCGTGGAAAGGGTACGCATGGTGTGTGTTCCTTCTTCAAAGAGGAGTCCGAAAGCGGTAGCACGGAATTCTTTTCCATCGTGTCGAATCCGCTCCCGGACAAGGAGAATCCGAAAAACTTCGACGTGAGACGCGCCCGAAGGTTCGGCTGAAATCCCGAAATGCCGCGCCTTCGGGCCGCGTCACGCCAAATACTCTATCGACCCATCCTTAGAAACCCCTAAGAGTAGATACAAACCCTAACAAGCTTCGCGAACGCTTGCAGAAATCGCATGCCCGGGAGCTCGATTCCCGAAACACATCGGGGCCGCTTCGCGCGAACGAAGCGGCCCCGATGCGTTTTGAAGGCTTAATTACGCGCTTACGCGGCGACAGCCTTCTTGTCCTTCGTCTTCATGAAATGCAACGCCGTTGCGAGCACCACCATGAGGCCGAGTGCCGTACCGAAGGAAGCGACGAGGTTCCCGTGCGTGAAGCCCGCCACGACGTAACCCGCCGTCGAGCAGAAGGCAACGAGCAAAGCGTACGGAATCTGCGTCGAGACGTGCTCGATGTGGTTGCACCCCGCACCCGCCGACGAAAGAATCGTCGTATCGGAAATGGGCGAGCAGTGGTCGCCGAAGACCGAACCCGCCAGGGTCGCGGAGAGAACGACGATCGTCAACTGCGGATCGATCCCCTGAACAACCGGCACGATGATCGGGATCAGGATCCCGAACGTACCCCAGGCCGTCCCCGTCGAGAAGGAGAGGAAGGCGGCAATGAGGAAGGTGGCCGCGGGCAGGAAGAGCGACAAATCGCCGCCCGACGATTCGACGAGCCCCTGCACGAACAAGGGCGTCTGCAGAAGGTCGCGGCACACGCCCGAGAGCGTCCACGCGAGAACGAGGATGATGTTCGCGGGGAGCATCAGCTTCATCCCTTCGACAAGGCCCTGCATGAAGTCGGCAAAGGGCACGAGACCGCGCGGCACATAGAGGAAGAATGCCACCGCCACGGCACCGAACGCGGCCCAGACGAGCGCCGACGCGGCGCTCGAATTGCCGATCGCGGCCTGGAACGTGTGATAGGCGGCGTCCGCCCCCCAGTAACCGCCCGAATACATGAGGGCGAGCACCGCAAAGACGATGAGCGCAAGCACCGGCACGAGCATGTCCCACACCGTGCCGCGGGGGTTCGCGTGCGGGGGTTCGGCGTGCGCGTGAGACGCGACGTCGCCCACGTCGCCCGCCATCGCGCGTTCTTCGGCGCGCTTCATCGGACCGAAGTCGTAACCCGTCAACACGATGAAGAGAATCATCAGAATCGAGAGAAGCGCGTAGAAGTTCCACGGAATCGACGCGACGAAGGCCGCCATGTCGGATTCGAAGACGCCGTTACCCTTCAGGGACGAGCCCACGGCCGCCGCCCACGAGGAAACCGGGGCGATGATACAGACGGGCGCCGCGAGCGAGTCGATGATGTAGGCGAGCTTCGCGCGGGAAATACGGTAGTTGTCGCACAAGGGGCGCATCACCGTCCCGACCGAGAGGCAGTTGAAATAGTCGTCGATGAAGATGAGTATCCCGAGACCCGAGGTCGCAAGGAGCGTCCCTTTGCGACCCTTGATCTTCGTGACGGCCCAGCTGCCGTAGGCCTTCGTGCCGCCCGACATGGCGACGACGTAGACAAGCGCCCCGAGAAGCGAGCAGAAGATGAGAATGTTGAAGTCGACTTTGTTGCCCATGGTCGTGAACGCCCCTTCGAGCGTACCCATGAGCACGTTGCCGTCCGTACCGATCGTGTAGATCAGCGTCCCCGTGAGGATGCCGAGCACGAGCGAGGAAAGGACTTCCTTCGTGACGAGAGCAAGAACGATCGCCACGATCGGAGGGACGATCGAAAACCAACCGGCTGCATACGGTTCCATTTGTTTTTTCCTTGAGGCGGTCGCCGTCCGCTCAAGGACGGTCGGAAGGCGACCCGTTCGATTTCGTGCGGCTTCGCGTTTCTCGCGCGCGAAGCCCCGGCGAACGGACGCGGGACGAGGGATCTTGTGACCCGCTTCCGTATTGTGGGTGAATACCCGCGCCCGATATTCCCCGTGAAGGGAAAAACGCCCCGCTCGGCGTCAAGCGAGGCGCACGACGGCATTCTATCGGCGGCTGTCGGCGAGGGTCGGCGACCGCCCCGGAAAAAGCGCCCCGGCGGCGTGCTTTTTCCGAGGTATTCCACTCAACGGGGCGTGCAATTGGGAAAATGTCGTAGCTGTTACCCCTTGAGAACAATTAGAAATCGAACCGATACAGGAAGTCGATCGCCTGATCGACGCCCGAAACCGCTTCGAGATAAAGCCTCGGCATCAGGCGGTAACGCAGCGTCAGGGTTGCGAGCGAATCGAAGATCCCGATCCCGTACTTCACCTGAAGGCCGGGAAGGACGTACCCCGACACGACTACCTGGGAATTGTCGCCCACGCCCGTCGTATCGATCCCGAGGTTGCTGATCCCGACCGAGTCGCCGATCGCACCCAAGACGGGGCTCCCCGTGGAAGTGCCGAGCGCAAGGAGCATGCTCGTCATCATGTTCCCTTCCCCTTCGCCGAGGGTCCCGAGACCTTCGCCTCGAAGAAGGTAGGAGAGCGTTTCTTCCTGCGACTTCGCGGGATCGGAGAAAAGCGTCACTTCGGGTTTCGAGGCGGTCCCCGTCACGCGGATCCCCGCCGTCACGTCGTCGGCCGTCGTTTCGGGGTTGCGGACGGCTTCGATCGAGAGACTCGGGTTGTCGACGGGCCCCGCAAAGAGCACCGTCCCGCGACGGATCATCAAGTCCTGACCGTAAGCGCGGAAGCGCCCCGCCGGGATGTTGATCTGGCCCGAGAGTCCGAGCCCGTGCTTCGGATCCTGCACGGCCTGGAGTTCCCCGTTCAACGCGGCCTTGAGGCCGAACGCATTGATCAAGGCGCGCTTCAATTCCACGGCCACGCGGCTCTCGAACGGAATCGGCGGTTCGGGAGCAAGCTTCGGCTGAAGATTTTCGTCGAGCATCACGGTGTCGCTCGACACCTTCACGGCCGATTCGGGAATCGACTCGACTTCGATGCGGGCGTCGGGAATGACAATGCGCCCCGTAAGGGTCACGCGTTCGGCCGAGGCCCGCGCCTCGATGTCGGGCGCGGCCGACAACGTCACCATCGGGGGCACCGCAATGCGCAGAACGCCCTTTTCGTCGCTCATCTTCGCGCTCACCCGAGCGCGCCAGTCGGCGGGCGTCGACCAGTCGGCCGTACCCCGAAGGACGAGATTTCCGTCCTTCGTGTTGAGCGCCCCTTCGAGCACGGACGAGGTGCCGAGGAACGTAAAGACGACGTCGCTCGGCTCCATCGTCAGGGGAAGCATCGCCGCGTCGACGTTGAGTCCCGTGAAGGCCGCGCGCCCGCGGATTTCGGGGTGTGCGAGCGTGCCCGAAGCGGTGAGATCCGCGTCCAAGCGCCCTTCCGCCTTTTCGCCGCGCGAGAGAAGCGGTTTGAGGGTGACGGGCGTGACGTTCGTCGCACGGACCCGGCCCGTGAGCATTCGCGCGCCCAAGGGATCCGAAACCCCGATCCGCCCGTCGACCACGGCCCCTTCGGAGGGGACGAGATGCCAGAGCACGTCGACCGCATCTTTCCTCACGCGACCCGTCACCCGAACGTCTTCGATCGAGACGGGGAAGCGCGCGCCGTCGATGCGGGTGCGGTAGTCGAGCTTCGGAAGTTCGAAGAGGAGGTCGACGTCGGGAAGCGTCCCCGACGCGAGATTCCACGAAGCCTTGACGCTCCCCGTGGCAATCCCTTGAATGGTGTCGCGCTTTTTCGGGAGGTAGGGTTTCAAGAGCCCCAAGTCGAGTTTCTTCAATACCACCTCAACCGCCCCGCGCTCGCCCGCGTTGCGAAGGTTCGCGGGTTTTGCCAGGCACACTTCGCCGAATTCGTGCGTCCAGCAGTGCGCGCTCAGGCGGATGTCTTTCGTTGCGTGGGTGTACCGGATGGCCATCGCCTGGGCCTGCTTCCAGACGCCGGCAGGCGTGCGGATGTCGGCTCCTTCGAGCGCGCCCTTCCAGTCGAAGGTTCGCCGGTCGACCGCTCCCGTCACGGTGAGGCTTCCCGAGACGGGTTCCCCTTCGACCGTGAGGCTCAATCGGTGGTTCGTTTCGCGGCCATTCGTCAGAAGGCGGATCTTCGGGTAGTCGACCCCTTCGCCCAACGTCAGGTCGTCGACCGCGAGCGAGATTTCGCCCGAGAGTTCGCCCTTGGCGAGTGCCGTTTCCAAGGCCGCCGCAACGGCCGCGTCGCGCGAGGAAAGACCTTCCGGGCTTTCGCCGCGCGCTTCGCGCTCGGCGATTTCGCGCTCGTACTCGGCTTTGGCGGCCTTGGCATTCGCGATTACTTCGCGCATCACCTTTTCGGAAATCCGGTTGCGCAGTTTCCCCTTGAGGACCACCTTCCCGACGGAAAGGTCCTGCCAACCGAGGCCGTCCGCCGTAAAGTCCGCGTCGACGATCGGGCGCGCGCCCGTGCCGAGAAGCTTCACGAAGCCCTTGGCGCGTCCCCTCAGGCCTTCGATCGTGTGCTCGAACCCCGGGGCGTCGACTTCGGCCCGAAGGTCGAAAGCGCGCACGCCCTGAAGCGCGCCGTCAAGCCGCAGAGTGTTCTTTCCGAGACGAACGCGGAAGTTGTTGAAACCGGCCGACCGGTCGTGTGCGGTCCAGACGCCCCCGTCGGTTTCAAGAAGAGCGTCCCCGAACTTCCCGTCGACGCGCACGTTCGAAAGGGTCGCGCGCCAGACCCCCGTTTTGTTCCCCGTGAAGATCGAATCGACGCTGCCGCGCAAATACTCGGGCGCCGCAGGGACGAGCGCCCGAGCGTCGATCCCCTCGGGATTCGTTTCGAGTTTCCCGCGCCAGACAAAGCCGCGGCGCCATTCGATGCCTCCCGCAAGTTTCACCGCGCCCGAGACGCCTTCCGTGAAGTGCGCGGCGAGCGTTTCAAGACGAATGCCGTTCAGATTGCCGTTGCCGCGCAGCTCCAGATCGACGCCCGCCGGAGCGGCGAGGCCCGAACCGGGGAGCTCCGCCCGAACGGAAGTCGAGACGTCGAGTCGGTAATCGTCCGTATCGCCCGAAAAAAGCACGCGCAGATCGCGCACCGTCACGCGATCGCCGGGCACGGGACGGCCGGGATCGGCGATCCCCTCGGCATCGGAGGAACCCGCGGAGGACGCAACAGCAACGGGCGCATCGGAGCGAGCGCTCGCTTCTTTTTCGGTTACGGCCGCCGTCTTCGCCGGAACAAGAGCCCCCTTCGAGTTGTCCGCCGTTGCGATTTCAGTCGACTTTTCCGTATTTGCGACGGTTGCGGAGTTTGCCGAATTCGTCGAGTCGGTCGACGCTGCGGTTTGCGGCATCGGCACCGTCAGGGCCGGGAGCGAGAGGTCCAGCCTCAGCGGCAGCTTCGGCTCCGCGAGCGCCGCGTCGCCCGACACCATGAAGGGTTGCGGGAGAAGGTTTTTCAGCGTGAGATCGAACCCGAGGCGTTCCAAGAGCGCGCCCGAAAGCGTTGCGCGCAACTCGACCCCGTCCGAGTGCGCTCCGGCGCCCGTCGGACGGTTCGCGTCGAAATAGGGACGAAGCGCGGGAACGAGAGACGCGACACGCTCGGCGTCCATGCCGACCGCAAGGCGCAGGTCGAGCGGCCATGTGTCGGCAAGCCGCACCTCGCCTTCGAACGCGAGGTCCCCTTCGGGCGAGGCGATTTCCGCGGTCCGCACGACCACGGTGCTCCCGAGGGTCGAAGCCCGCAGGTGAACGCGGGCCACATCCGTCATCGGCACGCCGAAGTCGGGCGCATTCGTCCAACGGATGTTGCGAATCTCGAAATCCTCGATCGTGACGTCGAGCGGCAGTTTCACCTCAGGAAGCGCTTCGATCAGAGGATTCGCAAACGTTTCGTCGAGCACCTCGGCAATCGACTTCTTCACGCCTCGAGGCTTCGGCGCTTCGAATTTTCCGGCATAGACAGGCGCTTCGGCCTCGTCGCGTCCCGTAAACGCAAAGCCCGAGTCGGCGGGAGCGGCCGGCACGGGAGGTGCGGATTCGGAAACCTTCTCCGACGAAGCGGAAGGAACGGACGGAACGGAAGCATCGGACGCCGTGGACGGAGCAGAGGCAACCCTTTCGAGGGACGCTTCTCCCTCGGCGGGCGCCCGGCTCGGAGTGCTCTCCGGAGCGCTTTCGGAAACCCGGTTCGACGCGACTTCGGGCGTCGCCGTCTCTCGGGCCTCTTGACGGGCTTCGGTTTCTTGAGTTTGAGGCGCTTCGGACGTTTGAGCGCTCCGAGCAAGCGTCAGGCGAACGTCTTCGAGCACGGTGGGCGTAAGTTGCAGAGCCCGCCCCGACCAGGCGGCACCCGTCGTAAACGCCCCCCAGGCCACACGATGACCGTCCGCAACGATGTCGGCGTCTTCAACCGAGAAGCGCTCGAGTGCGAAGCGCCACGGAGCGGGAAGCTCGAGCGAAAGCGCGGCCGATTCCTCTGCGGGTTCGGTCGCGGAGGGCGCCATCGCGCTCGTATCGACCGTGACCGCGAGGCCCGAGACGTCGATCGCCTCGATGCGGGCCAACGAATTGAACAGTGCCGCCAAGTCAAGCGACGCATGAAGGCGCTTCGCCGCCACGGTGACGCCCGGCATTTCGTAGGCGAAGTCCGTGATCGTCAGCCTGTCGATGCGACCTTCGGCGTGCCCGATCGAAAGACCGGGCACGTACTTCACGGCCGTACGGGCCGCAAACTCCAGACCCGGCGTCGTAAAAAGCAGGAACCCCGCGGCGCCCGCCGCGAGAACCGCCGTTGCGCCGAATGCGCCGAGCGCGAGTCCGATACATTTCTTAGGCGTCATAGTTCGGGTCCGAGACCGATGTAAAAGGCAAAGTCCTTGTGTTCCGAGTCACCCACGGGGCGTGCGATGTCGAATTTGATGGGGCCGACGGGCGACTCCCACCGCACGCCGAAGCCCACGCCCGTTTTGAAGTTCGTGGAGGAGAACTTGTCGACCGCTTCGCCCGCGTCGACGAAGACCGCACCCCACCATTTGCCCGTCACCTTGTACTGGTATTCGACGGACCCGGTCAAAAGACGTTGGGCACCGACCAGCTCGCCCGTTTCGTCTTTGGGCGAAATGCTCTTGTAGTCGTAGCCGCGAACGCTGCGGTCGCCCCCCGCGAAGAATCGCAGATCCGGCGGTACTTCGCCGAAGTCCCCGGTTTCGATCCAGCCGAAGTTGCCTCGAAGCACGAACCGGTGCTTCCAGTCGTAGGTGCGAACGATCGCCCCCTGCGCGTTGAAGACGATGAAGTCGATGTCCGAACCCCAAACGGTATTCGAGACGTCGAGCGTGTAGCGCTGCGAATCGCCCCAGACGGGCATCAGGCCGCCGCGCGTGCGCGTTCTCGAAAGACTCACGCCCGGGTAGAAAAGCATGGTCGTATTGTCGTCAGCACCCTGGGTGAACTTGTCGAGCGACCACTGAAGGTGCGCCGCGCGCTGCCAGCCCGTTGCCATTTCCCAGTAGCGGGAGGCTTTGAGGGTCATCGATTGCGATTTCGTGTCGTTCAGGTCCGTGTGCTTCAAGCCGCTCTGAAGAAGCCAGTACTCTTCGAGGGGAGCGCGCTCTTCCGGAATCCGGTAGGTGGCTTCCAGCTCCTGTTCGTAAGCCGAAATCGCGGTCGAAGCCTGAAGGCTGTGCCCGCGGTCGTTCACCCAGGGCTTCACCCAAGTCGACTTGAAGCGCGGACCGACGTCGGTCGAATAGCCGAGCCCCACTTCCATGGAGTTCCCTTGCTTCGGGGTCACCACGCCCGAAACGGGCACGACCTTCACGGTCTCCTCGATGTCCCCGGAACGCGCGGGCTTCGCGCGTCCCGCCTTGGGTTCGATTGCATCGAACTCGGACGCGGGCACTTCGCGCGTTTCTTCGAAAACGGGCGCGACCATCACGGAATTGAACCAGCCCGAGGCCGAGAGCCGACGATTCAATTCCGCAACGTCCTCGGCCGCGTACTCTTCGCCCTCAACCCAGGGAACGAGGTTTTGGAGGTAACTCTCGCGAATCTGCGAGCCCGTAAAGCGCACCTTGCCGAACCGATACCGTTCGCCGCTTCGGTAGTCGAACATCCAGTAGGCTTCGTTGCGCTCGGGAGAGATCCCGAGCATGCTCCGCTCGAAGCGCGCGTCGAAGTACCCGCGGGCGACGCCCGTATTGACGAGGTCGTTTTTGAAAGCGTCGTATTCGCCGTGATTGAGCACCGTCCCTTTTTCGGGGACTTTGGTCAGCAACCGCTTGAAGGCGGGGTCTCGGGCGGCGTCGCCCGAAATGCGCACGTCCGCGGCCGCAATCCGCACGGGCTCCCCGGGCGTCACTTTGACGCGCAGAACGCGCGAGGGGTTGGGACGACGCGCAAGCTTTTCGATCGCCCCCACGGCCTGCCCGACGGGCGTCTGCTCGAAGACCCCCGGCTTTCGGGGCTCTTTCGAGGGCGACGCGGGCGGGTTTTTCGCCGCGGCCGCGTCGTCCTTCGCGTCCGCGGCGGACTCCGCCGCTTCGAGGGACGAATTGTCCGGCTTATCTTCTTTCGCGTCCGTTTCGCTCTTCGTCGGCGCCGCTTCCCAACGGAATTCGAGCGTGGGGGAATAGTAGCCGAGCGCTCGCAATCCTTCGCGCACCGCCTGACGCACGCGGGTGCGGTAGCGACTGCGGGTCGAGATGTTGTCGGGAATCGAGGAAAGTTGCGCGCGCACGTTGGCTTCGAGGTCCCCCTCCAGGCCTTCGAGCCGCCAGGAGAAAGCTTCGGCGACTTCGTCCGATCGGGCCGAGGAGTTCGGCTCGATCGGTTCGGTCGAGGCCGTCGGAGCGGTCGCCGCAACCGAGGCCGCCGACCACGCGGCAACGAGTAGAACGAGAAGCGGTCGGAGAGAGATGCGCATCGAAGCCATGGAACGGGTGGAGAGGCGTCGCGCCTCCCGCAGAATCGGACGAGGAAATGTTCCGCCTCATTGTAGAGGATTCCCCGAAGGAGCCGTTCGTTTTTCTGAAACACCCCGCGCTTTCCCCGAAAACACGAAACCCGGCGCACCGGGCGTCGGGTTTCGATGGGTGATGCGGCTTCGACGGTCCTTCGAACGTTTCGAAAAGGACCGTCAGGCGTTCGAATAACGTTCGATCAGAGATCGATGCGCATCGTCGCTTCGAGCGTGTGGTTCTGGCGACCGGCGTCGCCCGCCGAGAAGCCGTAGCTCATGCCGAGGTTGAGGTCCTTGAAGGTCGACATGTAGCCGAGCTTCACGTCGCCCACGAAGGAGCCCGTCACGTCGTAGTCGATCGTGTCGGAGCCGCCCTGCGAGGCGCCCGTCACCGTGTAGGAGCCGTCCGTGTCGCCGAAGCGGCCGCGCACCGTCAGGTCGAGGTAGGGCTGAACGTTCCAGCGCTGATATTCGAACGCCGTCTTGAAGGTGGCGCCCACCGGCACTTCGAAGACCCAGCTCGTGTCGTCCTTGAAGCGGAAGGCTTCCGCACCCTGGTAGGTCGCGGTGATGTCGTCGACGTCGATCATCATGGCGCGGGCACCCGCGTGCGGAACGAGCGTCACGGCACCGAACTTCTTCGTGAGCGCACCGTTCACGCCGAACGCAAACGCCTTGGCGGAGATGTCCGTCGAGGAGAGGCGACCCATGCGGTCGATCGTCATGTTCGCGTCGCCGTCCGTCACCATGTAGGAAAGCGTCCCCATCACCTTCAGGTCGCCGTAGTGGCGGGCGGCCCAGAGGTGGAAGCCGTAGTTCGTGACGTCGGTCGTCATCGACTGCGTGTCGCCTTCGCCGTCGGCGTCGCCCGACTGGTAGGAGGCCGCGATACCCCAAATGTCGCCGTTCGGGACGGTGAAGTCGTACCCGCCCATGATCCCGACCGTATCGAGCGAGTAGCCCGCCGTGAGGCTGCCTGCGGCGAGGTCGTCCGTCTTCATCTTCGAGGCGATCGGCTGCACCCACCAACCGCGCATTTCGTGCGGAATCGTCGCGGCGTGGTGTTCGATCTGATCGACCGTGTGGCTGTTGAAGTCGACCGTCAGCGCCTTGACGGCCGTGGCGGCCGCAAAGCTCGTGGCGAGGTTCATGGTCTTCGCGAAATCGTTCGCGTCGAAGTAGACACGCCCGTCGGCGTCGGTCGTCGAAAGAAGCGACGCACCCGAAGCGGATTCCGTCGGCCCCGCGATTTGCGTCCCCACGAGACCCATCGCACGGGTGATGAAGGCGACGTCGCCGTAGGCCGTGTTGTGTTCGCCCTTCACGAAGACGTTGTTCGCGACGTTGGCGGCGTCAACCGAGAGGCGGAGTGCTTCGACGGAGGAGTCGGGAGCACCGTCCGCACCTTCAATACCGACCTTGATCCAACCCTTGGCGGGGTCGTAACCGGCCGTCACCCGATCGCGCTCCGCTTCGGAAAGGTTCACGAGCCAGTGCGACTGCACGGGAGCGGTCGGTTCGAACTCGACATTGAGCTCAACGTTCTTCGCGTCTTCGGCCGTATCGAGGTTTTCGAAAAGCTGATACGTACCCCATGTGAGATTGTGCGCGTCGATCGTGGCACCCTCTTCGATCGTGAGGCTCCCCTTTTCGAGCTTGCTCGCAAAGAGCGCCCCTTGCGCAAAGGAAGCCGTATCAACGACAAGGAACGAATTGGCGCCGAGCGTGAGCGACGCGTTGTTCTTTTTCTTGTCGCCATCACCCTCGCCGTCGGCCGCCTTGCCGTTGCCGGTATCGCTCGAACCGATAACGAGCGAGCCGTCCTTGTCGAGTACGACCGTCTGACCGACGAAAACGGTCGCCTTGCCGGCGCGGTCTTTTACGCCCTCCAATTCTTCCTTCGTCGGGAGCCACCCGAGGCCGAGGAAGTTGCCGTTTTCGCCCGTCGTGACCGTGAATTCGACCTCACCGTTGATCGCGGCCAGCGCCCCGAAGGTCACGTCGGAATTCGTCATCGTGAGCGAACCGCCGTCCATGCGAAGACCCGACGCCTGCAGACGGCTGCCATCTACAAAGATCTTCTGCTTCGTCTTTTGGAATTCGTTTTCGCTCGTGCTGTTGGCGACGCTTTCGTAACCGTCCGTGCTCTCGAGGAAGTCCCCGTTTTCGTCGAAGTCGAAGGTCACCGTGCGGGTTTCGCCCTTCAGGACCCCGAAAACGCCGTCGACACGAATCGAAGCATTCAAGATTTCCTGATCCAATTCAGCGGCGGGCTGGTTGAGCTTTTCATCAACCTTCTCAAGAACGGTCTTCTCGTCACCGCCCTCGCCGGCATCCCCGTCGGCCTTGCCGGAGGCGGACTCTTCCTTCTTTTCCCATTCGACGGCTTTGCCCTTCGCCCACGTTTCCGTGAAGGTGAAGTGGCCCGTGCGAAGCGCGACGCATTCGCCCGTCGAGAAAAGGTCCGACTTCGATTCGTCGAGTGTTTCGATGCCTTCCGGCTTGGCGGTCGACACATTGACGTTCGACACATTGACGGTCGAGAGACCGTCGACGGCAATCGCGCCGAGTCGGGCCGCCGACCAGGTATAGGTGGGTTTGTCGGCATCCGTTCCTTCGTCGCCCGCAACGCGGGTGGCAGCGTCGCCCTTGTCGCCCTCTTCGCCGTCTTCGGTTTCGGGCGGAATTTCCGTCGCCTTCCCGTTGAAGCCGGAGATGACGAGCATGGAACTCATCCCGCCCACGGAACCGTCCTTCAATTCCTTCAATTCCTCATCCGTAAAGGCGCGGTTGAGGTCGATCGCGACACCCGAGATGTCGACCCCGGCAACGGGCGCGAGCGTGAGCGTCCCTTCATGGGCGAACGCCAACGTACCGTCGATCGTGACGAGCGACTCGGTCGATTCCTCGGCCGGTTTGGCCACCTTGACGATGTCATCGAAGACCGACTTCTCGCCCGCATTGCCGCGGATCGTGAGACCTTCCGTCACGGAGAAGCGAGCGCCCTTGGCCACGGTGATCGCAGGATCGCCGGCGGCCTTCTCACCCTCGGGCTTATCTTCCATGTCGTCTTCGGCGGGAGCGTCGAGATTGATCGTGACCGTATCCCATTCGGACGTGCCTTTGATCTCGGCGCTCGAGGAGGAATCCGCCACGTAGAGCGATTCCCCCGTTTCACGCGCGCCTTCGGCGTTCACAAAACGACCGCCCTTTTCAAGGGTGAGCTGATCGAACGAAACGAGCGTGCGGGTGTCGTCCTTGTACGTAGGCTCTTCCCCTTCCTCCTTTGCGGATTCCTTCACCTTGACGACGTACCCCTGGTTTGTGTTCGTGAGGGTCGCACTGTTGCCCGTCACGACGACGTCGCCCATCGTGATCGTCGGAAGCGCGAGCTTCTTGTCGGGATATTCCTGAACAATCGCGTCGCCCTTGATCGCGTGGTCCCCCTTCCGGAGCGTCACCTTGCCACTATTCACGAAGGAGCCCGTCTTGGCATCTTCTTCACCCGTATTCGAGCCCGTGAGGTTGATCTTGAGAGTGGAATCGTCACCGAACGTGAGGTCCGACCAGGACTGGTTCGTGAAGCTCCCCGTACGCGAGACCGTCATCGACGAGCTGACGGTGCCCGTCCCCTTGGCCGTAACGGAGCGCTTGTCCGAGATGTCGATCGCCTTACCGTCCTTACCCGAAACCTTGTAGGAAGGCGCTTCCTCTTCGGCCTCCCAGACGGACTCGGCGTTGCCGTCGATAACGGTGGGTTCGGAGGGCGTTTCTTCCTCTGTCGCCCAGACGGGGGCCGCAACCGAAACCGCAAGTGCGGCGCCGAGCGCCGCCACGAGCGGCGTTTTCTTCAGGGAGAGTTCGTTCAGCATGTTTTGAAAACGTAAAAAGCGGAGCGCGCGGGCCCGAAGCGCCGCCCGACCGATTGAAGAAAAGAATGAGCCCCGGAGCAAGGTCGCGAAGCCGGGAAAAAGCATGTGGCAATTTACCACAGCGACGGACCGTTTCTTCGTCTTGACGAAGATCGGTTTCGTCTTTTTCGGCGTTTTCCCTTAAGCAATTTGCAAGAACCGCCGCAGGACCCGGTTTCGGACAAACGGGAACATACTTGGGACGAATCGGATTCGATCTTGTGTTCGAGCCACCGGGGAACTCTGGGAAAAAAGTAAGAAAGTAGAAGAATGCAAAAAGCCCCCGGGCGGAAAACGCGTGCCGGGGGCCGTTCGAATGTCAGGAAGCTTTGCTCGTACCCGCAACCGTGCGCGATCGGGTGGTGCGCGTGCCTCGAGCGGTTCGGAGCGAACGCGCGCTCGGAGCTGCCGGAGCCTTTTCAAGCGCTTCGGGCGCTTCGGACTTTTCAAGCTTGGCCGAAGATGCCGCCTTTGCAGTCTTTTCGGCCTTTTCGGAAGCCTTGGCGCTCTTGACCGCTTCGACCGGCTCCGCAGCTTCGGACTTCGCGGTCTTCGTGCCCCGAGGAGCCTTCGCCTTCGGGGCGGCGGCGCGTGCCGAAGAACGGTTCGCGGTGCGTGCGGTCGGTCGCTTCGGCGTCTCGACGTGAGCTTCGGCGACCGCTTCCGTCTTCTTGTCCGTCACCGCTTCGGCGGGTTCGACGGTCTTTTCAACCTTCTCGATCGTCTCGGTTTTTTCAGCCTTCTCAACCTTTTCCGCCGCTTTAGCCTTCGACTTGCGGGTTTTACCTTCCGACTTCGGTTCGCTCTTCTTTCGAGCTGTAACTTCCGCCGTCGTGAGCCCCTCGGGGAGCGCCTTTCCGAGGACGCGGGCGAGTTCGCCGATTACATGCGTCGCGAACGCTTCGGGCGTCGTTCCCGATTCGCGCAGATAAGCCACAAACTTATCGACGGTTTCATCGTCGAACGTGATTTTCGTCTTGATCTTGATGCTGGCCATGTTTCGGTTCCTCACTTTTTGGAGCATTCTCGGGGCGGGCAGGCGGACCTTCGGTCGAACACCCGATCGTCGCATTCACTTTAACACGCGAAGGAAAACGGGCCTCGAGTCCGAGTTTCGCCGCTGGTGCAACGAACGAAAAACGGGCGGTGAGTTCTTCCTCACCGCCCGATCGCCTACTGCGCGGGTGCAACCCGTTATCGGTTGTTGCCGCCGGCCGCGCGAACGTTTTGTTCGGTTTCGTTCCCCGACTCTTCCTCGTCGAGCAACCACCAGAAGGGTTCGTTACGACGAACCGCTTCTTCAATGTACATCTTCAGAACGAACGAAATCGGCATGCCGCGTTCCCGAGAGAGGGTCTCGAGTTGGAACTTGAGTTCGAGCGGCAAACGGCAACTGACAACACTGCTACCGTATCCGCGGTGAGTTTCGTCATCCCGCTTAAACGTCATCTTTACATCCTCCGATCTGACGCGTTGGTTGTGAACAAATCGATGCCCCGTCGGGGCCCGTCGAATTCTATCGGAGAGAAGGCCGTTGCGCGGCCGCTGAAAGTGTGATTTGCCGCCTTCCTCCGGCCCGTATTATAAAACTCTCTTCATGTCATGTTGACCACTTGAAAACTTTTAGTGGTAAACCATAGATATACGAACCGCCGTAAAAACACCCCGTCCGGACACCGCGCGCCGCGTCCGATAAGAAATTCAGTGTTTTCCCCGAGTTGCGTGAATACAACAACCGATATTCATAAATTTTGCCGTACGACCGTCCCGCGAAAACGGAATTTCGACAGCTTTATCGAATCATGCCCGCTCGAACACCCCTTCCATTTATCCCGTACGCCACATACGGATTATTTTGACTTAAGTCGAAAGTCTTCCATATTCCGGGCGATCGAATGGCGCAAACGGCGCGGAGCCTCTACGATCGAATCTTCGCCATCCCGCGGGTCTACGCCCGAGGCGCCTTCCCGCAGGCGCCGATCGCACCGAGCCCCTCGGCCCGAGCGTGCGCGCGACCCGCGACTCGAAGGCTCCGACGGCCTTTCGAGCCGGTTTGAACGGGATGAGCGCCGAAATTTTGAATTTCCCTGAGGACCATAACCATGTACGATCCCAAGTCCCGAAAGGCCGAGGAGTTCATCAACCACGAAGAGATCGAGGACACGCTGGCCTGGGCCGACGAGCACAAAAACGATCGTCCTCTGATCGAATCGATTCTTGAAAAGGCCGCCACCTTCAAGGGCCTCACCCACCGCGAAGCCGCCGTCCTCCTCGCCTGCGAACTCGAAGACTGCAACGCCCGCATCTTCGAAACGGCCAAGGCCGTGAAGGACCACATCTACGGTTCCCGCATCGTTCTCTTCGCTCCCCTCTACCTCTCCAACTACTGCATCAACGGTTGCACCTACTGCCCGTACCACGCGAAGAACAAGAACATCATCCGCAAGAAGCTCACCCAGGACGAGATCCGTCGCGAAGTGATCGCCCTCCAGGACCTCGGTCACAAGCGCCTTCTCCTCGAAGCGGGCGAACACCCGAAGATGAACCCGATCGAGTACATCCTCGAATCGATCAAGACCATCTACTCGATCAAGCACAAGAACGGCGAAATCCGCCGTCTCAACGTGAACATCGCCGCGACGACGGTCGAAAACTACAAGAAGCTCCACGAAGCGCAGATCGGCACGTACCAGCTCTTCCAGGAAACCTACAACAAGGCCGCCTACACCGAACTTCATCCGAAGGGACCGAAGTCCGACTACGCCTACCACACCGAAGCCCACGACCGCGCCATGGAAGCGGGCATCGACGACGTGGGTCTCGGCGTTCTCTTCGGGCTCAACCTTTACCGCTACGACTTCGTCGGCCTTCTCATGCACGCCGAGCACCTCGAAGCCGTCTTCGGCGTGGGTCCGCACACGATTTCGGTTCCGCGCATCTGCCCGGCCGACGACATCGATCCCGCGACCTTCACGAACGCCGTTCCCGACGACATCTTCCTCAAGATCGTCGCCCTCATCCGCCTCGCCGTTCCCTACACGGGCATGATCATGTCGACGCGCGAAAGCAGCCGCATCCGCACCGAAGCGCTCAAGATCGGCATCTCGCAGATTTCGGGCGGCTCCCGCACGTCCGTGGGCGGCTACACGATCCGCGACATCAAGGACGTCGAAAACACGGCCCAGTTCGAAACGAGCGACCGCCGCAGCCTCGACGAGATCGTCTGCTGGCTCCTCGAAAACAACTACCTGCCGAGCTTCTGCACGGCTTGCTACCGCGCCGGCCGTACGGGCGACCGCTTCATGCAGTTTGCCAAGAGCGGCGACATCGCCAACTACTGCCAGGCCAACGCCGTCATGACGATCAAGGAATACCTCTGCGACTACGCTTCGCCCAAGACGCGCGAAGCGGGCGAAAAGGTGATCGCACGCGAACTGCCGAAGATCCCCAACGAGAAGTTCCGTGCCGCGAGTGAAAAGCGCCTGATCAAGATCGCCGAAGGGGAGCGCGACTTCCGCTTCTAACCCCAAGTAGCTCACTCTCAAGCCGCGGGCGACGCATCGGTTCGTCGCCCGCGGCTTTTTTCGACCCCCCATGCCCTCGCGCGTCCTGTGCGATCATTCCGCATAGCGCGTCGCCGCCGACAAGCGTGGGACAGACGTTCTTCGGGCTTGCTTTTCGCAACATCGTTGTGGAACAACGGACCCGCCTCGAAAACCGTGCCGGCTTTTGCGGACTCCCGCGTCCTGCCGGAAGCTTGAGACGAGCCCCCCTAAATCCCTCACCGTCCCGCCCGTCGACCGCCAAGCGCTCAACCCCGTAGAAAGCCGACATCCACTCTGGAAAACACTATGAACGCTGTTGAAATCGAAGCCGCTGTCTCGGAACTTGCGGCCGAGCCGTTCGATGCGAAGGAATTTGCGTTCCGCTTCCTTGCCGCGTACGACAACAAGGAGGCGACGCTCTCAAAGCTGCGCTCGGGTTCGACGAACAAGTCGGACATTGAAGGCGGCGTGCTCCAACGCAACAACGTCCACATCCTGGTGACGGAACCAGGTAAGGTATCGGCGGGCCTCGTGGACCTCAAACTTTCCGCAGCGACGACGAAGCACAAGTGCGAGTTCGTGATCGCGACGGACGGCGAGACCTTCGAAGCCGAGCACCTTCCTTCGGGTGAAACGGTTGCCTGTGAGTATGCTCAGTTTCCCGATCACTTCGGTTTCTTCCTGCCGCTCGCAGGCATCACGACCGTACGGTCGATCCGCGAAAGCGCATTTGACATCAAGGCGGTCGGTCGACTCAATCGCCTCTACCTTGAACTTCTTCGCGAAAATCCCGAGTGGAAGGAGGGTGACCTTCGTCACGAGATGAACCGCTTCCTTGTCCGGTTGGTCTTCTGCTTCTACGCCGAGGACACGAGGATCTTCGCTACACCGCAGATGTTCTCGAGCACGGTCGAACAGATGACGGAGCGTGATGCATCGAACACCCATGAGGTAATCGCAGAGATTTTCCGAGCCATGAGCCTCAGTAACAACGCGCGTTCGTTTGCGCCGCCGCTTCCGCGCTGGGCCGCGAAGTTCCCGTACGTCAACGGAGGGCTCTTCTCGAACGCCGGGAATGTTCCAAAGTTCTCTCGCGTGGCGCGCTCCTACCTGGTGCAGATTGCAAACCTCGACTGGCAGCTTGTCAACCCAGACATCTTCGGCTCGATGATTCAGGGTGTCGCTAACGATTCCGAGCGTGCCAACCTCGGGATGCATTACACGTCCGTTCCGAACATTCTGAAGGTTTTGAATCCGCTCTTTCTTGACGACGTTCGCCGCCAACTTGAAGAGTCACGGGGCAATCCCCGCAAACTGCTGAATCTGAAGAAGCGACTTGCGCACATCCGTGTGTTCGACCCGGCCTGCGGCTCGGGGAACTTCCTCCTCGTCGCCTACAAACAGTTGCGAGAGATCGAGCATGAGATCAACGTGGAGCGCAACGAACCCGACACGCCCTCGTGCATTCCGATCACGAATTTCCGTGGGATCGAATTGCAGGACTTCTGTGCCGAGGTGGCGCGTCTTTCACTCATCATTGCTGAATTTCAGTGCAACTCAATCTATCTTGGCTCGGACCTAGCAATCAACAGTTTCCTCCCTCTCTCCAAGAAGAACTGGATCATCTCGGGCAACGCTCTGAGGCTCGACTGGAAGGACATCTGCCCGCCTGAGGGCACGGGCGTTAAGTTTACTGCTGACGATCTCTTCTCTACGCCTCTGACACAGGTAGAGATCGACTTTGAGAACGCTGGAGGTGAGACCTACATCTGCGGGAACCCTCCCTATGTAGGCGCAGACAAATTAGATACTGAGCAAAAAATCGATACTCATGATGTATTTTCTACGTTTACAACAAAATATAAAAAGATCGATTATGTTGGCGCATGGCTTTTTAAAGCTGCGCAATACATAAATACTTCAAAGAATACTTCTGCTGCATTCGTTTCTACAAATTCAATTTGTATGGGTCAGCAGGTTGAATTGTTGTGGCCTTTGATCTTTAGAAAAGATTGTCATATCAATTTTTGCTATACCTCCTTCAAATGGTCTAATCTTGCTTCTCACAATGCCGCAGTAACCGTCGTTATTATTGGACTTGCATCAAATGCCGTAAATTCAACCAAGCGCATCTTTACCATCTCCAATCATAAAGAGACGTCCGTCAGAGAAGTATCCAACATCAATGCGTATCTCATTCCTGACAAAAACATTATCGTAGCCCCCTCTACAAAACCTCTTTCTTCCGACCTGCCTGTCATGCAAATTGGAAACAAACCAACCGATGACGGGAACCTTCTACTTACACCTGAAGAGTTGCAGGATCTAAGCCTTGAACCGCTCAACCGAGAAAAACTCATTCGCCGAATCTATGGCTCTGAAGAGTTAAACAAAGGCAAACTTCGATATTGTCTTTGGATTGAAGATAATGATCTTCCTCTAGCGATGTCCATCCCCAAAATTGCCGAACGTATAGAGCATTGCCGCGCTTTCCGCGAACAATCATCAGCACCCAAACTCGCCCAAAAGGCACACCAATTTCGAGAGATGAATATCGCCAAACACTCTGCTATTACGGTTGTACAGCATTCGTCTGAAAATTATATTTACCTGCCCTGCAATCTTATTGGTAACGATGCTGCAATTACCAATGCCGCATTTGCTCTCTACGATGCACCGATTTGGAATCTTGCAATCTTAGCATCACGACTTCATCTCATCTGGGTGAAAACTGTATGCGGAAAGATCAAGACGGACTTACGCTACAATAAAACCCTCGGATGGAACACTTTCCCGATCCCAAAGTTGACCGAAAAAAACAAGGCTGATCTCACCCAGGCCGCCGAAAGGATTTTGGAAGCCCGCGAACGCCACTTCCCAGCGACTATTGCAGATCTCTATTCCAAGAATGCTATGCCCGACGACCTCCTCGTAGCCCATGAATGGAACGACGAAGTAATCGAGCGCATTTTCATCGGTCGCAGATTCAAGAATGACTCTGAGCGACTCGAGAAGCTCTTTGAAATGTATGTCAGGCTCACGCAAAAGGCTGCAACAAAATGACCCAAATGATTCCTACTGTGAACGTCGCCTATGCGGCGACGGGAAAATCCAAGAAGACGAACGAGCTCGGGATGCGTCCCATGCAGGAACGCGCCTACGAAAAGCGCGGAGAGCAATACCTGCTCATCAAGTCGCCGCCCGCGTCGGGCAAGTCCCGCGCGCTGATGTTCATTGCTCTTGACAAGGTCGAGCATCAAGGGTTGAAGCAAGGCATCATCGTAGTGCCGGAGCGCTCCATCGGAGCGAGCTTCGGCAACACCGACCTTGTGACGCACGGTTTTTGGGCGAACTGGCACGTAGAGCCGCGTTGGAATCTCTGTGATGCCGCGATCACGGAAACAGGGAAAGTAGATGCCGTCGGCGAATTTTTGAAGAGCAACGACAAGTTCCTCGTATGCACGCACGCGACCTTCCGCTTCGCGGTCGAAAGCTTCGGCATCGAGGCTTTCGACGACCGGATGATCGCCATCGATGAATTTCACCACGTCTCGGCGAACCCCGAGAACCGCCTCGGCAGCCAACTCAAGGAGCTTCTCGAGCGCGGCAAGGTTCACGTCGTTGCGATGACGGGGTCGTATTTCCGCGGGGACTCCGAAGCCGTGCTGATGCCGGAGGACGAATCGAAGTTCGCTACGGTCACCTATACCTACTACGAACAGCTGAACGGCTACGAGTACCTGAAGTCGCTCGGCATCGGGTACTTCTTCTATCAAGGGTCCTACGTCGACAGTATTCTTGACGTGCTCAACCCGGACGAACGAACCATCATCCACATCCCGAACGTCAACTCGGGCGAATCGACGAAGGACAAGTACAAGGAGGTCGAACGCATCATCAGTGCACTCGGCCGCTGGGAGGGCGTTGATCCTCAGACGGGGTTTCAGCTTGTGCGCACTCCAAAGGGCAATGTGCTTCGCATCGCCGACCTCGTCGACGACGATCCGTCGAAGCGGTCGAAGGTGCTGGCTTCGCTCAAGGACCCCACCCAAGCGAAGAATCGCGACCACGTGAACATCATCATCGCGCTCGGTATGGCGAAGGAAGGCTTCGACTGGATCTGGTGCGAGCACGCTCTCACGGTCGGCTACCGCGACTCCCTGACCGAAGTCGTTCAGATCATCGGTCGCGCGACGCGCGATGCGCCGGGCAAGACCCACGCGCGCTTCACGAACCTCATCGCGGAACCGGACGCCTCGCAGCAGAACGTCTCGGAGGCCGTCAACGACACGCTGAAGGCCATCTCCGCGAGTCTCCTCATGGAGCAGGTACTCGCGCCGAAGTTTGAATTCAAGGCCAAGGTTACGACGAAGCCCGGAGACGGGAAGACCCGAGACCTCAAAGGCGGCTCGTCTGGTGCGAAACAGAAAGACATTGAAGACACGTCTATCGACACGCCTGAAAAGGACAGCCCGACGGAGGATACGGTCAAGGTGGAGATCAAGGGACTCCGCGAACCGAAATCCCCCGAAGCCAAGAGGATCTGCAAGAACGACATTTCGGAGATCCTTGCGGACTTTCTGCAAGACAAGAAGAACGTGGAGCGCGGTCTCTTCGACGACGACCTGATGCCTCCCGAACTCACCGTCGCCGCCCTCGGACGTATCGTGCGCGAACGTTATCCGCACCTCGATGAGGCGGATCAGGAGGCCGTGCGCGAACACGCAATCGCAGCGTTCAACCTTCTCCAGCTGGCCAAGAAGACCACGACCGATCGCGACAATCCCCCGAAGGGCGGGTGGGGTGGGGCGCGTTTTTCGGACCTGCTAACCGAGGGGCTCGTGGGTTAGG
>CAJLHF010000029.1 GCA_905206365.1 uncultured Sutterella sp. | reverse complement strand
CCCGAGAATCGAAATCCTTTCGAAACCGTCCGACGCTCTGCCCGAGGACGGCGAGAAGCTCGATGACGACGCGATCGAGGACGACCTCGAGAGTCCCGACAACCCCGAGTGTCACGGTGACCTTCGCGACGGACTTAACGAGAACTCGCCCGAACCTCTCAAAAAGGGCGAGATGACGCTGGAGCTCTTGGAGTTTTTGCACGTCCTCGCTCAAACCGAGTCGGTGACGGGGGCGGCGACGCGCCTGCGGATTTCGACGCCGAAGAGTTCCCGCCTCCTGCAAAAGGCCCGGGGAATCTTTCGCGACGAGCTTTTCGTGCGGCACGGGAAGGCCTTGGTACCTACGGCTTTCATGAAGACTCTGCGTCCGCGCCTTGCGCAGGCGATCGGAAGTTGGGAGCATCTTTTCGAGAACGCCGTCTTTCGACCCGAAACGTACGAAAAGACCGTGCGCGTGTGCGCGATGGACAGCGCCCTGGCAACAGTACTCGCTCACGCCATGCTCGAAATCCGCCGTCGGGCGCCGGGCGTGCGTTTCGAAGTCGTGCAGCTCGACCGAGACCTTCTCACAATGCTCGCAAACGGTCGGATCCATATCGGTATCGCCCCGCGGGCGATGGTTCATTCGAGCTCCATCATGCAGCAGATGCTCTACGCGTCGCAGTACGTCTTCGTGGTGCGCCCGGGTCACCCGTTGGCGCTCAGGGCCGAGGCGGGCGAAAAGATGACGCGCGAGGCGATCGAAGCGTTTCCGGCACTTCGGATCAACACGCTTCTTGACGACGAATCCTGGCTCATGCCCTCCCCGCGCGAGCAGGCGGCGATTACGATGCCCTACATGCTCGGGGCGTCGCGCATCATCCGCGAGAGCGACATGGTGCTCCGCATGACGGGACGCTTGGCACTCGAATACGTCCGATCGGGCGAACTCGTGGCGCTCCCGACCCCGTGGGTGCGACCGGGCATCGAGCGAGCTCTCTACTGGCATCAGCGCACGGATCGCGATCCCGGGCTCCGATGGATCCGCGCGATGATTCGCTCTGTCGGGGTCAAGATTTCCGACGAAGAAGCCGTGCGACGGATTTTTTCCACGCGGTCGCAGTTCCTTGCAAAGGAGATCGACGAGTTCTGAGCGGCTCTTGTCCTGCTTGCCTCTTCTCCCGCTTCTTTCTTCGAGGTCGAACGCTTGCGCATGAACCAGGAAGTTCGTTTTGCTCGGCCTCCCTTCTTACTCTGACGGCCCGAAATCCATCCCTCCCGATCGGGAAGAAAATCCCTGCAAAGAGTCTTACGGGCGAGACATCGAGCGCGCGGATCTGCGTAGATCAGTATTCCGGGGGCCGTTTCGGATCGAACGGAATCGCACGACGGTCCGTCGTGCCTTTGATGTTGGTCCGGATTGACGGCGGCGTCCCGCACTCGGATTCCCCGAGTACGGGCGCGTCTTGGTTTCGAGGACTCGGCCGCGGGTCGAGGAGGACTTTCCGGAGATGCCGGGTAGCGGACGATTGAATCCTTGTCCGCTTCGCAGCGCCTGATTTTGACGACGGTGCTTCGGTTTCGGACGCTTAAGACGATGGAGTCGGCGGAATTGACGCGGGAAGAGTATGGAAGTTATTCGAAATGTACAAAAATCAACACGCGGATTTACGAAATCGAGAATGTCGATTTCAATTTTCGACGTTGAACGACAAAAGAATGTCGATATCGAACTAAAAAATCGTAATTTCAAACGACTGAGAAAAAGAATTTCGATTCGGATTTGAAAATACTTTTGAGTTCGAATCCGTTGAAATTCAAAGGGATTTTGTTCGAAACCCGAGACAAGGCAGGTAACGTTCGTGTAAATCGGAAAAATTCCACAGTTGCTTTTTCCCATCATTGCGTTACGATCGGTGGTGCCCCATAAACTCGTTTCCGAGAACACTACAACCATGACCGTCAAATCCACCGTCCTGAGCGTCCGTCTTTCGATTGAAGATCGCGATGCGTTCATGCAGCTTTGCGCCCAGGAGTCGACCTCCGCGTCGACCGTCGTGCGCGAAGTGATTCTGAAGGCCCTCTCCGAAGGGCGCCTCCCGCAACGCGAACACGCCGCGAACGAATTCGGCACCGTTCCCGCCGCGGACGCGAGCGAAGGGACGCCCGCGGGCGGCGGTTCCTGAGCTTCTTGAGGCAAATGTTCGCACCAAGCGGCGACGGGCGACGGAGGCCTGTCGCGAGGCTCCGAAAAGCAGAAAGCCCGAACTCCTCGGAGTCCGGGCTTTCTGTTTTTTGTTCGCTCGTACTTGTGCTCCCCCGTGCGTCCTCTCCCGCGATCTTCGGCGGCAAGGAGCACGGAGTCGAAGCGCCTTCGCGTGTCGTACCGGGGGCGTCGGGCCTTGAGCGCAAACACCGTATTGCGATTACCGACCCTCAGACCTCCGCGACGAAGGCGTTCATTCTTTCGCGCTCCCCCACACTTCGCTCCAGTCGCCCGTGAGTGCGCCCTTCGCGTAGTCGACCACGCGGTTTTCGAAGAAGTTCGTGTGCGAGACGCCGAGCATGGCGTCGACCCACGGGAGGGGGTTCTTGGTCGAGCCGAAGATCTTCTTCAAGCCGAGCCCCGTCAGACGACGGTCCGCGATGTAGCGGATATAGGCGCGTACGTCCTCGCGCGTGAGACGTTCCATTTCCGAGACGCCGAAGGCGAGATCGATGAAGCGGTCTTCGAGCTCCACCATCGTTTCCGCGATCGTGTAGATGCGGCGCTTGAGGTCATCCGTCCAGAGATGGGGATTTTCCGTCACGTACTCGCGGAAAAGGCGCGTCATCGAGTCGGTGTGAAGCGTTTCGTCCGCAATCGACCAGGCGATGATCTGCCCCATTCCCTTCATCGTGCCGTTGCGGGTGAAGTTGAGGAGCATCACGAAGCTGGAGAAAAGCTGCATCCCTTCCGTGAAAGCCGAGAACGCCGCGATACGGGCCGCGAGGCCGTATTCGTCGTTTTCGGAGACTTCGTTGAAGAAGTCGTGTTTCGCGGCCATTGCTTCGTACTGAAGGAATTCGTTGTAGATGGATTCCGGCAACCCCAGCGTTTCGATGAGATGCGAGTACGCGGCGATGTGCACGGCTTCGCGAGCGGCGAAGGAGGAGAGCATCATGCGCACCTCCGGTTGCCCGAAGCGCGGGAGGTAGCTCTTCACGTAGGCACCCGAGACGTCGATGTCGCCTTGCGTGAAAAAGCGCAGGATCTTCGTGAGGAAGTCCTTTTCGCTTTCGGTGAGCTTGCGCTGGTAGTCCTTCACGTCCTCCATCATGGGGACTTCGGTCCAGAGCCAGTGCATCTGTTCCGACTGCATGAAGGCTTCGTAGGCCCACGGATAGCGGAAGGGCTTGAAGTAGGTGCGCGAGGAGAGAAGCCCCTCCCCTTCGGGCGTGGCGGCCGGTCGAACGAGCGACGCGGCGTCGTTGGCGGATTCGGTCATGGCGATGTGTACCTTTGCGTGTTTGTTCGTTGAGTGTGGTCCTGACGGCGATCTCAGCCTTCGCAGGCGAGACACGTCGTGTCGTCGGCTACGGCCTTCATGTTGATGTCGTCTTCGATGCGGCGGCGTTCGGTCACCACACCCACGCGGTCCGCTTTGCGGAGCTTGTCCGATCGGTTGTAGTAAAGGGACTTGAGACCCCGTTTCCACGCCGTGAAGTGACAGGCGTGCAGGTACGGAATCGACACGTCGGGCGGGAAGAAAAGGTTCACGCTCTGACCCTGATCGATGAACGGCTGCCGGTCGGCGGCAAGTTCGATGATCCAACGCTGATCGATTTCGGTCGCGGTGCGAAACACGGCGCGTACGGCCTCGGGAATGTCCTCGCGATGCGCGATCGAGCCGTCGTGGGCGATGATGTCGGCCCAGACGTCGTCGTTGTTGAGCCCCAGGCGCTCCAATTCGCGCACGAGCTGGGGGTTCTTCACGATGTAGGCGCCCGAGATCGTGTCCTGACGGTAGATGTTGGCGCGACGCGGCTCGATCGAGGGGCTCGTTCCCCCCATGATGAGCGAGGACGACGCGTTCGGCGCCACGGCGTTCCAGTGGGAAAAGCGGCGCTTTACGCCCGCTTGCGCCGCATCCGGGCACGGACCGCGAAGGTCGCAGAGGATCGCGTCCGCACGGGCGCATTCCGACTGAATGTGCTTGAAGATGCGGATGTTGATGCTCTTGGCGAGCGCCGACTCAAAAGGAACGCCCTTCTTCTGAAGGTATGCGTGAAAGCCCAGCGCCCCGAGACCGACGGAGCGTTCGCGCTCGGCGCTCTTCTTCGCGCGGGCGATGGTCTCCGGAGCGTGTTCGATGAAATACTGCAATACGTTGTCGAGGAACTCCATCGCGTCGGGGATGAAGTTCTGGTCGTCCTTCCACTCGTCGAAGTATTCGAGGTTCACGGACGAGAGACAGCAGACGGCCGTACGGTCGGCGCTCGTCGGAAGGAAGATTTCCGTGCAGAGGTTCGAGCCGTGGATTGCAAGTCCCTGTGCCTTCAACCAGGAGGGAAGCGCCCGGTTCGCCGTATCCGTGAAGACGAGATAGGGTTCCCCCGTGTGCATGCGCATTTCGAGAATGCGCTGCCAGAGGTCGCGCGCGGAAACGACTTCCGTCACGCGCCCCGTCGCGGGGTCTTTCAACTCCCACGAGTCGTCCGCATCGGCGTCGCGCATCGAGGCTTCGACCTTCGCCATGAAGGCGTCCGAAAGATTGACGCCGTGGTGGAGGTTCAAGGCTTTGAGGTTCTGGTCGCCCGTGGGCTTTCGCATCTCGATGAACGGAATGATGTCCGGATGATCGATGTCGAGAAACGCCGCGTACGAGCCGCGACGGGTCGAGCCCTGACGGTACGCAAGGCACGCCGCATCGTAGACCTTCAGGTGCGGCATCACGCCCACGCTCTTTTCATCCGCCGAGCGGATGCCCACGTGGATCCCCACGCCGCCCCCGAGCATCGAGAGCCAATTGACTTCGGAGAGCGTGTCGACGAGCCCTTCGGCGCTGTCGGCCATGTAGGCGAGGAAGCAGGAAATCGGCAGGCCCTTCTTCGAGCGACCGAAGGAAAGGATCGGCGTCGAAAAGGAGAGCCAGTGACGGCTCGCGTAGTCGTAGATGCGCTGCGCGTGTTCGGGGTTCGAGGCAAAGGTTTCGGCAACCGACGCGAAACGTTCCTGAGGGCTCGTTTCTTCGGGGCGCATGTAGCTTTCGCGCAGACGAATCCGACCGAGCTCGTCGAAGAGCTCGTCGCGGCGCGGATCGATGGTGACGGACATGGAAGAGGACCTTAGCGGGGGGGTGGAAAGAGGGTTGCGAACCGCCCGAAAATCCGAAAAACGAATGAAGGCCCGCGCAGCGTGATTTCGGGTAGCGGGCCTTGAAATGGTGTTTTCGTTACTCGGGTAATCTATCTATGGTGGTTTCGCGGAAATAACGTCCGCTCATCCTAAAGGAAGCCGTGCCGTTTTTCCAATAGGTGTCACCTATGGTACCGATTGTGAACGGAGTCCTTTTCGAGCGGCATCGCTCCGGGAGTGCACGGCTTTTCCGTGCTTATCCGCTACTTCGGTGCGAAGTTTGGCGTTGCTTTCTCTTTGGTCGTACGTCGTGCGAAGGAGGCTCGACACGAAACCGATACGCCGTTTGCGATAGAGGGGCCCGTACTGCAACATACGGAAACAACGGACGCGTCTTCGCGACGCGGTTTTTCGCCTCGGACCGCACTCCGAAAGGCAACGGCTTTCGAAAGTCGTGCTACGATGTGCCCAAGCTATCGGGTTGGAGCAAACGCCGCCGCCCGTCTCCCTTCACACTCCGCAAGAGGATCGCACCATGAGCGAAATCGTTCCCGTCACCTCCGCCAACCTCGACGAAGTCGTCTTCAAGTCCGACATCCCCGTGATTCTCGCGATCGGCGCCTCCTGGTGCATCGACTGCCGTCGCGCCGCGCCCTTCTACCAGGCCTTTGCCAAGGAGTACGCGGGTCGCATGAAGTTCGTCGCCATCGATTCCGAAGCCTCGCCCGAACTCAAGGAAAAATTCGACGTGAAGCATATCCCGACGATGCTCGTCGTCAAAAACGGCGTCGAACTTCCGGGGCGTCTTGTTGAAGTGAAGACCCCCTCGGAACTCAAGGCCTTCATCGAACAGGGTCTCGCCGCCTGATCCGGCCGCCCGTTCTCGACACCCGAATTCGCGTGTCCTCGAAGCTCTCCCGTTTGCTGCGGGGGAGCTTTTGTTTTGTGTCTTCCGACCGCCGTCATCCGGCCTTCCTTAGGCCTTTTCCCTTTTGTCCCTTGCCGCGCGCATCGAACGTCCGTACGTGCCGACCCGCACTTCTCAGAGTTTCGGGCAAGAAGAGCGTAGGGTTCGCACTCGCGAAAACGTCCTCTCCGTAGCAAGATGTACGCATCGGACAAGGCACCCGTCGTCGTCGGGACTTTTCGTTCCAAGCACGAACGGGCATGGAGTTTGCTCTTGCGTTTCCTTCAATTTTCCTTTCCCTCGCACTATGTCCACCACACTCAAACGCTCTTTGTCGGCGCGACACCTGACGATGATCGCCCTCGGGGGGTCGATCGGCACGGGACTTTTCGTTGCCTCAGGGGCCGTTCTCTCCCAGGCGGGTCCCGCGGGCGCCATCGCCGCCTATGCGCTCATCGGCCTTATGGTCTACTTTCTCATGACGGGGCTAGGCGAGCTCGCCGCTTATGAACCCGTTTCGGGGTCGTTCGCCACGTACGGCGAAAAGTACGTCGACGAAGGTTTCGGTTTTGCGCTCGGCATCAACTACTGGTACAACTGGGCGATTGCGATTGCGGTCGACCTCGTTGCCGCGCAGCTCGTCATGGCCTGGTGGTTCCCGCAGGTTCCGGGCTGGTGCTGGAGCGCGATTTTCCTTTCGGTGATCTTCGCCTTCAACTGGGCGTCGGCACGTATCTTCGGCGAGGCGGAATTCTGGTTCGCGTTCGTGAAGGTTGCAGCGGTGGTTTTTTTCATCATCGCGGGGACGCTCCTTCTTCTCGGCGTCCCGACCGAAGTGGAAGGCTCGGGTTTTGCGAACTGGACCGCGGGCGAAGGTCCTTTTGCCGGGGGCTTTGCGGCGTTCTTCGCCGTGGCGATGACGGTCGGGTATTCCTTCCAGGGGACGGAGCTCATCGGCGTCGCGGCGGGCGAATCGAAGGATCCGCAGAAGAACATCCCGAAGGCCGTGAAGCAGATCTTCCGGCGCATTCTTCTTTTCTACATCCTGTCGACCGTCGTCATGAGCCTGTTGATTCCCTACACGGATCCGCGGCTTCTCAAAAACGACCTCGCCGACGTGGCGGTGAGCCCATTTACCCTCGTTTTTGAAAACGCCGGGCTCGTCTCGGCCGCTTCGGTCATGAACGCCGTGATTCTCACGACGGTCCTTTCCGCCGGGAATTCCGGCATGTACGCCGCCACCCGCATGCTTCATACGCTCGCGCTCGCCGGGAAGATGCCGAAGATCTTCGGACGGACGTCCGCTTCCGGGGTGCCGCGCAACGCCCTTCTTGCTACGACCGTCATTTCCTGCCTCTGCTTCCTCACGGCCTTCTACGGCGACCAGACGGTCTACTTCTGGTTGTTGAACACCACCGGCATGGGCGGCTTCATTTGCTGGCTCGGGATGGCGATCTCGCACTACCGCTTCCGTCGCGGCTACGTCGCGCAGGGCGGGCGAATCGAAGACCTCCCCTACCGTGCGCCGCTCTTTCCGGTCGGACCCGCGATTGCGTTTGCAATCTGCGCCTTCATCGCGGCGGGTCAGAACTACGAAGCCCTTTTCGACGTCTTCACGGGGACGGCCTTCGACGGACGGGGACTCCTCGCAACCTACGTGGGGCTCCTGATTTTCGCCGCACTCTGGATCGGCTACCGCGTCACCCACCCGAAAGTACGCATCGTGCGGTTCAATGAAATGCGCTTCCCCGACATCGAGGCGAGAAAGACGGCGGAAAAAGTCGCCGAAAAATCCGAGGTTGCGCCGGCCGAAGCGGGTACTGTGAAAACCACCGTGTAAAGTCAAGCCCAAGACCTTGAATGCAGATCAATCCTACGGCAAAGTTTTTTCCTCGAGTTTTGCTCGAAAGGCGTATCCTTCTCGGGTAAGAAGTTGGAACGGGCTCGACTCAGCGTCTTCTGCGAGTCCGTTCTCTTCTTCCCTTCCGTTTGCCGGGCCTCAGTGCCCGGCTTTCTTTTTGCCGCCGTTTTGTCGTCCCCAAGGGTTCGAGCTTTTTGCGCCGAAAGCCGCTCCGACGGCAGCGGCACGAGGCCTCGATCCGCTACAATAAACAGTTTTCGGGCGGCTTCGTCGTCCGAAGTCGTTCCCGATCGCGCGCGAACCGTTTCTTCGGCGACTCCGTTCACCGCTCGGCATTGGCTTTTCGCCCCGCGATCGACGGGCGCCCTCCTTCCTTCGGCAGCCCCGCGGGGAGTTACACGGCGCCCTACACCCCCGGAGGACTCATCGCTCGTGCCAGCCCGTACTCTCATCGACACCTACAGGGCGTTGAAGGAAACGCCGATCTGGAAGCTCCTGACGGGCCAAAACGCGCCCGTCACGGTCGGGCTCCTTGAGAACCTCCTCTACGAGGGCGAGCGGCAACTCCCGGCGTCCGTCTTCATCGACCGCCTTGCGTCGGAACTCGGCGAACTCGAAGCCGCCGACCGCGCAACCGACCGGGAAAGCCGTCGGGAGAGCCGCGAAGGCCCCCGGGAACTGGCGAAACTCTACGCCGCACGTTGGGTGAAAGACGGCTACATCGTCTGTCGTCTCCCTGCGGGGGCGGACGAAGAGGTGTACGAGCTCACATCGGCGGGCCTTGACGTCATTCGATTTTTGACGCGCTATCGCATGCGTCGCGCGGGTCCCACGGAAACGCGCCTCGACATGGTGACCCACGCCCTCATCAAGCTGGCGAACGATTCGGATGCCGATCCCGAGGCCCGCATTGCGCGACTGGAAGCCGAAAAGACCCGCATCGACGCCGAGATCGCGGCCGTACGCGAGGGGCGTGCGGAAGTGCTTGCGACGGATTCGGCGCTCACCCGCACGAACGACATTCTCGACCTCTTCTACGAACTGCAGACGGACTTCCGTCGCGTGCGCGAAGAGTTCGAGCGGCTGAACCGCAACTTCCGCGCGGAGATTCTTCGAAGCGACGCCCCGCGCGGCGACATGCTCGAACATTTCTTCGAAGGGTACGACGCCATTCGCGATTCCGACGCGGGTCGAGCCTTCGAGGGCTTCTATCGGCTTCTCACCGATCCCCGCGCCACCGACGAACTCCAAAATGCGATCGATCGGATTCGTACCCAACCCTTTTTCGAAAAGCTCGGGAAACGCGACCGCGAACTCTTGACGAGCCTTCAGACGGACCTTCTGGAGCGCGCCCGCGATACGCGTTCCGTCATGATCGCGCTCGCCCGATCGCTGCGCGAATTCGTCGAGCGCCACGAGTACCGGGAAGAGAAACGTCTTGACCGCCTCATTCGCGAGGCGGACGCGGCGGCCCGGGATGCGGCGCTTGCGATTTCCGTCGGGAAACCCGTGCACACTCTGGAATTTACAAGTGCGTACGTGACGTCCGTTTCCACGTTGGAACTTTACGATCCCGAACTCTCGCGTCTCTCGACCCCGATCGAAGAGGCCGAAGCGCCCGTTGCCGACCTCCGCGCGTTGGCCGCGCGATTGCGCGACTCCGATATCGACTATGCGGGTCTGAAGCGCGCCGTACGGCGTGCGCTTGCCGAACGCGAGACCGTCACGGTCGGCGAGGTCCTCGCCCTCTTGGGCGAGCCGACGGCCGACGGCGACACCCGGACAGAGAAGAAGCCTGCCCCGACGGTTCGCCGCGGTTTGGCTTCGTTGGTGGGGCTTCTTACGCTTGCCGCCCGCTACGGCGAACCCGTACGCGATCCGAAGGCGGAGTTCCTCGAGATGTTGGCCGCTCGTCGTGCGATCGAGCCTGCGGAAACTAACGACGAAGAAAAGACGAAAAAGGCGCCCGAGGACATTTCGGAAGCTTCGGAGACGAATGCTTCGGACGAGCTTGCCGCCTGCTATCGGCTCTTTCATTTTGATCCGGCGGGCGACGCACAGGATCCGGCCGATCGCGTCTTCGTGCATGAACCCGAGGACGGAGTCGTGCATGCGGCGCAGGATGCGGCAGACACGGCGGATGCGACCGATGCCGATCCCGCTTCTGCCGAAAGTGTTCCTTCCGAAAGCACTCCCGATCGGGATGTGAATCTGACGCCCGAGGCTTTCTTCCCGCTCGTGGCTTCCGCCGACCTCGAACACGTCACGTGGACGACGCGTACGGGCGAAACCCGTGAAGCGACCGTACCGACCTTCCGCTTTACGGGAGCGTCCCTCGAAAAGATGCGCCGCTCGCGGGGGTTGCGCTGAGTAGCCGCAAGTAACCGAATTGATTTCCCGGGCGGGAAGACGATGAATCAAGAGCGAAGGCTCCTCTTTTTTCCGCTCGGCTCCGAATGTTGAGATGCCATGATCGACGAAACCGACGATATTTCTCCCGACGTTGCGACCGACGCCCGCGACTTCGCGTACGGCGCGAACGACGCCACCCCGGAACTTCCCGGGACGGCGCTCTTCGACGGCGACACGGGGACGCTCCCCTTCAAAACCCGACAGGTGCTCGTGCACCTCTTGCGCGGCCCTTACTTGCGGCGGGACCGTAGCCGTCATCTCTGGACGGAATTGGTCGCAAGCGAAGCGGTATTGCGCTCGCGCTTGAACGACCTTTTTCTCGATCTTGCGATCGACGACGAAACGGGGATTGCGTTCTGCCGTCGGCCCGACACGTTCGAGTCGAAGGCGCCGTCGCTTCTGCACACCGTTCGCTTGAAGTTCCTCGATTCGGTGCTTCTCCTGATGCTCCGATCGCGTCTGATGCGAACCTCGGAAACGGGCGACCGCACGGTGGTGGCACACGCCGAGATCGTCGAATACCTGCGCGACTACGACCGAGCGGCGGATCGTGACGTGCGTCTCTTCGACGCGCATGTCGGGGGCGTCGTGAAGCGCCTCAAGGACCGCAAGATTCTCCTCCCGCTCTCGGGTGAAGAGCTCCGCTACGAAGTGAGTCCCGTTCTGCAACTTCTCTTTGACGCTACGGACGTGGCGGCCCTTGCCGACGAGTACCGCCGTAAGGCCGAAGAGCTGCGCGAAGACGTGGCGGAGGTCGACAACGACCGAGCCGATACGCGCGGCACGGTCGCCGATCCGGAAGAAGACGAAGCCGACATCGGGTCCGACATCGAAGGGGATCTCGAGACGGACGATGAGGGCTACGGGGCTGACGATGCCGGCGATAGGGACGCGCCCGACGAAACGGAATCGGACGACGACCAAGTTGAAGAAGCCGGCGACGCGGAAGTCTCTCCCGAAGTCGTTCCCGCATCTGTCGATTCCGAGCCCTTTTTTCCGACGATCGAGGCTCCCGTCGACGAAAACACGCCCGATCGGGATCAAAATTTGATGCAAGCGCTCGACGCCGTCGTGACCGATCAGGCGGACAAAGCCGTGCCGGCCGAGCCGGCTTCCGTCGACACCACGGCAGCGAAGGAGGCCGAAGAAACGTCCTCCGTCCCCGCGAAGAAAAACCCGACTGCCCGGAAACCCCGAAGCCGGCCCAAAGCGAAAAACACCGAATCGTCGGGAGTCGCGGACAAACCCGCCGAAGACGGTCTCCTTTTCACCGATCCGGACTTTGAATAATGAACAAAACGAATGAATTGAACGCGTCGGTTTTCGAAGGCCATACGCAGTTTCGCATCGCGCGCCTGCAACTCTTCAACTGGGGCACGTTTTCGGGCTCGCACGACATTGAGGTGAGCCCCCGGGGGTACCTTTTCGTCGGTGCTTCCGGTTCCGGGAAGTCGACCCTGCTCGATGCGATGGTGACGCTCCTTCTGCCGCAACCCGAATACAATGCCGCGGCACACGAAGGGGAGCGCGGTCGCCGCTCGGACCGCTCGGTGATGAGTTACGTTCGCGGCGCCTGGTCGAGCGCGACCGAGTACGACTCTTCGGGGCGTTCGCGCTCGGTGGTGCGGTATTTGCGCGAAGGTTCGACCTTTTCGGTCGTGGCCCTGACGCTCTTTGACGCGGTAGGCGCCCAATACACGCTCATGCTCGTTGCGTACGTGAAGGGCCGCTCGACCGACGAAAATTCCGTCATCCGTCAATTCATGATCGCTTCGGGCGACGTGACGTTGACGTCCGAACTCCTCAAGGAATTCGCGCGTACGGACTTCGACTTCAAGGCCTTGAAGCGGCGCCTTCCCGCTGACCTCAAGAGCTTCACGACCTTTACGGCCTATTCGGCCGCCTTCTCGGCCCTGTTCGGCATTCGCGACAAGGCGGCCTTGAAGCTTCTCGCGAAAGCTCAGTCCGCAAAGAACCTCGGCGACTTGAACACGTTCCTGCGCACGTTCATGCTCGACGAACCGAAGACCTTCGAGACCGCGGATCGGTTGGTGGACGAATTCGGGGAGCTCTCGGACGCTCACCGCGCGGTTGTGGAAGCTCGAAAACAGCACGAGATTCTCGAAAAGGCCCGCTCCGCTCTCTTGCGCGCTCAGCGCGAAGAGCGCAATGCCTGCTTCCGCGACGAAGAGACGCGGGCGACGCCCGCGTGGAAGCTTCGGTTCGAGCGAGACATCGTCGAGCGGGACCTCCCGCGCCTGAAGCGCGAAGCGGCCGAATCCGAGGCCGCCCTCGCGAATGCCGAGCGTGCCGCGGAAGATGCGAAAAACGAAGTCCGCCGCTTGGAGCAACTCCACTACCGTGCGGGCGGCGAAGCGGTCGCGAACCTCACGCAAATGCTCGAACACCGAAGGGACGCCGTGAAGCGCGTCGAAAAGCTGCGCCTTCGCGTCGAAAAAAGTCTCGCGCAGTGCGGCGAGAAGGTTCCCGGAGAGGAGCGCGCCTGGGTGACTCTCTCCGAAGAAATGAAGGCACTCCTTCAGGCCCGCGAATCGGCCGAAGTCGACCGCATGAAGCGGCGTGACGAAGCGGTCGCGACCGAGGCCGCTCTGGAGCGGGAACTCTCCGCGCTCACGCGTGAAATCGCCGCGATGCGCCTGCGTCCGACCAATATTCCTTCGAATCTTGCGAGCATGCGGCGTCGCATCGCGGACGCCCTGAAACTCGACGAAAAGCGCCTCCCCTTTGCCGGGGAGCTCTTCGAGGTGAAGTCCGAAGAAGCCCTTTGGCAGGGGGCGATCGAACGCGCGACGCGCGACTTCGCGCTGACGATGCTCGTTTCGGACGAGGACTTCCCGGGTCTTGAAGCGTACGTTGCCGAACACGATTCGGGCGAGATGCTTCGAATCCTTCGCGTCGAGCCGACGGACCACGAAGAGCCGGCCTTCCGCGGCGAAGCGTTCCTCTCCGAAAAGGTGAATTTCGCCACGGGCCCCTGGCGCTCCGCGGTGGCGCTTGAATTCGCAGAACGCTTTCCTCACCGTTGCGTCGATACGTTCGAAGCGTTCGGACGTGCGGACTCGGCCGTGATGCCTTCGGGGCTTGTCAAAACCCGCGGACGACTTTTAACGAAAGACGATTCGACGTCGATTGACGATCGTCGCAATTGGGTGACGGGTTTCTCGAACGCCTCGAAGCTCGCGCTCTACGTTGAAGAAGCCGAACGCACGGAGCTGCGTAAAAAAGAGATCGCCCTTACCCGCGAAGCGCTTGACGACGAAGGGCGTCGCCTGCGCGAACGGCTTGCAGCGGCCGAAATCGTTACGAACGCCACCTGGGAGGAAGTGGACCTCCCGGGGGCCTGCCGACGCGAAGCCGAAGCGGACGAAGCCCTGAAGGCCGTGCTCGAATCGAATTCGGAACTGAAGTCGATCGAGTCGCAGCTCCTCGCGGCGCGCACGCGTGAAGAAACCGCGGCCCGCGTGTTGATCGACCGTAAGGTTGAAGCGAAAGAAAAGAAAACGTTTCTTGCCCGCGCCGAAGACCGTCTCACGGCGATTCTGCGCGAAGCGGAAAAGCTCGGTGCCGATGCGATCGATCCCGCGGTCTTCCTGCGACTCGACGCACGTTTGCCGGCATCCGTGAAGCTTCCCATGGAGGAACGGGACCTCGAACGTGCGGTCGACGCGGTCAAAGCGTCGATTGCGGATGCAAACCGCCTCGGCGCGGCCGAAGCCGCCCGGGCGCAAAGCGAGACCTGCGCGCAGTTCGCCCTCTTTCGGAGCCGCTACCCCGCGCGTGCGAGCGCCTGGGATACGGCCTACGAAGCGGCTCCCGAATACATGGCATACCTCGAAGGACTGGAGCGCGACGGGCTGCCGAAATTCGAGCGGCGCTTCCGCGAACTTCTGGAGACGCAGTCGCTTCAGAACTTCATCGAACTCGCCTCACAACTTACGGCCTCCCGTCGGTCGATTTTCGATCGCATGGCGCAGGTGAACGCCTCCTTGTCGACCGTCGCCTTCAGTCGTCTCGAAACGGGTGACACGCACCTTCGCATCGAAATCAACGATCGGCGCATTGCGGAAGTGGAAGACTTCCGTCGGGCGCTCCGTTCGATCCTCGAAGGGGCCTGGGAGTCGCTCGCACCCGAAGAGGCGGACGCCCGGTTCGAGCGGATCGGCTCGCTCGTCGAACGCATGGGCTCCGCCGACCCCGAGGCGCAGCGCTGGCGCTCGCTCGTCCTTGACGTACGCAATCATGTGGAATTCTCGGCGGTCGAGTACGACGATGAAAATCGCGTCGTCGAAACCTATCTCTCGGGTGCGGGCAAGTCGGGCGGGCAGCGCCAGAAACTCACAACCACGTGTCTCGCGGCGGCGCTTCGCTACCAGTTGGGGCGCTCCGCTACGGGCCTTCCCGTTTTCGCCCCCGTGCTCCTTGACGAAGCCTTCGACAAGGCCGACAGCGAATTCACCGACATCTCGATGAACATCTTCAACCGATTCGGCTTCCAGATGATCGTCGCGACCCCGGAAAAAGCGGTCTACACGTTGGAGCCCTACATCGGCGGGGCGTCCCTCGTGACGATCGCCGACCGACGCCGCTCGGGCGTCATTGCCATCGCCTACGACCCCGTCAAGAAGGAGCTCGACTGGGAGGACGCCGTTCCCGAAAACGATTCGCCCGCTCGCCGCTCGGCACGCCGTATGGCGGAATTGAACGCGATCCTCAACGAGATCGAGGCCGAGGGGTGAGGCCTTCGTCGGGCTTCACGGCGCAAATCGTCAAGCGATTCGTGAAGCCTGAAAACGGAGCTTGATTTCCCAAAAACAGATCGGCCCCGGGAGCGATTTGCCGCTTCCGGGGCCGAGTTTTTCGGACTTCCTATTTTTGCGAGCGCGTGCCTCAAGCTTTCGCTTCGCCCCCGTAGAAGGTGAAGAGCCGTTCGGCGGGGTTGTCGGTGTCGGGCGCTCCGCCGCGCATCTTTTTCACGTTTTCGAGCAATAGGACGGCAGTCTCGAGCTCGTCGATCGCGCCCTCGATGACGTTGCGGTAATCGAGCGCCTCTTCGGCGATGATTTTCCGCCTTTCGGCAAGCTTCGTGCCGATCTGGCGCATGGTTTCCGTGAAGTCCGGGGCGGGACCTTCGAAACTGATACGCATCGCCACGAGGGTTTTCTGCAGCGCTCGGGCGTCGTTCGCCCCAAGCACAATCGGATGCGTCCGGGGCGAGAGCGTCTGCACCAAGGCCCAGGCGATCGAGGGATTATTCTTCACCAAGAGGCCCGCGTTCAGGAGCGCCCGATCGGCCTGCCAGAGCACGGCCGTCACGTACGCGCGATGCGAGCCGAGCGCGGTGCCCACGACCGTCGCGTGGCCGTCCGCCTCAAGCGCCCGCGTGAATTCCGCGATCGCCTCCCGACGCCTGTTTCCGAACGATCCCTTCGGGGCCTTGGGGCCACGGACGACGTCGAACGCAATCATGACGGTCGTCGCCCCGAAGTGTTCCATGGTCTTCGTGAAGTCGACCCCGGACAGGTTGGAGTGCGAGAAGATGTACGGGTCGAAAAGCTCCGGAAAGAGCGACCGACCTTCTCGGATGTCCATGAAGAAAGGGGCGCCCGGATGGTTGATGCAGTCGACCTTGAGGTCCTGCCACTCGATCGGAACGTCTGCGAGCGTCATGCCGTGGGCGTCGGGAAACTTCTTGAAGAAGTACGTCCGGAGGTCTTCAAGCGAATAGCCCGGCTTCTTCGGGCGCCAATCCCAAAGAAGAAAATCGGGCCGGAAGTACGTCATATAGGCCGCCTCCCCGACGGCCGCGATCACGGCGTCCGTCAATGCGGCGCAGAAGCGCTCCTTCGCCTTGATTTTCTTCCCGACCGCGACGGCGAGGCGGATTTTCCCGTTGACGATTTTCGGGTGGAAACGCAGCGTAGCGAGGTCCGTGTCCTTCAGAAGCGGGTTGACGTAGGTCGAGAGGTCGGCTTCGGGTCGACCGCTTTGCAGGAAGGTCCAGCGGTCGGTGATTCCCTCGGGCATACGCTTCAGGAATTCGCGCAACGCAAACAACTCGCTCTTTGTGCTGCCGGCGCCGAGTTGCAGGACGGGCTTCCCTTCTTCGTCGAGACCGACCTTCCGGAGCCACGCTTTGCTGAAAACGGAAATCGGCCCCTCGATCACGAGCCGCGGGTCCACGTCGGCGCGTTCGGCCAAAGAGATCTGTCGCACCATCAAATCTTCCGACTCTTCGACGGTGCGCCCGACGATTTCGGCTCGCTCTTCAAAGCTCAGGCGCGGGAGGATTTCGGTCGCGTACTGCAAGGCGCGGCCCATGGAATATATTGCTCGGGAATCGGGTTCGTATTCCTGCGACGCGAGGAGCGTTTCGAACCCCGCGCGATAGCTCCCGTTCGCAAGGTACCCCATGCCGAGAAGCCGCAGCACGTGGGCGCGATCGGACGGCTTCGTCACTTTCGGGAGAAGCTCCTGCAAGAGGTCGATCGAGCGCTTGCGACTGTACACGTCAACGTAAAAGTTGTCGAACGTGAGCAAAAGCACTCGAGCGTATTCGATCGTCAAGTCGATGTTTTTCGTCCCGGGAATGGCTTCAAGCGTGTGTGCGAGGATGTCGTAGCCCGCTTCCGGCGTCCAGCGCGCGACGTGTTCGAGCCATCCCTTGCGATCGTCCTTCGCGGGGAGATTGCGAAGGTCGAACGCTTCGTCTTCTTCCTCCTCGGTCATCTCGCGCCAGACGGGCTCATACCCCGTAAGGAGCGGTTCGACGCACGTTGGGCCGAGGCTCAGCGTCAGGAGGATCGCGTCCCGGTTGCCGTCCTTCGAGATGATTTCCGCGCGGAACGGATTCGCAATGCGCACGCGCTCGACTTCGCCGTAGGCACCGCTCCAAACGCCCCGCGCGATCATGCGGACGGCTTCCGGATCGAGCATCGAAATCGCCGCGAGCGACATGTTGAATTCGATCGTGAGCGAAGGAATCTGCAAGGTCGACATTGAGACGTGAAGGCCCTCGGGCGTGCGCGTCGGTTCGGTCGCTCTCAGGATCCGAAGGTTCTTTTTGAGTTTCTCAGGGTCGACCATGATCGAGCGGGTCAACTCGCGGAACTCGGCGTACTGGTAGTAGTCGAACGCGCCTTTTTTGAGCTTGTCGAGATCCTGCTCGTCGATGATCGGGTCGGCGAGGTCCGCGACCTTCTCAGGGAGCGTTCGGTTCGACTTCAGGACTTTGCGAAGCTTCCTCCGGAGCCGCCGGAAAAACGTCGGTTCGGAGAGGTGCATCTCCCGAATCGTTTCGTAAAACTCGATGGCTTCGTTCAAAAGGTCTTCGGCGTCCTGAGGCCGCCCCTCGGCAACGGCTGCAACAACGAAAAAGCGTACCGCACGAAGGTCGTACGGAGCGATCTCAAGCACGCGCTCGGCCGCTTCGATCGCCTCGCGGGTCTTGCCGTCGCGAAGGCGCGCTTCCAAAAGGAACATGAGGTACTCGTACGAGTCGACGTCGTCGAGCGAGTCGGGCGCCGCCCATTCGAGGACGTCCAGCGCCCTTACCCGCGTCGAGTAATCGAGATTTTCGAGGCCGGCTCGGGCGTACGTCAGGACGAACTGCAGGTCGCGCGCGACCTCCTCTTTCGTGAAGCGCTTCCGGCGCAGTCCCTGTTGAAGGACCTCATCGAGATAATCGAACCGTCCGGGACTGTCCTGCAAGACTTCGAGCTCCCTGAGGTTTTTGGGTTTGAGGATCATTTTGTTCTCGCTTTCGGGGCCGGGCTCGCCGAACCGTCAGGGGGTTCGGCACGGGCCAGGTATAAGGATGGTTTGTTCGGGGCGCGCGTCCATAAGGCGCCTCCCCTTCGGTCGAAAAAGAGCGGGCGCTGTGCTCGCTACTTCTTCGTCCCGAAGCGCTCGGGCGATCTCTGAAGCCTGCAAATCCTCGTTTCGGACGCGATCGGGCAGCGGGTTCGGTGCACGATGTTTTCTCTATTCCTTGACCGGGCGCCTTTCGACGGGCGGTCGCGGTCGGTCTGTGTGGTGTTCCTATTGTAGGGAAGCTTGTTCGAGAGCATCGGGGCCGGTCTCGTCACACGGGTTCGTCGTTCGGCCGTGCGCGAGCGCGAAGCCCGATAGACGTCGGCCCCGGGAAGTCAATCAATGCTCCCGGGGCCGACGGCGGGTTTCGAGCCGTTCGCGGCGTGTTGCGTCCTGCGAAGCAGTCGCGTTTTCAGCCCGAGCTCACGATCGGACGACCGATTTCATTACCGCCATTGTTTCTTGGGGACGTCGCGGTATTGCCGGACTTTCCCGTTGACGTCGACGAAGAACCCCTTACGGCGCTTGCGTGTCTGAAAGCAGCCGAATTGGGGTTCGGGGACTTCCGGACCGTAGGCGCCGTCAAGGGCCTTGAAGATGTCCCCGCGACAGGCGTTCTCGTACGAAATCCTCGCACGGCGTTCCTGACCTTCTTCGAACGCGACTTCGAACTTTTTCACGACGGACGTCGGGTCGGCGAGTTCTGCCTCATCGAGCATTGCGAACGCCCCGAGCGGCGCGAGGGCCGCTCGGGCGGCCGACGGGTCGTTGAGAGCGAGCGTTTGGATGAAGGTGAGCGGGAAGAGCGACCGATAGACGGCCCACTTAACGCCCTTTTCGGCCGAGAACCAACGGGACGCTTCGAGGAGCGCCTGATCGGGTCGCCAGAGAACGAGATTCATGTACGTGCGATTTTCGCCGTAGGCCATTCCGACCATGCGGGCCGCGCCCGTGCCTTCGAGGTGGAGACGGAAGTTCACGACCACGGTAGTGGGGTCGAGAACGAACTCGTTCGTCTCTTCCGAACGGGCGATTTCAAACGCAATCGTCACGGGTTGCGCGCCGTAGGACTGCATGAGTCGGGAAAAGCGCAGGCCGGGAGCCTGCGGGTCGACGAAAATCTTCGGGTCGAAAAGCCTCCGGAAAAAGGTGTCACCCGATTTGATGTCGGCAAAAAGCGGCGCTTCGGGGCGCGTGTCGATCTCGTAGTTCGTGACGAAGTGCCAATCGAACGAGAGGGTGGCGCAGGTCGCAGCCCATGCTTGCGGGAACATGTCGTAGAAGTAATGCGCAAATGCCGAGGGCGTCATCCCCCTGTCGAGCGCAGGCTCGTGGCGGAACCTGATCTCCTGCATGCAGAAGTACATGAAGGGCGCTTCGCCGATCGCTTCGGCCACGACTTGCCTCGCGACTGCCTCGTGGTAACAGCGAGGCCGCGGGTCGTCGCTTTCCAAATAGACGGTGAGTGCAATCATGTCGCCCGCCGGTTTCGGATCGATCTGGATCGACTTCAGGCCGAGGGGTTCGATCCACTCTTGAAGACGCTCGTCGATCCGAAGGTCTTCGCGCATGCCGACCTCGAATTTCCAGTCGTTCGCGGCAATAGCCGGCTTGTGTTCGACGAAGGCGAGCTCGGCGAAGATCTGCGCCATGTCGCAATTTCCCGAGAGGATAACGTAGCCCATCCGTTCGCTCTTCGATTCAAAGCCCGCCCGGTGGACCCAGTCGTCGCAGAGACCGGCCATCGCAGGCACGACCGCATCGCGCGCATTGCGCCCCGAGGCATAGGCCGACCGGATGTGGCGGCGCAGCGTCCGGGTCGACTTCGTGAGGAGCATCCAGGTCCGCGCCGTCCGAACGTCGAAAGGTTCGTCCAAAGGGTGTTGAGCGTGGCTCGAGAACCGGGCCCCTCACCCCGAGGCCGTACGACAGCAAGCTCGACTACAATGAGGCGCCTATTCCGCGAGTCGACTCCAATTTTCGAAATACATGAAGTTTCGCTATCTGCTCTTCACGGGCTTTGCGTCCGTAGCGCTCATTCCGATTGCCGCGCTTACCGTCGTGCAGTTGAACGAGCTGCGCCGCGAAGCCCGCGACCAGGACATCGCTCAGGTGACGCTCACGCATGCGACGGCGGAGCGTCTGCGCTCGCACCTTTCGATGGCGATGAAGCTCGTGGAAGTGTCGGCCCTCACGGCGGCGGTCCCCATGCAGATGCCCCAATCGGAAGGGGTCGCGCTCACGATGAACGAACACCTGCGGCATTTGTCGGAATCCGTCCGATTCATCCGCAACGCCCACATCGACAATATCGAGCTGCGAACGGTCTACGCCTACCCGAGCATCGAAGCGTTGGAGACGGAATTGAGTGCCCAAGCTCGGCCCTCGCCCGTCTCGGCCGCGTCGGATTTGCGGTCGCCCGCGGGCGATCATCGCCACCTCTGGCACGCCGAGGCGCTGGCGGCTCCGCGCGGCAAGGTACTCGTTTCGCCTCCGATGGAATACGGCCCCGAGCGCCGGTCCACGATCGCCATTTCGATTCCCATCGACGGCGAGAAGGCGCGCTTCGGGATTCTCACGGCGTACCTCGATTTGCGATGGATCGGCGAGTACCTCGCCATGACGCTGCCGCCCGCAACGAAAATCGAAGTGCTCGACAGCATGGGCGTTCCGATCGTGCCGCTCTCGAACCGTCGGACGCTCGTCGGGTCCGCCGCCACGGAGCGCGACGTCGAGCACCTCAGTCGCCTCATCGATAACGCCTCGGCGCTTCAGCCCGTCGGCGACGAGTGGATTGCGGGGAAAACGCGCCTTATGCCCGACCCCTTCGTACATGCCGCCACCGATCGGCTCGACTTGAAGGACGGTCCCACCATGGTCGTTTCCGCCGTGAAGCTTCCCGACGAAGTGGGCGGTTGGACCGTGGTGCTCCTGCGCGACGTCCGGAGCCGCCTCACCTCACAGGCCCGCGTCTGGGAGCGTGCGGTCTTTCTCCTTTTCGGCGTTCTCGCCCTTTCCTTTGCCGTCGCGGGCGGTTGCACGAACGGCTTCAGCCGCTCGGTCGAGCAGCTGAAGCGCTACGTAACGCGGCTCGGGCAAGGAAACCCGCATCCCGATCCCGAGGACCGCGTGAGTTTCCCCGCGGAATTGCGCCTCGTGCAGGAAGCGCTCGAGCAGACGTCCGTTGTCCTCGAGACGCGCTCGCAGGCCCTTCAAGCTCTTAATCGCGACCTCGAATACAAGGTGAAGGAACGCACGGCCGACCTGGACGGTCGCAACCGGTTCCTGCGCGCCCTTCTTGAAGGTATGGCGGAAGGGGTGCTGGTGACCGACAGCGAAGCACGGATCGTGCACCAAAATTCCGTCGCGCGCGAGCTTCTTCACGGCGGACCCGCCGACCACCTCATGGCGGCGGTCCGAGCCGTCATGCAAGAGGATGCCAAACGACCGGACGCCCACGCGACGCTTTACGAGATGGCGGTCAAGCCCCCCGCCGAAGCCTGGCCCGCCGACTCGGGCAAGACGGTGCCCTCCTCGCAGGCCCTGCATCTGCTTCGTTACGAAGGGCGGTCGCTCGAATTCGAATGCTTCCATGTCGACGAGACGCTCGATATGACCATGCGGGCGAGTCACTTCAAGCCGCCCTTCACGGGGTTGCTCGTTCGCGACGTGACGGACCGCGAAGCGACGGCTGCTCTTAAAGAAAGTCTTCTTTCCATTGCGGCCCACGAATTCCGTACGCCCGTGCAGGCGATGCGCATTCAGGTGGAGTCGCTCCTGGCGGAGTACGAGGGTCGCGTGGGGCTCGACGGCGAACGGCGCGAAGTGCGCTGGAGCCCGGACTACCGGCGCGAAATCCTTCAAAGCCTCGACGCCTCCTCGAAGCACCTCGAAGGGCTCATTCGCGACTGGCTCGACGTCGCCCGCATCGACGGCGGGTGTTTTACGATCGAACCGGAACCCGTGTCGCTACCCGTACTCTGGGAGCGTGCCGAAACGCTCGTCCGGTCCGCCTATCCCGATCAGACGCTCACGATCGATTTCGAGCCGGATGCCGAAGGGGTCTACGCGGATGCGGGACGACTCACGCAACTTTTCACGAATCTTCTCCTCAACGCGGGTTGCTACGCGCGTCCGGGGATTCCGAGCGTCGTTTCGGTAACGGGCCGCCTCGTCGGGGACGTAACGGACGACGGCACGACCGGCGACGACGACGAACCCTACGTCGAAATGCGCATCAAGGACAACGGCATCGGGATCGGGCCCGAGCACTCCGAACGGATTTTCGACCGGTTCTTCCAGGTTGAAAAAGGCGACAGTCGCTCGAAGGGCGGGATCGGTTTGGGGCTCGTGATTTGCCGTGCTATTTGCAACGCCCACGGCGGAAGCATCGAGCTGGCGAATCCGACGGCGCACGAAGGCGACGCACGACACGACGTCCTGCGGGCGAGCGGGCGAACGGGCGCGGAATTCGTTATCATTCTTCCGGTAATTCCGAAGTAAACTTCCCGAGCCGCGACCCGATATTCGGGCGGGATCCGCTTTTGTTTTCTCCCGACGTCGGCACCGACCGAAAGCGTCGTCTGCTCGGAGGTCCCCTTTCGCAGCTATGGCGCTTTATCACCCCACCATTCTCGTCGTCGACGATGAAAACACCATCCGTACGGGCATTGCGGAAAATCTCAAGCTGATCGGTTATGCCGTCGAGCTTGCCGCCGACGGCGAGGAGGCGCTCGAGCGCTTCGAAGCGATGCAACCCAAGCCCGACCTCGTCATTCTCGACGTGATGATGCCGAAGATGGACGGGTTCGACGTGCTTCGGAAAATCCGTCGCGTGAGTTCGGTTCCGGTGATCATGCTCACCGCCAAGGGCGAAGTTCAAAACAAGGTGTCCGCCTTCCGGCTCGGGGTCGACGACTACCTCACGAAGCCCTTCTCGCTCGACGAACTCCAGGTGCGCATTCAGGCGATCCTGCGTCGTACGCGGCAAGCGGCCGCGACCGTGCGGTCACATACCTACGAAGAGTCCGAAGAACTCGTGAACGGCCCCTTCCGTCTCTCGATGGAGGGGCGTTGCGCCTTTTGGTTCGATACGCCCATTCGCCTTACGGAACTCGAATTCCGGTTCCTGTGGGAGCTGTGCCTCGCGCGCGGGCGCGTCCTCACGCATGAAGAGCTTCTCACCGCCGTCTGGGGCAACCACCCGTCGAATTCCCTCAACGTGCTGCGCGTGACGCTCAACCGCATCCGCCGCAAGCTCGCCCCTCTCAACGTGGAACCCACGCTCATCACGAATTTTTCGAAGGTGGGCTACTCGATGCCCGACTTCTCGAAGTCTCCCTATGCCTACGGTGCCTCGTCCGAGAATGCGAGGGACAACGCCGAACCCCCTGCCGCGGGCGACGTCACGGCACCCGAGCGTGAACCCTAAGCCGGCCGAGCTCCGTGAGGGGCGTACGATCTTGGAAAACCGAGGGATTTGAGATTCTCTCGGTTTTTCTGTTTCGAGAATCGGACGGCCGGTGAAATCCCGCCTTTGAAATCCTTCTTTTTTGGAGTTTCTTTGCCGAAAGGACGGGCCGGAGGTCGGAAAATGAAAAACGGAATTTCCGCCGACATGTGGGACGACCATCCGAAATGTGCGCGGCAAGTTCGTTCTTTGATTTTGAATTCTCTCGTTTTCTAAGGTCGTACACCAATTTGTGCCCTGTTGCAGGTTTGTATTTCACGCAAAACGTATTTTTTGAATTTTCACGACATTTCGGTCTGCAACGTTCATTCCCAATAATTGCTTCTTTTTTTTCGAAAGAAGGTTTATTCTCGTCGTGAGGTCGAGAATTTTCTTTCGACCCTTTTCCAGATCGGAGGCCGTATGGCCCCTAAAACTCATCGGGTCGTCGATATTGCCGTCGAACTCGATCGGGAGACGTTGAGTCGCCTGAGCGAAATGCCCGAACTGCGCGCGTGCGGCCTCGACGCAGCTTTCGAATGTTTTGTCCGCGAAACGCTCGCCGAAGGCGACTTTCCGTTTCGCTCCGAATTCCGCGTGGTGCCCGAAGGGCCCGGGCCGGATCCCGACCCCGAGGACGATCTGCCGCCCGCGGGGTTGAAGGTCGCGAATGCCAAATGGCTCGGTTGAGGGAACGAACGTAACGTCTGCCTTTCCCGCCGACCGACCCTCGGCCGCAAGTACCCGAGCCGACGACCCCGATGACATACGGGGCTCTTCCGGCCGTGAAGCCGCCCGAGCTCCGTCGTCGTTTCAGAACTTCCGAAAGCACACATTCCCTCCGACGCTTTGAAACAAACCGAACGTTTTTTCGGTAGAGAGCAAACCTTCGTCCCCGTATCTTCCTCTTTCCGCGTCGCCCCGAATCCGTCCTTTCACGCCACACGATCGGTCCTTCGACGCCACCCTCGGGGCGACAACGTTGTTACCTCGAGCGACCGTTTCGCTCCATTCGTCGACCAATGAAAAACCAATAAAATCAAAGCCTTGCTGGAAAACGGCTCTTTGCGTGCCGTCATTTTGACTAAGCTGAATTCCTCATCGGGGGCGTGCGGGCCTTTGCGACAATCGATGAAACGCCTTGCGCTCGATGCCGCATTGAAGCAGCTTTCGAGCGCCTCAACCCCCTTATTTGAAGCCCGCTTTCCATCCCAAGAGGTGCCCCATGGCCGTCAATCTCAAGAACCGCAGCCTTCTGAGTCTCGTTCACCACACGCCCGCCGAAATCAACTACCTCGTCGAGCTTGCCGCCGATCTGAAGCAGGCGAAGCGTCTCGGCAACGAACCGAAGCGCCTCCTCGGCAAGAACATCGCCCTCATCTTCGAAAAGACCTCCACCCGCACGCGTTCCGCCTTCGAAGTCGCCGCCTATGACCAGGGCGCCCACACGACGTATTTCGAACCGAGCACGTCGCAGATCGGTCACAAGGAAAGCATCAAGGATACGGCCCGCGTGTTGGGCGGCATGTACGATGCGATCGAATACCGGGGCTTCTCGCAAAAGACCGTCGAAGAGCTCGCCGCCTACTCGGGCGTTCCCGTCTTCAACGGCCTCACCGACGAATGGCACCCGACGCAGATGCTCTGCGACCTTCTCACGATGAAGGAACACTCCGGCAAGCCCTGGTCCGAAATCGCCTTTACCTACCTCGGCGACGCCCGCTTCAATACCGGGAACTCGCTCCTCCTTGTGGGTGCCAAGATGGGCATGGACGTGCGCATCGCTTCTCCCGCGGCGCTTCGTCCCTCGGACGAGCTGATTGCGCTTTGCAAGTCGATCGCCGAAACGACGGGCGCCAAGATCACCATCACCGAGGACCCCGTCGAAGCCGTGAAGGGGACGGACTTCATCCACACCGACATCTGGGTCTCGATGGGAGAACCGAAGGAAGTCTGGGACGAACGCATTGCGTTGTTGCTTCCCTACCAGGTGAACGCCGAACTCATGGCCGCTTCGGGCAACCCCAAGGTCGCCTTCATGCACTGCCTTCCCGCCTTCCACAATACGGAGACTAAGGTCGGGAAGGAAATTGCCGCGATGTACCCGCAGTTTGCAAACGGCATCGAAGTGACCGAAGAAGTCTTCGAATCGCCCGCTTCGATCGTCTTCCAACAGGCCGCGAACCGTCTCCACACGATCAAGGCCGCGCTTGTTGCCTCGCTCGGCTGACGACATCTCCTTTCGCTGTGCCGGGGTGATTCCGGATACTTCCGGTTCTCTCCGGTACAACACGGTCAAGAACGTCGAAAACCCCGTCGCTCGTGCGGGGTTTTTGACGTTTTAAGGCGTCATGTCCCGTACGACCGAAGGTCTTGCAGAGGCGGTTCGCCGCCTAAGAGAGCCGGGTTGCCCGGCTGGCCTCGAAAACACGTAGCCCCGCCCAACAAGCGGGACTTCGTGTTTTCTACGATGCTCGGGTTGGGAACCTCAAGCCTCGTTGATCCTTTCCGCTTCCCGGCCGTCGTAGCCGTAGCGTCGACGGTTCGCGAGGATCATGAAGGCTGACAAAACAAAGGCTGCGGCTTCCGCACCCGGGGCCGAGAGCCAGAGGCCGATCTCGCCGAAGAGCTTCGGGAAAAGCAGGATCGCTCCCGTCACGAAAAGGAACGTGTGGCTGAAGGAGACGATGGTCGCGCGCCTCCCGTCACCGAACGCGGTGAAGAGATAGGCCGCAAAAAGGTTCGGACCCGTGAACAAAAGCGAGAGGGCGTAAAGCGGGAAATAGTCCGCAACGAGCGCCGAAACGTGCGGGGAGCCGTCGACGAAGACCGCGAGTACGTCGTCCGCGAAGAAATACGAAAGCGCGTAGGCCGAAAGCGAAAAGACCGCGAGGAGCACGAGCGCTTCGTTCAAGACGCGTTTCAGGCGCGTCCAGTTGCGGTTCCCGTAGTTGTAGCCGATGACGGGTGAAATTGCCTCCGAGAGTCCGTAGAAGATCGCGTTGAAGACGTAGCTCGCGTACATCGCGACGGTCAGGGCGGCTACGCCGTCGACGCCGAGCGCCTTCTGGAAGGCGGAATTGAAAAGGAAGAGCGTTACGGCGTGCGACAGGTACGCGACCATCTCCGAGACCCCGCTCGTCGCGGCGTTTTTCACGGCCCGCCACTCGGGGATGCGGAAGGAGAAGCGCAGCGCCGCGTTTTTTCTGCGGAAGAAGTACCAGGCGCACGCCACGCATACCATCCACGAAATCGAGGTGGCCCACGCGGCTCCGGTCATTCCGAAGCCCATCGGTCCCATGAAAAGGATGTCGAGCACGACGTTCGTGACGCCCGATGCGATCGAAACCGCGAGCCCTACCTTCGGGAACCCCGCCGTTGTGAAGAATGTTTGCGCGGCGACGTTCACGAGGAGCGCGGGCATCGTTGCGAGCGCCACGTACTGGTAGGCTTCGGCATAAGGCGCCTCTTCGGGGCCGATTTCAAGAAAGACGAGGAGTTGGTCGAGAAAGACCCATCCGAGAAAACCCAGCAACGCACCGAGAATCGCTTCCGCGATGAAGATCGAACTGAGCGCGCGTTCGGCCCCTTCCTTGTCGCCCGCACCAAGACGTCGCGCGATGACGGAGGCTCCGCCCGCGGAAAGCATGATCCCGAAGGCCATGAGAACGCTCGACAAAGGCCAGACGAGGTTGAGCGCAGCGAGCGCGTTCGTGCCGAGGTAGTGGCTGATGAGCGCGCCGTCCGCCACCATGTAGCTCATGATGAATAGCGACATCCCCATGCGCGGGAGCGCGAAACGAAAGAGCTCCCAAGTCGTGAAGTCGCGACCGAGGCGCCGTGCGGTTTCACTCACGAGCGGACCTCCCGAAGGACGGCGTGCGAGGAGAGGTATGAAGGTATTGCTGTCGTGTTCATTGGGGTGGGGCGCGTTTTTCGGACCTGCTAACCGAGGGGCTCGTGGGTTAGG
>CAJLHF010000028.1 GCA_905206365.1 uncultured Sutterella sp. | reverse complement strand
GGACCATGATTTTAATTATAGGCATCGGTCCGCGCTTCGCGCGGGTGCCTTATATTCCCGCCGTGAACGGCGGGGCTTTACGGCACGTCGGGTAATAGGCGCCCGTGATCGTGAAGAACACGGCATGGAGCACCATCACCGCCAGGCTCATCGAGCGGCTCGTGCGGGCGCGTTCGCGCAACCACGCAAGGAGCACGTCCGCCACGCCCGCCGTGCGTAGCGGCGCCCCGAAGATCGCCGCCGCCATCAGAAGGCCGATCGTGCCGAGCATGCTCGTGAAGCCACCGCGGTTCACCATGGTGTCGACGAAGCTCGATCCCGTCTGCGCGGCGTAGCCCGAATACATGGCGTTCATGAGTTCGCGCGGATTTTCGCCCTGAAGGAAGACGGCGATGAGAGCCGCCACCGCGATGCCCGCAACGAAGGTCGGGATGGCGGGCTTGCGAAGGACGATGAGCGCGAGCACGACCGGAACCGGCAGCAGCGTGAGAACGCTCAGGTCGAAGTTCGCGGAAAGCGTCGCGAGGATCTCGTCGTAGGCGTTGTTCGCGGCCGCGTGGGTTTCGAGCGAAAGTCCGTAGACGAAGAAGAACGCGAGGCTCAGGAGGAAGGCGGGTCCCGTCGAAACGAGTGCGTGGCGGATACCTTCCATCAGGGGCGTGTCGGTGACGGTCGCGGTGATGACGGTCGAGTCCGAAAGGGGAGAAACCTTGTCGCCCATGAACGCCCCCACGCACACGGCCCCCGCCGCGGCTTCGAGCGGAACGCCCAGACCTTCCGCCACACCCATGCACGCGACGCCCACCGTGGCAAGCGTTCCCCAGGACGTGCCTGCGAGCGCGCTCATGATCGTGCACGCGAGGCAGACGATCGGAAGGAACATCGAGGGTGTGATGACCTGCATGCCGAGGTAGATCATGGTCGGGATCGTGCCCGAAGCCATCCAGACGGCAATGAGCACGCCGACGGCGAGCAAAATGAGCATCGCGACGAGCATCGAGGCGATCGTGTCGCGAATGCCGCGCTGAAGGTCGTCGTAGCGAATGCCGAAGGCGCAGGCCATCGCGCACATGATCGCGCCGTCGATCGCCAGCACGATGCGCGCGTTGAGCTCGAGCTCCATGAGGCCGAAAACAAGAACGAAGACGCCGACGGCGAGCATGGAAAAAGCTGCGCGGGCACCGATCGGCGATGTAGACGTCGTGGACGGGTTCATGGGTGGTCTCCGAAAAAGGGAAAGCGAGGGCGAAACGCTCTGCGTCAAAAACAAAAAAAGGTCGAAGGTCCGCCATCCGGACCCCGACCTTTTGCCGCCTCGCTGCGTGTCGGGCGCACCGATCGATGCCGACCCCCAGGGTCGATCTCGAGCGGGATACGCGATCCGCCGTCGCGAGGCGAGGTCCCCGTTTTGAAGCTGCGCTTTTGCTCCGGCTTTGTTCAGCTGTTTGACGCCGGCGCACGCACCCCGCCTTGGGGGTTCGTTCTCTTTTTCGGGTGTTCCGGTAGCGCTCCGCGTTGCCGCGACAGTCCCGGAGATGTTCTCTCCGGTCCCAGGTGCGTCTTCGGTCCGCGAAACGGCCCAGGCGCCCTTCGGCGGTCGTCCCTTTCGTCTTTCTTTGAAAGGTTTGTTAATTTTTCGGTTTACTGGGGGGTTGTGCGTAGTGTTGAAAAACCTCGGAATAGTTTGGAAAAGGATTCCTACGGAAAACCGGCCGCGGGTTGCCGCGGCCGGTTGAACGGAGTACTGCTCGTTCCGAAACGAATCGCGGGTATCGGGCGGCGCGACGCGTGTCGGAAGAAACGGGTCGAAGGGCTTATCGGGGATCGAAGCCGGGACCGCCCGGTCCGTCCGGACGGTGTCCGGGAGGGTCCGGTCGACGCGGAGGCTCCGGTCGACGCGGAGGCTCGGGCCGATGCGCGGGATGCCGGGGCGGCCGGTGGGCCGGAGGCGGCGGGGGTGGCGGCCGATGGGAGGCGGCCGCGCGTTCCGCGAGGAACCGACGATAGGCGTCGCGCGAATACCAACGCCCGTCGTAGTACCAGCGGTGTCCGTCCCAGCGGCCTTCGCGGTAGTGTTCGCGGATGTATTCGCGCGTGAGCGCGTCGGTGACGCCGTAGAGGAGGTCGGCGAGGAGTTCGTCCGAAGCGGCCGAAGCGACTCCGGCCCAACTGCCTGCGGCGAGAAGCACCGCAGTGCCGAAAATCAGTTTGCGTCGTGTGGTCATGGTTTTCTTCCTTCTGTTGCCGTAGGACTTTTCGCTCGTACCCGGCCGCGCTTCGTTTCGCTTCGCACCGGCCTCTTTTCAGGGCTTTCGAGCATTTCGATCGGAGATGCTTCGTGTCGGGTATCGACTGAACATAAGTTCAGTGTACGGCTTTCACACGTAAAGCCGCGTTAAGCGAACGCGGCGGAATGCAAGAAAGTGCGACTGAAGAACGATTGAAGAAACGATTTCAGCGGGGCGCGTCGGGGACGCGCTCGAAGAGGTTCGACGCCTTCTTCCCGAGGCGAGGCACGGCCGCGAGAAGCCTTTGCGTATAGGGGGCGGTCGGGTGCGCGAGGACCTCATCCGCTTCGCCCGCTTCAACGATGCGACCCGACTTCATCACGAGAATGCGGTCCGCCATGTATTCGACGACGCCGAAATTGTGCGTGATGAAGAGGTAGCCAAGCCCGAATTCCCGTTGCAGGGCTTTTAGGAGATTCAGAATCTGCGCCTGTACCGAGACGTCGAGTGCCGACGTGGGTTCGTCGCAGACGATGAGTTTGGGCTCCACCGAGAGCGCCCGAGCAATGGCGATGCGCTGCCGTTGCCCGCCCGAAAAGGCATGCGGCAGCCGTTCCGCCGCATCGGCGGGGAGACCAACGGCACGCAGAAGCCGCTCGACGCGTTCGAGGCGTTCCGCTTTCGACCACTCGGGCCGGAGGCTCTCCATCCCTTCGAGGAGCGTCGATCGGATCGTGCGGCGCGGGTCGAGCGATGCGTTCGGGTCCTGGAAAATCATTTGGACGGAGCGGCGAAGTCGCCGTTCGGCCGCGCGGGTGAGGGGAAAGAGAGGCGTCCCCGCGAGGTCGACGTCCCCCGCCACGCGCGCCTTTCCGCCGAGAAGTCCGAGGAGCGCAAGGCCCGTCGTGGTTTTTCCGGAGCCCGACTCTCCGACCAATGCCACCGTTTCGCCCGGGCGTACGTCGAAGTTCACCCCTCGGACGACGGGTTCGGGATCTCGGGTGAAAAAGCCTCGGGCGCGAAAGCCGACGGTGAGATTGCGTACGGAAAGAAGCGGTACGGAAGAAGTCGACGAGGCCGTATCGTTCGAAGCGTTTGCGGCGCTCGAGGTATTCAAGGCGTTCGACGCGTCCTTCTTCACGTCCTTCCCGCGGGCGTCCGTTTCCGGGAAGCCCTCCGGAAAGTGGCAGCGTACGACCGAAGCGCCCGCCGTACGCGCTTCGGGCGGCGTCGTGCGGCAGATCGCGCGTGCTTTCGGGCAGCGGGGCGCGAAGCGGCACCCCGGGGGAAGCGCCGACGGCGCGGGCACCGTGCCCGGAATCGCCGCGAGCGGTCGCGTGCGATCGGCTCTGGGGAGCGCGCCGAGAAGCGCGGTCGCATAGGGGTGTCGGGGCGAAGCAAAAAAGTCCCGCACCGCGGCACACTCGACCGTCTCGCCCGCGTACATGAGGGCGAGACGGTCGGCGAAGGCTTCGACGAGCGCGAGGTCGTGCGTGATGAGAAGAAGCGTGAGGTTTTCTTCCTGTTGCAGCGTACGCAGTAGCCCCAGAATCTCGGCCTGAAGCGTCACGTCCAGAGCCGTCGTCGGTTCGTCGGCAAGGAGCATGTCGGGTCGGGCGGACAGCGCCAGCGCGATCATCACGCGTTGCTTCTGCCCGCCCGAGAGTTCGTGCGGGAAGCGGTGCGCGAGCGTTTCGGGGTCGGGGAGGCGCACGCGCTTCAACCATTCGACCGCCTCGTGTTCGGGGGAGAGGGCGGCATGCGTTCCCTCGCTTTGCGCGCTTTCGGCGGTGGTCGAGCGCGCCTTGCGGCTTGCCCGGATCATTTCCTCAATTTGCGCTCCCACCGTCATCACGGGATTGAGGGCCGTGGCGGGTTCCTGAAAGACGAGCGCGATGCGCGAGCCGCGAAAGCCGCGCATCTCGCGCTCGGTTAGCCCGAGAAGATCCCGGCCTTCGAAGCGGATCCGTCCGTCGGGCGTTCGGGCTCCGGGGGCAAGGAGCCGCACGACGGCCGAAGCGGTGAGGGACTTGCCGCAGCCCGATTCGCCCACGAGCGCGAATACTTCTCCGCGGCGCACCGTAAAGTCGACGCCCGAGAGCGCTTCGATCGGTCCCGAGGCTGCGGGGAGCGTCAGCGTGAGGCGGTCCACATGAAGCAAAACGTCATCCGTGCGGCTCATCGGTCTTCCTTTTCCAAAACGGCGTGCGGGTCGAAAGCGTCCCGTACGGCCGCGGCCACCAGGTTGGCGCAGAGGACGAACGCGACGAGAAAGAGAAATGCGGCGGCGAGATTCCACCAAACGACGGGCGAGCGGCTCATTTCGCTGCGCGCGGCGTTGACCATCGTACCGAAGGAATTCATCACGGGATCGACCCCCACGCCTACGTAGGAAAGCACCGCTTCGTAAAGAACCACGCCCGAAAAGTCGAGCACCGTCACGATGAGAACGATGTGAAGCACGTTCGGAAGCACGTGCTTCACAAGAATCGCCGGGGCGGGAACACCCAAAGCTCGGGCCGCGAGTACATAGTCGAGCGAGGCGATCCGCATGGCTTCGGCGCGAATGAGGCGCGCGAGCGTCGCCCAACTCGTGAGCCCGATAATGAGCGCAAGGAGAAAAAGCCGCATGTCCGCTCGTTCCAAGCCCGTCGGCCACCGCTCGGGGAAGCGGTCCATGAAGGCCGTTGTCATGAGTACGGCCGCCGCAATGAGAAGCACTCCGGGGATCGAGGAGAGCGTCGTGTAAATGTACTGAATCACGTCGTCCGCCCACCCTCGGAAGTACCCTGCCGCAAGGCCCGCCGTCACGGCAAAGGGAAGAGCCGAGAGCGTCGCGAGCGTCCCGATCACGATCGCCGTGCGAAGGGATTTGAGCGCCTCGTACAGAACGTCCGTGCCCGCCGCATCGGTGCCGAGCACGTGTCGCTCGGGCCAGAGGGCGATCACGAGCCCCGTGAGAGCACAAAGGACGACGAAGGTTGCACGGGGTGCAAGACGAGCAAGGTGTCGACGGCGGGTTTCGCCCGGTTTCCCATTCTTTCCGTTCGTTGCGGATTTTGTGCGGCTCACAAGGCCCGCGATCCCGAGGAGCAGGACGCCCGCACCCGTCCCCGCCGTCCAACCGACAAGGCCCAGGGACACGAGTTCGCCCGCGCTTGCGGCTTCGCCCGACGCATTCCGGCGGATCGAGCGCAACGGCTGAAAGTCCCGCACGGGTCCCGCGCTTGTCGCGGCCGTCGATTTGTCGAATTCGCGCACGGCAAAGGGTGCCGAATAGCTGCGCTCGGGTCCCGCCGCGCCGAGGACGTTGAAAACGAGGTCGTCGAAAAGCGACGTCGTCACGGGGGAGTAGGCGGTTTGAACCGCCCCCTCGGCGGGCGGCAGGGGCTTTCGGTAGTGCACCGAATCGAGAAGCGCGATCGCAAAGAAAAATCCGAGAACGACGAGGGACGCCGACGCGGACGGCCGGGCGAGAACGAGCTTCCAACGGGCGGCCACGTCGGGGCGACGCCCGAGAACGACCGCCGCCGCGGCGCACCCCGCAAGGAGCGCCGCCATCACGAAATCGGTGGCGAGAAAAACGGGCAAAGGCGCAACAAACACGGTCGGAACCTCCGTCACGCACGCCCGAGTCGGATTCGGGGATCCGCCCAGGTGTAGACGATGTCGGTGAGAATGAGGCCCGCGACATAAGCAACGGTGCCGAGGAAAACCATGGCGCGTACGACCGAGAAGTCCTGTGCGTTGAGGGCGTCGATCGTGTAGCTCCCGAGCCCGGGGATCCCGAAGAAGCTTTCCATGATGAGACTTCCCATGAAGAGCATCGGAATCATCGCGACGCTAGAGGTGATGATCGGAAGCGACGCGTTTCGCAACACGTGTCCGAAGAGAATCCGCTCTTCGGTGAGGCCCTTCATGCGGGCGAGCCGCACGTAATCCTTCTCCATCTCTTCGAGAAAAAGCGCGCGATAAAGGAGCGTGTCGCTTCCGAGGCGCGAGAGGATCCCGAGGGCTACGGGAAGAAGCAAAAAGACGAATGCCCCTTCGTCCGAGGCCCAGCCCGAAACGGGAACGAGCCGCATTACCTTGCCGAAAAGCCACTGGCCGAGAATCACGTAGAAAAGGGACGAGACCGACATGAGAACGACCGACAACCCCACGGCCGCCGCCTCGAAAGCCGTACGCCGGAAAAGCACGACCACAAGCGACCAGGTCACGAGCACCAGGAGCCCGAGCACGAAGGTCGGTACGGCCAAAAGGAGCGACGGCACGGAGCGCGTGCGGATTTCGGCCGCGATGTCGCGTCCCGAGTCGCTCGTTCCGAAGTCGAGCGCGAGCATCGGAACGCTTTTGCGCCAGAAGAGGGTTTCGGTGAACTTCTCCGTCCCTTCTGCCGTTTCGTTCACGAAAAGCGGCAAATCGTAGCCGTGCGCCGCCTTCCACGCTTCGACTGCCTCGGGCGTGATGCGTTTCCCGCCCAAATTGAGTCGCGCCATGTCGTCGGGTGTGTTGACCGCGAAAAAGAGAAGAAACGTGAGAAGGTTGACGCCGAAAAGGACGAGTGCGCCGTAGAGGACGCGGCGAACGAGGTAAGCGATCATCGGGCGGCTCCTTCGCGGGCGCTTTCTCGGACGTTTTTGACCGTGTCGTCCGAGAGACTTTCGGGCGGACGCATCCGCAAGCCTTCGCGCCGCGCCCGGACGCGGCGGGCAAAGAGAACGAGTGCGGCGACGGCCGCGGCGAGAAGCCCCAAGGGGGCGAGCTCGGGCGGATTCCATTCGGCGATGCGCTCCGAGCGCAGTTTCGCGTCGATCTCGAGGTAAGGAAGGCCGTTTCGAATCATTGAGGAGGGTTTCGCGTTTCGCACCCACTCGTGATAGGCCGCGGCGGCGGCCGGGAAGTAGCCGAACATGACGGGCGCGTCTTCTTGGAGAATGCGGATCATCCGGTCGATGCGCTCCGCCTTTTCGGGGCCGTCGTCGAGGTAGCGCATCGCTTCGAACTCCCGGTCGAACGCGGCGCTCGCGTAGTTTGAAGCGTTTTCGCCGCCTCCGCGCGCCTTGGCGTTCGGGCCGTAAAAGAGAAAGAGGAAGTTTTCCGCGTCCGGGTAGTCCGCCACCCAACCCCAGAGAAAGATCTGCGCCGCGCCCCGATCCATCTTTTCCTGGAAGCGGTTGTAGTCGGTCGCGCGAATTTCAAGCTGAATGCCGAGCTTCGCGAACTGCCGCTGGTACCACTCGAGGTAGGCCTTGGACCCTTGGGCCGCGTTCTGGTAGTCGAAGTTGAGCACAAGCGGCCGTCCCGTCTTCGCGTCGCGTCCGTCGGGATAGCCCGCCTCACGCATGAGGGCCCGGGCTTCTTCGATCGACCGGCGTTCGACGCGCACTTTGCCGGGCGCGTCGGGTGATTCGATGCGTCGGTATACCGCGGGGTTGAAGGCCGACGGGCCGTCGTCGCGCCAGCCGAAAAGGCCGGGCGGAATCGGGCCGTGTGCCGCGATCCCCTGGTTTTTCTGAAAGATCGCTATGTTTTCTTCCCAGTCGACCGCAATCGAAATCGCCCGACGCAAAAGCCGCGCCCGGCGTTGCTCTTCGGGGGTGCCCGTGCCGCCGAGGACGGGGTCCAACCAATTGAATCCCACGTACCAGAGACCCGCTTCGACGGTCGAGGGGAACTGCAACTTCTTTTTGGTGTAGAGCGCCGCCTTTTCCGGGTCGTCGTTCATGGCCGCGACGAACCCGAGCCCCGTGTCGACCCGATCGATCGAGGGACTGTCGTAGTAGCCCTGAAGAAATTTCGTCTGTAGCGGAACGGCTTCTTTTTCGATGTCGAAAACAACACGGTCGGTAAGCGGCAACGGCTTCCCGCACGCGTCCAACAGTCCCCGTTCCCGGTCGCCCGCCTCGCCCTCGCAGGGATAGGTTTCCGTGCGAAAGAGAGGGTTGCGCTCAAGCACGTGACGTCGGTTTTCCTCGAAGACCGCCATGCGGTAGGGACCCGTTCCGGCGGGCCAGGTGTCGAGCGAAAAATTGTTGCGCGCGAACCCCTCCTGCGCGTAAAAGCGGTCCGCTTCGGGCGGCACGGGCGCGAAAAAGGTCATCGAGAGCCAGTTCGAAAACTGCGGGTACTTTCCGTGCACGCGAATTTCGAGCGTGTGCGCGTCGATCGCGCGCACGCCCCGAATTTCGTGCGTCGACAGGTCAAGGTAGCGCGACGCCGCCGATTCGCCCCGTTCCCGACGGGCTTTCTCTTCGTCGGCAAGCTTTGCGGCGAACTCGTCGAGCCCCACGATGTGGTGCGCGAGCGTACCGAGAACGGGACTCACGACCCGGGGGCTCGCGAGGCGCTTGATGCCCCAGACGTAGTCGTAGGCCGTAAGTTCGCGGGTCGCTGCGTGCTCGAAGTCGGTGGGCGAGCGCTTTTGCGCCGCCACCTCGAACGGAAGATCGTGATAGAGGAACCGCCCGTCGGCGTCTTTGGCGAACGCGGGATGCGGTGCGTAGAAAATCCCTTTGCGAATCGGAATCGTGTAGATCGACTCGGCGATCGTTGCGGGATCGGCATCGTCGGGCAACGTCCGCCCCGATGCGTCTACGTAGGTCGGGTGCACGACGCGCTCGGCCGTGCGACCGACAAGTTCGTAGGGGCGCTTCAAGTAGTGGTATTGATAAAGCGGCTCATAGATGTTGTACGTATAGACCGTCTCATCCGCCGAGTAGGAGCGCTGCGGGTCGAGCGTTCGGGGGCTTCGCCCGCCGAAGGCCGTAAAAAGCGTGTTCGTTCCGTATTCGGCCGCGGGGCGAGGCGAGTTGAGGAGAAGCGGCTGCTCGGCCGCGTTCGTCGTCCCGGCCGCTGCGAGCGCAATCACGAGCCCCGCCGCGCATGCGATCCCTGCCGTGCGACTCCGGGCGGCGCGGCATGGAAAGCGTGTGCGACGCTTCGGAAACGTCAGAAGCTTGCGTAAAGGTTCGGCGAGAAGCGTTGTGAGCGTGGCGGGCATTTCGGTTCTCGGAAGCGGTCGGGATAGGGCTTATGCTCGGGCGAATCGAGCGTCTTTCATTCTCGCACGATCGTGCCGAAGGATTCGGCCACGTTCTCCTTCGTCGCCTCAAGCGTCGTGATGAAGTAGCGTTGCATCTCGCGCTCGTGCGGGATTCTTCACGGTCGCGTCCAACATGATTGGGGTTGGAGCGGGGGTATGCCCTTCGGGTTTTTCAGGAAGGTGCCTGCACGGTTTTGACAGTAAGATCGATGTCAAGAATCTCGACGTCGAGATAAAAGAGAGAACATCAATGCCGAACGAAGACTTTAGCGAGGTAAACGGTACGCCCGACTTCTTTGATGTTCAAGAAGCCGAGTGGCATGCGCGTTTCCCGGACAAGAACATCCGTTGCAACGGTACGGTGACGCGACTCGTCCGCCTGGCGCAACATTCGCGCCGCCGCACCGAACGCATTTTCGAGCGTTACGGGCTCTCGATCGGCGAGGTGGAGGTGCTCTCTGCCGTAGTGCGCAGTCCCGACCACCGGTTGCAACCCAAGCACCTGCACGAACGCATGATCATCTCTTCGGGCGGCCTCACGGCCCGCATCGACAGTCTTGAGAAAAAGGGCGCGCTTGTGCGTGAACCCGACGCGCGGGATCGTCGCGCATGGATTTTGCAGGCGACGCCTGCCGGTGTCGCGCTTGCCATCGAGGTGCACGCCGCACACGTGCGCGACGAAGAGCGTTTTATTGAAGCGCTCGACTCCGAAGAATCGGTCGTTCTTGAGAGGCTCCTTAAGAAACTCGTGCTCTCCGTCGAGCCCGAGGAGGGCGATCCGGGAGCCGGTGACCTTTAAGACATAAGAAAGGGTGCATCCGCTTCCCGGATGACTTGTCCGCCGGGTCGGGAGCAACCGCTGCAACCACATCGAATTTGCAAAAAAAGGAGGCAAAGCTCATGTGTTGGAAACACGTCATCGCGCTCTTCGACGTTCTTGACGATCCTGCCGCGACGGGAGAGCGCGTTCTTGAAACGTTCAAACTGTTCGAAGCCTGCGACATCTCGACCTCCTTGACGACGATCGAAGGCGCGCGCGGGCGCGTTGACTTCGTGCACATTCTCATTCCGGGCAAGCGCGGCCGGACGCTCGGCGGCGACGCTCCGACGCTCGGCATCATCGGACGCCTTGGCGGGATCGGTGCGCGTCCCGAGCGGATCGGCTTCACGTCGGACGGAGACGGCGCACTCGCCGCCCTTTCGGCTGCGCGCAAGCTCGCCGAGATGCACGTTCGAGGCGACGTGCTTGAGGGCGACGTGATCATAACGACCCAGATCTGTCCTACGGCTCCGACGCGGCCTCACGAACCCGTCCCCTTCATGGATTCGCCCGTGCCGAGCGCCGTGAGTAACGAGCATGAAGTCGATCCCGCGATGGATGCGATCCTCACGATCGATACGACGAAGGGGAACCGTATTCTCAACGCGCGGGGCGTCGCCGTCACGCCGACCGTACGGGACGGGTGGATTCTACGCGTGTGCGAACCCGCACTCGACATCCTCTCGACCGTGACGGGGCGACTCCCGCTCGTTCTGCCCGTCACGATGCAGGACATCACGCCCTACGGCAACGACGTCTACCACTTGAATTCCATCCTGCAACCTTCGGTTGCGACGCGTGCTCCCGTGATCGGCGTTGCGATTACGACGGTCTCGCAGGTGGCGGGATGCGCCACGGGCGCTTCGCATCTCACGGACGTCGAAGAGGCGGCGCGCTTTGCGGTTGAGACGGCAAAGGCCTATACGGCGGGGCGCTGCCCCTTCAATGACGAAACCGAATACCGGCGCATTCTTGAGCTCTACGGTTCGATGGCTCATCTGCGTACCATGGGAGAAAAAGCATGACTTGGAGTCTCTGGCTTGCGGGGATCGCGACGATCCTCACAATCGCGGCGCTTTTGAAGCGATGGGAAACGCGTTTGGTGCTTTTCACAGCCGGTTTGGCGATGGCGGTTCTTGTGGGCGAACCACAGACCGCCATGAAAGCATTCATCGCCAATATGACGAACGGATCGCTCATTACGTCGATCTGTTCTTCGATGGGCTTTGCCGCAGTGATTGCCATCACGCGGTGCGACGTGCATTTCGTGGGGCTCTTGGTGAAGCCGCTCGGAAAACTCGGCGTCTTTCTGTTGCCCTTCTGCATGCTCGTCGCCTCGTGCGTCGCAGTGGCGATCCCGAGCGCTGCGGGTTGCGCCGCGGCTCTCGGCCCCACGATGATTCCGCTCATGGTTCGCGCGGGCTTCCATCCGGCGATCGCGGGCGCGGCCATCATCGGTTCGATTACGCCGTCGACGCTCAGCCCCGGAAGCTCCCACAACGTCTGGATCGCGAAAATCGCCGAAATGGACGTGATGGACCTCATCGTGCAGTTCGCTCCCGAAGTGCTCACGATGTGTGCGTTGAATATCGTTCTTGTAACGGCAATGGTTTTTGTTTTCCGAGACTACAAGCGCCCGCAGCCGGGCGAAGACCTCGGCTTTTCGGTCGTTGCCGACGAGCGCGGCCAGTTGCCCGAACATCCGAGTATGCTTCGCGCCGTCGCTCCGATTCTCCCGGTTGTTCTCCTGATGCTCGGTGCGACCGTGGTTCCGCAGATCCGCATGTCGGTCGCGGAAGCTATGGTATACGGTTCGATCTACACGCTTCTCATCACGCGCTCGAATCCGCAGACCGTCACGAAGGAATTCTTCGGAGGCATGGGCAAAGGCTACGCGAACATCATGGGCATCATTATTGCGGCTGGGTGTTTCGCAGGCGGTCTGCGCGCCTGCGGCGTGATCGATTCGCTGATTGAGACCCTCAAGCACTCGAACGACATTGCGCGCTACGCGGCCAACTTCGGTCCTTTTGTCATGGGGGTGCTCACCGGTTCGGGAGACGCCGCCGGGCACGCCTTCAATCAGGCCGTGACGCCGTATGCCGCCGACTTCGGGATGAAAATCGAAAACCTCGGTATGGTGGCCGCTCTTTCCGGAGCCTTCGGTCGCATGTGCTCGCCGATTGCCGGCGCGACTATCGTGATCGCCGGCATGACCAAGCTTTCCCCGCTCGACGTCGCCAAACGCATGGCGATCCCGATGCTGGTCAATCTCGTTTTACTCGGATTCGTATTCGAGCTTTGATGCAAGGAGTCACAACATGTCCGATATTGTGAAGTCCATGATTGCCGACCGCAGGCGTCTGCATGCGCGTCCCGAAGAGGGGTGGTGCGAATTCGAGACCACGTACCTGATCGTCGATCGACTTCGAACGCTCGGCTTCGAAGTGTGGACCGGCGACCGTGCGGTAGATCCCGAGCATGCTCTCGGGCGTGATTCGAAGCTTGTCGAGGACGCGGCGGCGCGCGCTTCGGCGCATGGCGTTCCTCAGTCGTTTCTCGATGAAACGAAGGGCTATACGGGTGCCGTCGGTGTTTGGAAGACCGGACGTCCGGGGCCCGTAACCGCTCTGCGCTTCGATATCGACGCATTGCCGATTGACGAGACGACCGACTCCGAACACGAAGCTTGTCGGGGCGGATACCGATCCGAAATTCCCGGCTTTTCACACGCCTGCGGTCACGACGGTCATACGGCCGTCGGTCTCGGCGTCGCCGCCTGGGTGGCGGAGAATGCAGACAAGCTCTGCGGCACCGTCAAACTTCTTTTCCAGCCGGCAGAAGAGGGCGTTCGCGGTGCGGCCGCCATGACTGCACGCGGCGTTGTCGACGATGTCGACTGGTTTGCGGGTGCGCACATCGGCTGCTCGGCCCGTCTGGGACAAGTAGGCGTGTCGCATCACGGCTACCTTGCCACGACGAAGTTCGATTTGGACATTACGGGCGTTCCTTCGGCGGCGGGAAGTCCCGAAAAAGGAAAGAGCGCTCTCATGTGCGGCGCCGCTCTCTGCATGTCCCTCGGGTCGCTCCCCGGGCACAGCGGCGGCATCACGCGCGTGCAAATCGGCAAGTTCAATTCGGGAACGGGGCGAAACATCGTTGCCGAACACGCCTCGCTCGTGATGGAAGTTCGCGGCGAAACGACCGAGATCAATGACTACATGGCCAAGGCCGTCGAGTCGACCGTTTCGGGCATCACAGCCGCATACGGCTGTATGTACGATCTGCGTCGGGTCGGCGAGGCCGTGACCTACCGGGGCGACGAAGAGGCTGTCGAACTCATCAAATCCGCTGCGGCGGAAGTTCCGGGCGTCGATTCGGTCGTTGACATGAACGCGAAAGTCGGAAGCGAAGACTGCACGGTGCTTATCCGTCGCGTTCAGGAGCATGGCGGCAAAGCCGTGTTTTTCTACTTCGGTTGCAATCATCACGGACATCACCGCCATGACTTCGAAATTCAGGATGAAACGTCGCTCGCCATCGGCTGGGGCGTCTTTACCGGGTTCCTGAAGCGCACGAACGGGTTGCAAGCCGTCTGACCGAGTAGAGCGTCGCACGTCTCCATCCTTGTCGGCTCGACAAGGGTGGAACGGCCGGCGAGCCTGCGCGGCAAGGCGTCACGGCTTCTACAAAGGCTTCGGATCGTGCCGAAGGAAAATGCGTCCGAGTCGACGTGCTCTATAGAATGGAAGTGCGTCGAGCCCGTTGCCGCGCTCGGCGCCCCGACCTTTTATCCCATTGAAAATTAAGGAGCCGTACCGCATGGATCATGACAAACGAGGCCCGAAACGCTATCGCATCGGCGACTTCGCCCGGGGCGTGGGTGTCACCGCGGACTTTCTGAAGCACTACCAGGAAAGCGGGCTCCTCGAAGCGCACCGTACGCCGAGCGGGTACCGCTACTACTCGTTCGAACAGTCCGCGCGCGTGATCGACTACCTGCGGCTTCGCAACTACGGCGTGAGCATTCGGGCCATGCGGGACTACACGGTTTGCGATGCCGAACGCGCGATGACGCTTCTCGGCGAGCGCACCCGCGAGATACGCCGCACGATCGAGCGTCTTCAGGCGATCGTCGAGGCCGAGGAAACCTTGGAGCGCTGGTTCGAAGCGCGTCGCAAGCGTCCGATCGACTGGGAGATTCGGGAGCTCGACCCCTACGTTTTCTTGCGGCATACGAACGGCTGCGAGTTTATCGATGACGACCGCATCCGGGAGTTGTTGCGTGACTGGTGCGCCTGGCTTCCCGTCACGAAGTCCGCGATGCTCTTAAGGCACGGTCCCTGCGAAGGCTCTGATACGGTGCACTGGGGCTTTGCGGTGCCGGAGCGGCTTCTTGAGCGCTACGGGATTCCCCGCAACGAGGTCGTGGAAAGACTCGAATTCGGTCGAGCGTTTGTTTTCCATTTCTGCGGGCTCAAAGGAGCTTTCGACATGACGGCCGCGGCCGAAGGACGACATGCCGCACACAAACTGCTGCGCGAACTCGGTTTTCGTGTGACGGGCGACGCGCTCTTTATCAAGGAAATGCGCCTGACGGACGAAATGGGCAAGATGCGCCCCGGGCTCGGGCGCTTCATTCTCCCCGTAGAACACGTTTGAGGCCCGCCGAAAAAACAACGCCCCTCGACGTACGGGGCGTCGAAGAGCGTCGCGAACGAACGGAAAGAATGGTTCGGAGATCAGAACTGATGGAGGATCCCGACCGTGAATTCCATCACGTTTTCCATGGAGGTCGGCTTTTCGGCCTTGTAGGCCTTCGAGTAGTCGGATGCGATCCAGTCGGCGGCCGTGTAGAGCGTCGTACGGCGCGAGAGCGCGTACGTGTAGCCGACGGCGGTCTGTCAGGTGTCCATCGTCATGGCGGCGTCGTGGCTCCCTTCGAAGTCGCCGTAGCCGATGCCGAACTTCGCCGTGCCGCCGAAGGCGGGTACGTCGACGCCGAAGTTCACACCCCAGCCGTCCACGCCCGATGCGACCGAGAAGGTGGTCGTCTTGGCTGCGGACGCGTAGCTTTCGAATAGCTTGGCGTAGCCGTAGAACTTCGCCCAACCGGTGTCGTAATTCGCACCGAGGTTCCAGGAGAAGCTGTCGTCGAGCCGTGCCGTGTCGGCGGCAGGCTGCCCTGGTTGATGGATTCAACGCCGAAGGCGACCATCATCTTGTCGTTGCGGTAACGAATTGCGCCGCTCGCCATGTGTTTGACGGAGCTCTTCCCTTCGACGCCCAAACCGTACTTCGTCGTGTCGGTGCCGAAGGAATACTGAACGGACGCATCAAGTCCGGCAAAGATGGGCGTCGTGTAGGCGACGGCGTTGTCAACGTAGTCGTAACCGAGCGAAACCACCTGGAGGATGCCGCCGATTTCACCCCAACCGCAGGAGAACGGGCCCACCGCGCGACCGAAGCGGGCGTACGGGCCGTTGCCGCCGACAATCGGACCCATGCGGCCGAAGGAGAGGTACCCGAAGTTGCCGTCGAGGTAGAGGCGCGCGTCGCGCCCGAAGAGGCGGCCGCCCTGGCTGAAATCACCCGAGTCGGCCGCGTAGCCGTTTTCAAGCACGAACCCCACTTTGAGGCCGTTGCCGAGGTTTTCTTCGCCCTTACTGCCGAAGCGCGAGCCTTTGGACTGACCGGAAACCATGCGGTTTTGCGTCGAATCGGTGCCGTCGGCGTATTCGCGGTGCTACACGGAGAGACCCAAGTCGAGAACGCCGTAGAGTTCGATGTCGGAGGCCGTCGCGGGGGCCGCAAGCGCGGCGAGCGAAGCCGCATGAAGAAGGGTCTTTTTCATGTTGTTCTTTTGGGAATGAGGGTTGAAATCGGGTCGTGAAGGGAAGGAACGGCTCCCGAGCCCCGGGCAAGAGCGGAACCGGGGGCTCGGGAGTGTTCGCAGCAGGTTAGGAGCGTGCGAGCTTGAGGCCCACGAGGCGGCCGAAGGTCACGGTGCGACCGCAGGCGAGCCCCGTCGCGAGGTTCGGGTATTCGTTCGCGAAGAAGGCACCGCTGTCGTTGCCGATGACGTAAAGGCCCGGGATGGGCTTGCCTTCCGGATCCATCGCGTTCATGTCGGTGTTGATATGGATCCCGTCCATCGTGCAAAGCATCCAGCCGACATTCTTCGCGCCGTAGAAGGGGGGCTTGTCAATGGGGGAGAGACGGTGCTTTTCCTTCCCGAAGTCGACGTCTTCGCCCTTCGCGTAGAGTTCGTTGTTGCGCTTGATGCTCGCCTTCACGGCGTCGACCGGAAGTCCCAGGGCATGCGCGAGATCCTCGATCGTGTCGGCCTTCTTGACGAAGCCTTTTTCGACGAGTCCGTGGAGCGCCCGCTCCACATCCTGCCAGCCTCGGTTGGGCACGGCCCCGTTTTCAAACGGGAACATGCGCGAGCAACCGTGCATCTTGAAGGCTTCGGCGTACTTCATCCAGTTCGAGTCGAAGAGCGTGTAGTGGGCGTGGTCCTTGTGGTACTCGTTCGCGTGGAGGACGTTTTCGTACGTACCCGACTCGTTCATGAAGCGCTTGCCGTCGGAGTCGAGCTTGAGCCAGGGCTGCGAGCCCATCCAGAACATGCCGCTGTCGCCCGATTCGATCGTTTCGCGGCCCGGTTTCTGGTCGGGACGGATCGCGCAACGGTCGAACATCATCATCGAGTGCGTTTCGTCCATCTTCGCACCCGCCCAGAGGCAGGCGCGGATGCCGTCGCCGCGGGCGCCCGGCATGGCGCCCGTGCGGCCGACGATGCGAAGATTCCAGGGCTGGAGCGCTTCGATCATCTTGTAGTTGCGCGCGTAGCCGCCCGTCGCGACCACGACGCCCTTGGCGGCGACGTAGCGAACGAGCTTGCCGTCGGCGTTGCGGGCGATGCAGCCCGTGACGCGTCCGTCCTTCTTTTCGAGCTTCAACATCGTCGTCGAATAGTCGAAGCGGGCGCCGTGCTTGACCGCATAGTCGTAGAGCACGCGGTTGAGGTCGATCGACTTCCCGTCCGCGTCCTTGACGTCGTTCTGCGGCGAATGGCCGATCGCAAAGTGCTTGAAGCGGGTATCGTCCCCTTTGTCGCCCGATTCGTGTTTGAGCGTGAGCCCGCGTTCGGCCATAAGGTCGCCGAGCCAGTCGATGACGGCGCCCGATTCGTCGCACCAGAGCTTGACGAGGTCCTGACGGATGTGACCGCCCGCGTACTGCGTCGCCATGGCGATGAATTCGAACTTGTCGATCTTCGTGCCCCATTCCTTCTGGTAGCGGCTGTCGATCGCGCCGAGGTCTTTGCGCACGCCCGTGCCGACCGGGAAGCGGTCGATGCCGATCACCTTGCCGCCTGCTTCGGCAGCCGACGCCACGGCGAACATGCCGCCCGTGCCGCAACCGACGACGAGGATGTCCGTGCGGTGGGTCGCCGTGATTTCGCTTTCGGCGAACTCGGGTTCCTTGCCGAGCCAGTCGCCGTCGTCGCCCTCTTCGTCTTGCTTGTTGACGACTTCAACCGGAATTTCGCCGCGGGCCTGGGCGATACACTTCGCCGCGGCCTGGTGCACGGCTCGCGAGGTGATCGTGGCGCCCGAAACGGCGTCGATTTCGGCGCTCTGCGCCGCCATGAGGGATTTCTTGAGGGTCTCGGCCGCCGCCTGACCGATCGAGGGAGTTTCGTGCGAAACGTCAAGCACCACGTCCGTGATGCGGTTGGCGTCGAACGTCATCGTCACGACGACGTCGCCGCCGATACCCTGGGCGGTCGCGGAGTAGACGCCGGGCTTGTAGACGCCCGCCGAAGCCGCCCGGGCGCCGACGGCCGCAAGAGATGCGCTGCCGGCGATGGTGTTGCGCAGGAACGCGCGACGCGAGAAAGCGTTGGTCATGATTGGTTTGTCTTTGTCAAAACCGGAATAAAGCCGAAATGACGCCGCACGTGCGGCGCCGCGAGAACGACGACAAAGGTACGACCGAGGGCGTGACACAAGTCAAATACCCCTTAAGAGATAGCCTGAGAGGCGTTGTCGACGAATGGGATTCGGGTTTTTACCGAGCATCGGGAGCCTCTCCGAGTGTCCTCACGACGAATGTCGCGCACCGCGAACGCGAAGCGTCAAGCCGTGTGTTTCATTCTTCAAGGGTTTTCGGGAAAGACGGAGAGGCACGCGCCGCGCGTACCGACCGAAGTCGGGTGTTGGACCCGACTTCGGCGGGAAAAACGGCGTTCGAAGGAGAAGAAGGAAGGGTAATTTCCGACGGTTGCCGTTCGGAAGGCGGGCGATTCCTAGCCGCACATTCGACCGGGTCGAGCAAGGCAGGTACAATCCGCATTCGCTTCCGAAGTCCGAGGGAACCGACAACGTGTTCCCAAGCGGCTTGCTTTCGACTCGTTTCTCTTTTATCGACTTCTCGACCGTCATGCTTTCCTGGACCTACCTCATCGTTGCGGGACTCTTCGAAATGGGCTGGCCGCTCGGCTTCAAGCTTGCCAACGCGGCCGAAGGCCGCATGTCCTGGGTTTGGATCGGCCTTTCCGTCCTTTCCATGGTGGCCTCGGGGTACTTCCTTTTTCAGGCCCAGAAGACGATTCCGATCGGCACGGCCTACATCGTCTGGACCGCGATCGGCGGCGTCGGCACGGCGGTGATCGGGATGATCTTTTTCGGCGACAGCACCTCGATGCTGCGGATCTTCTTTCTCTTCATGATCCTCGTCGGCGTCATCGGTCTGAAGCTCGCGCACTGAGCGCGCACGACGCCCCAAACAACAACGGCCCCCGAACGGCATGCGCTCGGGGGCTTCTCTTTTTCGAATGCGGGGAGTCCTTGCACTTGCATCGTTTTCGATACAACCCGTAAACCCGTACGTCCTTGAGGTTCTCTATAATCGCCGCGACCCCACCCGAAAGAGATACCTCGCATGGACCTCCAACAACTCACGCTGCAGGATCTGCGGATTCTGCGGTCGCTCTATCGCACGCATTCGCAAAAGGAGACGGCACTCGCGCTCGGTCTCTCCTCGCCCACCTTGAGCCGTCGGATTGCCGAAATGCGCGAACTCTTCGGCGACAAGCTCTTCGTTCGCTATGCCAACACGATGATGCCGACGCCCTTCATGGTCGAACATATACCGGCCGTGGAACGCCTCGTCGAAGGGATGCGCGACCTCTGCGAACCCTCATGGTTCGATCCGTCCTCGCACCAGGAGGTGATTCGCATCGGCTGCATCGACTACGACCTTTTCTCGGGTCTGAGCGTGCGTACCGCGCTGATGGTGCGAAAGGCCGCGCCCGGCATCGCGTTGGAATTTCGCTACCTCGATCTTGAGATCGAGTCGAAGCTCGCCAACGGGAGCCTCGACATGGTGATCTGGTACTTTCCGCTCGGAAGTCCCAACATCCACACGATGATGCTGCGCAAACCGCGCCCCGCCGTCCTCGTGCGAAACGAGCATCCGCTTGCGAAGCTCCAGGCGACGCTCGGTCCCGACGAAACCGTACCGGTTGAGGCGCTGCACGATTTCGAACGGATCTGTGCGACCTACTCCGAAGCGCAGGCGCCCTGTATTTTCCCTTTCGAGGCGTACCAGCGAACGGCCTTTTACGTGCCGAGCTACGGGATGGGGTTTCGGCTCCTGCAGCACGGCGACTTCACGCTGAGCGTGCCGCTTCTTTACGACCACGATATGCTCGAGCGCCTCGGCCTCACGGTGTTGCGGGTCTCCGAGCGAACGGAACCGCGCACGCAGCTTCTCCTCTGGCACGAGCGCACGCACGCGTCGCCCGCGCGTCAGTGGGTTCGATCGATTCTCGCCGCCAACGCGCGCCAACTCGCCGAGGATCCTTCGACGCCGATCGAACCGTCCTGAACCTAAAACGCCACCGCGAGCTTTCCGTCGACCTCTTGGAAAAAAGCAATCCCCTGAAAAACTTCGGACGTTTTTCAGGGGACGGTGTCACTCAGAGAGGTTCTCACGCCGGAGTGCAGGACCTCTCGCGAGCGGATGTCAGTTGAGTTCGAACGCGCGTTTCAGGCTGATGGGCATAGCCTGATAGCCCGACGTGTTCTTGAGCTGGATTTCCACCGCGGGTTCGGTGGAGCCCCACTTGAACTCTTCGATGTAGGGGTTGGGCAACCCCTTCATCGCGCCCGTCGAGAGGTCGAAGTCGGAGCCCGCCGTCGCGGAGTAGACGACGATCGAGTCCTTGTCCTCGTGGTATTCGGTAAGCGACGTAACCGGGCTGTACCACCCGTGACCGCGTTCCTTGCCGTACGTCCAGATTTGCTCGACCGTGTGCTTTTTCTGGTCGATCTTGAAGATCACCGCACGGCTGTACTTTTCTTCGGGCAGCGCCGGTTGCTCCATGCCGCGTGCGTCGCCGTTGTCGAAGGACGTAATGTAGATCACGTCCTTGTCGGACTTCGCGTCGATGCGGAACGCCGTGTGTTGCGTCCACGTCCAGTCGAAGCCGCCTTCGCACGAGACGTCCGTGCAGGCGATGGGCTTGCCGTCGGCGTCGACCGGCGTCAGGAGCGCTTCCTTCCAAGGCGAGCGCCAACCGCGCGGCGCGCCGAGGATCCACTTCACCTTCTTGTCGCGGCCGATCTTGATGATGGCGGACTGGTGGCGGGAGCTGATGATGATCGAGTCGTCGGTCGGGTCGTAGTCGACGGAATTGACATGCGCCCAATTGCGGCCGGGGCCCGTGCCGGCGATGTCGCCGAAGTTGTCGCTCGTTTCCTGAGCCTTCAGTTCCTCGGCGGAAAGCGTGTGACCGGCCTTCGAGGCGTCGATGTTGAGGCAGACGGCCCCCTGGTCGAGCGCTTTGATCACGTCCGAGCGGTACGGATCGAGAATGTCGAAGAGGCGCCATTCGTCCACGACGGTCCCGTCTTCGTCCACCTCGATGATGACGTCGCGCACGGTGCGCACGCGCTTCTGGTCGATGCGGCGCAGGTCGGCCGACGCGACGCGCAGGAGGTAGTGGCCGTTGGGCATCGGATCCATCGAGTGGGAAAAGTCGTTGTAGCCCGTGGGCAGGCGGCGATTGAAGATTTCCCGGCCGATCAGGTCGTACTTGGCATAGCGCTGACCGTAACCCCAGGTGATGGCACCGTCCGTGTTCTGGCGGAAGCCCATCATGCAACCCGCGGAGTAGATCGAGTTCGGATCCCAGATGTCGTGCGCGTCAAGATACCAACGCACTTCACCCGTCGTGTCGATGATGGCGATCTGCGGCTGGAAGTTCCAGGTAAGCGCCCCGCCCATCGGGTTGTTCCACACTACGCGGCTGTTTGCTCCGACGGGGCCGCCGATGTTGTTGACGAGGTAGAGGCGGTCGGCAAAGGCCGGATCCACCTTCTTCACTTCAGCGTCGAAGAGGAAGCCGCGCTGACCCGCAGCCCCCGTTTCCATGCCGCGCACCGGGCCGCACCAGATGGTGTAGGTGTGCTTGCCGGAAACGTCCTTCCGATCGAACCGGTACGTAAAGTCGACTTCGACTTGGTTGGCGTAGTCCGCATAGAGTCCGAAAACCGGAATGCCGCCGTGCGTGAGGAGCGCGTGACGCGACACGTCGTAGGCGATTTCCTGCCCGTTCTTCTTGGGGACGACGCGCACGTGCGCTTTGAGGAGTTCGTAGCCGCCGTTGCGAATCACGGCGGTGAGCGGCGCGACGCCGTAGGGATTCACTTCGACGATCCCGAGCGGGCCCTGCTGGCCCGCATAGCCGACGACGGCCGGCCCGCTCGCCGTACCCATGGCGTGCGCCTGAAGGGCGCCCGTGAGCGCGGTGGCCAAAATCCCCTTGAGGAAAACGCGTTTCTGCATGATGTTTTTACTCCTGGTGTTGGTCGGCGCGAGGCCCGTTTCGTCCCGAGGCGTCCGCGACCGACCCGATATAAGCGAGCGATGTCCGAGAGGCGGTTAGAAGAAGTACGTGAGGCCGCCGCCCCAGGTCGTCACGTTCACGCGGTCGAGTTTCGTCGAGTTCGCGCGGCGGTTGTCGATGCGGTCGTAGACTCCGAAGCCCTTCGAATAGGATGCGGCGCCGTAGAGCGTGAGGCGCTTGCTGAGTTTGTGGCGCCAAATGAAGGCGGGGTTGATGCGAAGCCCGGAGAGATTGCCGCCGACCGCATCGCTCCCTTCGCCCTTGTAGGACGCATAGTTGTTGTTGAACGCAATGCCGATCGTGTCGATCCCGGTCGGGTAGAGTTCGACGCCGACCATGAAGCTGTGAACGTCGAAGCCGCGACCGTTCGCGGGCTTGAGCCCGAAGTGCGACCAGTTGAGGAAGGGGCCCGGGCCGAAACTGTCGTAGGCGTACTGGTAGGCGAACTTGAGCGAAAAGTCGGGGAAGCGGTAGTTGATGGCGGTGAAGAGGTCGTACGTGTCGTTGATCTTCACGCCCTGGTTCCCTTCCTGCTGGCCGTGCGTTTGCCACGTGAGCATCGTGCCGCCGCGCCAGTTTCCGAACTTGTAGCGGAGCGCAAGCGTGAGGAGGTGGTTGTCGTTACCGTATTCGCCCGTCTCTTCCATCATGCCGTTCGAATATTGCGCCGTAAATCGGAAAGGACCGATCTCGGACGTCTGAAAGACGAGGGCATTGTTGAGGTAGCCGTCGGTGAGGAACGTGTAGCCGACGCCTTCGTACGGGAAGTTCGTATGGACCGGAGAGATGCCGCCGAACTCGTAAAACTGCGAGTAGTCGCCGTTCGGGCTTTTGAGGGCGCCGATGCGGCCCATCGCGAATTCGCCCCAGCGGCCGCCCAAGACGATCATGCTCTGGCCGAAGATGCGTCCGCTTCCTTCAAAGGCGCCCGTGTCGGCGCGAAACGCGCTTTGCAGCAGAAAGCGCATGTAGTTGCCTTGATCGTCGAGGTTCTCGCGACCGCGGATGTAAAAGCGCGAGGTTTCTTCCTGGTTTGAAGCGAGTTCGAACGTCGAATCCAGGTCTTTCACCTTCTGACCGAGGAATCCCAGGTCGATGCAGCCGCCCATCCAGACGCCTTCCGACGAGCTCGCTCCTTGTGGCATGGCGCCCTGCGGCGGCACGATGGCCGCCTGCGCGGAAAACATCGCGCCGAGCAATGTCGCGCACGCCGCCCGGCGCCGCCACGCTTTTCCCGATAAGGCTCCCATTTGTATCTCCTTTGCTTTTTTCTGGCTTCGAACGGCGAATTGGTCGATTTGCCGTTGGATTGATTATCGAAGTCCGTGTACGAAGCCCACAATCTGAGAAGCCCGCGGTTTGCGCGCCAAGATGAAATCCCGAGTTGCAGTTTCCGAATTCGCCCGAAGCGCGGTGCGGGGCGGTCGGAAAGCAAAACGGCTCCCGAGCGCGGACAGGTTCGGGGGCCGTTCATTGTCGCCATGCAAAAACGCCCGACCGGGTTAACCGGTCGGGCGTTTCGTCACGCAGTGGGGAGGCGCGTCTCTCGGAGGTTCGATCGGTTCTTCGTGAACGCCTTTTCAAGGCTGATCGGGAAGGCCTGATAACCGAATGCGGTCTTGAAGTCGGTCTTCACGGCCGGCGTTGTTTCACTCCGACGATAGCGGCGAAGCGTAGCCGTTCCGTTTCGGACGGGCGCCCCCTAGCGCGCTTTCCGGCAATCTCGTTTCAAGGAAGTCAAAAAGGCCTTCGACACCGATGCCGGAGGCCTTGAATCATCCGCAGAACACACAAGGTGCGCATTCCACGTTTCCTTCAAACGGCGCGGGAAGAGTTCGATCCCAAGACGGAAAGACGCGTCTTTACGCAGACGATCGAAACGCCGCCTTTGAACATATTTACGTCCGCACGATGCTCGACGGCATCGCGTCGGACGTGAATGCGAACGTCCTCGATCGGTCGGGGCACCCGTCGAAGGATTCCATGCGACGGGCGAGGTCGCGAGCGGAACTTTCTCCGTCTCCGTACTTTCCCTTGAATGTAGCCGCGGCTACAGACGCGGCTGCCCCCCGAGGGCGACACTGCGGGGAACGGACGCGTGCGGGAGAGACCGGTCAACGGTCGGCCCCTCGCACGACGCTCCCGGTGTTAACCGGTGCGGTGTTTCGTTCGGACGCTTTGGGAAGTTCTTCGAGCTTTTCCAAGCATTCGGAGAGCGCCCGCCGGGGCCAAAGACAAGGAGAAAAAATCATGTTCGCCATTTGCCGTCGTACGTTCCTTGCCGCCGCCGTGGCGGCCGCCCTCATCCCGCTCGGTGCGAACGCCGCCGAAAAAACCTACGACGCCGACGTCGTCGTGATCGGTGCGGGTGCGTCGGGTACGGCCGCCGCTTGGGCCGCCGCCGAAAAGGGGCTCAAGGTCGTCACGCTCGAAAAGGCCGCCTTCCCGGGAGGTACGGGTCAGTTCTCGGAGGGTATTTTCGCGGTCGAAAGCCGGATGCAGAAGGATTGGAACTATGCGCTCACCAAGGACGAGGCGTTCCTGAAGATCATGAACTACGGTCACTGGCGCGGCAACGCCAAGATGGTGCGTGCCTTCGTCGACAAGTCGGGCGAGACGATCGATTGGATGCAGAAACAGGGCGTGAAATTCGAAAAGCTCTTCTCGAATTACCCGAACGGTCTTTACACCTGGCACATCTACGAAGGCCGCGGCGCGGGTTGGATCAAGCTTTTCCAGGAAAAATACAAGCAGGCGGGGCAGACCCTTCTCACCGAAACCTGGGGCGAAAAGCTCATCATGAAAGACGGCCGCGTGGCGGGCGTTGAGGGGAAGAACAAGGCGGGCGACACCGTGACCGTGAATGCCAAGGCGACCATCATCGCGACGGGCGGGTTCTTCGACAACAAGGAAATGCGCGAAAAGTATCTGCGCTTCCCGGACGCGGACGGTCTCGCGCAGAAGGGGAAGACGGGTGACGGCATCCGCATGGCCTGGGCGGTCGGTGCGGGTGAAGAAGGTGCCGAAGTGCAGGCTTCCTACCGTCCGGGTCCCCGCGGCGTGTCGACGACGAATCACGTGAGTGCCACCGCGAAGCAGCCGCACCTGTGGCTGACGCCGAAGGGCGAGCGCTTCTGCAACGAAGTGATCATGCTCGAGTGGCCGTTTGCGGGGAATGCGCTGGAGCGCATCGGCGGAACGATGTACGTCGTCTACGACAGCAAGACCCTTCAGCACATGGAAAAGGACGAAGGGATCGACCTCGGCGTCGGCGTGATGGTGCCCGTCGGCACGAAGCTCGCGAATTTCGAGAAGGAATGGGCCGACGCCGAAAAGGCGGGCTGGGCCTTCAAGGCCGACACGCTCGAGGAGCTCGCTCGCAAGACGGGCATGGACCCCGCGAAGCTCGCTGCGACCGTGGAGGAATACAACGGCTTTGCCGCCGTGCGCCACGACGCGCAGTTCGCCAAGGACCCGAAGTACCTGCGTGAAGTGAAGACCGGTCCTTTCTACGCCATCAAGTCCGTGGCGAGCACGCTCGGCACGCTCGGCGGCATCAAGGCGAACGAAAAGTTCGAGGTCGTGACGCCCGACGAAACCCCGATCCCGGGGCTCTACGCGGTCGGGAACGATGTGGGCGGCATGTACGGCGACTCGTACGACCTTCTCATGGCGGGCTCCACCGTGGGCTTTGCTGTGAATTCGGGCCGCATCGCCGTGGATTCGGCCGAGCAGTACATCAAGACCGTGAAGTAACGCGCCCGCCCGTCGGGGCTTCTTGAAGGAGCTTCGGCAGGGTGCCTTCGCGTTACCGCACGAACCTCTGCGGGCGTACGCTCGCGTCGTCGGGATCCCGGATCGGGACTTCGATGCGCGAGCGACGCCCGTTTCGTTGATTCCGCGGTTGCTTGTTCCCGGCCGTTCCCGACAAGTACCGGCAGCGCCCGCTCAGCGCCGCCAGTCGGGCAGGGTCGCGGCCCCCGGATTTTCGATCCAGTCGAAGAGGTCCGCAAAGAGCGCGGGCGAAATGAGAAGCGTCCGCCCGCGTCGCGCGACAAGTTGCTCGCGCCGCCATTTGGAAAAGAGCTTCGCGACGCTCACGCGGTTGAGGTTGAGCGCTTCGCCCATGCGCTCGGCGGAAAGCGAATAGGGAAATTCGAGGAACTCGTCCTCGGACCGATCCCCCGACCCAGCGTCCTGCGGAAGCATTCCCGCGTTGACGAACGCCGCCTTCAGAAAGACCTTGAGGCGCTCTTCGGGTGAGCGTGTGAAGTTGGCTGTCACTCCCTCGATGATCGATTCTTCTTTGGCGATCACGTTGGCGATTTCGCTTGAGGCGAGTTCGGACTTCGCCTCAAAGGCGGCCGTCAGGCGCTCGGGCTCGAGTAGAAGCACGTCGCTTTCGACGAGCGCCGTCGTGCGGATGTTGCAACGGTTGTTGATGCTTGCCGTCAGGTCGCCCATGGCGCGCCCCGGAGCGATGACGGACAAAATCGCCGGGCGCGACTCCGTCGTGTCGAGCGTATAGGCGCAGAGCCCCCTCTTCAGGAAGAAAAGTCGCCGCGCTTCGCCGCCCCATTTGAGCGTCTCGCCCGAAGCGAAGCGCACGGCGCGGCCGTGCTCAAGAAAAAGGTCGCGCACCCAGTCGGGGTCGGCGGGGAGGAAGTAGGGAATCGAGCGAAAGATCTGTCGCATGGTCGGTTTCGAAGCGCGAAGTTTCGGTCGGTTGAGTCGGTGGGCTGCGGGCGGCAGCCCGAAAACAAAAACGGCACGAACGCCATGGCGTCGTGCCGCATCGGAAGGCCGGCGGAAAGGCGCGCTTGGTCGAACGCGCCTTTCGTATCCGTAGCCTCTTCTTTACCTCTCCTGCGTTCCTGCAGAACCCCGCGAAACGGGCGTTGGTCGGACGCGCTCCCGCATGGGTCGAAACGCATCCTACCTAAGTATGTAGGGGTCGGCTATTGAGGAAAACCGCCCTTGACATCTTCAAAAAAGTGTGTATTTATTGATTCGACCGACCAGTCGGACTGAACGGAGCGTTCGAAAATACTTGTTTTTCACGGGTGCCTATACGAGACGATGAGAAAAAACGTACGTTTTCGTCGCGGGAGGTTTTTCGCGCATTCGAGTGCCGCAACGGGGTTTCGAACGGAGGAAGTCCTGAATAGCGTTGCACCCGCGCAACAGGTTGCACGGGCGCGGAGTTTGTGATGCGCTCGAATTCCGACTTCCGCCCCCGTCGGAGTTCGACGCGCGCGGGAAGTCCGAAGCCGGGACTCGGCGATCAGTATTCGCTGAAGATGCGTCGAATTTCTTCCGGATCGTCGGTCGTCGTAAGTGCGAGTTGCAAAAGGAGTCGGGCCTTGTTGGGCGGGAGGTTGCCCGCTTCGACGTAGCCGAGCTTCTTCGCGCCGCTCTTCAGAATGACGTCCCCTTCGGGCACGCGACCCGACATCACGACGGGGATGCCTTTTTTCATGATGGCGGCGTAGCTTTTTTCCTGTTCGGGTGAGACGGAGGCGTTCCCCATCGCGGCCGCGACGAGGCCTCGGGCGCCGATGTCGACCGCGGCTTCGCTCATGCGACCGTCCGAGCCCGCATAGGCGTAGACGATGTCGACGCGCGGCAGGTCGGTAAGGTTCGATACGTCGAATTCGGACGCCGTCGTGTGGCGGCGCGCGGACTTGCGGTACAGGACGGGTTCGCCCTCGACCATCGTGCCGAGGTAGCCGAATTCGGTTGAGCGGAAGGTGGCGACGTTGCGCTTGTTGGTCTTCGTCGTTTCACGCGCGGCGGCGATGTAGTCGTTCATGACGATCGTGACGCCCGCGCCCTTCATCTTGGGGCTGACCGCCGCCTGCACGGCCTCGAGAAGGTTCATGGGGCCGTCGGCGGAAATCGCCGTTGCCGGACGCATGGCGCCCGTCAGGACGACGGGCTTTTCGCTTTTGACCGTAAGGTTGAGGAAGAACGCCGTGTCTTCGATCGAGTCCGTGCCGTGCGTGATCACGACGCCGTCCACCTTCGGGTCGGCGAGAAGTTCATTGACACGCTTCGCGATCTTCAATAGAAGCGCCGTGTCGACGGCGTTCGAGGG
>CAJLHF010000027.1 GCA_905206365.1 uncultured Sutterella sp. | reverse complement strand
TCAGGTCAGCAGCAGGAACCCATCGAGGAGACCGTCGGGAAGGCCTGAAAAGGCCGGCCTGACGGCTCGGTAGGGAATCTCCGCTCTTTAGGGCGGAGAGGATGTCAAGCGAATAGTCCCTGATAGATCGTAACGAGTACGAGAATTGGCGCAAGTACCGCGATCGCCGCGTGCAGAAATTTGAGGGTTGCGGCCCCGTAGGGACGCGCCGACGTGAGTTCGTCGCGCACCGCGGGCCACGCCGTCCACCCCGCGAGCACTGCGATCGTGAGGCCGCCGACGGGCATGAGGACGTTCGTGCACACGAAGTCGAGCAGGTCGAAAATCGTCCGTCCGAAAAACTGAAGGTTCGACCACACTCCGAAGGAAAGCGCCGAAAAGGAGCCGAGCACGAAGAGCGTCACCCAACAGAGCACAACCGAGACCGCACGCGTGAGATGCCATTCGTTCTGAAGGAACGAGACGACCACTTCGAGGAGCGACACCGACGAGGTGAGCGCCGCAACGAGAAGGCACACGTAAAAGAGCAACGCAAAAAGATCCCCTGCGGGGAGGTGCGAGAAGATGAGCGGCACCGTGATGAAAACGAGCCCCGGACCCGCATCGGGTTCAAGTCCGAAGGCGAAGACGGCGGGCATGATCATGAGACCCGCGAGAAGCGACGCCTGTACGGCCAGCACCGCCACCCAGAGGGAGGCGTTCGGGATGCAGGTCTCTTTCGAGAGGTAGGAGCCGTAGGTGACGAGAATTCCGGCGCCGAGCGAAAGCGAGAAAAAGGTAAAGCCCATCGCGTTCAGAACGGCCGTGCTCGTCACGTCTTCCCAACTGAAATCGAAAAGGTACTCGACCCCGGCCGCGGCCCCGGGGAGTGTCAGACAGCGCGCGGTGATCGCGAGCATGAGAACGAACAGGGTCGGCATCAGGAATTTGGAGACGCGTTCGATCCCGCGCTGAATCCCGAACACCACGGTCGCGCACGTGAGCGAAAGAAACGCGAGATGCCAGCCGACGTTGCTCGCGCCGTCCGTCACGAGCACTCCGAAGTGCTCCTTGAGGAGGTTCGCGTCCGAGACGGCGATCGAGCCCGAGAGCGACTCGACGAGGTATGCGAAGCACCACCCGCCCACCACCGAGTAGTAGGAAAGAATGACGTAGGCGGTGAGCACCGAAAAGCCGCCCAACACCGCAAAATACTTCCCGCCCGTCTTTCGGAGAGCCGACACGGCCGACCCGCGACCGTGCCGCCCGATCGCGATTTCGCCCGCGACGAGCGCAACCCCGATCGTGAAGGTAAAGAGAACGTAGGGAATGATGAACGCGCCGCCGCCGTTGGCTCCCGCCCAGAAGGGGAATTTCCAGATGGCGCCGAGCCCGATGGCCGAGCCCGCGCTGGCGAGAATGAATCCGAGGCGTGAGCCCCATTGCGTGTTGTTGGACATACGTGCGGTGTTGACGGTTTCGATTCGGATGCGCGAGGAGAAAAGCTCCAAACTACCGATTGTAACCGTCCGAAACCGTTTTCCCGACGGATTTTCGGTCGAACACGCGCAAAAGACCCCTCTCGGGCCTTTCGTTTTCGCATGGGGCCTTCTTGCGGACACCTTGCGCCTAGAACGTTTCGTTGCACTTCTCTGCGGGAGTCCCTCGGGCTGAAACAAACCCGAAGGGAATTCGGTGTGAAAACTTGGTCTAATAAGAGCAACGAGATCGGCGCATCGGTGCTGCTTCCCGAATGGTCTTGCGAACACACCGGCAAAAAGGAGGACTTATGACGAACACGAACCTGCGCGCTTCGGTAGCGGCCGTTGCGGCCGCGAGCGCTCTTGCACTCGGTACGCTTTCGGGCGATGCGATCGCCGCGCCGCAGGTGGCTCAGGCGGGCGCCCTCTTTTCGCTTCAGGGAGAAGCGAGCCGCACGCTCGTCAACGACGAAGCGACGCTCACCTTCTCGGTCGAGCGCGTGAAAAACGATGTCGGTACGGCCACGGGCGAAGTCGTTGCCGCCGCGAACGCCGCGCTGGACGCTTTGAAGGCGTTCGGTCCGAAGGCGGTTGCCGAAACGAACGACTTTTCGACCTGGCCCGTCTATACCCGCGCCAAAGAGGGCGAAACCCCGACGATCGGTGCCTGGGGTGCTCGACAGACGATTCGCGTTAAGGTGAAGGACGTGACCGAAGTCTCGAAGGTCCTCGAAGCGGCCGGGAAGACCATGGGCTACGACGGCATCGCTTTCGGCGTCAGCAGGGACGTGCAACGCCGCACGAACGACGAACTCCTCGCCGAAGCGATTGCGGACGCCTCCGCGCGCGCCGTCATCGCCGCCAAGGCGCTCGGTCTCGGCGAAGAGAACGTGTCGGTCGAGCAGCTTTCCGTGGGCTCGGGCAACGCCCCGTCGGTGCGTTACTATGCGGCAGCGCGCGTCGCAAACGACGTCGCGATGAAAGCGGCCGCTCCCGCCCCCGCCGTTTCTGCGGGTACGAGCGACGTGACGCTTCGCGTGACGATGCAGGTGCGCATCCGCCCGAACTGATTGCGGGTGTTTTTTGAAGCCGATTTACCCGAGTGAGGTGTTTTTCCATGGTGCGATTTGAAACCGACGGATCGATCGATCCCATTTTGCGCGTGACGCTCGAAAAGGGCGACGTCGTTCTCGCCGAATCGAACGCGATGGTTGCGATGGACCGCGCGTTGTCGCTCAAGGGTCGTCCGAAGGGCGGCTTCATGAAGTCGCTCGCGCGAAAGCTCATGAACGACGAAACGTTCTTTCAGCAGCGCATCGAGGCCGAAGAGTGCCCCGGCGAAGTGTTGCTTGCGCCCAACCTCCCGGGCGACATCCGCATTCTCGACGTGGGCGAGCGTCAGTACCGACTCTCCGACGGTGCGTTCCTTGCGTCGACCGAAGGCGTCGGGCTTACGACCCGGATGCAAAGCGTCGGTCGGGCGCTTTTCGGCGACAACGGTGGCTTTTTCGTAATGGAAACGGAAGGTTCGGGTCGGATCGCGCTCTCGGGTTTCGGCTCGATCCGCGAGATCGAGGTGCGCCCCGATCGCCCCATGACGGTCGACAACGGGCACGTCGTTGCCTGGGACGCGTCGTTGGAGGACGAACTTACGATCAACACTTCGCGCTCGGGTCTTCTCGGCAAGCTCGTCAACTCCCAAACGACGGGCGAAGGAATCCTCATCAAATTCAAGGGAAGCGGTCGCGTCCTCGTCTGCTCGCGCAACAAGGGCGGCTTCCTCGACTGGGTGTTCTCGAACCGTCCGACCGAAAAGGCGGCGAAAAACGACGAAGCCTGACGCAAATCGGCAATCTAGCAGGGAGAGCGGCCGCGGTTGAAAACCCCGGCCGCTTTTCGTTACACTTACGGGCCTTTTTCCCGCTTCGGGCGGCCGTGCAAAGGGCGTCTCCGGAACCCCGGGGCCTTGGCCCGCGCGTCGTCGCGCCCGCATTCCCGTCCGTTTAAAATGGAGCCGCCGGCACGCCGCGTGCTTTTTTTCGAGCTCCGAAGACCTACGAGGATACAGCCTTGAATTCCCGCATTTATCCGCACCCCTTCCTCGCCCGCGAAGGGTGGCCCATTCTCGGCGGCCTGCTCGCCGCGACGCTCGTCTTTTGGTTCCTTGACTGGGACTTCCTCGCGACGATCGCCTTCATCCTGCTCGTCTTCTCGACGCAGTTCTTCCGCGATCCCGCCCGGGAACTCCCCGAAGACCCCCGGGCGGTGGTGAGCCCCGTCGACGGTCGTGTCTGCAAGGTGCAACGCGGCGTCGATCCGATGACGGGCGAAGAAGCGCAGATGATTTCGATCTTCATGAACGTCTTCAACGTCCACAGCCAGAAGGCGCCCGTCGCGGGGACGATCGAAGCGATTCAGTACACGCCCGGTCTCTTTCTCAATGCCGATCTCGACAAGGCCTCGACCGATAACGAGCGCAACGCCGTGACGGTGCGCATGGAAGACGGCCGTCGGGTCACGTTCGTGCAGGTTGCGGGACTCGTCGCTCGCCGCATCATCTGCCACGCGACCGTGGGTCGTACGCTCGCGAAGGGCGAACGCTACGGCTTCATCCGCTTCGGTTCGCGTGTCGACGTGTACCTGCCGCTTGATGCCGAAATCAAGGTGACGATCGGCGAAAAGGTAACGGGTGTCATGTCAACCATCGCACGCCTCTGAGACCGTATATCCCGAACTAACCGAGAGCGTCCCGTCGGGACGCTCTTTTTTTATATCCTCCGGGTCGCTCGGTTCGTCCGACGCGCGAACGCTTCTTCTCACCTCTTCTGCTCGACATCTCCCCGGCGGACCGCCGCGCGCGGCGCAGCCATCCGACCGTACTCGTTCGGGCGAACGGACATCGGTCGCTTGTCCGTGTCGACCGTGCCGTCCGTCAGCTTCGTCATCTTTCGCGCATCGAGTCGGTTCGGCCTTTTCCCGTGCTCAATCCCCGACGGCGTTTGGCAAAAAACAAAAAAGCGAGGTGCGACCTCGATCGCACCTCGCATCGGAGACGGGTGGTTTGCGAACGCCCGATCTGTCAGGCTTCGGCCCGCTCCTCTTCTACAAGCGCCTGCTGTTGCGCCATCAGGTCGGCTTCGATCGGATTGGGACGGCCCTTCCACCAGCACCAGAAGACGTGCACGAAGCCCGAAAGGGCGTAGCAGCAAAAGAGCACGAAGATCGAGAGCGAGGGGTTGCTCGAAATCACGATGAAGGCGAGAGCGAAAACGACGATGAACCAGAAGGGGATCGTCTTCACGACGGCGTAACTCTTACCCGAGAAGAAGGGAGCGTTGCACACCATCGTGAGCCCCGCGTAGAGCGTCACGACGAAGGCGATTTCGCTCTGGTAGGCCACGAGCCAGTCGGGGAGTTTGTTTTCGACCGCGAGCCACACGTAGCCGCAAACGAGCGCGGCCGCCGCAGGCGACGGGAGCCCCTGGAAGTAGTTCTTGCTCACAACCCCCACGTTGCAGTTGAAGCGTGCGAGTCGCAGGATGGCGCAGAGCGCGTAGATGAAGGCGCAGGCCCAGCCGAGCTTGCCGAGTTGCAGGAGCGAATGTTCGTAGACGATGAGTGCGGGCGCCACGCCGAAACTTACGGCATCGGCGAGACTGTCCATCTGGACGCCGAATTCGGACTGCGTGTGCGTGAGGCGAGCGACGCGCCCGTCCATGCCGTCAAAGAGCATGGAGAAAAAGACGGCAATGGCGGCCGCCGAAAAGTTGCCGTTCATCGCCTGGATGATGCCGTAGAAGGCGGCAAAGAGCGCCGCCGCGGTAAAGGCATTCGGCAATACGTAGATGCCCTTCGACTTTACGGCCTCGATGCGGCGGTGACTGATTTCGGCAAGGCTCTTGCGGTGCGGAACGTTGTTCGCGGAATTCTGTGTCATAGGAAACCTGTTGGTGGTGCGAAACCCGGCGGAGTCGCGCAGCCGGAACAAGAAGACTTCGGGTCGACAGCCTCTCTGGCAGGAGGCGTACGGCTCGGCGTTGAGGCATTGTAGCGGCAAAGACGGCAAAGGGAAAACGGTCGGCGGAGCTTCGGAACTCACCTAAAATGTGTGGCATATCGCAAACCCGAAGGATTCGACATGCCTTTTCTCTTCGCTCCGCCCGCCCAGGCCGTGATTCCGGTTCAGGACGAGCGTTATGAATATTTCCCTGTTCGTCGCGTTTACGGCATCGCCAAAAATTACGCAACCCCCGGAACGCCGAAGCCCGAAACGCTCGAGGAGGCGCTCGTTTTCATGAAGCCCGCCGACGGCGTGATGCCGGTCGAAGACGGGGCGGTCCTCACAATACCGATGCCCGAAGGGTCCGAGTCGATCGTGCACGAAATCGAGCTCGTGGCCTGCCTCTCGAAGGGCGGACGCAACCTTACGCCCGAAGAAGCCGAAGAGGCGGTCTGGGGCTGGTGCGTCGGGATCGACTTCACTCGGCCCGAGAAGAAAGTGCCGGGCGGCCCCTGGGAGGCTGCGAAGGTGTTCGAGGGATCGGCGCCCGTGTCGCACGTGAGGCCGAAGCACCGCACGCCCTTGCCCGCCCCTGCGGACATCTGGCTCTACGTGAACAATCAAAAGCGCCAGTCGGGTCGCACCGATCAGATGTTGCGCTCGCCCTTCGAGGTGATCGCTGAAATTTCGAAGACTTGGACGCTCGCTCCGGGCGACATCGTCTTTACGGGTACGCCCGCGGGGAACGGTCCCTGCCGGGCGGGCGACCGTCTTGAGGGGGGTGTGAACGGCGTGGGTCAGATCAAGGTCGAGCTCGTCGAGCCGAAGAAGGACTGAGCGGGCGCTGCGCAACCCCCGAAAAAAACCGCCTCTTCCCGACGGGGGAAAGGCGGTTTTTCAGTTCCTCGGGCTTGATTACGATCCGCCGCACGCGGGCGCATCGGCGCGGCGCGGCTTCGCATAGCGCGCATCAAGGCGCTTTTTGTCCGAAACGGGCTTTTCTTCGAGCGGTTGGCGGAAGACGTGCAACGACCCGAGCACGCCTGCCATGAGGATCAGGAACCCGAGCACCATGGAAACCGTGGGCGGTTCGCCGCGGTAAATGAGTGCGTAGATGACGGCGAAGACGGACTCGAAGACGATGAGCTGACCGCCGAGCGCCGAAGGCAGAAGCTGGCTCATCTTGTTCCAGGCGAGCATCGCCACCCACGAGCAGAGAAAGCCCACCATGAGCGCGACGAGAAGGAACGTGACGGGTTCGGGCCCCATAAAGGACACGGTCGTGTCCATGAAGCCGAAGGGCCAGGCAAGGACAGCAAACGCGACGAGCACGACGGGCAACACCGTCACGCCTTGGAGCGCCGTCCAGGCGCTCGGGCTGTGCTCCGGATGGTTGAGGAGCCACTCGCCGTTGTAAATCGAGAACCAGGTCCAGGCAAAAACCGCAGCGAGGCCGAAGCCGACGCCGATCCAGAAGTTTTCACCCCCCGAGGCGGACGCCCCCTTGATGAGCTCGAATTCGGACCAGTTCGCGATCACGAGCCCCGCGAAAATGACGGCAAGCGGCGGAAGAATCCGGCTCCAGGCGATGCCGTGGCCTTTTTTGGCGTAGCGAATATTGGAGACGATCGCAACGAGCACGGGAATCACGGCCATGAACATGCCCGCAAGCGGTGCGCCCGCAAGGCGAATGCAAATGGTGAGGAGCGAATAGAAAATGACGTTCCCGAAAAAGGGAAGTCGGAACGCTTCGAAAACGTCCGCACGGTTGAAACGCGCGATGTCTTTGCGAAGGAACCAAAGGCAGGGAAGGGAAACGATCCCGAACGCGATGAAGCGCCCGAGAGCGACAAGCACGGGGTTGTATTCCGGAACGAGCAGGGGCGCGATGTAGATGAGGCCCCAGAGCGCTCCGGCCGCAACGCCGAGAAGAACACCCGTCAGCATGGATAAATTTTCACCGGGAGTGACCGTCGTCTTTCACCCGACGGCCGACACAAGCGATGGGTTGTGTGAAAGGGGAGCGTTTTTCCCATCGTCTGAGTGCTGACCGGATCTTCGCCGCGGCCCCGGGGGCGCTCGGCTGGTCATGAAGACCGAGTCAGCCGTCCCGAAGAGCTTCGCCCCTCGAAACGGCCCGAAAGTTCGAGGACGAGGCGGTCGAAGAGGGGCTTCGATCCCGACCCGGCCGGCTCCTCCAACCGAGTCTCTCGTACCTTTCCTTCTCAGGCGGCCCCATGTTAACAAGCAGTTAGGTAGAGGCCTATAAGGGAAAGTACGAAAATTGCAAAAAAGTCTGAGAAAAATACAAGAAGGTCGGGAGGTGTCCCGACCTTCTTGGTAAGGTATACGTATTTTTACGTACTACTGTTGCGTCACCGGGACTCAGGACACGGCCTGTTTGTTCGTTGCAACCGTTGCGGGAGCCTCAGTCTTGTCGTCCTCCGAAGCTTCGTTTCGGGTCGAAGTCGTACGGCGTCGTTCGATTTCGTCGGCGAGTTGCGAAACGGCCGCCGCGTAGAAGTAGCTGCGGTTGTAGTGCAGAATCGCGGAGAAGGAGGGCGTGCCGAGGTAGTAGTCGACGCCCTTCGTGTTGTCCTTGAGGATCCAGGGAAGGTCGACGAGGAGCGCCGCTTCGTTTTCACTCAATTCCCAGGCTTCGAGGGGTTTCACGCCCGCCTTGAGAAGCGCCCCCACGGTCGTGTGGGGCTTGATGCCGCCCGACTTCGTCGCCTTGAAGATTTCCTCCGTGGCGCTTACGCGATAAAGGGGCCGCTCTCCTCGGGCCCAGCCGTGGACCTTGAGAAAGTTCGCGACCGAGGCAATGCCGTCGGCTTCGTTGTTGACGATGTCGATGTGACCGTCCCCGTCCCCGTCCCGACCGTAGGCGTTGAGCGAAGCGGGCATGAACTGCCCGAGACCGAGCGCTCCGGCAAAAGACCCCTGGACCGATACGGGGGAGACTTGCTGACGCCAGCAGAATTCGAGGAAGCTCGTCAATTCCGAGCGGTAGTACTTCGCGCGGCGCGTGTAGTCGAAGGAGAGCGTCATGAGGGCGTCGAGCACGCGAAAGCGCCCCATGTTGCGCCCGTAAATCGATTCAATTCCGATGATTGCGGTCACCGCATAAGGGCTGACGCCCGTTTCCTTCTCAATGCGTTCGAGCACGTCGCGGTTGCGGTTCATGAAGTCGACCCCGCGGGCGATGCGCTCTTCGTTGATGAGGTTGCGCTTATACAGTGCGAAGTTGCGATCGGGCGTCGTCTTCTTGTTCGCATTCGGGCGCGGAGTCATGTACTTTTCCGTGAGCGGCGAATAGCGGGCGACGGCCACTTCGTCCTTGAGCCACTCGAGAGGGATGCCCTTCGAAGCGGAGACTTCCTTCAGATAGGCGAGCACCTCGGGACGCTCGACGTAGTCGGAGGCCGAGGGCGCAGCCGTTCGGGCGGCGGGAGCAGCCGGCGCGGTCGGTTCGGCTGCCGCGGCGGCAGTTGCAAGGGAGCCGCCGAAAGCGGCAGCGGCGCAAAGCGCGGCGAGCGCAAGCGAAAGATGTCGGTTCATGGCAACGATCGGCCCCGATACTCCGAGCGGTATCGCTCGAAGGCGGGTGCCGTTTCCTATCGTAAGTCGTGATGGACGGGCAACTGGGTTCGACGTCCGGCTGCAACCGGCGTCTTCTCCGCCCGAGTCGGTCGTGCGGTGATGCGGACGGCGCATCGGGAATACGGAGACCGCTCGATTGTAGCGGGCGACGCGGGGTTCTTCGGGGGAGAGGCACGGGCGATATGTATCCGAGTGTCGGAGCTCGTTTTCGGGCGTTTCCCTTGCTCGGCGCAAACGAGCAACCTCCCGGGCTTATGCTAGGCTTTCGGGAATCCAACACACAGAGAGAAGGGCGCGTCCGCTTCGACTTCGAGGGGCTCGCCAAACACACTTCATGACGACAAACGACGATTGGCGAACGCTCCCGACGGGCTACTTCACGCACGAACTCGCGCTCGCGCCCAATCCCCTCGACGGCGCCCCGGAAGCGGCCGCCCGCATCGATGCGATCGAAAGCCGGATGCTCGTCGGCGGACTCGACGAACGGGTGGACCGACGCCTTTGCGGCCCGGCCGAGCGCACGACGGTCGAACTCGCCCACGATCCCGAGTACCTCGATCGGCTCGAGCGCGCCTCGGCGGGCGATGCCGAAGCGCTCGCACGCTTTTCGATGCCCGACATGCGGGTCGGAGTCGACACGTACCGTGCGGCGATGTACTCGGCGGGGGCCGTCGTCGAAGCGGTCGACGCGCTCTTGGAGCGCACGGTGCGCAATGTCTTTTGCGCCGTGCGTCCGCCCGGACACCACGCGGGTCGCGCCCGCGCCTCGGGCTTTTGCTTCGTGAACAACGTGGCGGTGGGGGCGCTTTACGCGTTGAGGCGCCGTCGTCTGGAACGCGTTGCCGTGATCGACTTCGACGTGCATCACGGGGACGGCACCGAAGAGATCGTGGCCGAAAATCCGGCCGTTCGGTTTTTCTCGCTCTTTCAGTGGCCGCTCTTTCCCGATCGACGGATCGTCCCGACCCCCTCGAACGTCGTGGCGACTCCACTCGCGGCGGGCGCCGACGGCGCGACGCTTCGCGAAATCGTCGAGGGACTGTGGCTTCCGAAACTCGAAGCGTTCCGTCCTCAGATGATTTTTCTCTCTTCGGGCTTTGACGCGCATACCGAAGAGACGATGGCGCAGCTCAAATTTTCCGAAGTCGACTACGCCTACCTCACGCGGCGCCTCGTCGACGCGTCGGAAGCGCTCTGCGAGGGACGCCTGGTGAGCGTTCTCGAAGGCGGTTACAGCCTTCGAAGTCTGGCACGCAGCGTGCTCGTACACTTGCAGATGCTCGGGAGAAACCGTACGTGAAAGCCGAACTCTTGAAACCCGGGGTGCGCCCCCGGGAGGTCTGGGCCTGGGCCGCATTCGACTTTGCCAATTCGGGCTACACGACCGTCGTGCTGACGGCGGTCTTCAACGCGTATTTCGTTTCGGTCGTGGCGGGCGACGCCGACTGGGCGACGTTCGTTTGGACGTGCGTGATCGCGCTTTCGAACGCGGCGAGTCTTCTCGCGATGCCCGTGATCGGAGCGGTGGCGGACGCTCGGGCGGAAAAGAAGAAGTGGCTCTTCGCGATGACCGTTCTCTGTATTGTCGCGACTGCGGGGTTGGCGTTCGCGGGGCCGGGGACGATCGTTTGGGCCTCCCTCATGATCGTTCTCTCGAATCTTGCCTACAACGTGGGCGAAACACTCAATTCGGCCTTTTTGCCCGAGATCGCGCCCGAGTCTTCGCTCGGCAAGGTGTCGGGCTGGGGCTGGGCTTTCGGCTATTGCGGCGGACTCGTGACGCTCGGCGCGTCGCTCCTGGTTGTGACGCAGGGGGAATCCTTCGGGTTCACGTTCGATCAGTGCGTCGCAGGGACGATGCTCATCACGGCCTTCGTTTTCGCGCTCGCCTCGGCTCCGCTCTTTCTCTGGCTCAAGGAGCGATCCGCGCCGCGCGTGAGTCCGGATGCCGTGTCGGGAACCTCGGGGACGATTGCGGGGGCCGCCGCGGAAAGCTTCCGTGAAGTGACGCGTACCCTCAAGGCGCTCCCGCGCTACCGAGACTTCGCCGCGCTCGCGCTCTGCGGTTTTCTCTATCAGTGCGGCGTCTCGGTCGTGATCACGCTCTCCGCCGTGTACGCCTCGGCCGTGATGGGATTTGAAACTGCCGACACGATCTTCATGGTGTTCCTTGTCAACATCACTGCGGCGATGGGGGCTTTTCTCTTCGGATACATCCAGGACGCGATCGGGCACAAGCGCGCGCAGGCCATCACGCTTCTCGTGTGGCTTGCGATGATCGTCGTCGCGTGCCTCGCGGAAACGCGCGCCATGTTCTGGGTGGCCGCGAACCTCGCGGGCCTCGCCATGGGGTCTTCGCAGTCGGCCGGTCGCGCGATGGTGGGCGTGCTCGCCCCGAAGGCGCGTCTCGCGGAGTTCTACAGTTTCTGGAACATGGCGCTCTGGGTGGCGGCGATTGTCGGGCCGCTCTCTTACGGGGCGGTCACATGGATGACGGGGAACGATCATCGGATGGCGATTGCCGTGACGGGACTCTTCTTTGCGGCGGCGCTCCTTGCGTTGCTGCCCCTCAACTTAGATCGCGGTCGCCGCGCGGCGGAAGCCGCCGACTGAGAGATCGGGTCCGGCAACCCGCAACCGAAAAACGGCAAACGTTCGACGACCCTCTCGGCCGACGGTGCCGCATGTGCGCCCGGCAAGAAAAAAAGGGAGCCCCTCGGGACTCCCTTTTCCATTCGGTGACGACGTCTCGTCGTGTGTCAACGAGCGGGTTCTTTGCGAACCTTGTCTTTGTTCATCTCGATGATGCGGCGTGTGTCCGCGGCGAGATCCGTCATTTTGAGTTCTTCGTAGCACGTGGCGATGAGTTCGAGCGCGTCGTCGCGCATCGGCGTATTCTGAAATTCGCGCACGACGCGCTGCGCGCGTTCGATCGCGGCCACGTAAGCATGGCGAACGTAGTAATATTGCGCGGTTTTCAGTTCGTGCTCGGCCTGAGCCAGAACGAGGGCGTGCATGCGGCGACGCGCTTCGGGGGCGAAGCGGCTTTCCGGGAAACGCAACGTCAGTTCCTTGAAGATGTCGAACGCTTCGCGAGAAGCGTTGGCGTCGCGTTCCGCCAGATCTTCGGCGGCGAGGATGTTGAACCAGCTGTCCGTTTCGTTGAGCGTCGCGAGCGCCTTCAGATACATGACGTAGTCGCTGTTCGGATGGTTCGGGTACGAGCGCAGGAATCGATCCGCGGCCTGCACGGCCCCGGGCGCGTCGCCGTCCTTCCAGTTCGCGTAAATGAGCTCGATCTGAGCCTGTTGCGCGTACTGACCGAAGGGGAAGCGCGCTTCGAGCTTTTGGTAGTAGTCCTTCGCCTGAGTCCAGTTGCTATCATCGAGCGCGGTACGGGCTTCCGTATAGAGCTTGTCGGCCGACCAGTCGATCGTGGGATCGGTGTCGAGACTCTGGAGCCACGAGCAGGAAGCGGTGGCGAGCGTCACCGTTACGAGCGCGGCGGAACGAAGCAAAAGACGCTTAATAGGAAAGAGGAATTTCATGAGAGACTTGGCAGCCGACGAAAAAGAATGCGGTGATTATACCGACGGGTTTCCGGCCGATGATGCGGCCGACGATGAGAATTTACCTTCATTCACCGTGGAAGGTGTCTGGGGCGAGCGTCTTGACAAGGTGCTCGCGAGCCTGATGCCCGACGTTTCCCGCGCGCGCCTGCAAAAGCTCATCGAGTCGGGCTCGGTCGAAGTGAACGGCGTCGTTTGCGAAAAGGTTCGCGCCAAAGTGGCCGAAGGCGATGAGATTCAGCTCCTCGAAGAGCCCCGCCTCGACGAGGCGCTCGCCTTCGTGCCCCAGGAAGACGTCGAATTCGAAACGGTCTACGAGGACGATACGATCATCGTCGTCAACAAGCCCGCAGGCCTCGTCGTGCACCCCGGTGCGGGCAACCCCGACGGGACGCTTTTGAACGGGCTCCTCTGGCGCTATCCGGAATTGAAGGATGTGCCCCGCGCGGGGATCGTGCATCGACTCGACCGCGACACGACGGGTCTCATGGTGGTGGCACGCACGCTCGCCGCACAGACGAACCTCGTACGTCAACTTCAGGAACGCACCGTGAAGCGCGAATACTGGGCGATCACGATCGGTACGGCCGCCCCCGAATTCACGGTTGAAGTGCCGATCGGACGCGATCCGCGCAACCGCACCCGCATGAAGGGGTTCCCGGGCTCGACGGGCGTGCGTGCGAAATACGCCCGCACCCGTGCGCGCACGGTCGGCTGGTCCGAATTCGAAGGCATTCCCGTCTCGTGGGTCGCGTGCCGCCTCGATACGGGCCGCACGCATCAGATTCGCGTGCACCTGACGGGCGAAGATCTTCCGCTCGTGGGCGATCAGGTCTACCGCGGTCGCGCTCCGGGAATCGCCGTCAAGATGGAAAACGCGCTTGACTTTCACCGTCAGGCGCTCCACGCCTCGCGCCTCGGGCTTATCCACCCGAAGACGGGCGAAACGATGGAGTGGTTCGTGCCGCCCGAAGACGACATGATCGAACTCATGAACGAACTCTATTTCGGTCCCTGGGATCGGCCCGTCACGGTGTTCGAACGCGACATCCTGCCCCAGATCTGAGTCTTTAACCGAGAAAGTCATGGCTGAACTCTACAAACCCGGACTCGACATCCTGCAACCCGCCGCGAGTTGGCGCGAACGCGTCGCTTCCACGACGGACGCGCTCTTTACCTGCCGCGAAGGCGGCGTCTCGAGCGGCCCCTGGGGCGACGCCCGGGGCGTCATGGGCCTCAACGTCGCACCGCACACGGGCGACTTCGGTGCGTGCGTGCGCATGAACCGCGACATCGTCGCGCAACTCGTGCCGTCGGACCCCGTGTGGCTCGAACAGGTGCACGGCACGACGATCGTGCACGCGGACGATTGGGTGGGTGCGAAAGAGCCTCCGGCGGCGGACGCCTCCTGGACGATGACGCCGGGCGTCGTTTGCACCGTGATGGTGGCGGATTGCCTTCCCGTTCTTCTCTCGGACGATCGCGGTCGCATCGTCGCCGCCGTGCACGCGGGCTGGCGCAGTCTGGCGGCGGGGATCCTCCAGAAGACCGTCGCCCTCCTGCGCGAGCGTCTTGAGGATCCGTCCGCTCGCCTTGCGGCCTGGCTCGGGCCGCGCATCGGGGCGCTCGACTTCGAAGTGGGCGAAGACGTTCGTGCGGCCATGGCCGAAACGCTGCCGGCCGAGGTGCTCGAACGCGCTTTCGTGAAAAAAGAAAACGGCCGCTACCTCGCGGATCTCGCGGCGCTCGCGGCGGGCGCGCTCGAATGCTCGGGCCTTGCCGAAGCGGACATCGTCGACTGCGGACTTTCGACCTACGCGAACGCCGAGCGCTTTTACAGCTTCCGGCGCGACGGCGAAAAGTCGGGTCGGCACGCGGCGATGATCTGGTTGAAGCCCGCCGAGCGCGCCGAAGCGGCCTCCGCGCTCTGACGCCCGCTCGAAAGAGCCCCCATTTCCACCAACCGAAAGAAAAGGGTGCTTTAGCCCCCCGCGGCTGAAAGCGCCCGACAGTGACTTATGAAAAAGATTCCCGTTGTCGGCTTCGTTTCGCTCGGCTGTCCGAAGGCTCTCGTCGATACCGAGCGGATTGTTACGGAGCTGCGCGCCCGCGGCTACCGCATCGGTCAGACGTACAAGGACGCCGATCTGGTGATCGTCAACACGTGCGGCTTCGTGAACGAAGCCATCGAAGAAAGCATTGAGGCGATCACGGAAGCACTCAAGGAAAACGGTCGCGTGATCGTCTGCGGGTGCCTCGGCGGACGCGTCGAAGCCGACGGCTCGAACTACATCGCCAAGCGCCTCCCGAAGGTGCTCGGCGTCACGGGTCCCGACTCGGTCGATCAGGTGATGGCGATGGTGGAAGCCCACCTGCCGCGCCCGCACGACCCGTGGGACGACCTCGTTCCCGCCGCGGGCTGCCGCCTCACGCCCAAGCACTACGCGTACCTGAAGATCAGCGAAGGGTGCAATCACCACTGCACCTTCTGCATCATTCCGAAGCTGCGCGGCACGCTCTCGAGTCGCCCGATCGGGGACATTCTGCGAGAAGCGGAAAACCTCAAGAAGGCGGGTGTCAAGGAGCTCCTGGTCATCAGTCAGGATACGGCTGCCTACGGGCTCGACCGCAACTACCGCCTCGACTTTGCGGGTGGGCGTCCAGTGAAAACGCGCCTTCTCGAGCTTTGCAACGAACTCGGGCAGCTCGGTCTCTGGACGCGTCTCCACTACGTCTACCCTTATCCGTCGGTCGATGCCGTGGTGCCGCTCATGGCCGAGGGGCTGATTCTCCCGTACCTCGACGTTCCCTTCCAGCACGCGCATCCTCGCGTTCTGAAGGCGATGAAGCGCCCCGCCTCCGCGGAAAAGAATCTCGAGCGCATCGCCGCGTGGCGTGCGGTCTGTCCCGACATCACGATCCGTTCGACCTTCATCGCGGGCTTCCCGGGTGAAACGGAAGCCGAATTCGAGTACCTGCTCGACTTCCTGCGCGAGGCGCGACTCGATCGCGTCGGCTGCTTTGCCTACTCGCCCGTGGAAGGCGCCGCCGCGAACGAGATCCCGGGGCTTCTGCCCGACGATGAACGCGAAGATCGTCGTCGTCGCTTCATGGAAGTGCAGGCCGAAATCTCCCGCGAAAAGCTTGCCGAAAAGATCGGTCGCGTCGAAGAGGTGATCATCGACGAGCCCGAGGACGAGGACGGCGTGGCGGTCGGTCGCACGAAGGCGGACGCCCCCGACATCGACGGCGTGTGCTACGTGACGACGCCCCGTCACCTGGAGCCGGGCGACATCGTCAAGGTGCGCATCACCGCGAACGAAGAGCACGATCTGATCGGCAAAATCGAAGACTGAGGTCGTGAGGATCGGGGCCTTTGCAAGCCTTCGATCGACCCCGAATCCGCCTTCAAGCGGCGCGCTTTTCCTCATCGGGAGAGTGCGCCGTTTTTCGTCGGGTTTCCCGTTTCGTTTCCTTCCGTGCCCTCATCCTTGTTTTTGTCCTCCCGACGACGTAGGTCGATTGCATTCGTGTTTCCGGCCGTTTCCGATCGATCGGCCCGTTAAAATAGCTCCCCTTCGAGGTTTCCGCCGCAAGGTCTCCCCGCGACGCGTCCGGAAAGCGCCGTCTTTGCCTCTCTTCTCCCGTCCTCTTGCGGTCGGGGTGAAGACCGTTTTCCCGACTCGTTTTTAGGAGAATCTTCCATGGCCTCGAATTCGTTCGATTACCACCGTCCCGATGCGCTCACTCCCGCCGAAGTCACCGAAAAGGTGCTTTCACTTTCGGTGACGAAAACCTCGATCCCCTTTGCCAAGCAGTGGCCGCTCACGTTCCTTGCGGGGGTTTACATCGCGTTGGGCGGGCTCTTTTGCACGCTTTTCTCCTCCGACGCGGCGCTTCCCTATGCGATCCAAAAGTTTCTGGGCGGTGCGGTGTTCTCGCTCGGTTTGTCGCTTGTCGTCGTTGCGGGGGCGGAACTCTACACGGGCAACACGATGATTGCCGCGGGCGCGGTTGACGGACGCATTCGCTGGCAGGCCGTTCTCAAAAACTGGGTGTTCGTCTGGCTCGGCAACGCCGCGGGGGCCGTTACGGTGGCGCTTCTTGTCTACGGGTCCCACATCGCCGAAACGGGGCCTCTCGCGCGCGGCATGTACGGGATCGCGCTCGCGAAGGTCTCGGCCGACTGGAACGTCATTTTCGTGAAGGGTATTCTCTGTAATCTTCTTGTCTGCCTCGGGGTGTGGGTCGCGTACGCGGGCCGCACCGTGATCGACCGCGTGGCGGGCGTCATGTTGCCGGTGGCCGCCTTCGTCGCGCTCGGGTTCGAGCACTGCATCGCGAACCTTTACTTCCTGCCGCTTGCGATGATGTTGAAGGCAGGCGGCCTTGCGGTCGAGGGGCTCGACCTCGGGCTTCTCACCTGGGGGGCGGTTGCGAAAAACCTGACTGCGGCCACGCTCGGCAATACGCTCGCGGGTGTTGTGCTGGCGCTTCTTTACCGTGCGGCCTACGCACGAAAGTCCGACGACTGAACGGCTTGAGGCCGTGCGGGACAAACGATTCGAACGAAAGCTCCGGGCCTGCCCCTGGAGGATGCCCCGAAACGTTCCCGCGCGGACATTTCTCGAACACTTTTTCCCGAGTGGAAAGGACTACAATGCGCTCCGAGGTTTACGTGCTTCGGAGCCTCCTTTCGTGCGCCGTCCGCGGGATGCGTTCGACGGTTCCGCAAAGCGCGCCCCACGGTCCCTTCATCACGGAGTTTTCATGCGTGCCACCAATCCCGGGTTCGTTCCCGACAGTCCCTTCCAACGCCGTTTGACGCCCGAATGGCTCGAATTCTTCGAAACCTTCCCCAAGGTCGAGTTGCACTGTCATCTGCTCGGCACGATTCGCAAGGAAACCTTCGAAGACCTCGTGCGCGAATCCAACGCGCCCGTGACGCAGGCCGAAATCGACGAATTCTTCACGCGCGGCGAAAAGCCCGTGGGCGTTCTGCGCATTTTCCGCGCGCTTGAAGCGCACATTCTCACGAAGCCCGCGATGCTCAAGCGCATCACGCTCGAGCACCTCGAAGCGGCCGCCTCGCACGGCGTGCGCTACATCGAACTCTTCTGGAATTGGACCGGTCTCAAGCACGCGATGAGCTACGAGGCCGCCCAGAGCGCGATCGTCGAAGGACTGCGCGAAGGCGAAGGACGCTATGGCATCGTCGGGCGTCTCGTTCCCGCTGTCGACCGCGAAGCGCTTCCCGAAGATGCGGTCGAACTTGTCGAAGCCATGTGCGCGCACCGCGAACCCGAAGTGATCGGTCTCGGGATCGATTACCGCGAAACGAATCACGAGCCGGAAAACTTCTGGAAGGCCTTCTTTATGGCGAAGCAGGCGGGCTTTCACATCACGCTCCATGCGGGCGAATTCGGCGAACACTGGCGCAACGTCGAAACGTCGATGGATTTGCTCGGCGCCGAGCGCATCGACCACGGTTACACCATCACGGACAACCCCGAACTCATGGCCCGCGCGCGAGATCGCGGCATGACGTTTGCGGTCGTGCCGACGAACTCCTACTACTTGCGCACCTTCACGGACGAGGAGTGGGCCGAACGCCACCCGATCCGCGCCATGAAGGCCGCGGGCCTCAAGCTCTTTCCGAATTCAGACGATCCGACGATGCACCATGTGAACATCGCCGAGAGCTGGCGCATCATGTTCGAGTACCTGGGCTTCTCGCTCGCGGATCTGCGCGAAATGCTCGAAGCGGGCATCGAATCCGCCTGGGTGTCGGACGAGGAAAAGGCTCGCTGGCGCGAGCTCTGGCTCCCCGAATTCGACGCGCTCGCAGCAAAGTTGCCCGCGCTCGATTGATCGAATGATCGCTCGATGAAGAAAGCGCCCGACGGGTCCTTGCGACCCCGGGCGCTTTTTCCTTCTTCGGACGCCCGGCCCGACGTCGAATCGGGCTTTTTCGGCTTCCTCGCAAAGGAATCGGTCGAGGCATCGACCATTGCAAAGAAAAGGAAAAGTCCTCCTTGGTAACGGCTTCTTAGGAATCGAGATCGATCGCCATTCGATCCGAAGGAGCGATGGTGCGTCATCTCGCATTCACGGTCGCAGCGTGTGACAGTAACAAATACTCCGGTCTTGCCCGAGCAGGGCGAGGTCGGAGCGGCGTGCGCTCCCGGCGGCAATCGTAAAGATGCGCGGAAATCCGGTTTTTTGTCTGGTAAACGGGAGGTTTCTCGAGTGAAATCGGGGCCTTCGGGTCGATGCCCGTTTTCGGACGCGAAGGCGGTGCGGTATCATCTGAAGACTTTCCCAAGTCTACGAGTCGCCTGCGCAAGTGCCCTGGCTTTGCCGCGTCGACTCCCTTCGTCATGCACTCCAAGAAGACCATCGTGCCGACCTGCCGCGCCGCGTTCTCCGCCGCGCTTGCCGCCTTCCTCGCTTCCGCCGCGGGCGCCGTTTCGCTCGGCGACCTCAAGGTCGAAAGCGCTCCCGGGGAGCCTTTCGACGCCGTTCTCGAAATTCACGACGTCGATCTCAGCGTCTCGCCGCTACTCGTGCGCATCGCGCCTGCGGCGACGTACGAGCGTGAAGGGATCGAACCGCCCGAAGCGGCGAGGTCGTTGCGACTCACGCGCGACGCGAACCCCGGCGGCGTGCGCGTTCGCGTGGCGGGCGATGCCGTGCCCGAAGGTCGTTTTCCGCTTCTGATCGAACTGAACGCGGGCGGCGCGGTGACGCTTCGCCGGTACGAAGTCGTTTCGGGGCCCGAGGGTCTGCGGGTCGAGTCCGTAGCCGAGTCGACGCGACTCGGCGGTGCGGTCGTTCCCGTGCCGATTCCCGACGCGACCGCGGCGAAAGCTTCTTCGGTCGCGTCTTCCGCTCTTCCTGCGTCTTCCTCCCCGTCGACCGAACCGAAGGCCGAAAAGGTCGAGAAGATCGAGAAGGCTACCGCCAAGCCCCGCAAGAAGGGGCGCTACGGTCCTCGCGTGGTGCGCGAGTATGTGGCGCTCAACGGCTTTGACGCGCACGGCACCTTCCCGATCCGTCAGGACATGACCTTCTGGTCGATCGCGAAACTCTATTGGCCGCGCTACGAAGGGGCGACCATGGAGCAACTTGCCGTCGGCTTCCTCGAGGCGAACCCCGAGGCCTTCATGCAGGGCGATCTCAATCTTCTCGTTGTCGGCGAAACGCTTGTGCCGCCCTCCGAAGACGCGGTCTTTGCGATCGACCCCGAAGAGGCCTTCCGTCGCATGCGCGGGGCCACGGAGGCGATTCCGCTTTCGACCCGCAATCTTGCGGAGGCCCAGATGGTCTCGCGCGAATGTGCGGCTGCGGTCGGTGCCGCACAGAACGCGAAGCGCGATGCGGGCGGGTCCGCTCTCGAAATCGGCGAAGCGGGCCGACAGGTCTTCGAAGAGTACAAAGCGAAACTCGCCCTTCAGCGCGAACTTCAGGGCGACGTTAACGCCGGGAAGCCCGCGGTGCTGCACGGCGGAACGCTCTCGAAGTCGCTCACCGAAGGCGCCCCGAGCGAAGAACCCTTCCCCGTGAAGAGTACGGGCGAGGGCGTTGCGAGTACGTCGAATGCCGTGACCGCCCCGATCACTTCGAACATCGCAACGACCCCCTCTTTTGTCCCGGTTTCCCCGACCGGGGACTCGGACGTTTCCGTACCCGTCGAATCCGTTGCCGCAAGTTCCGCGGAATCTTCGGCCGAACCTTCTGTCGAATCTGCCGCGCCGTCCGAGACGAGCGCGACGACATCGACGACCGATGTCGCTGGTTCGGCCGCTTCGAGCGTCGCCTCCGCGACCGCCGAGGTGCCGAAGGACAGTGCGAAAAACGCCGAGCAGGCCGCCGACCGGAAGGATTTCCTGTCGATGCTCTTCGCCGTGCCCCCCGCCTGGTACCTCCTTGCCGTGATCGTCGTCGTGTTGCTTTTCCTTTTGCGCGGTCGAAAGAGTGCCAGGGGTGCCCGGGCTTCGAGTGCGGCGGGCGGCTCGTGCGCGTCGGAGGGCTGCGGCGCCAAGGGCCCGCAGACCGTGCAACTCCAAAAGAACGTCGCTCCGACGAGCGCCGCGCAACTCAAGGCCGTGGAAGCGACGGTCGGTGAAGCCGTGAAAAACGGCACGACTGCGGGCGCCATGGGTGTGGGGTCGATTGCTTTTACCGAAGCGCAGATGGAAGAGGATCGCAAGAAAATCGAAGCCCGTACGGCCGAGCAGCCCTGGCTCGATCCGAAGAGCGACGAACTTCCGCCCGTTGACGAAGAGGCGATGCGTGCGACCGTAAGCGAAGCGGCGATCGAAGAGGCCGTGTCGAAAATCGACCTCACGCTCCCGAACGCAGACGCCCGCCCGACCGTGGTCGTGACGGAAGAAGAGCTTCCGGCGAACGACTACATTCCGCCCCTGATGCCGGAGCCCGTCGGAAGCGAAAAGACGGAAGAATCCGAAAAGAACGAAAAGACTGTCGAATCCGAGGGGTCGACCCTCGTCGTCGAAGTCGAGTCCCAGCGCGACACCTTGCAAAAGCCCGTTTTGCGTCCTGCTTCGGTCGTTCCGCCCTCGCTTTCGGGCGGGGCGCTTCCGCCCGAAAGCGAAGCGCGCATCGAAGCGATTGCCAAGGCTGCGGCTCAAAGCGTCGAAGACATTCCCGCGCCCGCCGCGGCGCCCGCGAAGAGCCGTTCGACGACGCGCCGTTCGCGTCGCTCGGCGGAACCCAAGAGCTCCGTTCCGGCCGCTCCGAAGGCGCCCGCTCCCAACGCGAAGGAAGAGGCGCTCGGCAAGTCGATTGAAGCGAAGCTGAAGCTCGCGAACAGTTTCGTCGGTTTGGGCGCGCTTCAGGAAGCGCGCGAACTCCTCGTCGAAGTCAAAAAGCACGGCACGCCCGAACAAAAGGCGCGGGCCGAGTTCCTCGAAAAACGCATCGGCAAGGCCTGAGAGGAGGGGTTCGAGTGACGACGCTGGCTCTCGGAGTCGAGTACGACGGCAGTGCTTTCAACGGCTGGCAGGTCCAGCCCGATCGACCCTCGGTGCAGGAAGCGCTCGAGCGGGCGATTTTCGAATTTCTTCGCGTTGAAACGCCTACGATCTGTGCCGGTCGTACGGACGCGGGCGTGCATGCGACGCATCAGGTCGTGAGCCTCTCGACCGATATCGATCGCCCGATGCAAAGCTGGGTGCGTGCTCTCAACACGTACCTGCCGCGCAGCGTGGCGGTGCGGTGGGCTCGTCCCGTGACGGACGACTTTCACGCCCGCTTTTCGGCGCGCTCCCGCACGTACGAGTACTGGATCCTGAACGATCCCGTGCGCTCGCCCGTCTTCGAAGGACGGACGGGGTGGGTTTTCCGCCCGCTCGACGAAGCCCGCATGCGCGAAGGGGCCCGGTACCTTTTGGGCGAACACGACTTCACGAGTTTCCGTGCGGCCGAGTGCCAGGCGGCCACTCCCGTACGCACCGTGACGCGACTCGAAGTCGCGCGGGTGGGGTCGCTCGTAGGCGTGAAAATCGAAGCGAACGCGTTCCTGCAACATATGGTGCGCAACATCGTGGGCGCACTCATTTACGTCGGCACGGGTCGCGAAGATCCTCTTTGGATCAAGGAGGTGCTTGAAGCGAAAAACCGCTCGGTTGCAGCACCCACCTTCAGTCCTTCGGGCCTCTACCTCACGGGGGTCGGATACCCCGAACACGATCTCCCGCGCGAGACGGGCGGGCCCTTCGGTCGTACGGCGTTCGAGGTTCGTCCGTAACCTCTTCGGACTAATCCGTCTCGATCGAGCGCTCGCAGGGCGGTTTTCCCGAGGTCGACCGCCCTATAATTGGCCGACCTCCACTCCCACAGCAATACGAACGATGAGCTGGATCAACCACATTCTTCCCAAGATCAAGCGCGAAGACGATTCCTCGAAGAAACCGAGCCCCATTCCCGAAGGTGTCTGGACGAAGTGCCCCGGGTGCGATCAGGTGCTCTACACCGAGGAGCTCGACCGCAGTCTCAAGGTCTGCCCGAAGTGCGGCTACCATCACCGCATCGGTGCTCGCGCGCGTCTTCTCGCGTTTCTCGACCCGGGTACGGCAGTGGAAGTGGGCGGCGAAATTCGTGCGAAGGATCCGCTCGGCTTCGTCGACAGCAAGCCCTACGTGAAGCGCCACGAACAGGCGCGCAACACCACGGGCGAAACCGACGCCCTCATCGTCATGTCGGGCGAACTGCGTCGCGAACCGATGGTGGCGGCCGCGTTCGAATTCAAGTTCATGGCGGGCTCCATGGGGAGCGTCGTCGGCGAACGCTTCTCCCGCGGCGTAGACGAGGCGATCCGCCGCAACGCTCCCTTCGTCTGCTTTGCCGCTTCGGGCGGCGCGCGCATGCAGGAGGGTCTCGTGTCTCTCATGCAGATGGCAAAGACCACGGCGGCCGTGACGCGTCTTGCCCGCGCGGGTCTTCCCTTCGTGTCCGTCCTCACCGACCCGACTCTGGGCGGCGTTTCCGCGTCGTTTGCCTTCATGGGCGACGTGGTCATCGCGGAACCCAAGGCGCTCGTCGGCTTTGCCGGTCCCCGCGTGATCGAGCAGACGGTGCGCGAAAAGCTCCCCGAAGGCTTCCAGCGCTCGGAATTCCTCCTGAAAAAGGGCCAGATCGACCTCATCGTCGACCGTCGCGACATGCGCTCGCGCATCTCCGTGATCACGCAGCTCCTCATGAAGAAGCAGCCCGTGAACGGCGTCTGAGCCACGGTCCGAGTCACGATTGACTCCTTGTGAAAAAGCCCCGGAAGGCGTCGCTTCCCGGGGCTTTTCTTCTTCGGGCGTTCGGTGCGGGAGCTCGGCCTTCAGCGTTCCCTCAGCGTTCCGTCTCGGGCGAAAGTCGGAAGATCGCTTCGATTTCTTCCTTTTTCATGTCGCCGATCCACGCTTCGCCCGTCGAGACAGTGAGGTCGGCGAGCTCGCGCTTTTGCATGAGCATTGCGTTGATCTTCTCTTCGAAGGTGCCCGCGGTAACGAAGCGATAGACGAGCACGTCGCGGCGCTGCCCGATACGGTAGGCGCGGTCCGTGGCCTGATTTTCAACCGCCGGATTCCACCAAAGGTCGTAGTGTACGACGGCGGAAGCGGCCGTGAGGTTGAGGCCCGTGCCGCCCGCCTTGAGGGAGACGATCAAAACGCGCACGGAGCGGTCCGTCTGAAAGCGATCCACCATGGCGGACCGCTCCTTGAGGTTTACGCCCCCGTGGAGAAAGTCCGGACGCTCGCCCGTGGCGGCTTCGATCCAGTTCTGAAGTCGCTCGCCCATTTCCCTGAACTGCGTGAAGACGAGAACCTTGCGGTCCGCGTCGCGGCAACGGTCGAGAAGTTCCAAAAGCGCCGCGGCCTTCCCCGAGTCGGGTCGTGGCTCGTCCGTCTTCAGATACTGCGAGGGCGAGTTGCAGATTTGTTTGAGGGCGGTGATGAGACGCAAAACAAGGCCCCGGCGCTTTGCGCGGATGTCGGACGACACCGACCCGCTCTCCGAGGAGAGGATCTCCTTCGGTTCGGCTCCCGAATCGTTCGCCGATTCGTCGTTCGAGTCGGCTCCCGCAGCCGTGCCGCTTGCTTCGAGCGCGGCGAGTTCGCCCATGAGTCGTTCGAGCGTCTGCGCGTAGAGCGCCGCCTGTTCGGGCGTAAGGTTCGTGAAGTAGTCGACGACGTTCTTTTCCGGAAGGTCCGCGATGATCGACTTGTCGCTCTTGAGGCGCCGCAGCATGAAGGGCGCGGTGAGGCGTTTCAGGGCGGCGGCAGCTTTCGGGTCGTGGTCCGCTTCGATGGGACGGGCGAACGTTTCGCGGAAATCCTTGAGCGTACCGAGCAGACGCGGCTGCACGGTCGAAAAGATCGACCAGTATTCGGAGAGTCGGTTTTCGACGGGCGTACCCGACATCGCGAGCACCTGGCGCGCTTTAAGCTGCTTTACGGCCGCAGTCTGGGCGGAAGACGTGTTTTTGACAGCCTGCGCTTCGTCAAGGACGAGCAGACGCCAGCGCCGCGCACCGAGCACTTCGGCATCGCGTCGCAGGAGCCCGTAGCTCGTAAGCGTCACGTCGGGGAGGACATTTGCGGCCGGCAACGTTCGGTCCGCGCCGTGGTAGACCCCTACCGTAAGCTCGGGAGAGAACTTCGCGAGTTCGCGCGTCCAGTTCGTGATGAGGGTCGTCGGAAGGACAACGAGGGCCTTTTCCTTTGCGAGTTCCCCCGACTCCTTGAGGTAGGTGAGGGCGGCAATCACCTGCAGCGTTTTGCCGAGTCCCATGTCGTCGGCGATGAGGGAGCCGAGACCGAGTTTGAGGTTTTTCACGAGCCACGCGTAACCGCGCTCCTGATAGGGGCGCAACTGCGCCCGGAGGCTCTTCGGCGGCTCGATCGTCTCGACCGCGGTGAGCGTTTCGAGGCGCTTGAGGATTGCCGGTGACGCGACCACTTCGGCGCCTTCCATTTCGCCCGTCAAAAGGCCGCGCATCTTTTCGAGGTACGAGGGCTCGCGCTCGGCTTCGAGCGTGCGGGCGATGCGTTCGAGTTCGGCGGGGTCAAGGTAGACGTAGTCGTCTTTCCACTTGACGATGCCGCCCGAGTCCCGCATGAGGCGACGCAGGTCTTCGAGCGTGAGGAGGTCGTCTCCGACCGCAACGCGCCACTCGAACTCCGCAAGCGCTTCTTTGCCGAGAAGGCCCGATGCGCCCGCGCGCTCGTCCGCGTCGCCGAACCGTGCGACAAGACGGGGTTTGAGCATTTTGCGAAGCGACTCGGGCAGTCGCAGCACGACTCCGAGGAGACGCAACAGCGGTGCCGCTTCGAATAGGAAGGGCTTCAGGTCTTCAAGCGCAATGTGCGCAGGGTCGCCCGAGGTGGTGCGAATCGACGCGATTTCGGGAGCGACGCGTTCAAGCGTTTTGAGTACCTCCAATGCCGCAAAGCGTTCCGACGCCCATTGCGCGTCGCGAAGCAACACGGAGAGACGCACGGGCGTGCGACTTTCGCGCGGGAGGATCCCGAAATTGACCGTCACGTCTTCGGCGCCCGAGCGCACGGTGAGTACCGGACGCCACGGGAAGGCGTCCGCCATGAGGAAGGGTCGGAAGTAACGCGAGCAGAGCGTGTCGACGGCCTGAGGATCGGGAACGGCCACCTCCCGAAGGTCGACGCCGAGAAGATACGCCTGAGCGATGTCCTCGGGCGTGATGTGAAGACGCTCGGCTTCGCGCGCAACGAGAGCCGTCGAGGCCCAGGCCAGTGCAAGGAGAGCCGCTTTGCGGGTCGTGCCCGAGCGCGGCTCCGTACGCTGCGAATCGGAGTCTTCGGCATTTTCTTCGGAGTCCGCCTCAAAGTCTTGAAGCGTATTCGGGTCGAAGAGCGTTTCGACGAGCGGCACGAGCGGAGTGACGGCCGCTTCGAAAAGCGCCGCGACGTCACCCGAACGCAGTGCCGGCGCCCAGTAAAAAACGGGCACGGGTTCGGAGATGCCGTCCTCGATCTCGATGTTGCTCTCGGCGGTGGCGAGCACCGGAACGAGTGCTCCCTGCAAAACGAGTTTCGTCGCCGCAACGACAAGACTGCGCAACGCATCGATTTCAACGGGGAGCGTTTTCGCCGTCTCATCGTCGAAATCGATCAGTTGCTCGACGAGGTCTCGGCGATCGATCGGGTACCAGGATTGTCCGTCCGTCGAGGCGCGCGCTTCAAGGGTGGCGCGGTCGCCCGAAAGGACGAGCTTCAGGCGCAACGCCCCGTCGTCCCCGCCCGGGTAGGCGGGGTGTCGTTCGAGAAGCGTCATGAGGGTGCCGAGGCCTTTTCGCGAACGGAGCGTATCGTCAACATCTTCCGCGCCTTCCTCAAACCGCACAACGAAGCCCTTTGTGAGGCGCGTCTCGAGCGAACGGGCGATTTTCTTGTGGACGGTACGCCACCAGGAGCGAAAGTTCGGAACATTCGAGAGCGGGTGCCGCTCGGGCCAGAGGGCGAGGATCTTTTCCAGAGCGGGTTCGACGCCCGAGAGCGGAAGCGTTCGCAGGGTGTCGAGCGCGGTGTAGGCATTCCCCTCGAACTTCGGGTCGGGTGCGCCTTCGAGTGCGTTTTGGAGGTAGCGGAAGATGCTCGGCGCGCGGGTTCGGCGTGCGGCCGCGAGGTCGATCCCGCGACGCCGAAGCTCTTCGACGAGGTCAATCCCGCGCAGCCGAAAGACGAGGAAGGGGTCGCGATCGATCAGATCGGCCATGCCGTAGATGACGGCGGCTACGTGTTTGCAGATGCGGGCACTGTCCGGGCACGAGCACGAGACGGCGAGCGAGCGGTAGGTCTTCGGAAAGAGATCGATCCCGAGCGTCTCGGCGGCGCGCGCAATGCCTTCGGGAAGCTCCCCTGCAAGCAGGGCGGAAATGAGGTTCGGGTCGCGTGCTACGCGATCGACGAGACGCTTGATAGCCGCGGCGGGCAGAGGTGCCATTGCCACGGAGACTTCGTAGGGGTAGTAGGCGTTCCCCTGAACGAGCGCTTCGATGCGGCCCGAACCGTCCGAAGCGAAGCCGAGCTGCTCGATTCGCCCCGAATTCCAATACGTGCGTCCGCGCGGGAGTCGGTTGGCGTGGTCGATGGCCTGAAGGGCGTTGAGCCAGGCCCGACCCCACCAGGTTGTGCCGAAAACTTTGCGTGCTGCCATGGTCGGATCCTTGTCTTGGGAAAGATGTTCGGATCACGGGATGGTAGCAAAGTGCGGTGTGACGGTCGGGGTCCGGCCGGGGACGCCTCAGGGACGTCCCACGCACAGAACACGACGGGATCAGCCGCGCAAACCGTTTGCGTCGGCAAAGAAAGCGCGCAGGAATTCGAACGCGATCGGAAGCGACTTCTCGTCCTCGATGTCGAAGTCCGCCCTATGGTGACCGTTCTGGTTTGCGCCGTAGAGCACGTATGCGGCCTCGCCTCCGTGCTCGATCACGCGGCGCATGAGCATCGTGCAGTCTTCGCTCCCCGAGGGGCGGGAGATGCGTTCGACCCGAACGCCCGGAATCGTACAGGCGACTCGCTCGAGTCGGTCGAGAAGTACGGGCGATACGGGAAGCGTCGTCGCTTCGCCCGCTTTTTCCACGCGAGCTTCCACGTCGTATGCGGTCTTGATTCCGTCGACGATCCTGTAAACACTCTCGGTCATGTAGTCGTTCACTGCGGCGGTCGCCCCGCGCACTTCGAGCTGCATGGTCGCGTGCACGGGCGTGACGTTGCGACCTTCGCCCGCGACAAGTCTGCCGACCGAAATGCGCGTGTCGCCTTCGCCGCTCCTGGGGATGCCTTGGAACATCATGGCGGCTGCACAGGCCGCCATGAGGGCGCTTCGGCCTTTTTCCGGATCGGCTCCGGCGTGCGAGGGTACGCCCGTGAAATGCACGTCAAGCTTCGTCGTCGCAAGGAATCCCCCTTCGCAAATCCCGATTTCGCCGAGTCGGCAGAAGGTCCCCACGTGTGCGCCCACCAAGAGGTCGACGTTGTCGACGATGCCCGAAGCCGCCATGGCCGCACCGCCTCGAACGCCTTCTTCGGCGGGCTGAAAGAGGAATTTCAGCGTGCCGCACAGTTCGTCGCGGTGCTCCGACGCCCAGCGCGCGAGCGCAAGTCCGACGGCCGTATGCGCGTCGTGCCCGCATGCGTGCATGAGGCCCGGGCGCTCGGACGCGAAACCGCCCGCGTTCGGGAGATGTTCGGGTGCGTCCGTTTCGTCGACGAGCACGCAGTCCATGTCGCATCGGAACGCGGTGACGGGCCCCGGGCGGCCCGTGTCGAGGATGCCGACGCAGCCCGTGAAGCCGCCGGTGCGGTCAATGAAACTTTGCTCGACCCCGTGCGCGAGTGCCCGTTCGACGGCCTTTTCGACAAGCTTCGGGTCGCGTCCCATGACGGCCTCGGGCCGGATGACGTCGGTGCCGAGGAGAACGCGAAGCCCGAGCGCCTCAAGGCGTCCCGCCACAAGGCGCGTCGTTTCGAATTCGGTCCAGCCTTCTTCGGGACGGCGGTGAATGTGTCGGCGGGTTTCGACGAGTTCGCGAACGATTTCCTGATCGGTGAACATGAAAAAACCTCCGTTTCGTGCGGTGTGTTGCCCGTGCCCGAAGGCTCGGGGCTTTCAAAATATTATCCAACGGGCCGTAAAACCTCTCCATTCATGGGGAGGATATAAGGCCCAGTG
>CAJLHF010000026.1 GCA_905206365.1 uncultured Sutterella sp. | reverse complement strand
ATGGGAACCATCCTCAGTCCGCGCGACCGCGCGGCCTAAGGAATCCCCGCCCTTTTGGGCGGGGAGGAAGTCAAAGTCGCATGGACAACGCCGTGACCTACGTTTCGCCGCAGGTCGGTCCGATGAAATTCTACGCACAGTATTCCTTCAACTTAAACGGTCAGGAGGACGAAGAACTCTCGCGCAACAACCGCTACGGCGCCCTCGGTGCCACCTTCAAAAGCGGCAACCTGCAGTTGGTCGGCGTAGCTGATTTCATTCGTCATGACGACACGCCGATCGATGGCCAACCTTCTCAACTCAATGACGGCTTCGGCGTCAAGTTCGGCGGCAACTATGCCTTCGACAGCGTAAAGCTCTTTGCCATGGGACAGTGGCTGAACCACTCCGTGGACTTCATGGGGGTCAATTCTTTCTTCCTTTCGGGCGTTCTGGGACAATCCCCGACCGCAATCAGTAAGAAAATCGATCAGGCCGGCGGCTTCAACGGCTATACGTTTGCCATCGGCACGGACTCTCCGCTCTGGAACGGCACCTTCAAGACTCAGTTGCAGTATGCCGACGCGGAATCCGACGCCGGGTTCACGAGCGATGCGTACGGAGCCGATACCAAGCTTGACTTGAACGCCTACGTTGCAACGATGGGCTACCTGTATCCGCTTTCCAAGCGTACGATGGTTTATTCCCTCCTCGGCTACAGTCAGGCGAAATACAAAACCTCAGGAGATGCAGCTCGCGGCGAGATGAAGGAAAAGGTCGTCACGGCGCTGGCCACCTTGGTGCATACCTTCTGATTTTGCTTGGCGCCCCGAAGATTACGGCAACGGCCGTCCGTCGAGCGTCGCTCGATCCGGACGACCGTTTTTGCGTCGTGAGTTCGCTGTAAGTGCTTCGAGATCAGGCCTTCCGCGCGGCCGCGGCGGCCCCCGCCTTGCGACCGTTGACGAGACAATCCATGACGGCGCACGCACCGATGCGTACCGCCCCGTGGATGCCGCCCACGCATTCGCCTGCGGCGTAGAGCCCCGGAATCGGGCGGTCGGTCATGACGTCGAGCACTTCGGTGGCGGCATTGACCGTGATGCCCCCCATGCAGTGGTGAAGCTTCGGGCTCATGACGGACGCGTACCAGGGACCGCGATCGAGCGCGAGCTCCTTCGCGGCCTTTTCGAGCGGCCGCCCGAAAGCGGTGTCCTTCCCCGCGCGCACGAGCGCGTTGTAGTCGCGGATGCCCGCCTCAAACGCCGCGGGATCCATGCCGTAGGCCTTGGCAAGCGCTTCGGGGGAAGCGTGCTCGGTCACGACGCCCGATGCGAGCACCTTCTTGAGAAGCCCCGGGCGAACCTTCTCCATTTCCGCCACACCGTTCGCATCCGCGACGGCAAGCGCCCGGCCGCCCTTTCCGATGACACCGAGGATGGCATCGGTGAGAACCTTGCGGTCCGCGAATTCGCTCGCAAAGCGAGCACCGGTGAGCGTGCTCACCCAGCAACCGTAGAGCGCTCCCGCGATGTCGGCAAAGTGGGTGGCAAGCCCCATGCCTTCTTCCTTGGGGGAGCAGGTCGGGAGGCACTGGATCCAATCGGCCTGAATGATCCGAGCGCCGATGCGGCTTGCTTCGCGCCACATTTCGGAGGTGGCCCCGGGTTGGTTCGTCGTCTTCAGGTCGTCGGAAAGCTTCGGGTCGAGCCTGCGGCGGTAGGCCTTGTCGGCGGCAAACCCGCCGTAGGCCAAGACGATGCCGCGACGCACGCCGACGCGTACGAGCTTTCCGGAATCGGGCTTCCCGAAGACATACCCTTCGCGCAGTTCGACGCCCGTCACGGCTCCGGCGGTGGCGTCCTCCGACTCGTCTCGCAAAATGCGCGAGACGAAGGTCTTCGTGCGCACGCGAACGCCTTTCCGCGCGAGTTCCGCGTAGAAGGGTTTCAGAATCCCTTGCCCCGTACCTTCCTTCGTGACCATGCAACGCTTCGCGGAATGGCCGCCTTTGCCGGTGAGATTTTCGTTCCAGACGACGCCGTGGCGACGCGTCCATTCGAAAGTGTCCGCCGCTTCGTTGCAGAGCGCGCGCACGAGTTCGGGATCGCCGAGCCCCATGCCGATGCGTTGCATGTCTTCGACGAGCTTCTCGGGCGAATCCTCGATGCCTTGTTTTTTCTGCACCGACGAGCCCGGTACGGCCATCATCCCGCCCGAGAGCGCGGAGTTGCCGCCCGCAAACGCCATCTTCTCGACGATTTCGACTTCGGCGCCCGCCTCAAGGGCGGCAAGGGCCGCCGCCGCGCCCGCAAAGCCCGATCCGACGACGAGCACGTCTACCGTGCGATCGAACGTCGGTCGTGCGGAGCCTTTTGCGTCAAGGCTTGCGGCCGAAGCCGTCCCTGCCGTGAGACCCGCCCCGACGGCTCCGATGACGCCGAGCGTTCCGCTACGAAGCAATTCTCGTCTTTGCATGATTCTTCTCCTTTGGTCCGGTTGTTCGCGAGGGCTCGCCGCGCGACCGCGGTGGGACTCGCGTTCGACCATTTTAGACACGGGCTTTCGGGTGGGAAAAGACGGGGAGAGCGACGGGGTGCCCGATCGGGGTTCGACACGGTCTTGATCGTTCGCCGGAGGCTGCCTATCTTGCGGCCGACACCGTGGAGCGCGTTCGACGGTCCGCGAAGCGCCAGATGCCCGTGCCGGAGCGTGCGAATTTGTGCTCGATTCTCTCTTGCGCCATGCAACACGCCGGCGCATTGAAGTCGTCCGTTGCGATTGAACGCCGTCAACCCGATACGCCGGTTTGGGTCGATGTCGACGCCCTCGAAATCAAGCTCGTGCTCGTGAACCTCATCAAAAACGCGCTTGAGGCCGTCGAACGCACGAATCCTCGGGGCGGGAGGCTCGAAGTTACGCTTCGAGCGGACGGCGATCGTGCGCTCGTCACCGTGGAAGACAACGGAGAGGCGTTGCCCGACGAAATCTTTTGCAACTTGGGAAAGCCACACTCGAGTACCAAGAAGGAAGGACTCGGCCTCGGACCGGCCGTTGCCACCTCCATTGCGGAGGCCCACCGGGGACACCTTGCGTTCGAGCGCCGCCACCCGCAAGGCCTGCGTGTGACGCTTACGTTGCCGCTGGAGGCATCGGCTCGGCCGACCGAGAACTTGAAAACGGATCACGTATGAAAAACACGACTCCGCCGCTTGTTCGGCTTGTCGACGACGACCTGACGGTCGCCGCATCCCTCACGTTCGTGCTCGAGGTGGCCGGCTTGCAGGTCCGCCATTACGAAAGCGCCCGACGGTTTCTCGCCTACGACGATCCCGAACGGGAAGGATGCCTGCTTCTTGACGTGCGCATGCCGGAGATGACCGGACTCGAACTTCAAACCGAACTCAATGCCCGAGCAAGCGATCTGCCCGGAAAGGTCCGTCAAGGTTCTCACGCACCTCCCGATGACCGTACGCTTTCTTTGAGCGCCAACCAGATCGCCGCAATTTCCTGGGGCGTGCGTGCACCGAGCTTTCGGCATGCCGAAGCGCGGTGGAATTTCACGGTGCGCTCGGCAATGTCCAAACGAAAGGCTGCTTCCTTGTTGAGGCATCCCTCGGCGATGAGTTGAAACACTTCGCGTTCGCGCTGTGTGAGCAATGCCCACTTCCCCGAGAAGTCCATCGTACGACGCGCCTCGTTGGCCTTGATCCAACTTGCTCGAATCGCTTCTGTCACGGTCTTCTTAAGACGCACGGGATCCACGGGTTTGAGCATGAAGTCAAAAGCTCCGCGCTTGACCGCACGTACCGCCATGTCGACGTCACCGTGTCCCGTGACGAAAATCACGGGCAAGTCGTTGCCGTCCGCACTCAACCGATCCTGAAGCACCAAGCCGGAAATGCCGGGCATGCGTACGTCGAGGATGATCGCCCCGGGAATCTCCGGGTCGTCCTCGTCAAGAAACGCTTCGGCGCTCGGATAGAGCTTCGTGCGCCACTTGGCCATGGTGAGCATGAACGCATACGAGCGCCGCATGGCCTCGTCGTCATCCACAATACGCACCACCGATGCGGCCTTCAGTACGGTATCGTCAACCGCAGATGTCTCGGAATTGGTGTTTGAAATCGTCATGCGTTCGCATCCTATCGTGCCTTGTACATCATCATCCAAGCCTCCACAAAGCCGTCCGACCTTCGTCTCAAACTCACCGCGCCGCCTTCTCGCTCCATGATTTGAGCACAAATGGCGAGCCCAAGACCAAGTCCGCCGTCGCGCACCGCCTTCTTGGGTTCGAACACGCGCTCGAGCACTTCATCGGCGAGCGTTCCCTTGTTGAGGACGCAAAAACCGATGCCGTCCGCAAAGCGAATGTCGGGCGGCGCCGCCGCAAAGAGCCAAACGGTCGGATCCGCGTCGTGGCGCACCGCCTCGGCCGCGTTCTTGAGCAGATTGAGGAGCACCAGATCGAGTTCCATGCGACTGCCTTCAAGCACGCTTTGCGAGAGTTTCTCGTCCTCCTCGACCTCGAGCCGACAGCGCTCTCCGTAGAGCTTCCGGAACGTTGTCGCACCTTCCTCCAAGAGACTCGCCGCGGTGAAACGCTCGATGCGTCGGGCCTCGCCCTTGGCGTATCCGCGAACATGATCGATGATTTCGGCGGCACGTCGGTTCTGCGTTTCGATCTCCGAAAGCGCCGTCTCGAGAATCCCCCAGTCCGGAGCAGATTCGTCCGCAACGTTCTCCGAAGCGTGCACCCCCTTCGATTGTTCTGCGCGGCTCGTTTCCCGCAACCAATCCCGAATGCCTTCGATGTAGTTCGAAATGACGCCGAGCGGCTGCTTGAGTTCGTGCGCCACCATATTGGAGAGCATGCTCATCACGCTCGCCTTTTGCATCTGATCGAGTCGTTCCCGAGCATCGCGCGCCTGCGCCTCCAAGTGCCTCTGTTCGGCAAGCGCGCTCTCAAGCGACGCGGTGCGCTCGCGTACGATCCGTTCCACCTTGATCGCATGCGCGATGCCTCCCAAGATCAAAATGACGAGGAGGAGCACGTGCGGCCAGTAGGCGAGCAAAAAACGTTTCACGTCAAAGTGACGCAAGTAGGCGTAGTGCCCGACCTTGAGCGTTTGGTACAGACGATCCACGGCAAGAAAATTGCTTGCGATGCTCCACTCGGCGCCTTGCGCATCTGCCGGCATCGAAAGCAACGCCGCCGCCACGAGTTTCGAAGCTTGCGCACCCGCACGCTCCGTCGTCGCAAAGACCCAACCCGGATACAGATCGGTCGAACGACGGCATCGGAATCCCGGAATCGAGGGCTTCTCGTTGACGACGCGAAACTCGCCGGGCTTGACGATCCCCTTGGCTTCGGCTTCTTCGAGCAAACAGGTTCTGACAAAGCCGACGTCCGCACCGTCATTGCGCCGAAGTTCGTCGATCACCAACTGCATCGGGTAACCCGTAAAGCGTACTTCGTCGAAAAACCGTTCGGGGTCCCGCCCGTCGAATCCGACGGCTTTGCCTTGCGCTTTGATTTCGCCCAAGCCGACGTAATAGCCGCCGAAACCGTTGGAGGCCACCGCTACAGCGCACGTACCCTTGAAGTCTTCGAGCGTCTGAAGATCCGTGCGTTCCGCGCGCACGATGAAGACACCGCCCAGAGCGGCGTTCGGATCATCCGCCTCTCGCGGGCGCTGCGTCGTGAGGTGGCGCGCCCCGTAGGTTTGTTGTGCGACGGCGAAGAACCCCGGGTTCGAAATGAAAAAATCAAGCTCCTGCCGTTCGACGGCTCGACGCAACGACTCGATGTCGTGGTACGAGGCCTCCAGAGAAATACCGTCCTCGGCCAACCGTTCGCGCAAATATGCAATGGTCGGCAAAAACGTCTCCGTGCTCGAAAGTTCCCCGACCGTGTCGAGAATCCCCACCCGCAACGTTGTCTCCACCTTCGGGACGCTCGCCTCGGAAGCGAGAACCCCGAAAACGCATGCCGTCCCCGTCAACAGGACGACCGCACGTGCAACGAAACTTCGGAGCGCGGCGCGCCGAACACCGTTTGCCTTATGCATCCTCAAGGTCGGCGGGTTCCGCACGGCGAGGGCCAGCGCGCTTCCACGACGAAGAGCGTCAACCATAACAAATCCTTCGTGACGCCTTCGGGCAACGCTTCGATAAGAGGTTCTGCCTCGATCGGCCACGCCAGGCGTTCGCGCACGTACGCCTCGAAGCGCTCCTCTGCCTCTCGAATCTCGTCGGAAACGGCGTCCTCCCGACCGACATCCGTCGATAAACGCGCCTCGTACGCCTCATCGGCCGCCAAGACGCGCTTGAGCAGACGGTAGCCGAAAGTCAGTTCCATACCGAGATGATCCTCGGGCGTGCGCTCGTCCGGTGCATGATCAAGTCCGTTGGCGACCATCCAACGGCGCATTTCGTCACGAGGCTCCTGCATGAGCAGCCCGGTACGAAACGCGCTTTCGCTTGACGGGAACAGCTCCTTCCCGACGCAGAAGACACGCGCGAAATCGCGCTCGGCTTCCGACAACGCTTCCGCATTCTCGTCGGCGTTCAGACGGGTTCGGAGCCTTTTGAAGAGGAACGCCGTCTTGGGCGCGGTTTCGGCGAGCCAGTCGAGTGCGAACGCGAACGTTTCGGCAACGCGGGGATGTGGCCCCGAGACGAACCAAGCGCCGAGCGAGAGCATCAGAAGCGCTCGGATCTTGGCGGCATCGAGCGCACGGGCGTCGATGGTTTGATCGTTGAAATGCATCGGAAAGGATTCCTAAAGGGGAGCGTCGGATCGCCCCGGGCATACGGTCTTTTCCCCGAACAAGGAGGATATTATGCACCCTCCTTGCCCGGGGTCCGAAATGTGATCAGAGCTTGACGCGTATCGGACGAGCCTTCACGAAGAGGTTGGGCTTCGTTCGACGAACATCCTCCTCACGAAGTCCCACCGCCGTTTGCCCGGCCTCGGGGTGACGTCGCCGAAGCTCTTCGAGCGGCATGAGTTCGAGAGCGCGACCCGGGCAGGACGCCACGCAGGCAGGCTTCAACCCCTTGTCGAGGCGGTCCACGCACATGTCGCATTTCGTCATCGGGGTGGAACCTTTTTGAGCGTATTGCGGCACGTGCCACGGACAAGCGGCTTGGCAAGCGCCGCAACTCACACACTTGGCGGGATCCGCCCTCACGGCTCCGTACTTCTCGTCCTTCGTGATGGCCTTGACCGGGCACACCTTGAGGCAAGCCGGATCGTCACAATGGTTGCACCCCATGGAGAGCGGCACGATTTCCACGTTGGGCGCGCATTCTCCGAACTCGAAGAAGCTCACGCGTCGCCAGGTTTCCTTCATGTCGAAGCGGCGAAGCAACGCCTTGTCGTGCGGCCCCGTTTCGGCCGTGGGGCGTCCGCCCGCGCCCCACGAAGCGGGGATGTCGAAACTTGCGGCGCTTTTCGCGTCGAGCGCGGGATGCTTCGAGGCATCGCCCCGACGGCATTCGTTCCATTCCTTGCAGGCAACGGTACAGGTGCGACACCCGAGGCAGCGCTGTTGATCAAAATAAAAAACCCATTGCGTCATTTCATTCGTCCTAGAAGTCGTTCGTCGTGATGCACACATCAACGCGGAAGTGTCTTCGACACTTCGCAGAGGTTTCCGCCGGCAGCAAACCCGCCGGACTTGCTCGTCTGGGCGTGTAGGAAGGGATCTCCCGCCCCGATGTCGCGGTCGGTCGTCAGCGTGTTGACTGCGCCGCCCACGTCCACGGGCACGGTGTGCTTCTCGGGTTTGCCATCGCCGTCCGTATCGAACCAAGCCTCGAAGAACTCCTTCTCGCTCGGCTGATACCAGGCGCCTTCGCCGATCGCCACGACGCCGGGCACTTGACGAAGCGTGAGAATCGCGGGCAACTTCATGCAACCGGCATCATTCCACACGTAAACCATATCCCCTTCGGAAATTCCACGGACCTGAGCGTCGGACGGATGCATGAACACGCCGTGCTCGAATGCGTCCATCAGCATCGTCGTATTGTCGAAGCTCGAATGGGAACGGTTGGGCATGTGCGGCGTCGTGAACTGAAGGGGATAGGCCACGCCCTTCGCGCCCTTGCGACCTTCCACAACGTCTTCGCGTCCCTCGGGCGGGCGAACGTACTGACAACGGGCCGCTTTCTGCATGAGACGACCGCGAGAGGCCAGGAAGGGCGAATAGAAGTTGATCCGGCCGGTATCGGTCGGGAATTCGCCCGGTGCGAACTTTGCCGCCGCAATCACACTCTTTTCGGGCGGCGTCGGGAGTTGCAGGTTGGCTTTCTCGAGCATCTCCTCGAAGGTAGGCAACTTGAAGTTCGGATCGATCGCCTTGTAGGCTTCGGGCACCTTGGCACCCTTCCACTGAATCGCCATCACCTCCTCGTCGCTCATCCCGCGACGACCGTAATCGAGGCCGAGGCGTTCCGCGATCATGGTGTTGATTTCCCAGTCGGGCTTCGATTCGTACATCGGTTCCACGATCTTGCGCACGACGTTCGTGTCGGTCTTGACGCGACTGCCCGTGAAGAAGCTTTCTTCGAAATGCGTGACCACCGGGAGCACGATGTCCGCGTAGCGCGCGGTCGAGCTCATGAAGCGTTCGTAGCAGATGATCGATTCGAGCTTTTTCCAAGCGAGAAGCTTCGGGTTGATGGCACCGCGCTGGTTGAACGTGTCGCAGGAGCCCGCACCGCGCCAAATCATTTCGATTCGCAATCGGGGATCCTCGCCGAGATCGATCCCGTTCATGCGCAGTACGTCGTCGCGAAGCTGTTCGGCCGTACGCGAATCGCGTCCGGTGAGGATGACCTGAGAGGAGAGATGTTGCGAGAAGAGAATCGCCTTCGACTTTTCACCCTTGCCGAGTCCGGGCGCCTTCCCGAGCTTGAGCGACATCCCGTCCACGGGCGAGAGCGAACCGATGCCGCCGCCGCGAACCGTAGCGTTGCCCGTCATCGCCGCAAGTGCGAGGAGCAACCAGGTGTAATACATGCCGTTGCCGGTGCGTTGCGCGCCGCCCGCCGTCCACCCCGAATAGAGACAGGCCGGCTTGGCGTGCGCGTAAGTGAGCGCCAGAGTTTCGATCGTCTTCGCATCGACCCCGGAGAGTTCCGCAGCCCAACGCAATACGCCCGCCTCACCGCCTTTTTCACGGTTGAGCTCTTCGAGATATTCGACGAAGCTCTGTCCCTTGGGCACGACAAACGTCTGCCCCTTCCAAGCTTCGCCCGTAACCGGATTCTTGCCCGGCGACCGAGAGACGACTTTGTCGTTCGGATAGAAGCCGAAGCAATACTCGCGCAAGTAGGCTTCGTTATGGAGGCCGCGGCAGTAGATCGTGTTCATCATCGCGACCAAAATCGCCGAGTCGGTCCCCGGACGCGGCGCGATCCACGGCGTGAGGCCCGGTGCGCCCGTTGCCATTGCGCCCACCGTACCCGTGTAGCGACTGTCGACAACGACGATCGGGATGCCCTGTTCCCGAGCCTTCGTCATGATGAAGGGCAGGTGCGGCGAAGTCGTCTGCGGGTCCGCCGACCAGACGATGATGAACTTCGAATTCAGCATGTCGATCGCCGGATGACCGGTCACGCCTTTGCCGAGCGCGTTGTAAAGGCAGTCGTTCTGGTTCCCGGCGGAATGGTGACCGTACGCGGAGAGGTACGGCCCCATGAAAGGCAGGGGTGTTCCGCCCAACTCCCAAATCGGAAGATAGCCGAGCGTCTTTTGACGTTCCTTCATCAACTCGATCTTCTCACACGCGCGATCGATCGCTTCATCCCAGGAAATACGCTTGAAGGTGGCGAGATTGCCTCGTTCGCCCGTCTGGAGAAGCGGGTACTTGAGGCGATCGGGGGCATAAAGACGCTTGCGTTCTGCGTAGCCCTTCATGCAGGCGCGACGCTGCATACAACCGATCGACTCGTCGCCGGCGCTTTCTTCGCGCGGTACGTCACCGGCCGAAGTAAGTGCAATCAGACGACCGTCGCGCACGTGAGCCTTGAGCATGCACTGCCCGTGGCAGTGAATTTCGTGATAGGTGTTGATCACCCTGACGTTGTTCTCAAGCATCGGCTTGGTCGAGGTGACGAACTTCGGCGCAACGGCGGCAACAGCACGTTCGAGTTGGCCGAAAACGGAACTCACCGCGGCGCAGGTCGCCGTGGTTTTGAAAAGATTGCGGCGCGTGAGCCCGCACGAACTCGGATTTTTGGGCGGACGATGGGACATCCTGTTCTCCTGGATGGGTCTGGAAATGTCCGAATTATCCGCGGCCTTCTCTAGACCGACTAGCTGTATGTGCGGCCTAGCACCATAGTGCAGTTATTCACCCCGGTAATAGCGCGCTTCGTCATCTTCCGCAATGAAGGACGGACTGCCGATCGGTTTTACGGCGACGGGCATTGCGGGCATCGTCTTCGGCATCGACGGCCGATTCGGGTGCGAAGACCCGACCGACCGCCTTATCCCGCCCGTCACGGGCGAGAATGGGACAGGTCGGCGGGCCGAGTTTCTCCGGCGCTACCCGAAAGAGATCTTTGAGGTTCCGAGGAAGTATCGGCGGTGAGCTTGCCATGCATCCGTGTGAAACCCAAACGGACGGGATACGGCCAAAACGAATCGTGGACTTCCCGAAGGTCTCGGGTTCCCAAAAAAAACCGAAAAGCCGAAATTTTGTCGTGCTCTTTGCGATGGAGAACGATCGACCGAAGTGTCGGGACGTCTCGCCGAGGTGTTGTGATGTTGCGAGATCGGCGGCGAGAGACGGGGTGAATGCCCGAAGGGCAGAGGGGCGACGCCCCTCAAACGATGCCCGTTTTGACAAAAAAACGGAAAATAGTATTGACAAACACCGCGAATACGAACGCGAGAGCCCCGCGTTTCAGTGCCGGTATTTCCTCGGCACCCAAAAGGTCTCCCTCGGGTAGCGCCGCCGAAGCTCGGCCCACCAATCCTTGCCGTCGGCACTCTCGACGGGCGGGATGTTGCGATAGTCTTCGCCCATGCGCAGACGCCCGAGAATGTCGGTGATTCGGATGATGAGCATGACTTGCTCGCCCGTTTCGTCGTCGTACGTCATTAAGACGTTAGAGTCGATCGCGGGCTTCGTGATGATCCGCTCCCGATCGCAAAATCCCAGCGCAACGATCCGATCGACGTTGGCTTCGCGCAAGGCTTCGGGGGTCGAAGGGAGTTCTTCGTCCTTCCAATATTCGGAAATCGGCGGAAAGAGGCGGTCGGGCGTGTCGTCGCGCCCGAATTTGTCGTCGATGCCGGCTGTGATCACAGCGATGCCGAGGGGCGAAAAGGCCACCGTCCGCCCGGTCGGCATGCCATCGAAATGCAACGATAAGACCTCGATCCCGCCGGTACTCAGCCGGCGCACTTTCTGAGGATTCTTTCGCTTAAAAGCCCGAATGGTGCGCCAGCGAGCGTAAGTGACTCTCACCCGACGGATGAGTTCTCGAATTCGGGCTGCAAACACTGAGATCATGCCGAAAAGAAGGAAACGAAGAAAAACGGAAGGAGGCCTCGCGGGCGCGTAACAGGCGCGTTACGCACGCGGCTTCGGGATATTGTGCAGCCGATTGCTTCGGGGTGTCGGGGTCGAGGAGGGAGAGCGGGGGTTGTTGCGGGCGGCGACCTCAGGCCGTCCGTCAATCGGGAAGGAAGACGCTCACGGAGTACCTTTTGTACTTCAGCGCCCAAACGAGGAGCCGGAAAGCAAGCGCGATGTTCGTGACCGTCCCGAGGACAATCGGGTCCGTTGTGCCCGCGTTGCGATAGGCTTCATGAACGACTCGGGAAGGTACGAGGCCGCCCGTGCGAGCAAAGAGACGACGGGCGCAAAGAGGGCGATGAGAACGAGTTCGGAGCCGAAAAACACGAGGGCGAGCGCGGAAAGAACGAAAAATCGGACGGAGTCGAACTCGAGCACCCGAAAGCGACGACATCCGCCGTGCGGCATGCGGGATGCGACGGTTTTCGGTCCCGCGCGCGTCGGGACGCCCGGCGACGAACTCGAGCCCCCATAGGTGTCTATCTAACCGAATATAATCCGTGACACTCAATTGCTGCCCGAGCGTGACGCCCGAGTTGCAACGAAAAATACAACCGAACACCATCCGAAGCCGAGCGCTTTCGCGGACGAATCGTCCGGTCGCGACCGACCGTGCTCTTCGTGAGGGACGTTGACGACGTTTCAACCGACCGTCGGGTCGGAGGAATCGCTCCGTTTCTCCGAGCCGTCCGTCCGAACAACGCGAAGACGCAGGCCCGACACGCACCATGACGAAGTCCGAACACAAAAAACTGCGCTCCATCGACCTTTTCGCCGGTATCGGCGGCATCCGCATGGGATTCGACCGCGCGTTCGGCGACGGGATCGAAACGGTCTTCGTTTCCGAGTGGGACCTGCCCGCGCAGAAGACCTACGCCGCCAACTTCGCGACGCCCGAGAAAATCTACGGCGACATCACCGCCGAAGAAACGAAAGCGGCGATTCCCGACTTCGACATCTGCCTCGCGGGCTTTCCCTGCCAGGCGTTCTCGCTCGCGGGGAAGCGCATGGGCTTCGAAGACGACTACAAGGGCCGTTGCCGAGGGACGCTCTTTTTCGACGTCGCGCAGATCTGCGACGTGCATCGCCCGAAGGTGATTTTCTGCGAGAACGTGAAGGGCCTCACGATTCACAAAGGGGGCGAGACCTTCCGCATCATCGTCGAAACGCTTGAGCAGCTCGGCTACACGGTGCATCACAAGGTGCTCAATTCGCGCGACTTCGGCGTGCCGCAGAACCGCGAACGCATCTACATCGTGGCCTTCCGCAACGACGTGAAGGGTAAGGAAACGTTCGAATTTCCGCTCCCGACCGACAAGACGGCGACGATTGCCGACATTCTCGAAAAGGAACCCGTCTCCGCCCGTTACTACCTTTCGACCGTGTACTTGGAGACCCTCAAGGCGCATCGCGCGTACCACGAATCGAAGGGACACGGCTTCGGCTATGAAATCCGTCCGCTCGACGGCGTCGCGAACGCCGTCGTCTGCGGCGGCATGGGGCGCGAGCGCAATCTCGTCGAAGACAAGCGCCAGACGGACCTGCGTCCCGTCACGCGCATCAAGGGCGAAGTGAATCGCGACGGCATCCGCAAGATGACGCCGCGCGAGTGGGCCCGCCTTCAGGGCTTCCCCGAAGACTTCAAGCTCGTGCTCTCCGACACGCAGCTCTACAAGCAGTTCGGCAATTCGGTGACGGTGAACGTCATCGAAGCCATTGCGAAGAACATCAAAAAAGTGCTCGACCTTAACTGATCGACACGGAAGAACGAAGGAAAAAGGATGACCGGCACCCAAACGACCCCCGCCGTTACGACCAAAAACATCGGCGAACTGAGCGAACCGTATGCCATTGTCTACATTCTCGGTAGAACCGAAATCCCCGTCGTCGACGGGTCGCTCGAGGCGATTCCGGGCGCCCACTTGAGGTTCGTCGAGGTCCGTCGCCTCGACAAAGACGACGCGTACGTTTCCTACTCAATCAACAACACGAGCGGCAGCGGACCCGCCGTCGTCTATCAGGGCCCGACCGTCAATTCGGTCGGCCCCGTCAACTGTGCGGACTTCAAGCAGGCGGCGCGCGAACTCCTTCAGATCCTCCGCGATTCGAAGGGCGGGGGGAAGATTGCAATCGACAACCCCGAAGTGGTGAAGGTGCTTTCTCTCCTTGCCACGTCGCGCGTCTCCGCCAAGGCGAGCGACAAGAGCGATTTCGTCGCGACCGTCGTCTCGAACGGGATGCTTCAGACGTCGGGTTTTTCGATCAAGAGCCAGTTGGGCGGGCAGTCGACGCTCCTCAACGCGAGTCGCGATTCCTCCTACTTCGAGTACGAAATTCTTCGCGCTGGCGGGATGCCGCTCTCCGCAACGAACCGCACGGAGATTCTCGATACGATCAAGGCCGCCTCCACGCAGGGGTTCGGCTTCGTGCAGGAGCTTCTCAAAAACGGCTACGAGCTCCGATTCACGACGACCGCTCCGAACCTCAATTACACGCTTCGACTCGTCGACTCCTTCGGCCCCGAAATCGTCGCGCAGCTCCTCCTCGAAGAAGTCTTCCGGCGCATGCGCGGTGAGAAGAAGGTGCCGACGATCGCCGAGCTCGTCGACAACATGGCCGAGCGCATTTGGAACACCCAAGACGAGAGCCTCCTTTTCCTCGGCAGCAACAAGGAAGAGCTGGCGGTTTCGATCGGCTACAAGATGCGCTCCGTGCTGCTCGCCTTCATGGCGGGGGCGACGCCCGGAGCGCGCTGGGACGGCCGCGCCCGTGCGACGGGCGGCATCATCGTCGTCAAGAAGACGGGCGAAGTGGTGTGCGTGCAGCTCTCGACCCAAAACGCCGTCGGAGACTACCTCATGAATTCGTGTCGCCTCGACGCGCCCGCTTCGTCGCGACACGATTGGGGCTACCCGTACGCGGGCGAGAACGGCCGACTCTTCGTGCGCATGCAGTTGCAGGTCCGCTTCACGGCGTAAGGCCGCGAACGTGCGCCCCGATCACGGTCTTTTCCGGCCCCTGAAGGCTTCCGAAGACCGTACGGGGCGCTTCAGTCCCGGGGCTCGAAGTCCGACGCTCCGAGTTCGAGTCGGGTTTCGTCGCCCGACTCGACGAAACGCTTCATGCGTTCCGCCAACGCGGGAAGGTTGCGCTTTTTGCACGCGCACTGCCAGACGACGAGCACCCGCCAGCCCGCGGCGAGCAACGCCTCGATCTCCCGCTCGTCGCGCTCGCGGTTTCCCCGGATTTTCGCTTCCCAAAACTCCCGCCGGGCGGCGGGCACGGTCGCTTTCGGACAGCCCGCATGTCCGTGCCAGAAGCACCCGTGAACGAAGACGACGACTTTCCGCCGGGGAAGTACAACGTCGGGGTGTCCGGGGAGCGTCTTCACGTGCAGGCGATACCGAAAGCCCGCGTGGAAAAGGAGCTTTCGAACGAGGAGTTCGGGTTTGGTGTCTTTCGAGCGGATGCGCGACATGATGTCGGATCGTTTGGCTTCGTCGTAGCAGTCCATGGCAGTAAAACGCGTTGCGGGGAAAACCCGACGATTGTCGCCCGTTTCGGGGCCCGCGTCGAGTGCGACCCCGCCCGTTTCCGGATGCTCCGGTAACATTTTCCGCATCGCCACCGTTACGCCGCTCCGCATCCGGCCCCGTCGAGGATGTCCGAGGACGAAGGAGCCGCACCGTCATGTCCGAACCGATCATTCTGACGCCGAACGCACCGACCATGCTCAACTCCCTGAGAGCGCTCGGCTATTCCTTCAATACGGCCGTTGCCGACATCGTCGACAACTCGATCGCCGCGGGTGCCGACCGCGTCGACGTCTCTTTGGGCGGGGGAGACGGAGAGTCGCCCTTCCTTGCGATTTCCGACAACGGGCGGGGGATGGACGCCGAAGAACTTCGCGAAGCCATGCGCTACGCCTGCCGCGACTGCGAGTCGGAGCGCGACGGGGACGACCTCGGTCGCTTCGGGCTCGGGATGAAAACGGCCTCGCTCTCGCAGTGCCGGCGTCTCGCGGTGATTTCGAAAAAGAACGGTCGCACGAGCGGCGCGGTCTGGGACATCGACCGCATCGCCGAAACGAACGACTGGACGCTCGACCTGCTCGACGAAACGGAATGCGCGCGGGAACGCGGTTCGATTTTGCTCGAGGACTTCGAATCGGGAACGCTCGTACTCTGGAGCAATTTCGACCGACTCGAAGACCGCGAACGGGACGTGCATTTGGCGCTTGCCGAAAAGACGGACGAGCTGCGCGAACATCTCGGACTCGTCTACCACCGGTACATCACGGGCGAACGGGGTCTCAAGAAGGTGGAAATCACGATCGGGGACGTGCCCGTACCGCCGAAAGACCCGTTTGCGGAAACGGCCTCGGGCGGCGCGGAACGCCTTCACGAAGCGCGAATCGCAATCGAGGGCTATCCGAACGATCCCGTCGTCGTCACGGGCTTCACGCTTCCGCATCAGAACCGCATGACGGGAGAGCTTCGCGACAAAATCGGTCTCAAAGGGCGGACGTTGGGTCAGGATCAGGGTTTTTACATCTACCGCAACGGCCGTCTCATCGATTGGGGCGGATGGTACCGACTCGCGCGTCGCGCGCAACTTGCGAAACTGAGTCGCGTTCGAATCGACATTCCGAACGCGCTCGACCACTTGTGGGAGCTCGACATCAAGAAGTCGAAGGCAACGCCCCCTCGGGTCGTGCGCGAGCGGCTCGGCGAGATCGTGGGCCTTCTGCAGCAGTCCTCGGAGCGGATCATTCGCGGACGGGGCGCGACGATCACGCGCGGCTCGCCCGAGACGGCCGAACCGTGGACGACCTCGGTCGGCGCGGAGAACCGGACGTACGCGGTCGAAATCAACCGCGAACACCTCTTTTTGCAGATGCTGCGCGCGGAACTCTCGACCGAGCAGAAAAAGATGCTCGACGCCTACCTCGGCATTCTCGAGCGCTCGTACCCGGTGGGTTTCGTCAACCGCCGCTACGCCGAAGACGGGGTCGACGCCAATACGACCGAAGCGAATCTCGCCCGACTCAAAAAAGAGGTCGAGCGGCTCGAAGCGTGCCTTGACGACGAAGATCGTCGGATGCTCGCCGCCAGGCTTGCCGACTCGATCGGACGGCGCCGTCCGACCACGGGTTACGAGCGCGTCGTGAACGAACTTTTCGAGAAAAAATAAAGACATGGACAGCGATACCCTGCAACGTCTGACTCTTATCTTCCGGGCGGTCGCCTCGACGATCGATGCCGAAGTCGTCACCGAAGAAGCCTTTGCGGCCGACATGGCGAAGTTCGCGATCTCGGCGAAGATGATTTTTCCCGACCTCACGGACGCGGATCTGAAGTTTTTCGAAGACGATCGACGCAGCAAGACCTTCATCACTCTGAGCGAAGCGCCGGCTCTCGTCGACGCGAACCACAAACCCTGGGTGGCGCAGCGCTGGCGCGAACCCGAGCGCAACCGCAACCGTCTTTTTTGGACGAAGTACCGGGAGCGGCTCTTCGAACTCGACCGTTCCCCGAAGGTGATCGCCGACATCGACGCCGTCACCGATGCGGTGCTCGACGGATGCGGCGATCCTCTCAAGCGGGAAGCTCCCTGGCAGCGACGCGGCATGGTGATCGGCGAAGTGCAGTCGGGCAAAACGGGCGTCTTCGCGGGCCTCATGAACAAAGCGGCCGACGCGGGCTACAAGGTGATCGTGGTGCTTGCGGGGATGCTCAACAATCTTCGGGAGCAGACGCAAAGGCGTCTCGACGAGGATTTCGTCGGCAGCCCGAGTACCTGGTGCGCCGTGGGTGACGGGAACCCCGTTTTTTCGTTGACGACTGCGGACGGTGACTTCAAGGCAACGGCTGCTTTTCGTCTGGCGACGGCGGAAAACGGCGTGGTGCTCGCGGTCCTCAAAAAGAACAAGGACGTACTCGAGAGCTTCCACGCGTGGCTCACGGAAACGAAGAACGCCAACCTGAGGCCGGGGAGCACGACCGTCGATTCGACGCTTCTTCTCATCGACGACGAAGCGGACAGCGCTTCCGTCAACACGAACGCGCCCGACAAGGACGCGACCGCGGTGAATTTTCAGATCCGAAGGCTCCTCAATCTTTTCCGAAACGCCTCCTACGTGGGCTTTACGGCCACGCCCTACGCGAACATCTTCATCGATCCGTTCGACGAAGACGGGAAATTGAGCGACCTCTTTCCGAAGAACTTCATCCGCTACACGAAGATTCCCTCGAACTACTTCGGCGTCGGCCGCATGCTCGACGCGAAGGAGCGGGCGGAGGCCGATCCCGCGGCCCCTCAGATCGTGCGAACGATCGAGGATGCGGAATCGAAGTTCGGCTTGAAGCACAAGAAAACGCTTGCGGCCGAAATCGCAACGCCCGGCTGGGAGCCGCCCGCCTCGCTCGTGCGCGCGCTCAGGCAGTTTCTCGTCGCGAACGCGCTTCTCGACCTGCGAGGGCTAAAAACGTCGCACCGCACGATGATGGTGAACGTGAGCCGCTTTACGGGCGTTCAGGACGCGCTGCGCGACCGGATCGCGGAGTTGTTGCTCGGCATGACGCGCGAAATTTCGCTTCACGCCCGATCGCGCCTCGGCGGCACGAACCGTGAAATCGAAGCGGTGCGCGCCGTCTTCGAAGAGGATTTCGGCCACGCGGAGTTCGCGTGGAAGGACGTGCGGATGCAGTTGCCCGTCTCGGTCGAAGGCATCAAGGTCTGCGCCATCAACCAGACGAGCAGCGACGCGCTTCGCTACGACGACTACAAAGAAAGCGGCCTTCGGGTGGTGGCGGTCGGGGGCCTTACGCTCTCGCGCGGCCTCACGCTCGAAGGACTGTGCGTGAGTTACCTCTATCGGTCGACCGCAACCTACGACACGCTCACGCAGATGGGACGCTGGTTCGGGTACCGCCCGCACTACGAGGACCTCTGCCGCATCTGGCTCTCCGAAACGACTTACGGGTATTTCGCCCGGATTGCCGACGCGATGCTTCGGCTCCAAAGCGAAGTCGCCCAAATGGAAAAGGACGGGAAGGAGCCGAAGGATTTCGGTCTCAAGGTTCTGAAAAGCCCCGACGCGCTCGCGATCACGAGCCGAAACAAGATGCGGAATTCCCGCGAAATCACCGTGACGTGCTCCTTCAGCGCGTACTTTACGGAAACGTCGCGCCTCCCGATCGAGGCGACGGCCGCGAACAAGAGGGCGGTGCAAACGTTCCTCGAACGCGTCGCCGAGGCGGGCTGCCCGCGCGAAAACTGGCGCGGCGACCCCTCGAAGGTCTTTTTCCGCGAGGTTCCGAAGTCGATCGCGGCCGACTTCGTGCGCGATTTTTCCGACGACGGGAGCAACTTCTACCTCGCGCACTATGACGACCGCACGAGCGGCATGGCGAATTTCATCGAGACGACCGACGTCGAGGAGCTTCAGACCTGGGACGTCGCGATCTGGGGCGTGCGCCGCACGAACGCGGACGAAAACCCGGAAGTCGACCTCGGGGGCGGCGTTTCCGTGCACCCGCAGCTGCGTCCCGTAAAGAGCAAAGACTACGAGGCGGGGTTCGTCGCCTTCGAGCGCGGCCGCATTTCGGGCCCCGAAGTCGAAGAACCGGGCCTCACGGAGGAAGAAGTCGCCGAGGCGCGCAGCGTGCGCTCGGCCACGGGGTCCGAAACCGAAAAGCAGGGGAAGCGCCGCACGTACTGCCGCCGTACGCGCCGCCGTCCGTTGCTCGTTCTGATGCCCGTGCGCCCGAATTCGGACGACGGGACCGTTCGCGACTGGGTGCCCGCCTACGCGCTCAGTTTCTGCGCTTTCGACGAGGACCGCTCGCGCCTCTCCGAGGTTTCGTATCGCGTGAACCGCGTGTGGATCGAGCGGTACCTGAACGGAATCGACGACGAAGGAGACACCGATGAGTGAGGAAACGGAAAAGATAAAGGCTCCGACGGATGCGGGCGCTCCGCCCGCGTCGACGTCGATCGATGCGGGCCGCATCACGGAACTCTGGGACCGCATGAGGGCGCTCGTCGCGCGGGGCGCGGCGGGCGACCGGCTTTTGCGCCAGGTCGCGTCAAGTCCGCTCACGGCGGGACTCTGCTTCGGGCCCGAAGGAAAGCCCGGCCTCTACGTCGAAGCGACGTCGGGCAAAGTCAAATCCGCTTTCAGTCACCTTTCGATCGTCGCCGTCAAACGGGGTGCCGCCTCGGTCCTCGTACTCGAACTCGAAGAGCCCGAACTCTGTGGGTGCTTCGCGGCGCTCTGCGAGCACGCGTTCCGCACGCTCGGAGAACTCTCTCCGGGGACGACGGGCGAAGCGTTTCTCGACCGCGTCCTGAACGACTGGCGCACGCTTCTCGGGCGACGCCGCTCGCGCCTTTCGGCCGAAGAGGTGCGAGGCCTTTGGTGCGAGCTCGACGTCCTCGACGAACTCGTCAAAAAGCACGGACTTGCGGCGATCGGCTTCTGGACGGGGCCCGGAGGGACCTTCGACGAATCGGTCGACCGCACGCAGGACTTTTCGCTTCCAGAAGGGTTCCTGGAAGTCAAATCCGTCTACCGACAGGCGGGCGAAATGCGGATTTCCTCCCTCAATCAGCTCGACGTGACGGAGGGGTCGACCCTTTACCTTTGCGCCGTCACGATCGCGGACGGCGAACCCTCGGGCGAGTCGCTGCGCGGGAAGGTCGAAAACGTGCGCCGGACGATTTCGGACCGTGCGGGCGACGTGCGCGCACAGGCCCTCAAGGCGCTCGAAGCGTTCTCGGACCGGCTCTTTTTCGCGGGTTACGACCCCGAGGATCCGAGCGAAGAATACGATCGCGCCTACCGCCGCGTGCGTCTCACGGTCTACGACGCGACGAGCGACGAATTTCCCGCGTTGCGCCGCTCGTCGACCCCGCCCGCCGTGGTCGACGCCTCGTATCGACTCGCGCTTGCGGCGCTCGCTCCTTTTGAGGTCGGAGGCGTCGTATGAGTTCGTACCTCGACTTCAAGGACGCGTTCGTCGAACGCGCCGACGAAGCCCCCGTCAAGGGTCACGACCCCGAAGAGCGCGCCATGTGGCAGTGGCTTCGGCTCGTGCGTTTCGTGCGGTCTGATTTCGGCACGCCGCGCGCCGTCGAAAAGCGCGCCGACACGCCGTTCGACTTCGTGGCGCTTGCGGACGGGACGCTCTACCTTTACATCGTCGACCGGGAACTCTTCGAGCGCGACGAGGAGGTGGTGGGGCGGCGCGACTTCAAAGAGGCGCTTGCGCGGCTCGACTTCTACGTGCGCTCCGCGGTCGGCGTGGGCGTGCGGCAGACGGGCGACGAAGTCGACCGGATAGTTTTCGCGTTGCTGCGCGAAATCGCCGAAGGTCGTGAACAAGACGTGCGGCGCGTCGCCGCGTGCATTCTCACGCTCAATCCTCTGCGGGAAGGGTCGGACCAACCGAAGACCGTTCATATCGGACCGCTTGCGCTCGATGTTTTCTGTTGGTCGCCCGTCAAATACTGGACGCCGGGGAACCACGATGCCTGGCTCGAAGCCGTGCGCGGGATGGATGCGGACGGGAGAATCGCGGCCGCTCCCGCTTCCGAACGGGACGAGCCCGAGGTCGCTCCCGGAGCCTCCGTACCCGTCGCCCCGCGTCCGGCGTCGCCCGTACTGCGCCCGATGCCTCCTTCGGCCTCTCCCGCGCCGCCTCCGCCGTCGCGCGGAGGGCGCAATTCGCCGCGCATGACGCGCCGCCTTGCGAATGCTTGGGAAACGTCTCGAACTGCCGAGACGCCCGGAAGCCGTGCGAACCCGGTTTCCGCTCCTGCTCCCGCTGCCCGCGCCGAGGAGGCGATCTGCAAAGAGGCGGTCGAAGAATTGCAAACGATCGTCGATTGGATGGGCGCGCATCCGGGACTCGACCCCGTCGAGCATTTCGGAGGGCCGTGTACGGAGAAGGCGGCTTCGCACGAAGGCGAAGCAGTCGTATCGGCAGATGCGGACCGACCCACGGGTGCACCTCCCGTCGAGCCCGCGCCCGCCGCGACGATCGAGCGCAATCCCGACCGGAACGCCGAGGAATTCCGCGAGCGTCTCCTCGGAGAGCTTGCGGGGGAAACCTTCCTTCATTACGCGCTTTTCGATCGTCTGGTCGAGATCCTGCTCGATACGGGGCGCTACGAAGAGATCCTTCCCGCGTCGCAGTTCGAAAAGGGGCTGCGCGGTCGCCGAATCGCGCTCGACGGCTATTCGTTCGACGAAACGAACGGGGTGCTTTCGCTCTTTTTGCTCGACGATGAAACGCGCGGCTCCTTCACCAAAACGGACGTCGCCGCCAAAGAGACGCTTCTCAAAAACTTTTTCGAGGGGTCCTGCCGCGGAGAGCTCCTTGACGACGGGGTGCTCGACATCAACACGGACGCCGGCTGGTGCTCGGAGCAAATCGGACGAATGTGGAAGGACGACGTCACGCGCGTCGAATATGTCATTCTCACGATGCGCGGCAACGACATGCGCCGCGGCAGCCTTCTTCCCGAAGGGACCTTCGAGTCGATCCCCTGGAGCGTTCGGCTTTTCGACTACCGAACGCTCTTCGAATTCGACCGCAAGGGCGAGAAGCCCTTCGTCGACTTCGAGCGGATCGCTCCGGGGGACGCGATCGGTCTGCTGCCCGCGGTCGAAGGGAAGGGCTACAGCGCCTACGTCGGCCGTATCGCCGCTCAAACGATCGTAGACATTTACGACGAATTCGGGCAGCGGGTGCTCGCCGGGAACGTGCGCGCCTTCCTTCAGGCGACGAACAAGGTGAACAAAGGGATGCTCGAGACGATCCGAACGACGCCCGAGAAGTTCTTCGCCTACAACAACGGCCTCTGTCTCGTGGCCGAGCACATCGACGTAAAGCACAAAGGGGAGCTCGCGATTCTGAAGTCGGCCCTCGACTTTCAGATCGTCAACGGCGGTCAGACGACCGCCACGCTCCACTACGCCCGGACCAAGAGGAACTGCTCCCTCAAAGGAATCTACGTTCAGGTGAAGCTCTCGGTCCTTCCCGAAGGGATGAGCGACGAAGACCGGTTGCGATTCGTGAAGGAAATTTCCGAATACGCGAACTCGCAAAGCAAGGTGTCCGATTCGGACCTCGGCGCCAACACCACCTTCCAGATCAAGTTCCAGACGGTCTCGAAACACGCCGACTGCCTCACGTTCGACGCGGCCGGGCGACCGCAGGCCTGGTTCTACGAACGAAGCCGCGGCTCCTACAACGTCGAAAAGGCCAAAGCCGGCAAAACCTTCCTCACACGCTACCCGTACGACAAGAAATTCGACAAGCTGCAGCTCGCAAAGTGGATTTCCGCCTGGGCGGGCGAACCTCACGTCGTGAGCAAGGGCGCGCAGAAGTGCTACGTCGCGTTTTCGCGCGAGATCGCGGCGCGGGAAGCGAAAGACCCGTCGCTCTCCTTCGTGACGCCCGCGTACGTGAAGTTCTGCATCGGGAAGGGGGTTCTGTTCAAGCACCTCGACGCGCTCGTGGGGAACGCCGACTGGTACAAGGCCGAGCGCTCCTACAAAGCCAACATCGTCGCCTACGGCACGGCGCTTTTGGCGCAACTCGTACGGGAGCATTTCGGCCCGACGAAGACGCTCGACTTCGAGCGACTCTTCGAAGAAGGACGGGTGCCCGCAGCCTTCGATGCGATGCTCCTGCGTCTTGCGCGGTGCGCGCGTCGGGTGTTCGACGACCCGAACCGCGACAACAGCGACGTGGGCGAATGGGTCAAGAAGGAAAACTGCTGGCGGATGCTTTGCGATCGGGGAGAAGTGCTTTCGCCCGACGAGGCGGAGCTCCTTGCGCCCTGGGTGATCGAGGCACCGCGGGAGTTCGAGCCCGAGAGCATTGCGGCCGGCGCGGCGTCGGAAGCCGCGGGGTGACTTCGACGAGATTCGGCCGTCGGAACGGACGGCCGGAAGGGAAACAAAACAGAGAAACAAAGGAAACGGGAGCGGAATCGCTCCCGTTTCGTGCTCGACGGTTCGTTCGACCGTTCACTCAGCCGCAGGCCATTTCCATGAGCACCTCCTTCGGCTGATCGATTCCCGAGGCGCGCAACCGCGCTTCGCGCCCGTCGAAGAGCCGTCCGAAGAGCGCGCGGCGGGCGTCTCGGGTTCCGTAGTGGATCTGACGGTGACAGAGGGGACAGAGGCACACGACGTTCGCCCAGACGTGCAGCCCCACGGAGAACTGCGGCTGAAGCCGCACGGGAATCAGGTGGTGCCCTTCCATGTAGACGACGCCCGACTCGGTGAGGAAGGAAACGTGCGAGATCTCGTACTCGCACATGCGGTGCGCGGCGCCGAGCGACTGCCGCACGATGATGTCGTTTCCCGGTCGAGCCGCCCGCTCGACGGGCGGAAGGTTTTCGGGTACCGGTTGCGGAGCGTCGGGGAGTTGCTCGACTTCCACCGTTTCGAAAGACCGCTCGACGAACGTCACGAAGTGGTTGAGCGCCGCGGAATACATGTTGTTGCCGCGCTTGTTGAGTTCGACGAACGCGGGGAGCGCTCGTATCGCGTCGCGCAGCGCCGCGAGCTCTTCGATCGTGGCGGGTTCGAACACGTTCGAGAACGCGAACGCGTCGCGGTGCTCGGCGATGAGGCGGTTGATCGTGTTGAGCCCCGTGCGGTAGTGCCTGATCGAGGATTCCGAGAGGTCCGCTTCTCTCAGGTGCCGGTCGAAAAGCCGTCCGATCGCGTAGGGCGAGTTCGCTTCGATAAGGGGTACGGTCTTCCTGCGACGGCAGGCGGCGGGAATCGCAAAGGAGGTTTTCCCCGCAAAAGGCACGCCCGTCAGGAAAAAGAGCCGCCGCTTGACGGCTCCCGAATACATGCGGTTGCCGACATCGTTCATAAGCTTGAATTCGGCGCTCTCGTGAAGCTTCTCAAGGAGATCGACACAGTCGGGGAGCGTGCGCACCTCGGAAAACGACCGTACGGGGTATGAACCCGCGGCGAGCGCTTCGACTTCGATTCGCTCGAAGCCGCGTGCGTACTTCCGGGCCGATTTCGCTCCCCGGAAAAAACGTTCCTGAAAGTCGACGAAAGCTTCGTCCTCCTGAGCGGGACGGGCGTTAAGCGCCTGAAAGGAGCTCCAGCCGCAGAGGTCCGACGCCGCGCAGTAGAGTTCGAGGAGCGCCCGCCGCAGGGGGTCGTCTTCTTTCCGAAGCCGCGCTTCGAACGCGGGGTCGAGGGCGAGCTTCAGATTGAAGCTTCGCGCGAAGTCGTCCGTGAATTCGGGCTCCGAAATTTCGGGAAACGCCTCGGGACGACTCTTCGCGTACGTCGTCGCCTCCTCGAGCGCCCGAGCAGCCTCGGGCGAAAGCGTTCGTACGAGCATTGCAAAGGAAAGTCCGGCCATCCGCGTCTCCTCGAAATGAAAATCCGTTCGAAACGCAGCTTAGCAGCTTGAGGAGTTCTCCGTTCTTCGGGAGTTTTCCGAGCCTTTCGTCGCAGGGTTGCGGTGCCGCGGACCGTCGTCGGGAAAGCCTCACGGAAAGACCGGGCGTGAAAAAGGCCGCACTCCCTGCGGAGCGCGGCCCTTTGTTCCGCTCTGAGGCTCGGTCGGGCCCGATCGCGATGCATGATCGGGCTTTCGATCGAACCTTTCGAGATTAATTCTGCGGCAGCTTCCCGACGACGCCTTCGACGAGCCAGTTCATTTCAAGCAATTCCTTGTCGGTCGCGGTCTTTCCGGCGGGGATCATTTCCTTCCCTTCGTTCGACTTGATCGGGCCCGTGAACGGGTGGAACTCGCGGTTCGCGAGCTTCGTGCGGTAGGCGGCAACGTCGTCCTTGACGTTCTGCGGGACGGCATCGTTGACGGCGACGAGGTCGACCATCTTGTCGGCAACGCCGTTCCAGGTCGATTCCGACTTCCAGGAGCCGTCGAGCACCTTGTTGACGCGATCGATGTAGAAAGCGGTCCATTCGGGAACCGACGCGGCGAGAAGCTTCGTCGGAGCCGCCTTCGTCATGGGCGAATTGTAGGAAATCACCTGAACGCCGAGCTTTTCGGCGGCAAGCGCCACGGCCGAGGAGTCGGTGTGGTGCGTGAGGATGTCGGCACCGAGACCCGTCAGGGACTTGGCGGCGTCGCTTTCCTTGCCCGGGTCGTACCAGGACGAGGTCCACACGACGCGAACCTGAGCGTTCGGGTTGACGGAACGTGCACCGAGCGTAAAGGCGTTGATGCCGCGGACGACCTCGGGAATCGGGAAGGCGGCGACGTAGCCGAGAACGTTCGACTTCGTCATTGCACCCGCGAGACGGCCCGCGAGATAGCGGCCTTCGTAGAAGCGACCCATGTAGACGCCCACGTTCGGGGCGGTCTGGTAGCCCGTGCAGTGTTCGAACTTCACGTCCGGGAATTCGCGCGCCACCTTCTGAACGCCGTTCATGTAGCCGAAGGAGGTCGCGAAGATGAGCTTGTTGCCCTGGTTGCAAAGGTCGCGCAGAACGCGTTCGGCGTCGGCCGTGTCGGGAATGTTGTCGATCGCGGTGACGGAAATCTTGTCGCCGAAATGCTTTTCGAGCGCGCGGCGGGCGAAGTCGTGCTGCGAGGACCAACCTTCTTCGCTCACGGGACTGATATAGATAAAGGCCACCTTGAGGGGGCCGTCCGCCTTGGCGGCAGCCGCTCCGGAAGCGGGAGCGGAGGCGGCGGGAGCCGCGGTTTTGGCTTCTTCCTTGCCGCAGGCCGAGAGCATCAGGGAAGCGGCGCCCGCGAGCGCGAACTTGAACACGGTACGTTTCTGCACGACTATGTCTCCAAATAAGAGGGAGACGCCCGCGAGGTTTGTCGCGGGCGCATTGGTAAACACAGTGCCTTATTCTACCCAAAATCCGACAGGCGGTGAGAGGTTCGGAGAAGGGCTCGCTCGGTTTCGTTCGGGAACCGAGGTGAGCGAGCGGATCGGGTGCGGACTCGGCGGAAAGGGCAAAAAGGAACCGAAATCCACGATGGAGTGCTCGACGCAGTTCGCTCTCGACACGTACGGGCAACGCGACTGCGTTGAAAAGTGCTTCATGACCAGGAAGACGGACCTCAACATGGACGTGTGGCGCGCCCACTCGACACACACGATGGAGGGACGCGACGCGTCATTATTCCCTTCGGGGCGCGCACGCTTCTCTGCGAAATTCGTCGTAGCATGGCAACGTCCGAGAGCGTCGTCAAGATGGACGGCCGGGCAAGAGCTTTGTGGATGACGAATGCTGATGTCGTATCTCTTGCTCATCAAAGTGATCTACGGCGGGGACAAGTGCTGCTTTGCTGAGGTCACGAAGTGACAGTGTGAAATTGTAAATCGGCTAGATTGTCCCTATCTTTACGACTTTGTACCGAGCCTCTTCTCGATTCCAAGCTGAGCTCGATTCGCAGGGCTACGTGGGATACTGGAAAAGTTCGGATTATAGGTAACCGAAAACTCCATGATCACGCCAACGCCTACGAACACGTCGAGCGATGGATCTCGAACTATAACCGGTGCCGGCCTATTCTGCCCTAGGAATGCAATCGCCGATGAACTATGAAGCCGTATTCAGCACGAAAATCTGAAACTTAACCAACGAGCCCCTCGGTTAGCAGGTCTAAAACTCCCAAACTTCTCTCCGCTAACGGAAGAAGATTTGAGGTGCATATCCGTCTGCCTTCAAGTGGCTTGGTGTTGGAACACTTGAGTCGTTTGGCTACGATCTTCTCCGGAGATTGGATGGCTGTCCGATCGGAGCGCCGAGTCATGCTTCGCTATTGCCTTTGTCAAGTCCTTCGTTCACCTGCTGATGCGGTATCTGAATCCCGATCTTCCAGAAATCCTCCCAGTGTTTCAAGCGCTTGAGCTTCGAGAAGTCGATGTGCTTGTTCTCGGAACTCTGATCCGGGTGGATGATAAGGCACGGGACAATATGTTTTCGGTCGGAATGTCCGCGTGCGCTCATCCAGTCGATGACCTTCTTTACCCTTCCATACCCCGACAGTTGGCGCGCGTCATCCATGTAGAGTTCGTCATCGGCGTAGTTAGGCTTGTATTTCGCGTCTGCGACACAACACTTGAAAGGAAGCTCGTGACCCTGCAAGGCCACCAGAAAGTCGGGTATTCCGCCCGGCTTGAAGTGCTGATGATATTGGGCGTCCCGCACCGCTGCGTTCCCGCGTAGGTCGGCGAGAACGTATAGTTCAAAGAGTTGTGCCATGTCGATCCAGTACGGGAGAATGCGGCGTGGCTCATGCTCCGTCTTTTCGAAGGCACCGATTCCCTCGAGCAGAAGAAACTTGCGACCGAGTTGGAACGCTGCGGTGTATTCCGTAAATATCGGGTTGACGACAGGCGCCGCTTCGCTACTGCGCCAAGTTCTAATGTCGTTCACCTCACCGAAAGCTCGCAGGAGACGGGCTGCTTCGTCTGCAAGGGTGCGTCCGACGCTTCCAAGTGCCTTTGCCCGGGTGGCGAGAACAGTGTACATTCGGCGCAACACGAGCTTCAGAAAGCGGTTTGCAGGCGTGTCGGCGTCGAAACTTTGCGGAGAGCAGACGGCACGGGCGAACGGATCGCCAAACCGCATTTTGCGCAACGTATCCGAGACGTGGAGCTTTCCTTTCACACGGTAGCGGAAAATTTCTTCCTCGGTTCGGAAGGACTTGAGCAAACCTTTGCGCACGATGCGCCGAGTGATCTTCAGAAAGGCCGCCGCTACGAAGAGAATGAAGCGATCGCAATCCTCGGCATCCGGAATCGGCTTCTCCCTTTGCCGGATACTGAGAAGACCATCGAACTCCTTGACGGTCTCGTCTACTTCAAGCACGCGTTCCAACATGACCGGCATGTCGATCTGCTCGACCTTCGGGAGCACCCGGATCGATACAGCGCCGGGGAACACCCAGTCGACGCCGACGAAGTACGAGGCCTGTACCCGAACCGCGAAGCTGTCGCCCGCCGCCACCTTGAGCACAGAGAATGCAGGTTGGGCGTCGGTCCGGATCCGACGCTCGTATTCGGGAAGCGAGCCGCAGGGGTACTTTTCGAGGCGCTGATACGCCGCGTCGTCGAGCACCGCCCGCAGTTCCATCGCGCTGATCGGTTCTGTCGTTTTGTGTTCCTGCGTCGTGAGGCAGATCACTTTTCCTCATCCCTCTTGAAATGGACTTGTTCGATCGCCTCAATCTCTTTCTTGGCGGACGGATTGAGCACGCCGTCCCGCAGGTACTCGTTGAGAAGCGGCCGGATTTCGTTCTGCCAACGGGTGAAGCTCGATTCGCCGCCCGGCGTCAGAAAATAGCTGTGCCCGATCCATACGTCGGCAGGATCGAACTCTTCGGAGAGATGTTCGCTACGTCCGACAGGGTTCTTCAGGTCCGTCACGAATAGGTGGGAAACGGCGTTAAAAAGGTTGAAGTCGAAATTCTCGTCGGCGAGTTCATGCGGAAGAATGTGTTCGAAAGCGAAGCGCCGGCGCATCGCGTAGTCGATTGGAGCAATGCTACGGTCCGCGGTATTCATCGTGCCGAGGATGTAGATATTGGAAGGTACGGAGAAGGCCGGGGCTTCCGGGGCGTCGTAGGCTAGATGTACGGCCGTTTCCTCTTCTTCACCCTTGCGTTTATCAGCTTCAACGAGCGTGATGAGTTCGCCGAAAATCTTGGGCACGTTGCCGCGGTTGAACTCATCGATGACAAATACGTAGGGCTGCGAAAGGAGCGTCTTCAGGAATTTGCGCACCTTGTCGGCATTCATGTTCGGCAGGGCGTCAACCGTCCGTGTTCTGAACACCGCCCCGTCGTTGATCGAAGTGATGTTGACGGGTTCGCCCTTGTAGAGCCACTTCACTGCTCGGCTACGGCAACGGCCGAGCTTTGTAGTTTCTCCTTCGAGCATCTCATATTCGCCTGTGACAATGCCGATCGCATCCGCATGCTGATCATCAAAGCGGGAGAAGACAATGTCCCCAATCTGCATCTTTTTGACAAAATTCTTGAGCGACTTGTTGTTATCAACGTCCTCAACGTCCTCCCATCCGATGCGGATGCGGTTGTTACGCAGGCAGTCGTTGCGCAACTCGTTAGGCCCCGAGGCATGCGGCGTAACCTTCCAAACCGCAACGTCGTCGCGGATGTCGTCAAAGTCGCAAAATCTCACTGCTGAATCGCAGAAACGTTTGAAGACGCCGTCCGTGAGCTTCATCTTGATGCCGTCCGTTTGATCTGCGTTCGGGTCGGGTTTCCATCCCTGCACGAAATCGTCGTAGTCCATCGAAGGATGGAAGGTCACGGTCACGACACGTCCGGCTTCCATGAGGCACTTGTATGCGGCAAGCACATCCTTTCGGTTTGCGGTACCCGAAATCTTGCCGCAGAGTCTCGTGACGAGCTCGGGGACTAAATATGTCTTGCCTGTACCGGGTGCGCCCTGAAGGATCAGATTCTTGCGGTTACGCAGAATGCGGAGAAGACGTTCGTACTCCGCAGGATTGCTATCACCTTCGTCTTCGTCTTCGTCGGAGACCGCATCCGCGATGCTTTTTGCCGCGCGTAACGGCTTCGTGAATTCCCAACAGCGATCCCAGTATTCCTTTTCTGGCTGGTAGCTCTGGAACCTCTGCTGCATAGCTCCTGCGCTTTTCTCTCCGAGAATCTCAGCAGCTTCCGAGCCGCAGACGGGAACAAGGAATGGCGAATCAATGGGCTGATAAAGTTCGGCAATTTTCCAGAGGATCATTGGCGAGATACAGCGCTCCTTAGCTGGTTTTGTCGCAAGCTCGACGAGGCCGTTCAAATCGCCAGCAGCCGCCTTCGCGGCGACATCAATGATGAAGGGCTTGACCCTTTCAAAAACCTTTTCAGGGGTGAATCCCTTCAAGTGATGAGCTACTTTCAGAGTTTCCAGTTTTCCCCCTTGGAAAACGCCGTACTTGTCCGAATAGACGCCGCTGATGGCAGCGTACTGACGGGTGCCGATTTCAAGCCACCAGCAGAAGGTTTGTTCTCCCGCTCCTATGATGTAGTTTTCAAGAGTCAGTTCGGAAAGCTTTTCTCGCGGAAAGGCCTCAAGAAAAGCCTGACATTGAGTGCGCGAAACGTCGCGCCATTCCTGAGCTGAATGAAATTGTTTGCTCATCGTTCGTCCTCAGCGTATCGGAAAGCATCAAGCGTAGAGGGGTGGAGCACGTTTTTCAGACCTGCTAACCTTTAAGGTTTGCGTGCTGAGCACGGCTTCATAGTTTATCGGTGGTCGCATTCATAGGGCGGAATGTGAACAGGACCGATTATAGTCCGGCTATGGCACTTCGCGAGCCAGGGTAACTCCTTCTTTCATTCGAGCAGAAGGGCACAGAGCTTTGAATAGCTCAGCTTGAAGGTTGGATCCTTCTCGCGCATCTCCTCGTTCCAGGTCAAACCCTTGTTGTAGGCTAAGCGAGTGTAGTCGCAGAAGCGCGAGATCTTGCGGCGACACTCACCGTCGGGCTTGAGCTTGAAGGTAAAGGTTTTATGA
>CAJLHF010000025.1 GCA_905206365.1 uncultured Sutterella sp. | reverse complement strand
GCGTCATGAGCGTTTTGCCCGTGCCCGCCTGACCGAGAATCGTCACGAAATCGATTTCGGGGTCCATCAGCAGGTTGAGCGCCATGTTCTGTTCGCGGTTGCGGGCGTTGATGCCCCAGACCTTGAAGCGGCCGCTCTTGCGGAAATCGCGCATGAGGCGCATCGTCACTTCGCGCCCTTTGATGCCCGTCACGAGCGCCATGAAGTTGTCGTCGCCCTTCACCGTGAGGCAGGCGTTCACGACGAAGCGTTCGGGGTGGTCCGTTTCGAACGCGTAGTGCGTAGCGTCGTTTTCCTGCCAGGACCGCAACCCCTCGCCGATAGACTCCCAGAAGTCCGATTCGAGCTCGATCTTCCCCGTGTAGAGCATGTCGGAGTCGTCGAGCACCTTGTCGTTGAAGTAGTCTTCGGCGGGAATGCCGAGCGTCGTCGCCTTGATGCGCATGTTGATGTCTTTCGATACCAACACGACCGCACGGTCGGGGAAGGCGGTTTCGAGTCCCTTCACGGTGGCGAGGATCGAGTTGTCGCCCTTGAAGGCGGGAAGCGCCTGCGGCAGGGGCGCAGCAACGACTTTCGTTTCAAACCAGAGGCGGCCTTTGGCTTCCGTGTTGCCGAGAAGCGCGAGGGGCACGCCGTCGTGGAGATTGCCGTTGTTGGCTTCGATCAACGCGTCGAGGCTGCGGCTCACAGTACGCGCGTTGCGCGCGACGTCGGTCAAACCCTTCTTGTGACTGTCGAGCTCTTCAAGCGTCGTCATCGGCAGGAAGACGTCGTGCTCGGCAAAGCGAAAGAGCGAAAGCGGGTCGTGCATGAGGACGTTCGTGTCGAGCACGAAGAGCTTGGGCTTGTCTTCGGGCATGAGGGCACGTCCTTTGCGGGCGCTTGCCGAACGACGGGCGCGCACGGGAGCGGAAAGGGGAGCGGCGACGGGAGAAGGCGCCCGAGGGACGACCGCCTCGGCGGGTGCAACGACGTCCGTTGCCGGCATTTCGACGACGGCATTCGCTTTGACACCGCCCGCCGTGCCGAAGAGGGCGGCCGTCACATCCAGAAGTTCGCCCTGGTTGTCCGCTGCGGACGCAACAACCTTGCGGGTGCGGGACTTTTTCGCGCGAACGGGTTGCTTGGCGGACTTCTCGGGCGTCTTTGCCTCGGGTTTCGAAGCGCTCTTTTCGCTTTCGACCGTCGCGGCGGTCGATTCGAGCGTCTCGGTCGCGACCTTTTGCTCCTTCGTCGCGCGACGTCGCTTCGAGGGCTTTTCGGAAGCGGTCTTGGCGGCGGCAACGTTTTCAACGGGGAGGGACGCCTGCGGTGCCGCGCCCTCAGGGGACGTTGCGGTATCGGGCGTCGGTTCGACGGCCATACTGCGGGAGCGGGCGACGTGTTTCGTCGCGGTTCTCGTGTGACGCTTGCCGGGTTTGGCGGGTTCGCCGTAATCGGCGAGAAGATCGGCCGGCTGGGAGGGCGCTTTGGGAAGCGGCATAGACACCTCGAATGATGGTTGGCGGTGTGCGGGGAGGAACGGACGGAACCGTTCGCGTTGTCGAACATTCTACGAGTCCTCGGGAAAAGCGCGGAGGCCCGAAAGCCCCGTCGAGACGGCTTTCTCTCGGGATCCGGGCGTCCATCCTCCGAAAGGAGGGGACTTCGGGCGGCTTTTCTCGATCAAAGGGAGGGGTCGGCTACTTTTTGAAGGAGGACCTGTCGGAATCGGGAGAAAATTCGAGTAGCATGGGCGGAAAAGACTCGGGCGCGCACGCGACGCCTACGCCTCGACGACGGGGGCACGGCCGCGGCCCAGTTTGCCGGCATCCGCCAGAAACAACGACGGAGGGTATTTCATGCAGTACATTTCGACGCGCGGCGAACAGACGCCGAAGCGCTTTTCGGACATTCTTTTCGAAGGCCGTGCCGAAGACGGCGGCCTTTACGTGCCAGCGGCGTTCCCGCGCCTCACGCTCGATCAGATCCGCGTGATGCGCGGTCTCGACTACGCGGGGCTGGCGCTGGAGGTGATGCATCTCTTTTGGCCCGAGCTCGATCGCCCGACGCTCTGGAAGCTTTGCCGCGACACGTACCAGCCGGAGTTCTATCCGTACGGACGCGACCGCATTTCCGCCCGTGAGGTGACGCCGATCACGTGGCTGCACGACGACGTGGGCCTGCTCGAACTCTCGAACGGGCCGACGTTGTCGTTCGACGACATTTCGCTCTCGCTCCTTGCGAACATCTTCGCGCGCGGTCTCGGCAACGCCCCCGCTACGATGACTTTCCTCGGGGCGACGACGGGCGACATGGGGGCGGCGTGCGAACACGCGTTCGCCGAGATCCCCAATGCGCGCGTGGCGATGCTCTCGCCCCAGGGGCGCATGAGCGATTGGCAGGCCGCGCAGCTCTACGCCAACGCGCCCGCCAACAGCGTCAATCTCGCCGTCGACGGGACGTTCGACGACTGCCAGGACATGGTCGAGCGCATGCTCTCGGATCGGAAGTTTGCCAAGCAGCACGGTCTCGGCGCCGTCAATTCGGTGCTCTGGGCCCGTATCGCAGCGCAGATCGTCTATTACTTCTACGCGTATCTGCAGGCCGTCGAGAATGTCGGCGAAGAGGTGGTGTTCGTCGTTCCGGGGGGTAATTTCGGCAACGCCTTCGCGGGCTGGGCCGCCAAGCAGATGGGGCTTCCCATTCTGCGTCTCATCGTTGCCACGAATGAAAACGATGCGATGGACCGGTTCCTGCGTACGGGTGTCTATGAGCCGCGTCCTGCGAGCGAGACGCTCGCGACGAGCTCGCCCTCGATGGATATTTCACGTGCGGCGAATTTCGAACGCTTCCTCTACGAAATGCTCGATCGGAATGCGCGACGCACGGCCGAACTCATGAAGGAACTCGAAACGAAGGGTTCTTTCGAACTCACGCCCGGGGAATTCGCCCGCGTGCGTCGTTCGGGGCTCGCCTCGGGGACCTCGAACCACGCGAACCGTCTCGAAATCACCGAGCATCTCTACGTCGAATACGGCACGTACGTCGACCCGCATACGGCCGACGCCATTTACAGCGGCATTTATCTCCACCCCGTGGGCGTTCGCACGCTGTGCCTTGAGACCGTGGATCCGGCGAAATTCCCGAAGATCATTCGTCAGGCGACCGGGCACGACGTGCCCGTGCCCGAAGGGTTCGAAGATCCGCGAGGAAAACCCGCCGAAAAGACCTACATGCCCAACGACTTCGATGCGGTGAAGGCGTTCGTGGCCGAGTTTGCCGACAAACCCTTCTGATCGTCGAACCATGATGCAAAGTGCCGACCCTCACACGGTCCGCCCGACGAGTTGCGCCCTGCGAACCCCGCCCTTTGTCGTGGGGTTCGTCGGTTTTTCGGGAGCGGGCAAAACGACGCTCGCCACTCGCGTGACGGCGATCCTCGCGGCGCGCGGTCTGAAGGTTTCCGCCCTCAAGGACGCGCACCACGGGGTCGACCTCGACAAACCCGGCAAGGACACGTACCGCTACCGCGAAGCGGGTGCGGCGGAGGTGATCCTGCGTACGGCCGAACGCTATGCGATTCTCGTTGAGACGCCCGAAACCGTGATGCTCGACGAACTCCTCGCACGGGTGCGTCCCGACGCGGACGTGGTCGTGGTCGAAGGGTTCAAGCATGAAGGCGACTTTCCGAAAATCGAACTCCTTCGAGGGGAGGCCGCCGATGCGGTCGTCTCCGGCCGAAGGGCGCCCCTGTACCCGACGGACGAGCGAATCGTCGCCGTCGCCGTCGACCGCCCCTTCACGCCCGTGCGTGCGGGACTCGACGTGCTCGATGCGAACGACCCTCAGGCCGTCGCCGACTATTGTTTGAAGCTTCGCGCGGAGCGCGAAGCCCGATGAGGTGGATGGAGATGCTTACTTACAGCGAAGCGCTCGCGAAAATTCTCGCCGACGCCCGGCCCGTGGCCGAGGCGGAGACGATCCCTCTGATGTATTCGACCAATCGCGTGCTAGCGCAGGACGTCGTGAGCCCGATGGCGGTGCCGGGCTGGGACAATTCCCAGATGGACGGCTACGCCGTGCGTGCGGCTGACCTGGCGGCAGCGTCCGAAACGAACCCCGTCGTGCTGCCCGTAGCCGAGCGCATCATCGCGGGTTCCGTAGGAAAGCCCGTTGAAGCGGGCACGTGTGCCCGCATCTTCACGGGCGCTCCCATGCCCGAAGGGGCCGATACGGTGGTGCCGCAGGAAGAAGTGACGGTCACCGAAGCGGGCGTTCACTTCACGAAGGTTCCCAAGCAAGGGTCCTGGGTGCGCCGGATCGGCTCCGACATCGCCGTGGGCGCAACGATTTTGCGCGCGGGTGACCGCCTTACCCCCGCCGCCATCGGTACGGTGGCCTCGATCGGTCGAGCGTACGTGACCGTCTATCGGAAGCTACGCGTCGGTATTTTCTTCTCCGGCAACGAACTCGTGCAACCCGGCGAACCTCTTCCTCCGGGCGGGATCTACAACTCGAACCGCTACATGATTCGCAGTCTTCTGCAGACGCTCGGTTGCGAAGCGCTTGACCTAGGGAGCATTCCCGACACGTTCGAGGCGACCGTGCGCGCGTTGGAACATGCGAGCGAAACGGCGGACGTCATCCTGACGACGGGCGGCATGTCGGTCGGCGAAGAAGACCATCTGAAGCCAGCCGTCGAAGCGCTCGGCGCCCTCGACGTCTGGCGCGTGAAGCTGAAGCCCGGCAAGCCGCTCGCTTTCGGTCACGTGCGGGGCGTCCCCTACATCGGGCTTCCCGGGAACCCCGTCTCGGGTTTCGTGGTCTTTCTCATGATGGCGCGCCCCTATCTCCTGCGCCGCATGGGCATGACCGACATCGACATGAAGCCGCAGCAGATCCGCGCCGACTTCGAGTGGACGAAGGCGGGAGACCGTGAAGAGTTCGTGCGCGTGCGCCGCAACGATGCGGGCGGGCTCGATCTCTTTCACACGCAGAATTCGCAGGTGCTCTCGAGTTGCGCCTGGGCGGACGGTCTGGCGGATATTCCTGCGGGCGCCGTCGTGAAAAAGGGCGATCTCGTCGCTTACTACCCCTTCTGCCAGTTCTTTGCCTGAGAGCAAGTACTTACTAGTTGTTTGTTGTTCGACTATGAAAATCGAGGTTCTTTACTTTGCCGGCCTTCGCGACGCCATGGGGCGACGAAACGAAATCGTGGAACTTGAGGCCGACGCGTCGACTTTGGGCGACGTGCGCGCGTCGCTCGTCGCCCGAGGCGAACCGTGGGCGAGCGCCTTCGGCAACCTCAAGCGCGTGCGCGGTGCCGTGAATCAGGAAATGGCCGAAGACGACGATCCCGTGAAGGACGGCGACGAAGTGGCTTTTTTCCCGCCCGTGACGGGGGGCTGATCATGAGCGGGCAGACGTTCATTCGGGTGAGTCCCGAAGACTTCGACCTGTCGGAAGAAACCTCCCGCATCCGCGCGGCGAACCCGCAGGCCGGGGCGATCGTAAGTTTCGTCGGGGTCGTTCGAAACCGCAACGACGGCTCCGACGTAGCGGCGATGTCGCTCGAGCACTATCCGGGCATGACGGAAAAGGCGCTCGGAGCGATCATCAAGTCGGCCCGCGCCCGTTGGTCGATCGATGACGTGACGGTGATTCACCGCGTCGGCGACCTGGCGGTGGGCGACCAGATCGTGCTTGCGCTCGTTTCGTCCGCGCACCGCCGCGAAGCGTTCGAGGCGTGCGAATTCATCATGGACTGGCTGAAGACCGAAGCACCCTTTTGGAAGAAGGAAAAAACGCCCGAGGGCGACCGCTGGGTCGATGCCCGCGAAAGCGACGGCGTCGCCCGCGACCGCTGGGGGACGCGTTTATGACGAAGGACGGACCGATCGAGCTCGTGGTGTTGGCGGTGGGCTCGGGGGCGGCTCTGGGCGCCCTCGGTCGCTGGTTTCTCGCGTATGTGCTCAACCCCCGGACGGACTTTCTGCCCCTCGGGACGCTCGTCGCCAACCTTCTCGGGGGGTATCTGATCGGGCTCGCGCTCGCCTGGACGAGCGCGCATCCCGAAATTCCGCCCGCCGTTCGGCTTTTCCTCATAACGGGCTTTTTAGGGGGGCTGACGACCTTTTCCACATTCTCGGGCGAAAACGTCTCGATGCTCCTGGCGGGCGAAGCGGGACGGGCGCTCGCGCACGCGACGCTCCACGTTGCGGGGAGTTTTGCGGCAACGGCGCTCGGGCTCTTCACGTGGCGGCTCTTGCACTGAAAAAAAAACGGCGCGGGATGTCTCTCGTAAAGATCAAGAAATGATCCTTAGGGGAAAAGGATCAATTCATGATCCTGCATGTCGAAACTTTCGGATTGTTCTTGAATTTTCTGATTGCCGAGGTTTCTTTTCCGTACGTTTTTTTTCGGATTTCCCCGGAAACAATTTGTCGATATTGACGGTTCCGTCAGTCCGCATCCCGACTTGAAAACGGGCGGGCCACCCCCATATGAGTATCAACACGAATTGAATTTCGTCGAGGTACTCGATCGGGGGTTGAGAGACCTCCGGCGGACGGGACCTGCAGGTCCTCCGCACGTACCCGACGCGGGAGACCTTTATGCGTCAAGACAAACTCACCACCAAATTTCAGGAAGCGCTCGGCGAAGCCCAGTCGCAGGCCCTGGCGCACGACAACCAGTACATCGAACCCCTTCACCTTCTCTCGGCGGTGCTTGCCGACAACGAAGGCTCGAGCCGCAGTCTTCTCGAGCGTGCCGGCGTCAACGTCGCGGAACTCGCACGCGAAACGAAGGCCGCGATCGAGCGCCTTCCCAAGGTGACCGGTAACGGCGGCGACATTCAGGTGTCGCGCGACCTCATCAACGTCCTCAACCTCACGGAAAAGGAAGCGATGAAGCGCTCGGACGCCTACATTTCGACCGAGATGTTCCTTCTGGCGCTCACGGACGACCGCAGCGACGCGGGTCGCATCGCTCGCGCGGCGGGTTTGCGCCGTCCCGAGCTCGAAGCGGCCATCACCGCCGTTCGCGGTAAGGACCCCGTCGACAATCCCGACTCGGAAAACCAGCGCGAAGCGCTGAAGAAGTACACGGTGGATCTCACGGCCCGTGCGCTCGACGGGAAGCTCGACCCCGTCATCGGGCGCGACGACGAAATTCGTCGCACGATGCAGATTCTGCAGCGCCGCTCGAAGAACAACCCCGTTCTGATCGGGGAACCGGGTGTGGGCAAAACGGCCGTCGTCGAAGGGCTTGCGCAGCGTATCGTCAACGGCGAAGTGCCCGATTCGCTGAAAGGCAAGCGCGTCCTTTCGCTCGACATGGCTGGCCTCATTGCGGGCGCCAAGTACCGCGGTGAATTCGAAGAACGTCTGAAGAAGCTCCTCGAAGAAGTGGTCGCTCAGGAAGGGCGCATCATTCTCTTCATCGACGAACTGCACACCGTCGTGGGGGCGGGCAAAACCGAAGGCAGCATGGACGCGGGCAACATGTTGAAGCCCGCGCTCGCCCGGGGCGAGCTCCACGTGATCGGCGCGACGACGCTCGACGAATACCGCAAGTACGTCGAAAAGGACGCGGCGCTCGAACGCCGCTTCCAGAAGGTCATGATCGACGAGCCGAGCGTCGAGGATACGATCGCGATTCTGCGCGGTCTGCAGGAAAAGTACGAAGCGCATCACGGTGTCGAAATCACCGACCCTGCGATCGTCGCGGCGGCCGAACTCTCGCACCGTTACATCACCGACCGGTTCCTGCCCGACAAGGCGATCGACCTGATCGACGAGGCCGCGGCCCGCGTGAAGATGGAAATCGACTCGAAGCCCGAAGCACTCGACCGACTCGATCGGCGTCTCATCCAGCTCAAGATCGAGCGCGAAGCGATGAAGAAGGAAACGGACGACGCCTCGAAGAAGCGTCTCGAAGCGATCGAAGAAGAAATCGAGAAGCTCTCGCGCGAATACTCCGACCTTGAAGAAGTCTGGAAGAAGGAAAAGAGCGAAGCGCTCGGCGCAAAGAGCGTGCGCGACGAAATCGACCGTGTGCGTCACCAAATGGAGGAATACCGTCGTACGGCCCAGTACGAAAAGCTGGCCGAACTTCAGTACGCCGTCCTGCCGAAGCTCGAAGAACGTCTGAAGAAGGCCGAAGCCGAAGAGGCCGGTCAGCCCGCACGTCGACCGAAACTCGTGCGCACCTCCGTGGGTGCCGAAGAAATCGCCGAAGTGGTAAGCCGTGCGACGGGCATCCCCGTCTCGAAGATGATGGAAGGCGAACGTGCGAAGCTTCTCCATATGGGCGAAGCGATCGAAAAGCGCGTCGTCGGTCAAGACGAAGCCGTCAAGCGCGTGGCGGAGACGATTCTGCGCAGCCGTGCGGGCCTCTCGGATCCGAACCGTCCGTACGGGAGCTTCCTCTTCCTCGGGCCCACGGGTGTCGGCAAGACTGAACTCACGAAGGCGCTTGCCGAATTCCTCTTCGACTCGGACGATGCGATGGTGCGCATCGATATGAGCGAGTTCATGGAAAAGCACAGCGTCGCCCGTCTGATCGGCGCGCCTCCGGGGTACGTGGGTTACGAAGAGGGCGGCTACCTCACGGAAGCCGTTCGTCGCAAACCCTACTCGGTGATTCTGCTCGACGAAGTTGAAAAGGCGCACCCCGACGTCTTCAACGTCCTCCTGCAGGTGCTTGACGACGGGCGCATGACCGACGGTCAGGGTCGCACGGTCGACTTCAAGAACACCGTGATCGTCATGACCTCGAACCTCGGCGCCTCCGAAATTCAGGACATGATCGGCGAGCCGCAGGAAAAGGTGAAGAAGGCCGTCATGGACGAAGTGCGCGAGCACTTCCGCCCCGAGTTCGTCAACCGCATCGACGAAATCGTGGTCTTCAACGCGCTCGGCAAGGAACAGATCGGCCGGATCGCCGAGATCCAGCTGCAGAAGTTGCGCGACCGCATGGCCGAACAGCAGATCGGTCTTGAGGTGACGCCCGCGGCCGTGGCCGAGATCGCCGACGAAGGGTTCGATCCGCACTTCGGTGCGCGTCCTCTGAAGCGCGCCATTCAGGACAAGATCGAAAACGAGATCGCGCGTCTCCTTCTCGAAGGGCGTGCGGCGATCGGCGACACGGTCGTGGTGGATGCGCCCACGAAGCGCTTCACCTTCAACGTGAAGAAGGCGGAAGCGAACGCCTCCTGACGCACGGGTAACTTCCTCATGTCCGAAGGCCGTTCGGGGACGCGATTCCCCGGGCGGCCTTCGCCGTATTCGACGTCCTCGCTTCCGTCCCTTCGACGGAGCGTTAAGGGAAGGAAAAGGGCGCGGGGTGAAAATAGCTGCCATTCAACCCCATTCACTCCAAGGAGAAGTGAAAGTGAAGAAGACCCTCTTTGCGGCCCTTGCTGCGGCCGCGGTGCTCGCGATGCCCGCCGCCCACGCGGACGAGACGTCCGTCGTGAAGGCGATCCAGGCCTGCAACGCCGATTTCTTCAAGGCGGTCGCGGCCGACAAGAACATTCCGGAAAGTCTCAAGGTTCGCGACGGCGACATGGCGTATTTGAAGATCGAAAAGGTGCCTCTGGACGTGGTGCTCTTTGAAAAGCCCTTCAAGGAAGACGGTCTCACCGTGACGGGCTACATCTTCAACGACGAAGTGATCCGCTACCTCGGCACCCCCGACATGCACACGCACTTCTGGGGTCTTCTCGTGAAGGAAGACTGGAAGTCGGTCGTCGACAAGATCAAGATCGACTGGGAAGCGGTCGACACGAATCACAAGTCCGCGCACGGCAACCGCATGCAGCGATCCAACCACGACAAGGACTGGAAGCCCTATCAGCGCGAACAGAACTACACCATGCCGGAACTCGGCAAGATCGAGCGCGTTTTCCACGTCGCCCCCTACGAAGACAAGACGATGATCTTCTGCTCGATGCAGTCGGCGGGCGCTCCCTCCGAAACCATCCTGAAGGAAACGCGTCCCGACCTTCTTTTCGGTGAAAAGGAAGTGCCGGTGCGTCAGGAAGCGATCCAGAGCTCGAACCCGCACGCCGGAATGTAATCGAGCGGCGTCGAACGCCAATGAAAAATCCCCGCGGTATTCCGCGGGGATTTTTTTTCGGGCGTTCGCGAACTTTCGGAGCCTCTCGGAGTGCTCCGTGAGCCTTGCCGACCTCAGTTGAGCGTGTAGTTGCTCTGGTCGAAATAGACGGGGGTGTTCGCTCCCGTAAGCGTCCTTACCTTGCCCTTTGACGTACAGTAGAGGCGATCGGTGTCGTTGGGCTCGGCCATGTAAGGTTGCTCCGGAGTGAAGTACGCGTCGACCGGAGGCACTTCCACGCCGTAGACGGGGAGCGCTTCGCACAGGAAGTCCACGATGTCGTTGGCGCAGTCGGCGATGTTTTCCGGGTCGGCGAGCGTCACCTGAGCGCCGCCCCAGAGCGTGTCCGGGGCGGACTTGAGCGCGAAGGCCGTGCGCAACTCGGCGTAGCCGATGACCGGGTCGTAGAAAACCCCGAAGCTTGCGATGAGCGGATCGTGCTTCGTTCCGTTGGCGGACACGCGGTTGTTGAGGCGCATGGCTTCCATCAGGGTGGTTTGCACGCCGAACTGCTCGTCCATGTCGAAGGTGACGTCGCGGATGAGCGCGGGTTCGGTGACGAAGTAGCGCATGGAGCTCCCTTCCACCTTCACGAGCCAGTCGCTCATGTCCTTGCCCCAGCCGGAGTCGAGGATACGCTGCAGACAAATATTGTCGGGCGACGTAACCTCGCCGCCGATTGCAAGACCCGAATAGAGGGCGCCGCGCTTTTGCGCGAGTTCCCCGGGGTGCGAGGTGACCGTAAAGGCGATGATGCGCTGATGCGACGTCGCCGGCCCGTAGAGCTCGGGGAAGTCGTCGGCGTCGGAAAGGAGGTAGGGAAGCGAGCGGCGGCACGACGACGAGCGCGACGAGGCGGCCGCGTGCAGTATGTCGTAGTAGGAGTTGTCGTCTCGGATGATCGTGGAATTCAAGGAGACGAGCTGCGGGATGATGTGAATCGTGCAGTTTTCCTCATTGAAGTAGTGCTTCATGAGCAGGTCGCGCAACAGCACGCACTCGGCTTCGGTCAGTTCGTCTTTGCGCAGCGTCCCTTCCTCGTAGGCATAGCACAGCACCCCGAGCCCGTGCAACGTCGTGACGGTGCCGTCTCTGTTGGTGATCTGGATGGGCCGGTCGCACACGTCGCTCACGATGTAGCGTCGGATGCTCTCGTAGGCCTTTTCGGAAAACAGGTCGCGGTTTTCCTTGAGGTAGTACTCGGCGTGCATCGAGAACTTGGCCGGGTCCCGGGCGTAATGGCGGATCAGGATCGAGCAGATGTTCCGGTGGTCCGTGTCGGAAACGGAGCTCGCAAGCAGGGGAAGCAACAGCTGAAGGACTTCGTAGAGGGCGTGGTCGAAATCGGGCGATTCGGGCGAGAGCTCGTAGATCATGGACGGACGGAACTCATGTGGATCGGCCTCAGGGCGCGGTCCGAAGGGAAAAAAGGGAAAAAGACGGCATTTTCACGTCAGGCGGAGCATTTTACGCCGAAACCTCTCCGGGCATAAGTGCTTTTCCCAAAACGGTCGGGTCGGCGCGGCGTAGCGGACAGAAAAAAAGGTCGGCCGCGCATCGAGCGCGACCGACCCCGGATTCCGTCCTGCCCCTTAGGAGGCGGCCGCTTCGGTCGACGCCGTGCGGTCACGCACGATGCGCTCGACCTCCGTGAACTGATCGGCCACGCGCTTCGAAGGCGCCTTGTCGAGAAGCGACACGATCACGATCGCCGCAATGCCGAAAACGAAGCCCGGAAGAATCTCATAGAGTCCGAACCAGGCGAAGTGGTTCCAAACGAGCACCGTGACGGCCCCCGTCACGATCCCCGCGAGCGCCCCGTTTCGGGTCATGCGACGCCACCAGAGGGACATCAGAATGACCGGCCCGAACGCGGCGCCGAAGCCCGCCCAGGCGTAGGAGACGAGCGAAAGCACGAGACTGTCGGGGTCGCGGGCCATCCAGACGGCGAGGACCGAGATGAGAAGCACCATGGAGCGTCCCACCCAGACCAATTCGCGCTGCGTAGCCCTCGGGCGCAGGAACGAGCGGTAGAAGTCTTCCGTCAGCGTCGAGGAGCAGACGAGAAGCTGGCAGGAAAGTGTCGACATGACGGCGGCGAGAATGGCCGACATCAGCACGCCCGCAATCCAGGGGTTGAAGAGCACGCCCGAAAGCACGATGAAGACGCGTTCGTGGTTTTCCGTCACAAGCGCCGCCTGATCGACGTGGGCGGCGAAGTAGGCCGAGCCGAAAAAGCCCACACCCACGGCGCCCGCCAGGCAGAAGAACATCCAGAGGATCCCGACGCGGCGGGCGTTCGGGATGACGGCGATGGAGCGCGCGGCCATGAAGCGCACGAGAATGTGGGGCTGCCCGAAGTAGCCGAGCCCCCAGGCGAGAAGACTCACGATGCCGATGAAGTTCTGCCCGCGCATGATGTCGAGCATCGCCGGGTTGACCGTCGCAACCGCATCGGTCGCGCTCGTGAATCCCCCGAGGTCCGACATGACCGCGATCGGCGTCACGATGAGCGCGATGCACATGAGTGCGGCCTGAATGGTGTCGGTCCAGGAAACGGCAAGAAAGCCGCCGAAAAAGACGTAGAGAATCGTGGCGACGGCCCCGACCCAGAGCGCCGTTTCGTAAGGCATCTCGAAGGTGTTCTCGAAAAGACGCGCTCCAGCGACGACCCCGGAAGCGCAGTAGATCGTGAAGAAGATGAGAATGACGAGCGCGGAAATGATGCGAAGCAGGTTTTTGTCGTCTTCGAAGCGGTGAGTGAAGTAATCGGGCAGGGTGAGCGCGTTGTGGGTCTTTTCCGTATAGACGCGCAGACGCGCGGCGACGAGGTTCCAGTTGAGCCAGGAGCCGAGAATCAGGCCGACGGCAATCCAGGCTTCCGAGATCCCGCTCAGAAAGACGGCGCCCGGCAACCCCATCAGCAGCCACCCGCTCATGTCCGAGGCGCCCACGGAGAGCGCCGTCACGATGCCGCCGAGCGAGCGGCCGCCGAGGATGAAGTCGGAATAGTTTCGGGTATAGCGATAGGCGAAAACGCCGACGCCCACCATCAGGACGAGGTACCCGGTGAATGTAACGGCAGTGGGATTCGAAAACATGCGATCGTTGTTGTTATGGATGACGTGCGATCGACTCGGCTCGGGCGGGAAGGGGTCGCTCCGCGCGGAGTGCGAACGGGCAAAAAACGGGGCCGAAGCGTATAAACGTCGGCCCCGAAACTTTCAGTATAGGGGCAGACGCCCCGATGCGTTGCAGGAAGTCTAGGGAAAATACCGTAGATTTCACAAAATTCGCGGTCGAAAGGACCTTTGCCCCGAGGGCGAACTCAGCCGCCGATGTAGCTCATTTCGATTTTGGGTCGGTCGGGTGCGAGCCCGAGCGAGCGCAATTCCGAGTAGCGGTCTTCGCGGGCGCTCCAGATGCGTCCTAGCGCCGTTTCGATTTCTTCGTTCGTGGCGCCGCCGCGCAGCATCGTGCGCAGGTCGAACCCCTGGGTGGCGAAAAGACAGAGGTAGAGGCGCCCGTCCATCGAGAGTCGGGCTCGAGAGCAGTCGCGGCAGAAGGCCTGCGTCACGGAGCTGATGAGGCCGAATTCGCCCGCGCCGTCGCGGTAGCGCCAGCGCGACGCTGTTTCGCCCGGGTAGTTGGGGTCGATCGGTTCGACCGACCAGTGCTCGGCAATCCGGTCGAGCGTTTCGCGCGACGGGACGACCTCGGTCATGCGCCAGCCGTTCGAGGTACCGACGTCCATGTATTCGATGAAGCGGGGAATGACGCCCGTGCCTCGAAAGTGTTCGGCGATGCGAACCGTTTCGGCCTCGTTGACGCCGCGCTTCACGACCGTGTTCACCTTCACTTGGAAGCCTTCGGCGAGAGCTACGTCAATGCCCGCCAATACCTTGGCGGCCGGGAACCCCACGTCGTTGAAGCCCTGGAAGATGTCTTCGTCGATGGCGTCGAGACTCACCGTCACGCGCTTCAAGCCCGCTTCGGCGAGCGAGCGCGCCTTTTTGGCGAGGATCGAGCCGTTCGTTGTCATGGCGATGTCGATCGGATCGCCCGAGGGCGTGCGAAGCGCGGCGAGCCGCTCGACGAGCGTTTCGATGCCGCGGCGCAACAACGGTTCCCCGCCCGTCAAACGGAGTTTCACGACGCCGTTTCGCACGGCGATCGTCGCGAGCCGTTCGATTTCCTCGAAGGTGAGGAGTTCCGTCATCGCAAGAAACCGGTGGCGCGAGGTGAAGACCTCTTTGGGCATGCAGTAGCGGCATCGGAAATTGCAGTGGTCCGTCACCGAGATGCGCAGATCGTGCAACGGTCGTCCGAGCCGATCGCGCCAGAAGCCCCCTTCGCGTGTCACGTCGCCCGTTTGCGGGACGGGTAGCGTGCGGATCGCGTTCTCGGCGGGTTCAATCGGAATGGTGCGGGCAACGGCCATGGGCGTAAATCCTCGGGAGAAAGGAGGCGGATGCCGCTTCCGGGAGGGGGTCCGCGGGAGCGGCGGTGGAGAGTCGATTGTAGGCGGGAAGCCGAGTTGCCGAAAGATACCGAAGGGCGAAGAAGGTTCCCCCTTTGGAATTAACTTGACGGTGCTCGGAGCATTCCGAATGTTGCGGGTTCGGAGCGCTCAGAGGGGTAACGTATCCGCGTCGGCCGCCACCGAGCGGTAAAAGTCGTAGCGCGCAGGATCGATTTCGCCCCGTTCGAGCGCGGCCTTCACCGTACAGCCCGGCTCCTTCAGGTGGCGGCAGTTGAAGAAGCGACACCCCGAGGCGTGCGCCGCGATGTCGGGCATGGCACGCAGAATGTCGTTGAGCGCGAGGTGCGCAAGCCCGAACTCCTGAAAACCCGGCGTATCGATGACGGCACCCCGCCAGTCGTCGGCCTCGGCGTCGTACCAACGGGCCGCGGTGGTGGTTTGTTTGCCGAGGTCGAGCGCTTCGGAAAATTCCCGCGTTGCGGCCTGTGCGTGCGGTACGAGCAGGTTCAGAATCGTCGACTTTCCCATCCCCGACTGGCCGACGAGAAGCGACGCCTTTCCCGTGAGGCGGGGAAGGAGCGTCGAGCGGGTCACGTCGGGCTCCGACATGGCGGACACCTCGATCACGTCGTGGCCGATCGAACGCAGAAGGTCGATCTGCTTGCGGGCGGCCTCGTTTTCGTCGGGGAGGTCGCACTTGTTGCGAACGACGAGCGCGGGAATGCCCGCTTGGTGCGACGCAAGGAGCGCCTTCCAGATGAACCAGGGGTTGAAGCTCGGGCGCGAGGCGAAGACGATGCAGACGAGATCGATGTTGGCGGCGAGCGTTTTGACGCGCCATTCGTCCGAACGGTAGAGAAGGTTCGCGCGCGGCTCGATCGCTTCGATCGCGCATACCCCGGAAGCGGGCGGCGTGCAGCGGACGATGTCGCCCACGACGACGTCGCCCTTTTTGCCGCGACGGTGTGCTTCGAAGCGTTCGCCCTCGGGGGTCGTGACGAAAAAGTGCCGGCCGTGCGAAGCCGTCACGCGTCCCGTGAGGAGCGGCAGCGTCGTTGCGGGTTGCTGATCCGCGCGGGCCCGCGCGTTGCGGGAGCGGTTCTCGGAGAATTTGGGCTTGGCCATCGGTCAGAAATCCTTTGCGCCGGGTTGAGAAAGAGCGGTGTCGGCGTTGTTCTTCGTGTCGGCGCCGTCGCCTTTCCGGGTTTTGTCGTTGTCTTCGTTTGCTTCGTCGGTCGTTTCAGCCGGAACGGAGGGCATTTTCGAGGGCGTGCGGAGAAGAAAATCGGGGACCGTCTCGTTATTTGCCGTGCGGGAGCCCGAGGACGCGCGGCGCGTCGCGTCGGAGTCGTGCGTGCCGTCGCCTCCGCGGGGCTCCGCAAGATCGTTACCTTCATCGAGCCCCACGGCATAGCGGCGGTCGTCGAGCGCTTCGTCAAGCACTTCGGCGTGTTCCGTCCCGCTTCCCTCCGATTCGTCGGCGAGCGCGCGCGTGAGTGCGGAGCGCTCCAGCACGGGCCGATCGAGTTCGGAAAGCAGCATCGAAAAGCCGTACGGGAAACGCGCATCGTCGAGCGCACGGCCCTCTTTTTTCGCCCGCGTCAGAATCGCTTCGATGCGCATGCCGGCGTGAGGTCGTCGGTAGTGAAAGAGCGAATACAGGCGCGAGGGCGCGAGCGTAGTTGCGTAGTCGCGGTGCAGTCGCACGAGGGCCTTCACGAGGTCGTCGGGGCGGGCGACGCGTGCGGCGAACCGATCGGCATCGTACTGCATGAGGCGCGAAAAAAGGTTGACGATCGGTCGGAGGGGATAAAAGAGTACGGGAAACGCCACGATCGCGCAGGCGATCATGAAACCTGCGTGCGTTCCCGGACGATCGAGCGGCACGTCCGCCAAACCGAAGCCCGCATAGAATTCGGGCGAGTCGCCGAGCTGTCCCGCTGCCCAAAAAAGAAGCGCTCCTACGAGCGAAAAAAGGACGACGCGTAAAAGCGCGTGCCCGTGGCGGATGTGGCCGACGTCGTGCGCGAGGAGCGCGAGCAGTTCGCCGCGCGTCAGGCGCGCGGCCGCGTGCGCGAAGAGTACGACGCGTCGATGCCGTCCGAACCCCGCGAGCACGAGGTGCGAATGGTCCCAGGAGCGGGGACGCGTCATGATACAAAGGTCCGTCATTTCGATGCCGAGCGCCGCGAGGTAGTCCCGTACGAGCGCGACGAGCTCCGGGTCGTCGACGGGTTTCGCACGTCGACCCCAGAAAAGGCCCTTGGCCGTCGAAAAGCCCCAACGCCACACGAGGTAGAGGACCCAGAGCACCCAGCCCGCCGCCCACCAGTATTCGCCCGTCGCCTCCAGAAGCGCCATGAGGAGCGCGACGAGAGGTAGGGACACGAGCCAGCCCGCGAGCGTTTCGCGCGCGGTGCGCGCAAGCCATGGTCCGCGCTCGCGCCGCATGTAGCCGTAGCGTTCGGCCACGCGGAAGCGCGCGAACCAGCCGAAGGGGAATTCGAAGAGGGCGGCTGCGCCGAGGAGAAGTGCAAGGAGCGTCCACTGCACGACGAGCATGTTCGACGAAAGCCCCATCGCGAGCGCCGTCAGGAACGTGAGCCCGTGCCCGAATGTCATGAGAAGTGCGAAAGCCGCACCAAGAAAGGTCAGAAGGAGCGCCGCCTGCGCCGTCTCGCCCGTGTAGTCGGCCGCTTTGCGGTGCGCGGCCTCGGAAAGTCGCCCGACGAACGGTTCGGGCAGGTGCCGCGCGGCACGGTCCGCGGCATGGGTTTGCAACATCGTGAGGACGCACTCGAGGACCACGAAGAGCGCGAGCGCGCCGAGAAAGATGTGTTCGAAGTTGTTTGCCGATAGGGTCATGGAACAAGCAAGCAGGCGGCCGGGCGGAACGAGGCGGTCCTCGGGGACGATTCCGGAAAAAGGATCCGGAATCCGACATTATCGTAGGTTTTCCGCTCGTAGGGATTTTTCGGATCCTGTTCGGGCTCGGTAGAATGGCGGCACGATGCGGGGGCGCGGACCGCTCCCGCGGCAAAGATCCCGTTCAATCTCGAAGAAGGAGCGACTCATGGTCGAAGTTCCTCAGCGCGACCCGTCCTATGCGGACGACAACCTCATCTGGATCGACATGGAAATGACGGGCCTGCAGCCCGAAGTGAACCGCGTGATCGAGGTGGCCGCCATCATCACGGACAAGAACCTCAACATCCTGCACGAAGGCCCGGTCATCGCGATCCGCCAGGATCGTTCGGTGATCGACGGGATGGATGCGTGGAATACCGAAACGCACACGAAGTCGGGGCTCGTCAAGCGCGTTCTCGAAAGCACCGTCGACGAAGAAGAAGCCGCCAAGCGCTTTGTGGAAGTCTTCCGCCGCTTTGTTCCCGAGGGCAAGAGCCCGATGTGCGGCAACACGATCGGGCAGGATCGCCGCTTCATGGCGCGCTGGATGCCGGAAATGGAGCGCTACTTCCACTATCGCTCGATCGACGTCTCGACCCTCAAGGAACTCGCCCGCCGCTGGGCGCCCGACAAGGTCTGGGTCGGCACGAAGTCGACGAAGCATCAGGCGCTCTCCGACATCGCGGAAAGCATCGAAGAGCTCAAACACTACCGACGCACGATTCTCTCGATCTGAGGCGTTCGTTCGAATCCTCGTACCCCCGTTCGGTCAAAGGACATGCGGTAAACCTCAAAAAAATCCGTTTTTCTAGGGTAAGCCCCGTAAAGAAAAGTTTCCGGATTCGGCATACTTTGCAGGAGCACCGTTGTCGTTTGTCAAAGCGGACCCCCGGAACAATTTGGTAAACGGACGAACGGATCGATTGAAAGCGGACGCGCACCGCGCGCTTTTCGGAGCTCCGGGCGTCGACCGCAAAAAACAAAACATTAGGAGAGCATCACTATGGGCATTAACGCTTGGATTGCCTTGGTGGTCGTGGGTGTGGCCGTCTGGGCCCTCATCAAACGCTACGAAACGCGTCTCGTGCTGATCGCGTCGGGTCTTTTCCTCTGCATCATTTCCTGGGACCTGATGGGCGGCCTTGACGCCTTTGCCAAATCGATGACGAACTCGAGCCTCGTCATGGCGATCTGCTCGTCGATGGGTTTTGCGTACGTCGCCAAGTACACGGGCGCCGACCGTTCGCTCGTTCACTACCTGGCGAGCCCGATTCGCGGTCTCGGCATCTTCCTCATCCCGGTGTGCACGACGATCACCTTCTTCGTGAACATCGCCATTCCCTCGGCTGCGGGTTGCGCCGCCGCCGTCGGTTCGACCCTCATTCCGGTGATGCTCCGTGCGGGCATCAAGCCTGCTGCGGCCGCGGCCGCGGTCCTCGGCGGTACGATCGGTTCGTACCTGTCGCCGGGTACCTCGCACAACCCGTATGTTGCCAACATGGCGAATATGGACGTCATGGACTTCATTGCCTACCATGCGCCCTATTCCTTCATGATCGGCGCCATCTCGGTGGTCGGCATCCTCATCGTCTGCTTCGTCCTCGGCGACCACAAGGGTTCGACCGAAGCCCGCGTCGATGAATCGAAGCTCCAGAAGAACGATCCGGACTTCAAGCCCAATCCCATCAACGCGCTCGTTCCGATCATCCCGATCACGCTCCTTCTCGTCGGCAACATCTGGGTTCCCGCGATGAAGATGGGCGTGGCTCAGGCCATGGTGCTCGGTGCCGTGATCGGTCTCATCGTCGGTCGCGCCAATCCGCAGAACTTCACGAAGGAATTCTTCAACGGTACGGGCAAGGGCTATGCCGACGTGATGGGTATCATCATCGCCGCGGGCGTCTTCGCCGCCGGCCTTCGCTCCGCGGGCCTCATCGACGCCTTCGTTTCGATGCTCAAGGACTCGAACGACATCGCCCGTTGGGGCGGCTCGATCGGTCCGTGGATCATGGGTGTGATCACCGGTTCGGGCGACGCGGCCACGCTTGCGTTCAACGAAACCGTGACCCCGCACGCGGCCGACTTCGGCATGACGATCGAAGGTCTGGGCGGCCTCGCCTTCCTGACGGGCGCTGCCGGTCGTACGATGTCGCCGATCGCCGGCGTGACGATTCTCGTTTCGGGTATTGCCATGGTGAGCCCGATCGAAGTCGTGAAGCGTACGGCGCTTCCGATGACGGTGGCCGTCATTGTCTGCGCGCTCCTGATGGTCTGATCGGGATTCGCACGACTCCCCGAGCTTGAGCGTTCGGGGAAACATCCTTTGCAAGGGACGATTCGCTTCGGCGACTCGTCCCTTCGTCGTTTCGGGAGGGCGCATCGGCTTCCGTCCGGCCTTCCCGTAGGACGCGTCCCGTCATTCTTTCTCCGTACCTCCGCATTCCGCATCGGTTGCTTGCCGATCGATCGAGCGTTTGTCGAAGCGTTCGTCGGTTGTTTCCCCGAGAGCCTCCGCGTCGCGCTGGGTTCCCGGCTCACGGAGGGGCGGATTCTCGCATCGGCTTCGACCACCTTGTCGGCGAGTGTTTCCGCCGTTTGCTCGTGACATCCCTTCGAAGCAAGACTTCGCACGACGAAGAACACCCGCGAAGCTCGGGGCCTCGCGGGTGTGAGGGCGGCGTGCGATGTTTTGCCGCAGCGCAACAAGCGGATGCTTACGGGGCGTCCGGTCGGACGTCCGACGTTGTGTTCGACGTCGTGACGACGGCAGGCGGTTCGGGTGCCTCGGAAGCCTCCGCAGCTTCTGAGGCCTCAGCGATCTCGGCACGGTGTACCGGGTACTTGAGCCAGGCTTGGAACATGGCCATCCCGATCGCGAGAAGCAAAGGGCCGAGAATGAGCCCCAAGAACCCGAACGAAATCACCCCGCCGAAAACGCCGAGAAAGACGAGTCCCATGGGGAGGGTCGAGCCGCGGGCGATGAGAAGCGGCCGCACGAGGTTGTCGACGAGGGCCACGACGATCGAGCCCCAGGCGCAGAGGAAAAGCGCCATGCCGACTTCGCCCTTCGTGTAGAGCCAGATCGCTACGGGAATCCACACGAGCGGCGGCCCGATCGGGACGACGGATACGATGCAGACGGCGCTCGAAAGAAGGAGTACCCCCGGCACCCCGGCAATCCAGAAACCGATCCCCGCCACGGCCCCCTGACAGAGGGCGGTTCCGACGATGCCCAGCACGACCGAACGGGTGGTGTTCGTGAGAATGTCGAGGATTTCGGATTGAATGCCGCCCGAGACGCGTTCCAGCATCGTGGCGATGCGATCCGAAAACCAGGCGCCGTCGCGGTAGAAGAAAAAGACGATGAAGGTGACGAGCGCAAGTTGCACGAGGCCGTTGCTCACATTGAGCGCGGTACCGAGCACGACCTGCGTGGCCGGTTGAATGATCTGTTCGATCGTGTGCCCGAGGGTTGAGGGGTCGACGGCGGTCATCACCTGCTCGTAGAGCCACTCGCCCACGTAAGGCGTGTCTTTGACGGCTTGCAAAACGGGCATCGGGTCTCGCACCCAGTCGGCGACGAGCGTCACCGCTTTCGGAATTTGTTGTGCGACGACGACAAGCATCACCGAGAGCGGAATGAGGAGTACGACGATGATCGCCGTGATCATCAAAAAAGCGGCTGGCGTTGCGGCGTGGCCGAGGGAATTTCGAATCCGCGCGAAGAGCGGCCACGTGACGACCGCAAGAATCGCCGCGATGAGAATGGCTGTGAGAAACGGTTCGACGATGTAGTAGCACCCCACCGCGACCGCCGCGGTAAAGAGAATGCGCAACAACAGGTCGAGCCGATCGTTGAAGGACAGGGACCGCGCGAAGTTGAGGGCCGTGTTGCGGTCGATGGGCGTGCGTGGAGGCGTATCCGTCATTCGATGCTCGCGAGTTCGGTGGGGGTAGAAAGGGAAAGGGGGCACCGTCTTTCCCTTCCGGGAGCTTAACGCAGACGGGGCGGCGTATCGAGGGGGACGCACCCGTTGAGGGTAAGGCGCTTCGCACTCTCGTAGAGGGCCTCAATCGCGGCCGTGCGCGTATAGGTCTTGCGCCAAACCATGATGACGCGGCGGTGCGGCGCCGGATTCTTGAAGGGAATGATGTGAATCGGCGTCGGCAGGCACGAGAGGTACGGAACGGCCGAGGCGGGCAGAACCGTGATACCGAGACCCTGCGCGACCATATGACAGATCGTCTGCAGGGAGGAGCCTTCGACCATGCGGTGGGCCTTGGCTTTTGCCTTCGCGTCGCGGCTCGGAAGGTCGGGGCGCGAAACGGGCTTACGCAGATCCGGACACACGCCGAGGATCTGGTCGCGGAAGCAGTGCCCGGCGCCCAGCAGCAGCATCGTCTGGTCCTTGAGTTCGTTCGGGCCGACGTAGTTGCGGTTCGCCCACGGGTGGTGCGACGGAATCGCCACGACAAAGTCTTCCTGATAGAGTTCTCGCGTCATGAAACCCGTATCGGAAATCGTGTCGGCCATGATGGCGACGTCGAGAAGGCCGGTGCGCAACTTGTGCAGGAGCTCCGACGTGTAGGTTTCCTCGATGTAAAGCGGCATCTTGGGAACGTCGTTCGAGAGCTCGCGAATGAGGGGCGGCAGGAGGTACGGCCCGATCGTATAGATGACGCCCACGCGCAGGGGACCCGTGAGCGGGTCGCGACCGTTTTCGGCGATTTCGAGAATGCGTTCGGTTTCGGAAATGACGCGCTGGGCCTGCTCGATGATGAGTTCGCCGATCGGCGTGATGGAAATGTCGTTCGCGCGGCGTTCGAAGATGCTGACGTTGAGTTCGTCCTCAAGCTTCTTGACGGCAACGGAAAGCGACGGTTGACTCACGCAGCACCGTTCGGCGGCTCGGCCGAAGTGGCGTTCGCGGGCCACGGCGAGTACGTACTTCAGTTCGGTAAGAGTCATGGCAATGTGGAGATCAAATAAAAAATCGTTGTACGAAAAATGAAATTCGACGTGCCCGAAGAAACTCAGGCGGCAAGAAATTCGGCTTTGGCGGAGAACCACCGTCGGGCATGAGCGAGCGCCCGGTCGCGGTCTTCGCGCAACCACCTTTCGGCTTCACGCCGTGCGGCCTCAAGGAGCGCCCCGTCCGTCTCCAGGTCGGCAAAGCGCAGTAGCGGCATTCCCGACTGACGTTCGCCGAGGAATTCGCCGGGGCCGCGCAACTGCAAGTCGCGCCGCGCGATCTCGAAGCCGTCCGTCGTTTCTCGGATGATCTTGAGGCGCTCGCGCCCGAGTTCGGAAAGCTCTCCCCCGTAAAGGAGAAGACAGGCGCTGCGCGCTGCGCCGCGGCCCACGCGCCCGCGCAACTGGTGAAGCTGTGCGAGCCCGAACCGCTCGGCATGTTCGATCACCATGAGGGTGGCGTTCGGAACATCAACGCCGACCTCAATGACGGTGGTGGCGACGAGAAGATCGGTTTCACCGGAAGCGAAAGCGCTCATGACGACTTCTTTCTCGGGAGCGGTCATCGCACCGTGCAAAAGCGCGACCTTGAGGTCGGGAAGCGCCCGTTGCAATTCCTCCGCCGCCTGAACGGCAGGCGTCAAGTCAAGCGCTTCGCTCTCTTCGATCAGGGGACAGACCCAGTAGGCCTGGCGCCCTTCCGCCACGACCGAGCGAAGAAGCGCGACGACTTCGTTTTTGCGTTCGATGCGAATCGTCTTCGTCGTGACTGGCGTGCGTCCCGGGGGGAGTTCGTCGATCACGGAAACGTCCAGATCGGCGAGGTAACTCATGGCGAGCGTGCGCGGAATGGGCGTGGCCGAAAGCATGAGAAGGTGAGGTTTCGCGTCGTTCGCTCCGTGCGCATCGCCTGGCTCGCACACCGCCCCGTTCGTACGAAGTGCAAGGCGCTGAGCGACGCCGAAGCGATGCTGTTCGTCGACGATCGCAAGTCCGAGCTTCTCGAAGGTCACCGTCTCCTGAATGAGGGCGTGCGTACCCACGACGATCCGGGCCTCACCCGAAGCGATTTCTTCCAGAGCACGGCGCTTTTCCGAGGCCTTGAGGCGCCCCGTCAACCACGCGGTTCGAATACCGAGTGGCGTGAGCCAGTCGACGAGCTTTTTGAAGTGCTGCTCGGCGAGAATTTCGGTCGGGGCCATGAGGGCCGCCTGATAGCCCGCTTCGACGGCGCGAAGCGCGGCGAGCGCCGCCACGACCGTTTTGCCGCTCCCGACGTCCCCCTGTACGAGTCGGTGCATGGGTTCGGGGCGTGCGAGATCCGAGGCGATTTCCTTCCAGACGCGCTCCTGCGCACACGTAAGCGCAAAAGGCAGATGCTCGCGAAAGCGAACGATGAGGTTCCCGTCGGCGCGGGGTGCGAGTACGGGCGCGATCGCCTTGCGGGCCAGACGCCGCGTTTCCCCGAGCGAAATCTGCTGTGCGAGGAGTTCGTCGAATTTGAGTCGCTCCCAGTGCGGGTCGGTTCGGTCGCGAAGCGCGTCTGCGGACGCGCCGGCGGGCGGATTGTGGAGGTATTCGAGCGACTCGCGAAGACGCGGTAAACCGAGCCGTTCGGTGACGGACACGGGAACGAGATCTTCGACCTGCAGGTCGAGCATCGCTCGGTCGATGCGCTTGCGAAGCCACTTCTGTTGAATGTTTTCTCCCAGGGGGTAAATCGGGGTGAGCGCCTGCGGGAGCCCGTCGCTTCGGCTCACGGGTGGCTTGACGCGGGGATGAACGATTTCAAGTCCCCCGCCGAAGGCTTCGCGCGGTTCACCGAAAACGCGAACGGTTTTTCCGGGCTGCAACTGCGACTGAATGCTCGGGTAGTAGTGGATGAAACGCAACTGAAGGCGTCCCGTGCCGTCCGTGAGAATCGCGGAAAACTGCTGTCCGCGGGGCGTGGCGACAAAGCCCGAGCGCTCTACGGTTCCCTGCGTCTGCTGGGCTTCTCCGGGGCGGAGGCTCCCGACGGGCGTGATGCGCGTTTCGTCTTCGTAGCGCAACGGAAGGTGCAGCACGAAGTCCCAGTCGGAGACGAGACCGAGCTTTCGGAGGCGCTCCGAAAGCGGCGCGAGCTTTTCCTGACGAATGACGCCGGCCGCCCTCCCCGGGGCGCCCTTTCGGGGCCGGGCGGCGGAGGTTTCGAACGAAGCCGTGCCGGATTCCCGCGCGCTGCGGGACGTGGGAGTGTGGGTGGTCGCCATGACGATGTTGTAGTTGCGCGACGGGACGAAGGACGTACGGCGGGTCGAACCTCCGATCGGAAATCGATGGTGCGCGCCGTACGGTCGTCCACAAAACGTAGGTTGATTCGTTATTCTATCGGAAAAAGAACTTTGATAGTTAGTAAGGTGATCAATAAAAACTATTGCTCGTAAAATTCAAGTCCGAAGCGCCTTTTTCGTACGGAAAAATCGATCGAAAGGGCAGTATTCGATCGGTGCGATTGAGTGTCGGATATCGCCGAAAGCAACTGTACGTATTTATTCGTATATACCAAGGAATAAAGGCCCTCGGAGACTCATCTTTACAAGTCTACGCATTTATCGGGCTATATCCTATTCCATTATAGGTAGTTAATAAGAACTAGATATCTTTGGGGCGAATCGTAAAGTTGCTTGCAAAAGCCCGTTGATGTTGGTTTTTCAGGAGGCCGTAGGGGCTTTTGTACAGATCAGTCGAAAGAGGGGGGTTATGTCAAAAGAAGGAGAGAAGGTAGGGGTTTCTCCTTATAGGTCCCTCGGTGTGCGGCGGCTACACTCAGGCGCACCTGATGTCGATAAGTTTGGACGCAACAAGGACAAAGAGCCTGAAAAAGCCGACTGTCATACGCAAAAGTACGTATTTTCAGGAAGGCCTTGTTCGATGCTTCTACCTCGTTGGTGCAAGGTTGCCTTACACTTATGAGTGAAATGTCTTAGGTGTCGATACTGTCGTACACGGGCGTTTTCAGTTCGTCTGCGCCGCTTTTAGGAGAACAGCGACTCAGATCGAATTGCCGGGCCGAAAGGCTCGAAAAGGATCCATCGACGTCGAATCCGCCGCGCGGCCCCGAGCCGCGGACAGGATGCGACGGACGAACAGTCCGCCTTGGAGGACGATATCTCTGAAAGGGACTGCACGGTTGGACCGCGTCGGAGACCCCGCAACGAAGGTTGTTCCCTTCTTCGTTTCGGGAAGCCCCTTTCAACGGGCATTGGGCGGCGGAACAACGGTGTGATCGGCGGTCGCTGCGTTTTCGAACGTTGCGGCGGCTCCAAGTAGGGGGAGTTGTGAGACTGGATGGCTTTCCGGGCCGGGGTCCCGGGCGGTCGTTCCGCCCGCCGACGGCGGGTTTTCCGAGGATTATCTATGAAAATTATCTACACCGACGTGCTCGTGATCGGTGGTGGTCTTGCCGGTCTGCGTATGGCCGTTGCCGCCAAGCGCCGTGGGCATGACTCGATCGTCCTTTCGCTCGTTCCGCCGAAGCGCAGCCATTCGAAGGCCGCGCAGGGCGGTATGCAGGCTTCCCTCGGTAATGTGATCAAGGGTGCCGGCGACAACGAAGACGTCCATTTCGGCGACACGGTCCGCGGTTCCGACTGGGGTGCCGACCAGGAAGTCGTCCGCATGTTCGTCAACACCTCGCCCAAGGCCGTGCGCGAACTCGCTGCCTGGGGCTGCCCCTGGAGCCGCATCACCCCGGGCGACCGTCAGGTGATCATCAACGGTGAAAAGGTTACGATTACGGAACGCAAGGAAGCCGCCGGCCTCGTCGCCCAGCGCGACTTCGGCGGTACGAAGAAGTGGCGTACGTGCTACGTGTCGGACTGCACGGGCCACGCCATGCTCAACGTCGTTTCCGACCGCATCATCGCCGAACAGGTTCCCGTCATCGAACGCGTCGAAGCGCTCTCGCTCATCCATGACGGCAAGCGTTGCTACGGTGCCATCGTCCGCGACCTGATCACGGGCGAACTCATGGCCTACGTCTCGAAGGCCACCGCCATCGCCACGGGCGGTGCGGGCCGTATCTACCGCGTCACGACCAACGCCGTGATCTGCGACGGCACGGGCTACGACCTCGCGCTCGGTACGGGTGTGGCCACGCTCTCGAACATGGAAGCCATCCAGTTCCACCCGACCGGCATCTTCCCCGCGGGCATTCTCGTGACGGAAGGTTGCCGCGGTGACGGCGGTCTCCTGCGCGACGTCGACGGCCATCGCTTCATGCCGGACGTCGAACCGGAAAAGAAGGAACTCGCCTCGCGCGACGTCGTCTCCCGTCGTATGGAAGAACGCATCGCTCAGGGCAAGGGTGTGAAGAGCCGCTTCGGCGAACACATCTGGCTCGACATCACGCTGCTCGGCGAACACCACATCAAGCACAAGCTGCGCGAAGTCTACGAAATCTGCCACTACTTCCTCGGCGTCGACCCGACGAAGGAATGGGTCCCGGTTCGTCCGGCCCAGCACTACACCATGGGCGGCGTTCGTACGAACCCGACCGGTGAAAGCCCGACGCTCAAGGGTCTCTTTGCCGCGGGCGAAGCCGCGTGCTGGGACATGCACGGCTTCAACCGTCTCGGCGGCAACTCCGTGGCCGAAACGGTCGTCGCGGGCATGATCGTCGGCGAATTCATCGCCGACTTCTGCGACAAGCCCGAAAACGGCATCGACATCCCGACCTCGATCATCTACGACGCCCTCGCCAAGGAAGAAGCCCGCCTCAAGGCTTTCGTCACGAACGGTGGCAACGAAGACGCCGTCAAGATCCGCACCCGCATGCAGGACATCATGACGACGAAGATCGGTATTTTCCGTCGCGGCTCCGATATGGAAAGCGCCGTTGCCGAGCTCGAAGACCTCTACAAGCGCTCCTTCAACGTGCCCGTCAAGGATGTTGCCGGCCCGAATCCCGAACTCGTCTATGCCTATCGCACGCAGAAGATGCTCCGCGTCGCCCTCACGGTGGCCGCGGGCGCTCTTAACCGCAAGGAATCGCGCGGTGCGCACTTCCGCGAAGACTACCCGGTTCGCGACGACGTGAATTGGCTCAACCGCACGATCGCTACCTGGAAGGAAGGCGATACGTTGCCGACGCTCTCGTACCAGAATCTCGACATCAGCAAGATGGAACTTCCCCCGGGATTCCGCGGCTACGGTGTCAAGAACTACATCGAGAACCCCGAATCCGCCAAGCGTCAGGCCGAAGTCGACGCGATCCGCGCGAAGATGGAAGCCGAAGGCGCCGACCGCTTCGCCATCCAGAACGCTCTGATGCCGTATCAGCACCTCCTGCCGAAGCGTCTGCTCGGCAAGAACGAACGCATCGACGAACCCCTGAACGATTAATTTGGAGCTGAAAGCTAAATGAGCCAAGTTCAAGAGACCAAAAAGCATCGCATGCTCAAGATCAGCATCCTGCGCTACAACCCGCAGGATCCTGAGAGCGTGCCGCACATGCAGACGTACGAGCTCGAAGAATCCGACTCGATGACCCTCTTCATCGCGCTCAACGAACTGCGCGATCATCAGGATCCGACGCTTCAGTTCGACTTCGTCTGCCGCGCCGGCATCTGCGGCTCGTGCGCCATGATGATCAACGGCAAGCCGGGCCTGGCCTGCCGTACGCTCACCCGCGACCTGCCGACCGAGTTCACGCTCGCTCCGTTGCCCGCGTTTGAACTGATCGGTGACCTTTCGGTCAACACCGGCAAGTGGATGCGCAACATGTCCGAGCGCATGGAAGCCTGGGTGCACATGAAGGAAGAAGAGGTCGACCTTCGCAAGAAGGAAGTCCCGATGGATCCGCAGCTCGCCGAAGACATTTACGTGCTCGACCGTTGCGTCGAATGCGGTTGCTGTATCGCCGGTTGCGGTACGGTCCGCATCCGCCCGGACTTCGTGGGCGGCGTGGGCATCAACAAGATCGCCCGCTTCCGTCTCGACCCGCGCGATGACCGCAACGACGCCGATTACTACGAAGTGATCGGCGACGACTCGGGCGTCTTCGGTTGCATGTCCCTGCTCGCCTGCCACGACTTCTGCCCGAAGGATCTTCCCCTGAAGACCCAGATCGCGTTCATCCGTCGCAAGATGGCTGAACAGGGCATGCGCGGCTACGACAAGGTTTTGCCGAGCCCCCATAAAAAGGCTATCCCCATCAAGCCGATTAAGCAGTAATATATAGCTGTTACCGCCTTCGGGACCTCTTAAGGGTTACCTCTAATGAGGTAGATCAAAGAGGTCCCGGACGGAAACGGTTCAACCGGAACCTGATTGGAGGACCAAACCGTGGGAAAGCTCCCGCGGTACCGATCAGGGGATTTCAATGGTGGCGAGAAGCATCGCCGGCCGACAAAACGACCAGACTTCCGCCGCCGGGATTTTTTGAGGAGCAAAAAAATGTCCCGTATTGAAAGCGACTTCCTTGGCGAACTCGAGATTCCTGATGACGTCTACTACGGCGTTCAGACGATGCGCGGCAAGCAGAATTTCCACATCACGGAAATGCCGATGTCTCAGGAACCGTTCTTCGCGATCGCCTACGGCTACGTGAAGAAGGCCGCTGCGATGGCCAACAAGGAACTCGGCTGCATCCCGGCCGACGTCGCCGACGCTCTCATCTGGGCTTCCGAACAGCTCATCGCCGGCAAGTACAACGACCAGTTCGTTACCGACTGGCTCCAGGGCGGTGCCGGTACGTCGACCAACATGAACTGCAACGAAGTGATTTGCAACCTCGCTTGCGAACACCTCGGCCTCGCCAAGGGCGACAAGAAGGTCTCCCCGAACGACCACGCCAACTTCGGCCAGTCGACGAACGACACCTACCCGACCGCTCTTCACCTCTCGCTCATCCTTCGCAGCCGCGTGCTCGTGAAGGCCGTTGAAGAACTCCGCGACGCCTTCTACCGCAAGGCCGAAGAAACGAAGGGCGTTCTCAAGATGGGCCGTACGCACCTCCAGGACGCCGTCCCGATGTCCTTCGGCCAGGAATTCCACGGCTGGGGCAAGACGATCGAAGACGAACTGACGATCATCCGCGAAGCTCAGGAACACCTGAAGGTCGTCAACCTCGGCGCCACCGCCATCGGTACGACCGTTACGGCTCACCCGGAATACCCGGCCCTCGCCGTCAAGTACCTTGCTGAAATCACCGGCATCGACTTCAAGAACAGCGACGACCTGATCGCCGCGACGTCCGACTGCGGCTCCTACGTGGCCCTCTCGTCCGCCGTCAAGAGCCTCGCCGTCAAGCTCACGAAGGTCTGCAACGACCTCCGTCTCCTTGCTTCCGGTCCGCGTACGGGTCTCTCCGAACTCGTTCTGCCGCAGCTCCAGCCTGGTTCCTCGATCATGCCGGGCAAGGTCAATCCGGTTATCCCCGAAGTCACGAACCAGGCTTCGTTCCTCGCCATCGGTCTCGACACGACGGTCATGCTCGCCGCTTCCGCCGGCCAGCTCGAACTGAACGTTATGGAACCGGTGATCACGTTCGCGCTCTACATGCAGATGAAGGTCATGACCAACGCCTGCAACGCGCTGCGTGAAAAGTGCATCGACGGCATCGTCGTCAATGCCGACCGTTGCAAGGACCTCGTCATGGGTTCGCTCGGCATCGTGACCCTCTTGAAGCCGCACTTCGGCTACAAGCCCTGCGCCAACGTCGCTCGCGAAGGCTTCCTCACCGGCAAGTCCCTCCATCAGCTCGTTGTCGAAGAAAAGGGCATGATGACCCAGGAACAGTGGGACAAGACTTTCACGTACGAAAACCTGATCAACCCGAAGTTCGAAAAGTAATCGTATGAGAAAAGCCGTCGCTCTTCGACCAAGGGCGGCGGTCTTGTTTCACGCCGCCGTCGGGGCAACCCGCCGGCGGCGAAAAGGCAGGGTTGTCGGAGAAAACAGCCACCCGTTTTTTTCGTTCGACCCGTTGCGAAAGCGTTTCCCGACATAAAGCGCTTCGCAAGAGAGAGGAAATATTTCAACTACTTATCTGGAGTGATCATGGACCTCATGCTTATTCTTCAGATCATCGTGCTTCTCGGCGCGATTTTCTTGGGCGTTCGCCTCGGCGGCATCGGTATTGGTTATGCCGGCGGCGCGGGCGTGCTTATTCTCGGTCTCTTCCTCGGCATGAAGCCGGGTAACATTCCCTGGGACGTGATCCTGATCATCGCGTCGGTGATCTCGGCCATTTCCGCCATGCAGCTCGCGGGCGGTCTCGACTACCTCGTTCGCATCGCCGAACGCATCCTTCGTGCCAACCCGAACTACATCAACTACCTCGCTCCGGTTGTCACGTACGTCCTGACGATTTTCGCCGGTACCGGCCACACCGCCTTCTCGATGATCCCGGTTATCGTTGAAGTGTCGAAGGAACAGCACATCCGTCCGTGCGTGCCTCTGTCGATCGCCGTCGTGGCTTCGCAGATCGCCATTACGGCCTCGCCGGTTTCCGCTGCCGTGATTTACATGTCGGGTGTTCTCGAAGGCTTCGGCTGGTCCTACCCCGCTCTGCTCGGTATCTGGATCGTGACGACGTTCGTCGGGTGCATGCTCACCGCCTTCATCATGACGCTCATCTCCAATATGGACCTCGACAGCGATCCGGTCTATATGGAACGTCTCGCCAAGGGCCTCGTGAATCAGGCTGCTACCAAGACGACGGAAACGCCGCTCAAGCCCTATGCCAAGCTTTCCGTTCTCATCTTCCTCATCGGCGTTATTGCCGTGGTGCTCTATGCCTCCGCGATCTCGCCCGCTGTCGGTCTGATTGAAAACGTTGTGGTCGGCCGCGACGCCGCCATCATGAGCCTCATGCTCCTCGTCGGCATGTTCACGACCATCCTCTGCAAGATCGAAATCGGTCGCATCGCCGATACGAGCGTCTTCAAGTCCGGTATGGTTGCCATCGTCTGCGTGCTCGGCGTGGCCTGGCTCGGTGACACGTTCGTCTCCGGTCACGCCAACGAAATCAAGGAATTCGCTGCGACGACCGTTGCCGCTTACCCGGCCCTTCTCGCCGTGATCTTCTTCTTCGCCGCCATGCTTCTCTACTCGCAGGCTGCTACCGCCAAGGCCATCACGCCGGCCGTCGTTGCCGCCCTCGGTATCACGGCTGCGAACCCGGGTGACTCCTACATGCTCGTCGCTACGTTCGCTGCGGTTTCCGCCCTGTTCGTTCTGCCGACCTACCCGACCCTCCTCGGCGCGGTCCAGATGGACTACACGGGTACCACCCGCATCGGCAAGTGGGTCTTCAATCACTCCTTCTTCATCCCGGGCGTTCTCGCCATCGTTCTGAGCGTTGCTCTCGGCTTCCTCGCCTGCATGTTCATCTAACGAGGGATGAAGCATCGATCGGACGTTGACTCCGATCGTGCGAATCAATCGCAAGCCCCCGATCTTCGGACCGGGGGCTTTTGTTTTTTGCTGCCTGGTGACGCCCCGCACGACGTTCGAACGTTCGTATCGACGTATCGCGACGGCATTTTCGTTGTCGCCCGTCCCGAGAGGCGTCTGCGGTACAGATGCCGTTTGAGGTGCTTTGAGGAAGCGCACACCTCCGAGACCGCGGAGCGTCCGAGGGTTGCACGAGCCGCAAGGGGAAAGGCGTTGGTCGGTCGGCTGATACGTCCGTGGAGTTCGAGCGGGTGGAGAAAGGGACGCGAAAAAAATAGACTTTTTGATTTCGAGCCCTTGACAATTCCAAAAATCCACGTATAATTCGTCTTCTCAGTTGCGGGAGTAGCTCAGTTGGTAGAGCGCAACCTTGCCAAGGTTGAGGTCGCGAGTTCGAGACTCGTCTCCCGCTCCA
>CAJLHF010000024.1 GCA_905206365.1 uncultured Sutterella sp. | reverse complement strand
GGGTGCCTTATATCCCCGCCGTGAACGGCGGGGCTTTACGGCACGTCGGGTAAGGCGCGCCCGTCCGTCGCAAAGAATCGATCGAAGGAAATTCCAACATGTCTATGAATCGTCGAAATCTTTTCCGTGCCGCCGGCGCTCTTTCCGGTGCCAGTCTCATTCCCGCGGGCGAAGCGCTGGCCGCTCCGAAGAAGGCCGCCAAAGCCGCTCCCGCTCTTGAAGCGGGCGTGCGCACCCTGAAGGGGGGCGTCACGGTCGGGGCTCCGCTTCCCGGTTTCCCCGAACTCGAACTCTCGGGCACGTTCGAGCATGGGAAGTCTGTTCTCAACGACGGCGTCGTCATGAACGCCTCCCACTGGGGGATCGGGCGCGTGCACGTGAAGGGCGGCCGCATCGAGCGGATCGAACCCTTTGAAAAGGACCTGGCTCCGTCGCTTCAGCTTCAGGCCGTGGCGCAGCAGCCCTACAACCGCGCCCGCATCCGCTATCCGATGGTCCGCAAGAGCTACCTCGAAAAGGCTACAAGGCGGGCGGCCGCGGTCGCGGGTCCGAGCCCTTCGTGCGCGTTTCCTGGGAAACCGCCGCGAAGCTCGTCGCCGACGAATTGAAGCGCGTTCGCGACACCTACGGCCCGACCGCGATCTACGGCGACTCCTACGGCTGGATGAGCCCGGGTGCGGTCGGCAACGCCCGCAACCTCCTGCAGCGCGTCCTCAATCTGAACGGCGGCTTCACGGGCGGTCTCGGCGACTACTCGACGGGGTGCGCACAGGTGATTCTTCCCTACGTCATCGGCTCGAACGGCGTCTACGAACAGGTCACCTCCTGGAACCTCATCACCGACAAGACCGAACTCATCGTCCTCTGGGGGGGCCGATCCCACGATCACGAACGACATCGACTGGGCGACCACCGTGCACGAAAACGCCGACGGCTTCCGTCGCGTGAAAGCGGCGAAGATCCCCGTCGTCGCCGTCAATCCCCTGAAGCCCGACACGGCGGAATTCATGGCGAAAACGCTCGCTGGATCGCTCCGCGCCCGGGGACCGACGTTGCGATGATGCTCGCGATGGCGTACGAACTCGAAACGACGGGTGCCGCGGACCGCGAATTCATCCGCAAGTACACGGTCGGCTACGACGCCTTCCGTCCCTACCTCACGGGTGAAAAGGACGGCACGGCGAAGACCCCCGAATGGGCGGAAAAGATCTGCGGCGTGAAGGCCGACGAAATCCGCGCGCTCGTTCGCGAAATGAAGGCGAAACGCACCATGCTCATGGGCGGCTGGGGCATCCAGCGCGCCGAACACGGCGAACAGGTGCACTGGATGATGGTCGTGCTTGCGGCCATGCTCGGTCAGATCGGTCTTCCGGGCGGGGGCTTCGGCTTCACGTACCACTACTCGAACGGCGGCGCCGCGACCTCGGAAGCTCCGGCTCTCCCCGGCATTTCCGCGAACCCGAAGGGCGGCTCCACGGGCCTCAAGTGGGAAGGCACGTCGCTCGTGTCGATTCCGCTTGCGCGCTTCACGGAGTGTTTCCTCAATCCCGGGAAGACGATCGACCACAACGGCACGAAGATCACGTACCCCGACATTCGTCTCGTCTTCTGGTCGGGCGGCAACCCCTTCGCGCAGCAGGAAGACACGAACGGTCTTCTGAAGGCCTGGAAGAAGCCTGAAACGACGATCGTTTGCGACAGCATGTGGACCGCTTCGGCCCGCCACGCCGACATCGTTCTTCCCGCGGCTACGAGCCTCGAGCGCAACGACATCACCGCCGTCGGTTCCTACTCGAACCTCGGTTACGTCGCGATGCACCAGGCGATCAAGCCCCAGTACGAATCGAAGTCCGACTATGAAATCTTCCGCCTGATCGCTCGCGAAATGGGCTTTGAAGAGGCCTACACGGAAGGTCTCGACGAAATGGGCTGGATCAAGAAGTTCTACAACGCCGCGCGCCTCGAAGCCTCGCAGAACGGCTACGAAATGCCGACTTTCGACGACTTCTGGAAGGCGGGCTGGGTGTGGTTCCCGGTGCTTGCCGACTCCGAGCACTACAACTACCTGGGCGACTTCCGCAAGAACCCGATCGTCAACCCGCTCGGTACCGCTTCGGGGAAGATCGAAATCTTCTCGGAAAAGGTCGCCTCTTACGGCTACGACGACTGCCCGGGTCATCCGACCTGGATGGAACCGACCGAATGGCTCGGCGGGAAGCTCGCCGAAGATTACCCCTTCGCGCTTCTCACCTCGAAGAGCCGCTATCGTCTCCATTCGCAGTTGGACAGCACGGAAAGCCACAACTACGCCGACATCGAAGACCGCGAACCCTGCTGGATCCATCCGGCCGCAGCCGAGAAGCTGGGCGTCAAGACGGGTGACGTCGTGCGCGTCGAAAGCCGCCGCGGCGCGGTGCTCGCGGGCGTGCTCGTCACCGAACGCGTGCGTCCCGACACGGTCGTCGTGCGTCACGGTGCCTGGTACGACCCGGAAGAGCCGGGCGAAGAAGGGTCGCTCGACGTTCACGGCTGCGACAACGTGCTGACGATCGACATCCCCTCGTCGAAGCTTGCCAACGGGAACGTCGCCAATTCGTCTCTCGTTCGTATCAAGAAGTGGACGAAGGATCTCCCGCGCGTGCGCGTCTGGGAGCAGCCCGAAACGGAACGCGCCGACGACTGACGGCGGTCCGTGACGACCGGGACGTTTGAGGCCAAAGCGCCTTGCGCGCGGTGCACGCGCGCGTAAGGCGCCGGAAGTTCCGACGACGAGGCGACGCCTCCTTCTCGGTCCGTACTGCGAACTCGAAAGCAAACCGCCCCGCCCGGGAACTTCCCGAGCGGGGCGGTTGTTTTTAAGACCGTTCGGGCGGCCTTTCACGCGGGAAGACGGCGGCTTCCGTCGTCATGCAGAAAGCGCTTTTTCCCGGCTCGATGAGCTCACCGGTAAGCTGCTTCGTAAATCGCCACCGTATCTTCGAACGTGAGCGCCACGGGATCCTGTTCGAAGAGGAGGGCGCCCGCCGAGCGGCAGTTTTCCGCCAGCGCGGGGATTTCTTCGCGCGTGATGCCCCAGTCGCTCATCTTGAGGTCCGCAACGCCGCAGGCGACCTGCAGTTCGTGGAGCGCCCGCAGGAAGTCATCGGGGCGCACCGCGTCGCGGTGGCCGAGCGCGCGGGCGAGTTCGACGAAGCGTTCCGACCGGGCACCCGTCTTGATCATATGGCCGAAGTAGGCGAGCGAAAGCATGATGAGACCCGCGCCGTGGGGAAGTTCCGGATGGAAGGCGGAAAGGGCGTGCTCCATCGAGTGCTGGCTCGTGAGGCGGCAACACGTCATCACGTAGCCCGAGAGCGTGTTCGCAAAGGCCATGTGTTCGCGCGCTTCGAGGTCGTTGCCGTCCTTGACGGCGCGCGCAAGGCCGCGGGCGACGTGGCGCACGCTCTCCAGAGCGTACATGTCGGAGAGGAAGTTCGGACGCTTCGTGACGTAACCCTCGATCGCATGAAAGAGCGCGTCAAAGCCCTGGTAGGCGGTGAGGCGCGGCGGAACCGAGCACATGAGTTCGGGGTCGACCACGGCGAGCTTCGGGTAGCAGTTGACGTGACCGCCCAAGCCCACCTTTTCTCGCGTCGCGGGGTTCGTAATGACACCCCCGCCGTCGACTTCGGAGCCCGTGCCCGCCGTCGTCGTGATCGCAACGAGCGGGATGGGAGCGTTTTCGATCGGACGACGACCGCCCCGACCCTGCTGCACGTAGTCCCAAATGTCGCCGTCGTTCGTCGCGACGATGCCGATCGCCTTCGCGGCGTCCATGACGGAGCCGCCGCCGAGCGCGATGATGAAGTCGCACTTTTCTTCGCGTACGGTCTTCGAAACCGCCATGACGGTGGTCGAGAGCGGATTGGGTTCGACGGCCGCTACGTGCACGTACGGAACGCCGCGCGCTTCGAGCATCGTCTTCACGCGCCCGAGCGCGCCGATGCGCTCGACCGCCGTGCCGTTCGACGTGAGAAGGAGCGCCTTCGTGCCCGGAAGCGGTTCCGTAGCAAGCGCGTCGAGTCGGCCGGGACCGAAGACAAGTTTCACGGGCGAAGAATGAGAGAACTGCATGAAGGATCTCCTCGTGTGTGGTGTCGGATGGAAAAGGACGAACCTGTCGGAGGTTCGTCCTTTCGGCACGACGAAGCTCTCGGGCGAGCTCGGTCGGCGGGTCGTTCCTTCATTGTAGACCGCCCGAGGCGGGGAGAGCGGCATGCGTTCGGGAAAGCCCTCCTTTTGACGGGAGGATGACGAGAGAATATCGGACGAATCGGAAATCGCTCGGGAAGCTTCTCAAGCGTCCTCACGCTCACTCGCGCTCCAGGGCGGGCTTTCCTTCGTCCTCGGCTTTGCGGCCCGAGCCGAGGAGGCGTTCGATCGCTTTGACAAGGAGCCCCACGAGCACGGCCGAAACGAGCGTCCCTTCGCGAATCGCCACCGTGTGGCCGAGCGTCGCCCAGGCAAGGAGCGCGGAGGCCGCGACGAGCGAAACGTCGTTCGCAATCTTGAGCGTTCCGAACGGGCGCCGCAGGACGAAGGAAGCCGCAAGTACGATGCCTTCGCCCGGCTGTACGAGCGTTTTCGAGCGGATTTGCATGACGATGCCGACCGCCATGAGAAGGTTGCCGAAAAGGCTCAACCCGAGATGCGCGGCATAGGCGTCGGGAAGCGCGAGCTTGCCGAAAAGCGCCATCGCGCCGTCGATGAAGACCGAAAAAAGCAGAACGACCGGAATCTGCAGGAGGTTGGGCAGCGGAAAGTGCCGTCTCAAGAGGAGAATCTGCCCGAGCACGAACCCCACATTGACGATGAAGGTGCCGGTTCCGAACGTCATCCCGAAGATTTCCGCAACGGCCAAGGGCAGCGTGCTGATCGGCGTCGTGCCGAGTCCCGCCGTCGTCACGGCGGCGATTCCCGAGGCGGCGGCCGCCATGCCGAGAACGAGAAGCGGGATGCGAAAAAGAAGCGATGCGGGAGCGGTTGCGGGCATGAGGAAAAACTGCGAAAAGGAAGGACCCTTGAAAAACAAAGGAGCCCCGCTTCGCGCTTTGCGAAGACGACGCTCCTTGCGGCCCCGCATTGACGCGGAGCGTTCGGATCGGACGGATACCTTAGCCGAAGATCTTCATCCAGAGCCAGGCGGGAATGCCGAAAATCACGAGCCAGACGATCGCCATGGCGGCCATCTGCACGACGTGGCTCTTCGAGATCGAAAGCACGGCCGGGCCGATCGAATCCCAGACCTTGAAGAGAAGAATGAACGAGGCGACGGCCCAGATGAGGCCGAAAACGATCGTGAAGAACGTGAACATGGGAAAATCCTTGGCTGATGTTCGGGTGATGAGGATCGCCGAAAAGTCTACGACTTCGGGCTTAATCCGCTCTTAGTCGACGCGCGTCCGAAGCGCCGACTATTCTATCCAATTCACCCGATGTCCCTTCACTCCGTTTTTTTTCCGAGGACCCGTTCATGCCCCGCTTTGAGCTCGTACTTCCCGAAGGCCGGTTACTCCTTCGCAATCCCGAAACGGGCGAAACGCTCACGTTGTCCGCCGACTCGGGACCGCTTGTGCTCGGGACGGTCGAGATGCGGTTCGAGTGCGCGCCGCGCGCGGTGTCGTCGGAAGCGGTTTCTTCGGCGTTTGCGGCCGCGCAGACCGTCGAGTCGGTGCCCGCAGGTTCCGTAAAGGTCTCGCCGGACGCGAAAGCCGAGGCTGCTACTCAACCCGTCGAACCCGCCGACGTTCTTCAAACCGCCGCGTTTTCCGCGCTTCCGCCCGGATTCGGGCCCGAGACGGGGCTTCCGTTTCTCTCTCCCGAGGTGCCGCTTGCGTTTCCCGAGGGGCGTGCGACAGCCGGCCCTGAAGGCTCGGACGGGTTTTCTGCAAAACCTCACGTGCGGGTGCTCGAAGCGCCGCTTGAAGCGCTTACGGAGTCGGACTTCACGACGTCGCTCGAGCGCTTTGCCGCAAGCCGTAACAACCTTGAAGAAGAAATCGACTTTCTGACCGACATCGAAGGCGATCCCGACGACATCAACGAACTGCGCGAAGCAATGGAAGCGCTCGACGAGCGGATCCGCGCGACGGCAAAACGGTTCGAAGCCTGGCGCGCGGCCGAGAAAAAGCGTGACGAAGAGCGGGGTGCGGCCAACTGACCCCGTTTCGACGCGCTCCGAAGTCGGCTCCGGGTCGACTTTCGATACGCTCAGACGAAACTCGACGCCCACGCGCGCAGCGCGGGAAGGCGCGCCGTGGCGTCCCTGCGCCCGAGTTCGTACGCGCGGCGGATGTCTTCGGGCTTGTGGGTGAGGCGGGGAATCCCGATCGGACGGGCGGGACGAATCACGAAGGCCCGGCCTTCCTTCGAGCGCTTTTCGACGAGCGCCTGTGCGGCCTCGTAGACGCGGCCGCTTTCTTCGAACGCCCGCACGAATTTCGGATAGCGCCGATAGACAAAGCGCGCTGCCGCGGCGTCGAAGTCCCGCACGCGATGTTCGCGCGGGTGCGTGAGGATCACGATGTTGCGGGCAAAGCCCATGGCTTCGAACGCGGCCAAAGGGACGCGGTCCGTGCAACCGCCGTCAAGCAGCTTCATGCCGCGAAATTCCACGACGGGCGAGACGTAGGGAAGCGACGCGGACGCGCGCAGACCGTCGATTTCGGTCGTGAGATCCGGGATGTGGAGATACTCGCAGCGCCCCGTTTCGAGGTTGCTCGCCGCCGCAACGAAGCGAACGGGCGAATTCCGGAACGTTTCGCCGTCGAAAGGATCGAGTTTCTCGGGAATCTCCCGGTAGCAGAAGTCGGGGTCGATGAGGTTTCCCGTGCGCAACCAACGGCGCACGGAAAAGAAGCGCTCGTCGCGGCAAAACCGTTCGTAGAAGCGAATGCTGCGACCGGGTTGGCCCGACACGAACGATGCTCCGTGAATCGCACCCGCGGATACGCCCGCAAGGCCCCCGACGGGAAGTTGTTCCGCGTAAAGAACGTCGAGAACGCCCGCCGCGTAAATCCCGCGGCACCCGCCTCCTTCGACGACGAGGCCGATCGGGCGGGCGGGATCGGGATTCAACGCGGGAAGGACCGAACGCAGGAAGAGTGTTTCGTCGGCGGAGTCGGAGAAATCAGCAGTCATGGCGGAGAAAAACGGGGCGGCCGTCGTGGGCCGAATGGGCAATCCGCTCATCCTACATCGCAGACCCGGCGCAAATGCGCCCCGCACGTCTTTTCGGGATGCTCGTCGACCGAACGATCGATGCGCATCCCGAATCCGATCATCGACTCCGATCAGCGCTCGGCGTCGACTGCTACGTGTTTCCAACCGAGGACGTCGAAGAGTCCCTCGTCCGTGACGCGCAGCGCGGGAATGACGGGAAGTGCCAGGAACGCAAGCGTCATCACCGGCTCGACCGTATCGCGGATGCGGAAGGATTCGCGCGCGACGCGGTAGACGTGTTCGAGTTCGGCTGCGATGCTTTCGCCCGTTTCGAAGCTCATGAGACCCGCGCAGGGGAGGGAGAGTTCCGCGAGAACGCGTCCGTCGCGAACGACCGTCATGCCGCCCCCGATTTCGCGAAGCCGCTCCACGGCGGCGAGCATGTCCGCGTCCGATCCGCCTGCAACGACGATGTTGTGGCTGTCGTGCGCGATGGTCGTCGCGACCGCCCCGGGCATGAAGGCGTTCGCCTCGATGTAGCCCGAGAGAATTCCCGTGCCGACGGTGCCGAGGGCGTGGTGGCGTTCCAACACCGCCACCTTGACGAGCCCCGGGTTGAGAGCCGCGTCGAATTTTCCCGATTCCGTTCGAACGGGAAGTTCGTGTGCCGCCGTAAGGATTTCGTGCGGGACGAGCCCGATCACGCGCGCGCGTCCCGAGGGGACGTCGATTGCGAACGCATCCGCGTCGACCCGTCCCGTGCGAACGCGCGAGAGCACCCCTTCGGGGCGAAGCGGACGGCGCAGGGGAGCCGTCAGTTTCCCGTCGCGAGACGTGAGGCGTCCGCCGTGGTAGGTCGCTCGCACGCGGAAGTGCGTGAGGTCCTCGACCACGGCAAAGTCGGCGCGACGCCCCGGGGCGACGGCGCCCGATTCCGTGAGACCGAAGCGGTTCGCCGCGTTGACGGTTGCCATGCGAACGGCCGTCATGGCGGGTACGCCCGCCGCCACCGCCATGCGAAGGTGTTTTTCCATATGGCCTTCGAGCGCGATGTCCGCGGGATTCGCGTCGTCGTTGCAGAACATGCACATGTGGGCGTTCTCGGGCGTGACGCCGCGGATGAGTTCGGGGAGGTTCTTTGCGGCCGATCCCTGACGGATCATCACGCACATGCCCCGGCGGATGCTCTCGCGCATTTCTTCGAGGGTCGAACATTCGTGGTCGCTCGTAATTCCCGCCACAACGCAGGCCGAGAGCGCTTCGCGCAACACCCCCGGCGCGTGACCGTCGATCGGACGGGCGCGCGTGCGCGCATCAAGGAGCTTTTGAAGCAAATCGGGATCTTTGCCGAGCACCCCCGGCACGTTCATGACTTCCCCGAGCCCGAGAACACGGGGATGCGCGTAGAGGGGCCGAAGCCGTTCGGCGTCAAGCGTCGCTCCCGCGTGTTCGAAGGGCGTTGCGGGAACGCACGAGGGGAGCATGAAGCGGATGTCAAGCGGGAGGCCTTCGGACGCGTCGAGCATGTATCGAATCCCCTCGGTCCCGAGAACGTTTGCAATCTCGTGCGGGTCGGCAACAACGACCGCCGTCCCGTGCGGAAGAACGAGTTCGGCAAAACGTTCGGGAACGAGCATCGACGATTCGATGTGAACATGCGCGTCGATGAAGCCCGGGAGCAAAATGCCGCCCTCCAAGTCCACGGTTTCAAGGGCTTCGGCCGAACCCGTCGGGACGCAGTCCACGACGACGCCGTCCGTGACGAGCACGTCGACGTCCGTCAGAAAGGTGCCCGAGAAAACGTCGGCAACGGTGCCGTTCGTAAAACGCACCTCGGCGGGCGTACGGTGCGTGGCGGCATCGAGTCGGCGCTCAAGCTGCTCGCGCGTCACCGCAAAGGTTGCGGACTGCGTGGACTGAAGCATGGGTTTCCCCTTGGTAGACAAGAACTGCGCTCATCATAAACGAGGGGCGTCGCTCCGGGTGACGGGTAAGGCGAGGGCTTGAGGTCGGCGCTCACCTTTTCTTTTCTCGAAATTCCGTTGTTCTTACGGCATCCGAAGCCAAAAGTTCTTCATGGCGTCATACATTGCGGGCCAGAAGACGGTGCCGTGTACCTCGTCGGGGAAGCGTCGAACGATCACTTCGGCGCCGCCGCGACGAAGCACTTCGGCAATCCGCTTTTTGGCGGGTCCCGACCGATCGAGCGCTCCAACGGCTCCGCGTCGGGGACGTTCGGCGTAGGCGAGGTAGACTCGCTTTCCCGCCCATTGACCCGGACGCGTTTCACGGAATTCGTCCGCCCAGCGCCTCCCGTCCCACCAGAGGCTCGGATCGATCGCAATGAAGTCGTCCCAGTCATCGGACTGCTTCTGAAGCGCAAAAAGCGTAAAAAGCCCCGCGTAGGAGTGGCCGGCCAAGACGCGTCTTGCCGTTTGCCGCCCCGAGAGGCGTTCCGTCTCGCGCCGCCAGGAACCCGTCAGATAGTCGAGCATCTCGGGCGCACCCCCGCCCGGGCGTTTTCCGTCGGGAAGGGGTTGTCCCCGCCGATCGAGCGCGGAGGCCGTGGGCGTGAGCGCATGTTCGCGTTTTCGAGCGTCCGATGCCGTATCGATTCCGGCCACGACGAAGCCCGAAAAGTCGCCCGCAAAGAGGTGGCTCTTTTCAATCGCACCCGCATAGGCGACGGTCGTCTCGAAAAAGGATTCCGCGTCGAGAAGATCGACTACGGCAACGGGCCCCGGCCGGCTCGGATCGCGCTGCCGGCGACCGAAGCGGATCGCGGAGTCATGATCGGTCGATTCCGGTTCGGCGCGTTTTTTCGAAGCTTCGGCGGTTTCGGTTGCCGAAGCCGTTCCCGCTCGGAGAGAAGGGAGGCCCGCAACAACCAGCCCCGCCAGGGTTTTGATGGCCGTCGCGCGCGTGATGCCCGCAGCGGGTGCCGGGCTTCGAAGTCGATCCACGATGATGTCCTTTTCGAAAATTAAATGAAAACGAGAATTATTACTGATTCTATAGGAGCTCCGCAACCGGAGGTCGAGTCAGGCCCGCTTCGGGCACGACCGACCGTCTAGGCCAAGGTCTAGGCGACTCTTCTGCGGAATTTGCTACGCTCGTAGCATCCGATCGATGCGTTTTCGGTGTTTCTTCTCGGTTTCTCGAAGCCTCGTCGACGTCTTCTTCGCATCGGTGCGCTTCTTTTTCCCGCCCGTTTCCGGTGACGCCATGTCGTTTGTCGCAGCGTTTTTCTTCGATTTCCTCCGGCGGGGCGTCCGTGACGGACGCCCCGCCGGAGCGCACGTGCGCGACGTGCTCGGAGCGGGCCTTCTTGCGCTCGCAGGTTCGGCGAGTGCGGCGGATCTTCCGAATGCGCCGAATGTGCCCGCAACAGTCGAAGTCCGGGGGACCGCAGGCGCCGCCGACGTTCTCTCCTCCGCCTCGGTTCGGGCACCTTTTTCGCATCCCGTCACGCTTCGCATCGGTCGCATAAACGGTCCCGCGGATCTTGACGCGAGTCTGGACGAGCCGATGTTGCTTTTTTCCGATTTCTTCTCCGATCGCGTCTCGATCGAATGGGTGGAAATCCCTCCGGCGGATGCCGCCGACACGCTGAAGCGCGAACGGCCCGATTTTGTTTTGGCCTATCCCTCGTTTGTGACCGACGCGGCTGCGGCGGGGATCGTGCTCCACCAAGTGGCGGCTCGAAAAACGGCCTACGCCGAGTCGGCCGGTCACTCGGTCGGGACGGCGCTCGTCGTGCTCGACGCGCGTCGGAACCTCCGTACGCTCAAGGACTTGAAAGGCAAGCGCCTTGCCGCGGATCTTCCCGAGTCGATCACGGAATTGGCGCTTCTGGATCGGGTACGCGAATCGGGTGAAGATCCCTGGCACTTCTTCAGCGACATCATTCACCTCTCGGCCGCCTACCCGAATGCCGTGGCGGCCGTATTGGGGGGAGGCGTCGACGCGGCGGCGTTGCCCACGTGTCTTCTCGAGTCGCTCGAGCGCTCGGGCCTTGTGGCGCCGGGGTTGCTGCGGGTCGTCGACGGCGTTCTCGACGGGCACCTTGCTTGTCGGCGAACGTCCGCGCTCTTTCCCGATGTGAGTCTCTATGCGTTCGACTGGACGCCCGAACCCGTCGTGCGCGACACGACGCTCGCGCTTCTTTCACCGCCCGCGCCGAGTGCGGGGCGACATGCGGTGACTCCGGGGGGTCCTTCCTACGGTTGGGTGGCCTTTTCGCCGGGCGAAGATTTGACGCGTCTTTACCGGTCGCTCGCGGCGGGCCCCTATCGGTACCTGCGCGAATATTCGCCTTCGGCCCTTTACGAGCGGTACGGAACGTACGTGAACGCGGTGCTTCTGCTCCTGCTCTGGCTCGTCGTAAACGAAGTGCGGTTGCGTCGACTCGTCGCCGTGCGAACGCGGAGTCTGAGAGAGGCCCTCGCGGACCGCGCGCGGCTTGAAGTCGAAGCGCGTCAGGCGCGGGCGCGTCTGAGCGGTCTCGAAAAGCGCAGCATCGTCAACCAGATGTCGGGCATGATCGCGCACGAAATCCGCTCGCCCGTGGGGTCGATCCGCAATTTTGCGGCCGTGCTGAAGTTGCTCCTGGCCCGTGACGGCCATACGAATGCCGACATTCGCACGGCGCTCGACGGGATCGACGGCGAGGCGCTTCGCATCGCGGGAATCGTCGATCGGGTGCGTCGCTACGCGAAGTCGCAGCACGGCGCACAGGTGCCGTGCGATCTCGTCGAGATCGCGCAGAGGGCGTTGCGTGCCTTGGACTTGAGCAAAACGGATCACGTGCCCGTGGTACTTGAACTCCCCGAGTGCGCCCCCGTCACGGGCGATCCCCTCGAACTTGAGCTTTTGATCCTCAACCTCATCAAAAACGCGGCCGAAGCCTGCGCCGAGTCGCCCGACGCGAAGGTGGTGCTCTCACTCGCCGCGATCTCCCCCGACGACGATCCCGCGGGTTGCGCCCGCATTCGCCTCACGGTCGAAGACAACGGTCCCGAACTCTCCGACGCGGGGTTCGAACGCCTCACGGCGGGGTTCGATTCGGTGAAGCCCGAAGGGCTCGGCCTCGGCCTCGGGATCGTGCGCGGGATCGCCGACAGCCACGGCGCGACGATCAAATTCCGCCGCCGCCCGGGCGGGGGCGTCGTCGTGAACGTCGTTTTCGAGATGCTCGTCGAGTCGGACGAATCCGACGAGTCCGATGAGACGGAAGACTCGGACGATGCGCAAGATCCGAACGAAGCGTCCTCTGCGTCTGCTTCGACTTCCGACGCGGCTTCGCCCTCGGGTGCCGAACCGCCCCGCCGCGCGTGACCGACGCACTTTTCCTCCGTTAGGATGGTTACGACTTTTTGAGATACATCCCATGACGACACCGACTCTCCCTCTCGTTCGCATTGTCGACGACGACGAAACCTTTGCGAGCTCGCAAAAGCTCTTTCTGCAGGCGATGGGCTGGCACGTGCAGACCTATTCGAGCGGGCGCGATTTTCTCGCCTTTGACGATCCGGAACGCCCGGGCGTGTTGATTCTCGACGTGCGCATGCCGGGGATGACCGGTATCGAACTCTTCGACGCGCTGCTCGGGCGCAAGGCGCTTCTGCCCGTCGTCTTTTTGACGGGGCACGGCGACGTTGACATGGCAGTCCATGCCTTGAAGCGCGGGGCGTACGACTTCCTTCAAAAGCCCGTCGATCCCGTGACCTTGAATGCGGTCGTGGAGGCGGCCGTCCGACACGCTCGAACCCTCGCCGAATCGAAGCGCAAGGTTGAAGAAACGAAGGCGATTTATGAATCGCTGACGCCCCGCGAGCGCGAGGTCGTGCGGCTTGCGGCGCTCGACCGCTCGAACAAGGTGATCGGGGAAGAGCTCGGCATTTCGCTTCCGACCGTCAAGATGCACCGCGGGAACGGGTTTCAGAAGCTCGGCGTGCGCGGCGCCCTCGAAGCCTTCTGGCTCCTCGAATCGATCGGGGTCGTCGAAAAGGGCGGTCGCTCGGAGGATTGACCATGTGTGACCGCTCGCGCCCGAGGACAACCGTGCCTGCGTTTTTGAGGAACGTCGGGGTGCCGGACGAGCGCGTTCGGCGCCGACTCCTTCAGGGAGCGTCCCTTGCGGCGGCGCTCGCCGTCGTGCGCCCGTCGGGTGCCGCGTACGTCGTGAGACCCGCGGCGGCCGCTTCGCCCTTTTCGAGCCTTTCGACGACATCGACCTCACGGACGACCACGACCGAAGGCCCCGCCTCGGCCGCACTTCATCCCTCGCCCGCGCTTGCCCCGTACTGGGACGTGATCGTGATCGGCTCGGGGATGGCGGGTTTGACGGCGGCGCTTGCCGCCCGCGAAGCGGGCGCGGAGCGCATCCTGCTCGTCGAAAAGGGGCCGCTTGCGGGCGGACACACGCTCTATTCGGCGGGGTCCCTCTCGGCCGTGAGTCCCAAGCGTCAAAAGCCCCTCGGGATCGAGGATTCGGTCGACATGCTCGTTCGGGAGTGCATCGAAACGGGCGGATCGGGCGTAAGCCTTCCGCACGTACGCTACATTGCCGAGCATTCCGAAGCGGCGCTCGACTGGTTGGAAGCGAAGGGCGTTCCCTTTTCGGGCGTGATTTTCCAGGCGCTCGGCACGCATCGCCGGCGCTCTTACGGCGTCACGGGGACGGCTTCGGGGCGACGCTACGTGATCGTGCTTCTTGAGGCCGTACGACGCGCAGGGATCGACGTGCGCTTCAACCTGCGCGCCACGCACCTCTATCGAACGGAATCGGGTACGGACGGCAGGGCATCTCTTGAGGTCGAAGGGCCCGACGGAACGCAAATCCTTTCGGCGGGCGGCATCGTGATCGCAAGCGGCGGCTTTACCGCCAACGCCGCCATGCGCGCCGCCTCCGACCCGCGCATCACGCCCGACATGACGACGACCGCCAATCCCGAAGGTCTCTACTGGGACGGCGCTCAAGGGGACGGCGTCCTGATGGGGCGCGAAATCGGAGCGGTCACGAGCGGGATGGAGAACGTGATGCTCCTCCTCTACGCGGGCGGGCGTCTCGTCGACTACGCGGGGGCGGACATTTACGTCAACCGCGAGGGCGAACGCATCGTCGACGAAACGGCGGGCTGGAGCACCGTTGCGGATGCGGTGATGGCCGCTCCCGGAGGCGACGTGTGGGTGATCACCGACAGCCGCTCCCGCAAAGGGGCGACGCTCGGCGTGAAGCTGGCTTCGGGCGTCGTGCACAAGTCGGAGACGATCGCCGACATGGCGGAAGGGATGGGGATTCCCCCGTCCACCCTGGAGCGCACGATCGCGAGCTACAACCGGGCGGTCGAGGCGGGGTTCGACCCCGCAACGGGCAAGCGGGTCTTCGCGCAGAAGATCGAGGAGCCGCCCTTTTACTGGGGGCGCGAGCGGCTTTTCGTTCACATGACGCTGGGCGGTCTTCTCACGACCCCCGACGGGCAGTTGGTCGACGAAGTGCGCCGACGGATCCCGGGCTTTTGGGCGGCGGGCGAAGTCGTGGGCGGCATCTTCGGCGAAGAGCGCCCGGGCGGCATGTCGCTCACGAGCTGCGTCGTGCTCGGCCGCGCTGCGGGCGAAGCGGCCGCACGCCGTGCGGCGGACCTCAAGGCGGGAACGCTCGACGAGACGCTGCTTGGTTGAGGGGACTGCGTGCTTTCCGGGGGCCGGAAAGCTCCGAAAAGCCTCTCTCCCGTCGACCCGCGCTTTTTTCCGCTTTTTTTCTCGAAAAGTTTGTGCTCGCACACGCCGATACGCTAGAGTTTCGGCACAAAACTCAAAACACAGCCCCTCGAAAGGGGCGAACACACGAACCATGTCGGACAGTCACGATTCCCAACTTGCCCCGAAGAACCTGCAAAGCTCGAACCTTCAACCCGTGCGCCGTACGCGCAAGCCCCGTGCGGACCGTCGCATCGAAATTCTGAAAACGGTTGCGACCCTTTTGGCCGATCCGAAGGTCGACCGCATCACCACGGCGCAGATCGCACGCGAACTCTCGCTGTCGGAAGCGGCCCTCTACCGCATCTTCATCTCGAAGGCGGACATCTATCTGGGGCTTCTCGACCTGATGGAAGGGTCCGTCGTCGAGGTGTTCGACCGCATCGCCGCCGACCCGGCGCTTCCCGCCACGAACGATCGCGTCCGCACGATGGTGCGCGCGCTTCTTGACTTCGGTACGGCCAATCCGGGCTTTGCCCGCGTCTTCGCGGGTCAGGTCTTCCTCGGCGAAGACGAACGCCTCATGCAGCGTCTCGCCCTCGTTTTCGACAAGTTCGAAGCGACCTTCCGTCAGCGCTACCGCGAAGGCGTGATGGCGGGCGAACTTCCCGCCGACTTCAATACGACCGCCAAGGCGAACCTCATCATGAGTTGGGTGATCGGTCGTTGGACCCGCTACGCCGTCACGGGCTTCAAGGGCGCGCGCCCGAACGACGTGTCGGCGACCGCCGTGGAAGCGCTCCTCGCCTGAGACCTCCGGGCGGGGCCTTTTCCCCCGATCGCGTCCGGCGCGATCGGGGCGTTGCAAGTGTGAAGGCGTCAATTGTCCGCGCCGAGCACGGCCGTCGCGAGTTCGCTCTCGCCCGCATCTGTCATGACGGGTTGCAGGACGCTGGCGCTTCGCACGCGTTTGTGTTCTAGAAACGCGTGGAGTTGCGCGTCGAAGCACGTCGTGTCGCCGGGCTCTAGAAGCGCGAGCGGCACGTGAACGGTGACGGGCTTTTGCTGACCAATGCGATAGACGCGGTCGCTACACTGGTCTTCCACGGCGGGGTTCCACCAACGTTCGAGATGCACGACGTGGTTTGCAGCCGTAAGAGTAAGCCCGGTGCCGGCTGCCCGACCCGTCAGCACCACGGCGTCGAATCCGTCGGGACCCGATTGGAAGGCGTCGACCACGCGCTGGCGTGCCGCGGACGGCATGGTGCCGTTGATTTTCCCGGGTAGGTGCCCGAGCCCGTAGCGTTCGCGGATCGTTCGGGCAACGGCATCCTGCAGGGCAAAGTGCTGCACGAAGACGACCGCTTTCTCTCGGTGTGCGGCAATGTCGTCGAGAATCTCGAAAAAGGCTTGCAGACGAGCGGACCCCGCGATGCGATCGGCGCCGAGCGATTCGCCTTCCGCAAGCGGTCGACCGCCCGTGAGCGAACACTCGGCCAAACGCGCGAGTACCGCGAGCGGCGAATTCTTCGGGGCCCGCGGGTTCGCGCGTCGTTCGGCCAAAATCGCCCGGTAGGCTTCGGCCTGCTCGGGTGGCATCACTCGCTCGACGACCGAGAGACGCTTTTCGGGCAACGCCTTGAGGCGCTCTGTCTTGAGGCGCCGCATCATGAGACGGATGGGCTCCGCCCCCGAGGGCAAGGACGCGAGGCCCGTCAACATCGCGTGGAGTTTCGCGCCGCTTTCTTCGAGATCGGCGTCGTCCCCGTAGGTCGTGCAAAATTCTTTGAGCGTACCCATAAAGCCCGGAACGGCCGTGTCCGTTAGGGACCAGAGGTCCGTAAAGCTGTTCTCAACGGGCGTGCCCGTCATGACGAGCGTGAAGTCACTCTCGAGCGCTTTGGCGGTTTCGGTGATGAGTGCGGTCGGATTTTTGATTTTCTGGGCTTCGTCGAACACGACGACGCTCCAGTTAACCGCGCCGAAGAGTTCGAATTTGTCGCGAACCGTTTCGTAGTTGGCAAGCACCCAGTCGGAGTTTTCCAGACGCGCAAGCCGTTCGGAGCGGGAGAGCTTCTGGAAAGCCCGAGCCGAGGGGCCCGTCAATACGACGGGTTCCGTGAGTCGGTCGCCGAAGTACTTCCGGGCTTCTTTTTTCCAATTTTCCAGAAGCCCCACCGGCGCGACTACAAGCGACGGGTGTGGATGGTCGGCGGCGTCGTTTCCTTCGGCCATCCAGCGCAAAAAGGCCAGGCACTGAAGCGTTTTCCCAAGCCCCATGTCGTCGGCGAGAATTGCGCCGGGGACGCCTCGATTTCGGAGGTCGCAAAGCCACGCGAGACACTCCTTTTGATGCTCGAGCAACGAAAAGTCGCGGTTGAGCCCCGTCAGCTCGTGCGTGAAGGGCGCGGGGCGCCGCATTTCCGCAAGGTACCCGAGTGTTTCGAGGTTGTCTTCGAGAATCGGACCGAAGCGCACGTTACCGTCCGTTTCTTCGTCGGGCGACGAGGAGTCGTCACGGTCGTAGGGCGTTGCGTGTTCGCCCTTTCGGTTGTGCTCGGGAGACTTCTCGGCGGTACGCACGATGGCCTCGATTTTGTTGAGGTCCACTTCCCGCACGTCAAGCTCCAAGTCGTGAAACTCCACGGTCGCATCACCCCGGCGGAGGGCTTCGCGTGTTTCGCGCACCAGCTTGCGGAGCTCTTCGACCGATGCCGTAACGTACTCGCCGCCGAGCAACACCGCCCAACGGTTTTCGTCGTCGCCGAACCAGTTCGCCGCGACGGGCGAGCCGAACGCACAAAGCTTCGGTTCCCATCGCCCGAACGCCTTGACGCGGTCGCTCAGAAATTCGGGCGATTCGACGAAGACGCCTCCGACGAGTTTTTCAATGTCGGCGTCGGGTGCGCGACCTTCGAGCCGCTTGGCGATTTCGCGTGAAGGGTTCGCGAGGAGTCGTGCCCGCTCTTCGGGCGTGCCGTGTGCGGCTTCGTAGGCGGCCTGAAGAACGAGTCGGGTCTCTTCGGGCAAAAAGAGGAACGTCCGGGCGTCGAGCATGAAGTGCCTTGGCACTTCGAAGTCGGGGCCGAGCTGTCCTTCCGTGCGATTGTGCTGCATGCGCGTGATGAGGGGCTCGAAATTTTTGCGCTCGCTTCCCGGTGTTGCATTCGCCTTCAGAAAATAGGGGCGAACGATTCCCGTTGTCTCGTCGTACTCGATCGAGATTTCGGAGGCGGTGAGAAGTCGCACGCGACTCGCGGCCCCTTCGAGCGGGCGCTCGCCCGTGGCGTGCAAAAAGTCGGAAAGTTGCGCCCAGGCGTAAAGGAGGTCGTCCTTCGTGCGGGCTGCTTCGAGTGCTTCGTCGTAGCGATCGATCGCGTCGCTGGTGAAAAAGAAGCGTGCGGGAATCGGATGGCTACGCTTCCCCGCAACGAGATGCGCGCCGTCCGTTCGCGCTTCGAGTAGTCGCCTACCGTTGCGTTGCCAATGTCGCACGACGCGTCGGGAGCGCTCGCCCGGAACGCCCGTTTGTTCGAGCACGAGGGCAAGGTCTACCGGTTCAACGGGGTCAAGCATTCGTCGTTCCGCTTCGCCGAGTCCGAGCACCGTCACGTCAGGCAGCAAAATGCCCGTACGGCCCTCTTCGGAGGGTACGACGAACGCGAGCTCGTCGTGAACGAGTTCTAGCAGGCGTTCGGCCGCCGGCCATCCTTCGTGCGTTCGAAGGTCGACGGGTTGGTCGTCTCGTACGGCACCGAGGAGCGACGCGCGCATGCAACGCGTCTCGGCAAGAAAACGCCGGTAGAGCGTTCGCGGATCGGTGTCGGGCGCGTGTTCGTAGGCGGCGGCTTTTTCAGCTTCGAGAACGAGCAACCGTCCGCGCAGCGCTTCGAACGTGTGTGCGTCGACGGACGTCCGGTCCGCGAGGACGAGTTCTGGCTCGCGAGGAGCCGATTTTTTGCGAAAGAACGAAAACATTGGGAAAAACTACCTGCGTCGAGTTCAAAGGGACGGGCTCATCGCGGCGAACGCAGCCCCGAGAGTTCGGCGATCCTTCGGTCGGTGTCGACTCTCCAGCTGCCTGTTGCTCTGTGGGCGATGGGCTTGTCGTCGATTTCCACAAGATCACTCCAGTCGAGTACCTTGAGCTTGGTATTGATACGAGCGTTCGGGTGCCCGATACGTATCGCGCCCTGATCGGAGAACTCCGACACAAGGATGTTGTTGTCGAGTTCAAAGAGCAACATGAAGTTCGTTTTGGGGCGATTTTTTAAGACGCCAAGTTCCGAGAGGATGTTCGGGTAACGTTTTCTCAGAGAGGCTCTTGTAAGGCAACTTGTACGCATGGTTGGCGATGTGTAGATACCCCAACCGCTAACGCGGCCCGCACGCCAGTAGCGGAACCAGAACGGTCGACGATCCTCCCAATGCTTCGGGGGCACACGGAGCGCATCACCCACGAAAAGGAAGAGACTTTCCAAATCTTCGCCCGTCTTCCAAATTTTGAAGAGGTCTCCGACGCTTGCGCGAATCGACTCCCAACGCGTATTGCCCGTGTCGCGCGGGTCGCCAAAGAAATAGACGAAGAAGTTGAAAAGTGCCTCGCGAACTTCCGAGCTCGGCATGTCGCGCGGATCTTTGAGAAAGGGTTCAGCTACCGCGCAGGCGAAATGCTCGGCGTCGGCAGGCGATCGCAAGTAGCCTTCAGAAGTTTGCGAGTCGCGTCGGATAAAGTCGAGCACTGTGGAAAAACGCATTGGGTCGGAGCGGGAGGAAGCGACAAGGCTTGAATAGCGGTCGAGACCCAGACGCCAGACGGCGTTGGCGTACGCCGAATGTGGATCAAGGAGCTCGCCGCCGAGTTGTTCGACCACCGCGTCGACCGGGTCAGCGGGCGCGAGCAACATCGCCATGCGTTTCGGGCCGGCAACGTCGAAAAAGCCATCCCGAACGAAGGTCTTACCCGGTTGGCACCTGAGCGCGACCTTGGCCGCCCAACGGGTGATGTTGACGAGATCGATCGTCGGCTCGTGAAGGCGCAAAAAGGTTTTGGCAAAGTCGAGCGCAAGTTGAGGGTCGTTCGCTCGCATGACGAGTTTCGACGCATAAACGAGTACGTCGTGGCGGCTCATGAGGGGGTAAAGTCCCTCGCCCGTCGTTGAAAAGAGGACGCGCGCGAGGAGCGGATATTCGAGCTCCGTAACAACCGCCTCGGCGCCCTGTGCCTCAAGCTTTTTCCAGAGGCGCACGAGCACGTTGTGCGGTACGTTCCCTCGGTCCCACGTTTTTATCACCTCGGTGCTCGCGCTGATGATCGTCGGAAATTTCGGAAGCGGTCGTGCGCCGAGATCGAACAGGGCGAAGATTCGGTCCTTGTCTTCCTTCGTGATCACGGGCGGACTCCTTGTTCGGAAGACTCATCGGCAGATGCGGCGAGCGGAACAGCAGCCGGGCTCTCTGCATCGTGCGTGGGCTTCGCTGCCCCGGCGGCGGGTGCCGCGGTCGCATCGGACTTGACAGGTTTGACAGGTTCAACGACCTTCGGGCCATCCGAGGCTACTTCGGCCGGGGATTCGTCGAGCGCCGCGGTTCCCTCGGGTGCCGGGCTGCGGATGAGACGACTTTCCTCGTCGTTGATGGCGGGAGGCGTCATGATGAAGCGGAATTCGATGCGGCGGTTGGCGGAGTCGTTCGTGGGGGCCGCGTACTCGTGACCGGGAAGCGGGCGGGCGGCTCCGTAACCCGAGAGCGAGAAAAGACGCTCGCCTTCGGCGTTTGTGAGATTTTCGAGTTGCGCGTTCCCCGAAACCATGACGTCGAAAACGGCGCTTGATCGTGCGGTGGAAAGGAGTCGGTTGCGTCGTCCCGTCGCATCGCCCCGATAGGCCTGATTGTCGGTGTGACCTTCGATCAATACGGCGTCGAGCGTGTGCCCGTAGGGGTTTCGGCCTTTGCAGTCTTGATCGTTCAGACGATCGACCTGAAAGCAGCGAAGTTCGCCTGCGAGTGCTTCGCCGATCGCGAGCACCTTGCGACGGTTGCCTTCGTCGAGCACGCTGCTGCCGACGGCGAAGGTTACCGCCGATTCGGGAACGCGCAACACACCTCGCGTGGCGTCGATGTCAACTGGAATGCCGCGCAACATCAGTTTGTCGCGGAGCTCGTTCAGAAGAATTCGAAGCGTGCGGGCATTGCCTTCGAGACGGCTCTCAACGGCTGCCAGACGCGTTTGAACGGCTTGTAGGTCGTCGCGAGTGCGACGCGCTTTTTCCGCAGCGTCGATCGCTTCGGCCCGAGCTTTAAGAGCCTCTTTGCGAGCTTCGAGCGCTTCCGTTTGCGCGGTCCGCGCGCGATCGGCCTCGATTTCGGCGCGCCCCGCGGCGGTGCGCGCCTGAATAATGGCAACGGCGAGCGTTAGGATGAAAACGAAGAGGAGCGCGGACATCAAGTCCGATACGCTCGCAAGATAATTGACGCGCTCCGAACCGGACGGGGCGCTGGACGTACGGGGGCGTCTCATTTCGTGACCTTATCGGTGTTGCCGGAGGTATCGGTCTTTTGGGCGGAACTCTGCGCGGTTTCGATGCGACGAACCGATGTGTCGACAGCTTGGACGAGGTCGCCGATGCGATCGATCGCTTCCGTGAAGCCGCGGGTATTGCGCTCAAGCGCGTTGCTTTGTTCGGATTGGTATTGCGTCCAACGCCGCAACCCTTCGCTCATGCCGCCGACGGCTTCGCCGAGCAGCTTGTCGGCCGTCGACATGTTGGTCGCGAGCTGACTGTTCAGATTGTGAAGGGCCGCCCCGAAACGCTCGAGCCCTTCCGTGAGAAGCGACTGGAGATGTTCCGAGCTTTCCTGAAGTTTCTTGTGCGTTTCGAGCACGTGGATGAAAACTTCTGAGACCTTTTCCGCCGAAACCGCGAAGTTGCGGCTCCCTTGGTCTTGCGTTTCGCGTGCGTTTTCGAGGAGCTCCTGCATGGCTTTCACAAAGGCCTCGCGATTCACCCCGAGGGCTTCCGTGACGAGGCGGGTTTCTTCGAGCGTATGAGCAAGGAGCTCGCTTGAGCGGGCCACCTTGACGTACATGTCCTCATACGCCTTCGCGATGTCGCGCTGTGCGGTCGCGCTACCCTCCAGTGCCCGATTGAAACGTTCTGCCCCTTCGGCGGTTTGCGTGAAGGCCGAGCGGAAAACGGTTGCGCTTTCGTGGGCGGATTCGCGGAGTGCCTGCGCTCCGCTTTGTGCGGCGCCCGCAAACGTTTCGGCAAACGCGTTGCCGCTTTCGGCGACTTTTTCCTTGAATCCCGAGGCCGATGCGTTCACGGTTTGATCGAATCCTTCCGACGTGGTCTCGACGGATGTCTTGAACGCACTTCCCGCTTCGGCCACCGTCTCGGCAAGTCGGCCGGATTGTTCGGCCATGGCGTTCATGCTCGATTCGAGTGCCCGGGCACCTTGAGTGAGACGCGCTTCGATCGCATTGATTTGATCGTTCATGCGACCGAGTGCGTCTTCCGCATTCTCCGAAACGGATTGCATGGTCGATTCGGTCGTCTTCAGGATCGAATCGAGCACGGCAACGGACGTGCGAATCCCTTCAGCCGACCGGTCGAACGTATCGGTCATGCCGTTGATTGCTCCCGAGAGCATATCGACGAGGTCCTTCATTGCCTGCTTCGTTTCCTTCGTAATCACTTCGGTCTGAGCTGTGCCGAGGTCCTTCACAGAGTTGTTGAGTTTGCTCAACTCGCGCACGAGCTCTTCGGTTTGAACCGAGGAGGCCTTTTCCATCTTTTCGCTGAGCTTTTCGGCGAACTTATCCGCCATCAGCTCCCAATTGTCCTTGAGACCCCGCAGAAGCGCCTCCTGTTGGCTAGTCTTGTTGGCCGAGATGAGGAGCAATGTTTCGGCGTCTGCGGTCGGAGCGCGGTCTTCAATGGATTTGTTGAGGTTTTCGAGTTTCTTATGAACCTTTTTTTCCAGAAAGTGGATTCCAGTGGAAAAAGCCAGCGAGGAGGCCAATCCCACGATCGAGGTTACGAAGGCCAGACCGGCCCCTTGGAGAAGGTCTTGGATCGAAGCGAGAAGTAGTTGAACGTCTGCGGTACTTACGCTCGTTTCGCCGGAAAGAAGGCCATCCGTGGCCAGGGAGACGCCGCTGGCGAGCCCCAGGAAAGTGAAGAAAATGCCCAGGCCCGTTAGCATGCCTGGTACGGCTTCGAGGAAGGGGACGTAGACAATGTTTCGGTACGTCGTGTCCTCGTTGAGGTAGTCGCGCGACGAACGCAGAGTGAAAAATCCCTGACGGTTTGGGATTTCATCTGTGTTGAAGTCGGTCGTGCCATCGATGCGACGAAGTGTTTGATGAAAGGCCGAAAAGGACTTATGGAGACTTGGAGCATGCTGCTCGATCTCGCTATTAAGGTCGTCCCAGGATGCGCCCGAATTCACGAGGTTGGTGGCCTCGTCCAACTCCTTGAGAAATCCCCTCGTGGCTTGTTCGCACTGGAAAGCTGCAATTATGGCCATGAAGATAATGAAGCCTGAAAACCAGAACGTGGCGTTCTCAGAAATCAACCAGGAAAGGAGAGCGTCGTCCGATCCGAGACCAAGCAAAACAAGGCCGAGCACGACGATGGAGCCGACGAAGAGCGGGGGCTGAAGTTTGGGAAAGGTTTTCGATATCATGACGACGATCTCGGGCGGGGAATGATGAGGGGTCTTGAAAAACGCGCCCGACACTCAGTGGTTGAGCGTCGAGCGCGATGAAAACAAACGACTCGATCGGTCGTACCGTCGATCAGGCGGTGTGGAGCTTTTCGAGGCCGAGCTCCGACATGATGGTCGCGGAAATTTCTTCGATCGACTTCGTCGTCGAATTGAGCCAGCGGATGCCTTCGCGCTGCATCAGGCTTTCGGCGTCGAAGATTTCCTGACGGCAATTTTCGATGCTCGCGTAGCGACTCCCCGGGCGACGTTCGTTGCGGATTTCGGAGAGGCGTTCGGGTTTGATCGAGAGGCCGAAGAGCTTGGAGCGAAGCGACTGAAGCGCTTCGGGCAACGTGCCGCGGTCGAAGTCTTCGGGGATGAGGGGGTAGTTGGCGACCTTGAGGCCGAACTGCATCGCCAGAAAGAGCGACGTCGGAGTTTTGCCCGAGCGGGAAACGCCTACGAGGATGACGTCCGCTTCGTCGAGGCCGCGGTTCGTCTGACCGTCGTCGTGTTGCAGCGTGTAGTCGATCGCGGCAATGCGGCGGTTGTACTTTTCGTCGTCGCGGATGCGGTGCGTGCGCCCGATGCTGTGCGCGCTCTTCATGCCGAGTTCCGTTTCGAGCGGACCGACGAACTTGCGGAAGAGGTCGATGATGTGGCCCGAGACGTGCTCGTTGAAGCAGCGCATCACGTCGGGGTCGACGAAGGTCGTGAAAATGATCGGGCGAACGCCGCGTTCTTTTTCAACGGAATTGATGCGACGGGCGGTCTCAAGCGCCTTTTCGACCGTGTTGACGAACGGGATGCGGGTCTGCTGATAGGAGAGATCCGTGAACTGGGCGAGAATCGCATGCGCGAGCGTTTCGGCGGTAATGGCGGTGCCGTCGCTTACGATGAATACCGGTCGGGTGGGCGAAGTCGTTTCGGTCATGGGTAAGAGGCCGGAAAAGGTTTCCGGCGCTTTGGGTTGCGGTGCGGCGTATTCTAACAAGGCCTCCGTCGGGAGGCCTTGAATAACGGGCGGGCTTTCGGAAGCCTCAATAGTTCTTCGCTTCGCGAAGCGATGCTTCGATTTCGCAGATCGTTTCGAGAAGCGTTGCGGCGTCTCGGAAAAAGACCGCTTCGGGACGGTTGCGAATCGCGTCAACGAGCGCGGGGAGCCACTTGCCCGGATGCCGGTCGAAGAAGCGTTCCGCCGCATCGGGGTTTTCGCGCAACAGCAAAACCGCCATGAAGCCGCAGAGCATGCCGAGGTGGTCTTCGGGAACGCCGAGCTCGTCCGTGACGGCCAGGTCCGCTTTCAGGTATTCGAGGCGGCAGGTCGCGCGCGGATCGTCGCACGTCTTCGGCCAGTCGCTTTCAAGAAGAGAGACGGGGCCCTCTTCGCCGAAGAGCGTCTCGTACTCGGTCTGCACGGATTCGGCCGTCGGGAGGGGCTTCTCGCGCAGAGCGTCGAGCGTCGCGGTGGGTATCCCAACTTCGCCCGCGAGGGCCGCGGTGACCTTCACGGCGTCCGCCCAGCGTTCGAGGACGCCCGCGGCATCGGGACGAATGAAAAGGGCGGCAAGGGCGTCGAAAACCGACTGACGGGCATAGTTTTCTAGTCGCGGCGTGGCCATGACGTGGGGATCCTCCGGGTGTGGTCGGGGTGGGGCTTGGGGAAAAACGGTCGCTTCCGCCCCGACGCTGGGGTCGGGCAAAGAGCGAGCCGACATCGAGCCATTCTAGCGAAAGGGAAACGTTCCTCCGCGGGTCCCGGGAGGCCTTTTCGCGGGGCGTGCGACGGTCCGACGCTTGCGATCGGAAGGTCGGATTCGACAAGGGGCGTTCTTTTGAGAGTTTTCAGACGAAGGACGAGGGCGACTATTCGGAATGCGTTTTCGATCGATCTTTCCTAAGGGAAAACCTGTATTTCGGGCGTGATCGAGGGAAAAAACGCGGAAAAAACGGCAAAAAACCGTTTTGCGGCCGTCCGAAAGCCCTCGGCGGGCGCCCTGCGGGCCACATGTCGCACTCTTTGTGGTTACAATCCCCTCCGATTGAGCAACAACCCGTTCTCACGGGATCAAAGGACTACACAATGGTACAGGGTCGTTACGTATTTCCCTTTAGTCAGCTTCGCATGACGGACGTGGACCGAGTGGGCGGCAAGAACGCCTCGCTCGGCGAACTCTTGAGCCAGTTGACGAGCGCGGGCATCCGTGTTCCCGACGGCTTCGCGACGACGGCCGAAGCGTTCCGCCTCTTCCTTCGTGAAGGCGGTCTTGAGGAACGTATTCACGAACGCCTCGCCCACCTCGACGTCGACGACGTGAAGGCCCTGGCGGCCGCCGGCGCGGAAATCCGCGGCTGGATCGAAGCGGCCCCGTTCCCGGCCGAACTCGAACGCGAAATCCGCGAATTCTACGATTGGCTCAAGGACGGCCAGGAAGAAATCTCCGTCGCCGTTCGTTCCTCGGCCACGGCCGAAGACCTTCCCGACGCGTCGTTCGCCGGTCAGCAGGAAACGGTTCTCAACGTGGTCGGCATCGATGCCGTGCTCTACCGCATGAAGGAAGTGTTCGCGTCGCTTTACAACGACCGCGCCATCTCCTACCGCGTTCACAAGGGCTTCACCCACGCCGAAGTGGCTCTTTCCGCCGGCGTGCAGCGCATGTGCCGTTCCGACCGCGGCGCCGCGGGCGTGATGTTCACGCTCGACACGGAATCGGGCTTCGACCAGGTGGTCTTCATCACCGCTTCCTACGGTCTCGGCGAAACGGTCGTTCAGGGTGCCGTCAACCCCGACGAATTCTACGTGCACAAGCCCATGCTCGACGCGGGCAAGTTCCCGATCATCCGCAAGACGCTCGGCTCGAAGCTCATCAAGATGGAATTCGAACCGAAGAGCGCCACGGGCCGCACGGTTCGCACGGTCGACGTCTCGGCCGAAGACCGTCGTCGCTTCGCGATCACCGACGAAGACGTGATCGAACTCGCGAAGTTCGCCCGCATCATTGAAAAGCACTACGGCCGTCCCATGGACATCGAATGGGGCAAGGACGGCATCGACGGCAAGATCTACATCCTGCAGGCTCGTCCCGAAACGGTGAAGTCCCAGCAGTCCGCCGCCGACGTGCAGCTCCGTTACTCCCTGAAGGAAAAGGGCCGTCTCCTCGCTCAGGGTCGCGCCATCGGTCAGAAGATCGGCCAGGGTACGGTTCGCATCGTTGAAAGCGCCGCCGAAATGGATCGCGTTCAGGCGGGCGACGTGCTTGTTACGGACATGACCGACCCCAACTGGGAACCCGTCATGAAGAAGGCCGCGGCCATCGTCACGAATCGCGGCGGCCGCACCTGCCACGCCGCCATCATCGCGCGCGAACTCGGCATTCCCGCCGTCGTCGGCTGCGGCGACGCGACCGAACGCCTGATGGAAGGCGACGAAGTCACGGTTTCCTGCGCCGAAGGCGACACGGGCAACATCTACGAAGGGCGTCTTGCCGTTGCGGTCGAAGAAGTTCGTCGCGGCGCGCTCCCCGAAGTGCCCGTCAAGATCATGATGAACGTCGGCAACCCGCAGCTCGCGTTCGAATTCCAGTCGATCCCGAACAAGGGCGTGGGTCTCGCTCGCCTTGAGTTCATCATCAACAACAACATCGGTCTGCACCCGAAGGCGATCCTCGAGTACCCGAACATCCCGAGCGAACTGCGCGATGCGGTCGAACGCCTCTCCGCGGGTTACCCGTCGCCCAAGGCCTTCTTCGAACGCAAGATCGCCGAAGGCGTCGCCACGATCGCGGCCGCGTTCTGGCCGAAGAAGGTGATCGTTCGTCTCTCCGACTTCAAGTCGAACGAATACCGCAAGTTGATCGGCGGTGAACACTACGAACCGGTCGAAGAAAACCCGATGCTCGGCTTCCGCGGTGCGTCGCGCTACATCTCGAACCAGTTCGCCGAATGCTTCGCCATGGAATGCCGTGCGATGAAGTTCGTTCGCGACGAAATGGGCCTCACGAACGTCGAACTCATGATCCCGTTCGTTCGTACGGTCGACGAAGCCCGCCGCACGACGGAAATCATGGCCGAACACGGTCTGAAGCGCGGCGTCAACGGCCTGCGCCTCAACATGATGTGCGAAATCCCGAGCAACGCCGTTCTCGCCGACCAGTTCCTCGAATACTTCGACGGCTTCTCGATCGGCTCGAACGACATGACGCAGCTTGCGCTCGGTCTCGACCGCGACTCCGGCCTTGTGGCCGCCTCGTTCGACGAACGCAACGATGCTGTCAAGGCTCTCCTCTCGATGGCCATCAAGGCCTGCCGTGCTCAGGGCAAGTACGTCGGCATCTGCGGTCAGGGCCCGTCCGACCACGCCGACTTCGCTCAGTGGCTGATGGACGAAGGGATCGAATCGATCTCGCTCAACCCCGACACGGTGGTTGACACCTGGCGTCGTCTCGCCGTCCGCCGCTGAGTTTCGACTCAAGTGTCGGCAACGCCCAAGTCCGGCTTTTCTGCCGGACTGAGGCGGGCGAATGTTGCGGTCTGAGACCGTAAGACCGGACAAGCGGTCCGAATTCCGGAAAACGGAATTCGGACCGCTTCTTTTTTCCTGCCGCTTCGGCTCTATCGGGTGCGCTCCCTCTCTTCTGTCGTCGCTTCTTTCCGCCCGCCTTCCTTAAACGATTCCCAAATGCGCTTGCGCTTTCGCACCCGACGACTCGACCCCCGTCTGAAGGTAGAATGCGAAAAAGCACTCGGAAAACAGACGGACGAAGGCAACCTCTTCCTCCCGTCGCCGAGTTGAAGAAATCGAACATTCCGAACCTATCGAATTCGATCGGCTTCGCGGGATGCTGTTGGAGCACCCGGGGACCGAACGCTCTTTCCCGGGGGAATTGCCATGCTCGTTTCCGGAACCGTACTCTGGTGCGTCGCGGCGCTGGTCGTCGTCGGTCTTGAAATGTTTGCGGGTACCGTCTATTTGCTGGCGGTGGCGGCGGGCGCTGCCGTGGCGGCCTTCCTTTCCTTCCTGGACTTCTCGTTTTCCGCGGAACTCTTCGGCTGCGGCGTCACGACCGTGCTCGGTGCCGTGGCCGTGCGCTCGATTCGCCGCCGCATGCCCGAAGGGGAGGCCGAAGCGATTCAAAAACTCGACGTCGGGCAGCGGGTCTTCGTTGAGGCCGTGCGGCGCGACGGCACGAGCGAAGTGCGTTACCGGGGTGCTCCCTGGCGCGCTCGGGCAGAATCGGGGGCGCTCTCTCGAGGTACCTGGACGATCGTGCGCGTCGACGGGACGGAACTCGTCTTGGGCGAGCGCGTCGCCGACTGAAATTTTTCCGGGGCGAATCGGTCGCGAGGCCGGGTCGTTCTCAATCTTGCCTTTTGGGGTCAACAATGATAGAAATCAGCGGTTTTCTCATTCTCACGATCGTCCTGCTCGTCGTGGCCGTGGCGTTTGCCATGCAGTCGATCAAAGTGGTGCCGCAGCAGACGGCCTGGGTGGTCGAACGTCTCGGCAAATTCCACGCGGTCCTGACGCCGGGGCTCAATTTCATCATCCCCTTCATCGACCGCGTGGCCTATCGGCACTCCTTGAAGGAAATTCCGCTCGATACGCCGAGTCAGGTCTGCATCACGCGCGACAACACCCAGCTCACGGTCGACGGCGTGCTCTTTTTCCAGGTCACGGATCCGCAACGTGCGAGCTACGGGACGTCCAACTACGTGATCGCCATCACCCAGCTCGCACAGACGACTCTGCGCAGCGTCGTAGGCAAGATGGAGCTTGACAAGACCTTTGAAGAGCGCGACCTCATCAACAAGTCCGTGGTCTCCGCGATCGACGAAGCGGCTCTCAACTGGGGCGTGAAGGTCCTTCGTTATGAAATCAAGGACCTGACCCCGCCCGCCGTGATTCTTCAGGCGATGCAACAGCAGATCACGGCCGAACGCGAAAAGCGTGCGGTTGTTGCGGCTTCCGAAGGCCGCAAGCTCGAACAGATCAACCTCGCGACGGGTGCCCGCGAAGCCGCCATCGCGCAGTCGGAAGGCGAGAAGCAGGCCGAGATCAACAAGGCGGAAGGTCAGGCGGCGGCCACGCTCGCCATCGCGACCGCCACGGCCGAGGCGCTCCGTCGCATCGCCGCCGCGACCGAAGAAAAGGGCGGTATGACGGCCGTCAACCTCCAGGTGGCGGAAAAGTACGTGGCGGCCTTCGGGGAACTCGCGAAGAGCTCCAACACCCTCGTCGTGCCCGGAAACATGGCCGACATGTCAACCCTTATCACGTCCGCGATGAAGATCGTCGAAGGGACGAAGAAGCCCGCGCCCTGACGGACCGCACGGCAGTGTCCGAGCTCGCCTCGGGCCGAATCTTCCGATCTTCCGAGAAGGGGCGCGCGGCGCCCCTTTTTTCATTGAACGCCCGCAAAAACCGAGAACCATGCACTACAGCGAAAGCGACCAAGCGCTCATGCTCTGCTGCGCGCACCTGGCGGGCGCGGCGGGCCCGCACCCGCTTGCAACCGCGGAATGGGATGCACTGGCGCGCTTCCTGATGGCCGCTCGCAAAACGCCCGCGGACCTGCTCGATGCAGCCTTCGTCGCGTCGTTGCCCGATGCGATCGCGGCAGAGGGAAGCGCTTCTCGAACGATCCCGAAAGCCCGCATCGAGGCGCTCCTTTCTCGGGGCCTCGCGCTCGGGGTGACGCTCGCTTCTTGGGAAGAACGCGGCATTTGGGTGGCAACCCGCGCTTCGACCCTCTTTCCTGCCGCCCTTCGACGGACCTTGGGCCGGAGCAGTCCGCCGCTCTTTTACACGGCGGGCAGTCCCGAACTCCTTCAGGGCGACGCCATCGGCATCGTCGGCTCGCGCGATGCGGCGCCCGAAGCGCTCGCCTGGGCCGAAGCCTTCGGAGCCGAGGCCGCCCGAGCGGGCGTCACGGTCGTATCGGGCTGCGCGCGCGGGATCGACCGCGCTGGGATGTCGGGTGCACTCCACGCAGGCGGTCGGGCGGTGGGCTTCGTGGCGGATAGTCTCATGCGTGCCGTGCTCCGACCCGAGAACCGACACTTCATCGCGTCGGGGCGCCTTGCGCTTTTGACGCCGTTTGGTCCTGAGGCGCCCTTTTCTCGGGGAACGGCCATGGGCCGCAACCGCTTCATCTACGCCGCGACTCAAGGCGTTTGCGTCGTGGCGTCGGCCGAAACGGGCGGCACGGCAACGGGAGCGCGCGAGGCGCTTGTGAACGGCTGGGGGCGCGTCTTCGTGCGCGACCGATCGATGCCGGGACTACGAGCGCTCGCCTCCCTCGGGGCGGGCACGGTGCCCGACGACCCCGAGGCGGCGTTCGAAGCGATCCGGGCGGGCGAAGCGTGAGCGGGCTTGCTCGAAGAACGAAAAACCGGCACGTCGTTCGTGCGACGTGCCGGCATTCGAGAGGCATCCGACGTGTAGCCTCAATCCTGAACGAGTCGAGCCTTTTTCTCGTCGTAGCGGAGCCCCAGCAGATCGCCGCGATGAACGCGTTCGATCAGCTCATTGATGACGGAGAGCGGAACCAGGTACCACTCCCTCGGGCGCACGGGCTTTCCGAAGCGGTCCTCGATCTCGATGTCGAGCTGAACCTTGGCGAACACCTGATGAATCAGGTTCTCAAGCTTCACCGGATTGATCCCGTAGAGGTCGTAGGTCGCGACAACCTCGACGTCGGCCATCAGGTACGTCGGATCGTTCGCGGCGTTCGCAATCCGCGTCTCGACGGGCGTGCGCGTAACGCCGATCTTGTGGATGAGGTCGCGATGCTCAGCGATTAAGGGGATCTCGGCCTTGCTCCGCAGGACGTAGATTGTCCCGTTCGCCTTGAGTTCGGGTTCGGCTTCCGGCTGGAAAAGTCCGCCCAACGTCGGCTCGGTGATGCCTCGGGCGCCCGGGTCGTCGTACATCTGTCGCTGGAAGGAGCGAACGAGCGGCGTCGATTCCGTGCCGTTCGCAAAGATCACCTTCATGCGTGCATCGGGACGGTTTTGGGCCGTCTTGAAGTACTCTCCGATGTCCGCAACGTAGGCGATCTGACCGCCCATGACGTAGAACTCTCCCTTCTCCACGCGCTTGTTTTCACCCCCTTCGAGGGTGTAGTAGGTGCGCACGCCCTGTCGGAGATCGAAATTCACAGCCTCGAAGAGGCGCCGATAGCGCTCGAAATCTTTGCAGGGCTTGCGCTCCGCAACCAGATCGGGCTGAGCACGCTCTTCGAAGGAACGCACGTGCTTCAGGTCGAAGAGATCGTCCTGAAGATCCCCTCCAAGGAGATCTTCAAGCTCGTCGTCCGTCATGTCCTTCACGGCGACCTCGTCGGGAATTTCCATGGCGAGCACCCCGTCGGGATCGTATCCATCAAGCGCGGCTAGGCACGTCTCATTCTCTTTGATCGCAGCAAGGCGAATGGCGAAGAGGCGCTCGAAGATGTCCGATGCGGTCTTGGCGGGAAGGCGCTTCTTTTTGTGATAAAAGTCCAGGATCTCTTCGAACCCCGCAACGATCCGCTCTTCAACCGCCGACGTCGGAGCCTTCTTCGGTTGGGGCGCGAAGTCGGCGAGTGCGGCGGCAAGATCGTCAAGCGAGAGGTCGTAGGGGTCGATATTGTCGAGGTTCGTCATGCTTTCTTCTCCGCGGTGTCATAACGCCCTTCCTGCTTGTACCTGATGAACGCGCGCGCACCTTCCGCGAGCAAAGCCTCCCAAGCGTCCTGAGAGTTCATGTCCGGTTTGCGACCGTGCGCTTTGATGAACTCCACCGCTCGCCGCGCGTAGAGCTTGGCGTCCTCCGGGGTGATCGTTGTTCGTTTCGTTTTCACGAGCGCGGCAATTTCTCTCAGACGCTCCTCGTTCATCGTCTTGGAGAGGATCGAATACGCCTCTTCGAAGGGGTTGATGCTCTCGATCATGTCGATGTTGAGTTCGCGGACGTCGAGCGCGTACTTCTTGACGCTGTCCACGAACGAAGTGCTCCCTGGGATGAGGGTGGAAAAAACGGACTTGCTAACTCCGGGGGGTTAAGGCACG
>CAJLHF010000023.1 GCA_905206365.1 uncultured Sutterella sp. | reverse complement strand
CGAAAAAGGCCGTTTCCCCGTATGGGAAACGGCCTTTTTCATTGGCGTTCTTTCAAACCAACACCAGACTCAGTCCGAGTCACTACGGAAAAAGTTCTTCATGCGGTCGAGGAACGATTCTGCACGCGGATTGTGCTTTTCGCCCCCCTCCTTCAACGACGCTTCAAAGTCGCGCAGAAGTTGCTTTTGTTTGGCGGAGAGGTTCACCGGCGTCTCGATTGCCACATGAATGTAGAGGTCCCCCTTGTCGCCCGTACGCACGTTCGCAACGCCCTTGCCGCGCAAACGGAAGGTCTTGCCGCTTTGCGTGCCTTCGGGCAGCGTGATGCGCGTGTCGCCTTCAAGCGTGGGCACGCGGATTTCGCCGCCTAGCGCCGCCGTCGTGAAGGAAATCGGCAAGTCGGTGTGCAGGTCGTCGCCATCGCGCTCGAAAATATCGTGCGGACGGATACGGATTTCGACGTAGAGGTCGCCCGGTTCGCCGCCGTTCGTCCCGGGTTCGCCCTTTCCGGACAAGCGGATGCGCTGCCCGTTGTTGATGCCAGCCGGAATGCGAACCTGAAGCACCTTCGTCGTGCGCACGTGACCGGTGCCGTGGCAATCGCTGCACGGCTCGGCGATCACCTGGCCCGCTCCGTGACAGTGCGGACAAGTCTGCTGCACGTGGAAGAGCCCGTTCGACATGCGAACGACACCCGCACCCTGGCAGGTCGGGCACGTCTTTTTGGACGTCCCCGGGCGACACCCGGTACCGTGGCAGGTCTTGCACTCGTCCCACGCGGGTACGCGAATGTCCATTTCACAGCCGCGCGCGGCGTCTTCGAGCGAAATCTCCAGATCGAACCGCATGTCGTTGCCGCGATACGCCTGGGGACCGGCCGACTGACGGCCCTGAGCACGACCGCCTCCGAAGAGATCGGAGAAGATGTCACCGAACGCTTCGCTGAAGTCCGCGCCGCCCATGTTGCCGAAGCCCCCGAAGCCGCCTCGACCTCCGAAGCCGCCCGCCGCCGACGGATCCACGCCGGCCTTGCCGTAACGGTCGTAAGCCGCGCGCTTTTGATCGTCGGAAAGCACCGCGTAGGCTTCGCCGATCTGCTTGAACTTCTCTTCGGCCTGCTTGTCACCCTGATTGCGGTCGGGGTGATACTTCATCGCCAAGCGACGGTACGCCTTCTTGATTTCGTCGGCCGTGGCGGTGCGGGATACGCCGAGTACCTCGTAATAGTCCTGATCAGCCATGTCGTCCTCGTAAAAATAAATCGGACAAAGGGTCGGCCGACGAATCGACCGACCCTTGCCTCGAGCTTTTTGAAGGGTTCCTCAGACCCCTTCAGCGCTCCGAGCGGTTCCAGTTACTTGCGTTCCGTGAAGTCGGCGTCGACGACGTCGTCGTCCTTGCCCTGAGCCTGCTGCTGGGCGCCCTGGGCTGCCTCGGCGCTCTGAGCGGCCTTGTTCATCTTTTCACCGATCTTCTGAGCGGCGTTCATGAGACGTTCGACAGCCTTGTCGATCGCTTCCTTGTCTTCGCCCTTCACCTTTTCTTCGACGTCCTTAATGGCGTCTTCACAGGCGATACGGTCGGCGCTTTCGATCTTGTCGCCGTATTCCTTCAGGGTCTTCTGGACCTGATTGACGGCGGCGTCGGCGGTGTTGCGAGCCTGAGCGAGTTCGAAGCGACGGTGGTCTTCGGCCTTGTTGGCTTCGGCATCCTGAACCATGCGTTCGATTTCGTCTTCGGAAAGCCCCGAGCTCGCCTTGATGGTGATCGTATTTTCCTTGCCGGTGGCCTTGTCCTTGGCGGCCACGTGCAGGATGCCGTTCGCGTCGATGTCAAACGTAACTTCAATCTGCGGGAGACCGCGCGGAGCGGCCGGGATCCCCTCAAGATTGAATTCACCGAGAAGCTTGTTGCTCTGCGCCATCTCGCGTTCACCCTGGTAGACCTTGATCGTCACGGCCGGCTGATTGTCTTCGGCCGTCGAGAAGACCTGGGAGTGCTTCGTCGGGATGGTCGTGTTGCGCTTGATCATCGGCGTCATGACGCCGCCGAGCGTTTCGATGCCGAGCGTGAGCGGAGTGACGTCGAGAAGCAGCACGTCGTGACGTTCGCCCGTCAGCACGGAACCCTGAATGGCCGCACCGATGGCCACGGCTTCGTCGGGGTTGACGTCCTTGCGCGGATCCTTGCCGAAAAATTCCTTCACGACGGCCTGAACGCGCGGCATGCGGGACTGACCGCCCACGAGAATCACGTCGGTGATTTCCGAGACCGAAGCGCCGGCGTCGCGCAGAGCCTTACGGCAGGGCTCGATCGTACGCTGAACGAGGTCTTCGACGAGCGCTTCGAACTTGGCACGCGTGATATTGATGTTGAGGTGCTTCGGACCGGTTGCATCCGCCGTGATGTAGGGCAGGTTGACTTCCGTTTCCTGACGACTCGAGAGTTCGATCTTCGCCTTTTCGGCGGCGTCCTTCAGGCGCTGCAGAGCGAGAATGTCCTTCGAGAGGTCGACGCCCGTATCCTTGCGGAATTCGGTGATGATGTAGTCGACGAGGCGCTGGTCGAAGTCTTCACCGCCGAGGAACGTGTCGCCGTTCGTCGAGAGCACTTCAAACTGCTTGTCGCCGTCGACGTTCGCGAGGTCGATGATCGAGATATCGAACGTGCCGCCGCCGAGGTCGTACACGGCGATCTTGCGATCACCCGAGCCGCCCTTGTCAAGGCCGAAGGCCAGAGCCGCGGCGGTCGGTTCGTTGATGATGCGCTTCACTTCGAGACCGGCGATGCGGCCGGCGTCCTTCGTGGCCTGACGCTGGCTGTCGTTGAAGTAGGCCGGAACCGTGATCACGGCTTCCGTGACGGGTTCACCGAGGTAGTCTTCGGCAGTCTTCTTCATCTTGCGAAGCACTTCCGCACTCACCTGCTGCGGAGCGAGCTTCTTGCCGGAAACTTCAACCCAGGCGTCACCGTTGTCGGCACGCGTGATCGTGAAGGGCATCAGATCGAGGTCCTTCTGAACTTCGGCGTCGTCGAAGCGACGACCGATGAGGCGCTTCACCGCAAAAAGGGTATTCTTCGGGTTCGTCACGGCCTGACGCTTGGCGGGCGCACCGACGAGGATTTCGCCGTTGTCCATGTAAGCGATGATCGAGGGCGTCGTACGGGCGCCTTCGCTGTTCTCAATCACCTTGACGTTGTCGCCTTCCATGACCGCGACGGCGGAGTTGGTCGTGCCGAGGTCGATACCGATGATCTTAGCCATAGTTCCTTGTTCCTCATGTCGTCCGCTCCCTCAAGCCCCGTGCATTCGTCTTCCGAAGACGTTGCGGGGGGGAAGCGGGTTCCTGAAATCCTTGTTCCGAAACCCCGATGGACCTCGGAACGCTCTTTAATCCGTATATGGGGGCGGGGTTTTTCTTTTCAAGGGGCAAGCCCGAAAAAAGTCCTCGTTTTGCATCTCGTTACGTCTCGCGACCTCCGACCCATCATTTCCGGGGCGTCTCTTGAGGAATAAAAAAAGGAACGCCCATCCAACGGACGTTCCCTTCGGGCGCACGAAGCGCCGGGCGGACAACGTGCCTCAGCCCTGAGCCACGCTCACCATGGCCGGACGCAACACGCGATCGGCGATCGTCCAGCCGCGCTGGAAGACTTCAACCACGGCGCCGGGCTCGACCCCCTCGGGGGCGGGCACCATGGCGATAGCCTGGTGGTGATGCGGGTCGAACTTTTCACCCTTCGGATCAATCGGCTTCATGCCGGAGATGTCGAGGGCGTGAACGAGCTGACGGTAGGTGGCGAGCATGCCTTCGCGCATCGGGTTCTCGTTGTCGGCCTTCGTGAGTTCGAGCGCCTTTTCGAGGCTGTCGACCACGGGAAGCAGATTTTCGGCGAACTTTTCGATACCGAACTTGTGGGCCTTCTGCACTTCTTCGCTCGCACGGCGACGCGTGTTCTCGAGTTCGGCCATCGCGCGGACGTAGAGGTCGTAGTGTTCGATCACCTTGGCTTCGGCAAGCTTCAGAGCCGTTTGAAGATTCTCAACGGTCACTTCGGGCGTTTCGTCGCCCTTGTCGCACTCGCCGCACGCGCCTTCACCGCACGCACAGCCGTCGGCGGCCTCCTGCGCGCCGCAACAGGGCGCGGACGTTTCGGCCGTCGTTTCTTCGGGCTTCGTTTCGTTCTGGTTCTGCGTCGTCATTGCTGAAATTTCCTCCGAAGCCGGCCCGAACGGACGGGCTCGGCTGCGATTGATGGATGCGTTTCTCTCTATATGGGGACGGACGGATGGAAAATCAAGCCTTGTCGGACCACAATTCGCGCTCGATAATTTTGACGTACGCGTCGATCGCTTCGGTGCTTGCGTTGAGGGCCGGAATGTAGCGGAACTGTCCTTCGTCGCCCTCGGAGCGCGCCGCCAGGAACGCCTCCCGCAATTCGTCGTCGATTTCTTCAATCGTCTCCAGACAGTCGGCGGCAAAGCCCGGACACACGACGTCAAGGCGTTTGACGCCCGAGCGGGCGAGCTCCTCAGCCAGAGGTAGCGTATAGGGCTTCAACCACTCGTCGCGACCGAACCGGCTCTGAAACGACATCACCCACTGATCGTCCGTCAGGCCGAGCGCCTCGGCAAGGGCTTGTGCCGTTTCCCGACACTCCACTTCGTATGGGTCGCCGAGATCGGAACTCGCCTGCGGGATGCCGTGGAAGCTGATCATGAGTTTGCCCCCGCCCGCATCGAAGGGGCGCCCCTCCCGCGTCCAGAAGTCTTCGATGTGACGCACGAGCGCGCGAACGTACGCGGGCTCGCGGTGGTAACCGCGAACGACGCGTAGCGCGGGCACACGCCGCTCCTTCATGAGGGCGCGGAAAACCGCGTCGCACGCGGCCGCATTCGTCTGCGCGGCGTACTGCGCGAACATGGGCAGAACGAGCAACCGCTCGACGCCCGATTCGACGAGTTCGCGCACAACCGATTCGACCGACGGTTTCCCGTAGCACATCGCCCAGGCGACCCGTACGCCCTCAAGTCGTCGGCCGAGCGCTTCGGCCGTGCGACGCGTGTGAACGATCAGGGGTGAGCCCTGGTCGGTCCACACGCCCCGATAGCGAGCTGCGGACTTGGCAGGGCGCGTGCGCAGGATGATGCCGTGCAGAATCGGCAACCACCTCAAGGGCGGAAGCTCCACGACTCGGCGGTCCGAGAGGAACTGCGCGAGGTAGTCGCGAACGGCCGGCGCCGTCGGCGCCTCGGGCGAACCCGTATTGATCAACAGGACCGCGGTGCGGCTCGGCTCCGGGGTGTGAACGGCTTGGTTCGTCATAACGATAGGAGGGCGAAAATGGAAAAACGACGCATTTTCGCTCGACAAACTTAATGAGCGCTTTAGAAAAGCGGCCCGAACTCAACTTCCGGTTTCGAAAAAGCGCCAAACGCGCCCCGGCAGGTAGGTGAGTTCCCCCGGAAAGCGACTCCCTGCGGGGAAACCCACATGCCCGCCATCCTTCGGGTAGTCAAGCGTGACAGAGGAGGCAACCTCGCTTTCCTTCGGCAGGGACCAGGCGGGGAGAAAAGGGTCGTTCTGCGCGTTGAGCACGAGCAACGGCACGCGCACGTTCGCAAGGACGTTTTTGGCAGAACACTTCTGCCAATACTCCATTGCCGAGCGGAATCCGTGCACCCGCGACGTGTAAATCTCGTCGAAATCGAACATGTTGCGGCATCGCGCGACGTCGGTCGAACGGATCACGTCGGGGAACATGCGGGCCTTGACCTCAAGCTTCTTTTTGAGGGTTTCCAAGAACATATTCGCGTAGAGGATGTTCATCCCCTTGCTGATGCGTTCGCTCCCTGCAACAAGGTCGAGCGGCGCGCACACGGAAACGGCCGCCGCGACGAGCCCCGACGCTTCGTGACCGATGTCGCCGAGACACTTCGATAGTTGATTGCCCCCGAGGCTCACTCCCACCGCATAGCGGGGAGCTTCGGGAAAGCGGTCGCGCACCGTCTTCAACACCCACAGGTTGTCCTCGGTATCGCCCGCGAAATACGCGCGGGGTTTGCGGTTCATGAGACCGCCGCACGTACGGTAGTGCGCCACCACGCCGCGCCAACCGCGCCGAACGCACTCGTGCATGAGCGCTTCGGCGTAGTGGCTGTCGCTCGCTCCTTCAAGACCGTGAAAATGAATCAACACGGGCACCCGAGGGTCGGCGGGTTCGGGCGTCACCCAGTCCCAGGCCACGACGTCTCCGTCGGGCGTCTCGAGGATCTCGCGCCGATAGGTCACCTTCGGGCGCGGCGTCACACGGGCAGGAATGACCGTCTGAAGATGAGACCCCGGGCACCAACCCGGCGCCTTGTAGTCGGAAACGGTAAGCGACATGAGATTGACCTTTCGTTCTGAGACGGGCGCCGTGCGGGCGCCCGGGAAAGGGAAAAAATATAACACTCGGCGGCGGACGGCTTTCGCTCCTGCCCGTATATACGCGTCCCCTTGCTCGGTTGAGTTTAGGTGCGCTCGGGGCCGTCCGTTTCGAAAACCGCACGCCAGAGCGTTCGCACGGTCCGAATTTCATCCGCCACGAGTTCGTGCGGAACCCGGGCGGGCATGCCTTCGCCCGCGTTGAGGCGGATTTCGTGTTGCAACATGCGATAGCGCCGATAGGCGGCCACCGCTTCGAGCGCCGCCCTCTCGTCGACCAACCCCGCGCGAGCCGCCATCTCAAGAAGCAGGATATTGCCGAAATTGTTCATGAGCTCGGGATGCGTCGCGGCGTGCGTCAGAACGAGGCACTGCACCGCAAATTCCACGTCCACCATGCCGCCCCGATCGTGCTTCAGATCGAACGCTTCGGAGCGGTTCGAGTGACCTTCGAGCATTTTTTCGCGCATCGCTAGGACGTCCCGACGCACGCTCTCGGGCGTGCGGGGCATCCGAAGCACCTCGCGCCGTTCGCGCTCGAAGCGCTCCCCGAGCGCGGCGTCACCGGCCACGAAACGCGCGCGCGTAAGTGCCTGATGCTCCCAGAACCAGGCACCGTTGCCGTCGGCGTTGCGCTGATAGCGGGAAAACGCTTCGAAAGAGCAGACCGCAAGACCGTTTTCTCCGTTCGGACGCAGACGCAGATCGACGTCGAAGAGCTTTCCCGACGAGGTTTGTACCGTAAGCCAACTCATCATGCGACGAACCAGCCGGCTGTAGAGCCGATCGGCGTCCGGATCCGGGTCGTCGTAGACGAACACCAAATCGAGGTCGCTCTGGTAGCCGAGCTCTTTGCCGCCGAGTTTCCCGTAACCGATCACCGCAAAATGCGCAGGCCGCACTTCCGGATCATCAACGAGGCTCGCCCAGGCGAGTTCGACCGTTTCAGCCACCGTCGCATCGGCGAGCGCCGAGAGTTGGTCGGCCAGGCGCTCCACCGTGAAGTGTCCGTCCAAGTCGGCGATGAGGAGCCGGAAAACCGCCGCGTGGTGCGCGTCGCGCAGCAAGTTCATCTGGCGCTCGACATCGCCTTCGGCCGCTCGAAGCGAACTGTGCAGCTCGTCGCGCCACGCGCTCCAGTCGACGGGCGAAAAGTCGTCCATCTCGCGCACGCGCCCGTCGACGAGTTCATCAAGAACGATGGGATGGCGCACCATGTAGTCGGCGCTCCAGCGACTTGCCGCCAGAACCCGGCCCACGCGCTCGGCCGCCCGCGGATACTGATAGAGAAGCGCCACGTAAGTCGAGCGGCCCGCAATCGCTTCGAGAAGCTTCAAATAGCGACCGAGCACTTCGGACGGCGGCAGAATCCGGGCGCTTGCGGCGCCGCACCAGGAAGGGGCCTTTTCGACAACGAATTCGACGAGTCGGCGCATGCGTCCCTGCGCCTCTTCAGAGCGCAGGGCCATGCGCGATGTGACGAGCGCGGCGATGCGCTCCGAGAGTTCCGCAAGGTGTTCTTCGGGGTACCCGAGCTCAAGCAGTCGGGTTCCGAGCGCCGAGCGCGCGGTACTCGTTCCCGTGTACCAACCGACGGGCCAACCCGACGTGCCCGAGGCTTTTTCGGCCCCAACCTGAAAGACGCTGTCAAAAGCACGCGCGACGAACTCCCGAACGGACTCAATCCGCTCCCAGAGCGCTTCGGGCGTGAGCCCCAAGAGTCCCGCCGCTCGTTCAAGCACGTCGCCCGAACGGGGCAACCACTGCGTTTGCTGATCGTCCACGTACTGCAACGCATGCTCCACGTCGCGCAAAAAGACGTACTCCTCCCGCAGGCGCTGTGCCGTTTCGCGGGACACGACTCCTTCGTCGGCGAGAGCCGCAAGCATGGCAAGCGTTTCCTTGCCGCGCAGCCGCTCGTCGCGTCCTCCGCGAATCACCTGTTGCGTTTGCGTGATGAATTCAATTTCACGGATCCCGCCGCGACCGAGCTTCACGTTGACGCCTTCAAGACCTCGCGCGAGTTCGCGCCGATCCGTTTCCGCACGGACCATTTCGTGCAACTTCGTGAGCGACGCGATCGCGCCGAAATCAAGGTACTTGCGAAAAACAAAGGGCCGCACGATCGAGGCGACGGTCGTGGCGTGCCGTTCGAACACCTCGGGACTTGAGAAGACGGGGCGATTTACGATGCGTCCCTTGAGCCAGGCGAACCGCTCCCAATCGCGCCCCTGCGCGTAGAGATATTCCTCCAGCATGTCGCTTGAGCCGACGATGGGGCCCGATTCGCCGTTGGGTCGCAGACGCATGTCGACGCGGAATACGAAGCCAGGCCCCTCGATGTCGTTGAGCGCGGGAATGATGCGTCGGGCCGCGCGTTCGTAGAACTCCTGCACGCTCAGCGTGCGACGCACATCGGGGAATTCCTCCGTCGGCCGCGTTTCGCCGTCTTCGTTGTAGAGAAAAATGAGGTCGATGTCGGAGGAAACATTGAGCTCCCGTCCACCGAGTTTGCCCATACCGACCACGAGCAGATCGGTCGGCTCGCCCGAGGCACCGAAGGGGACGCCGTAGCGTGCGGCCGCTTCCCTCACGTGAACCGCCACCGTACGCGCGACCGCCTCTTCGGCAAAGTCGCTCATCGTGCGCACCACCTCGAAATAGTCGGCCGCTCCGGTGGCGTTGCGCACGATAAGCACGGCCATGAGGTCGCGCCGCACTTCGCGAAGCCGTCGTGCGAGCACCTCGGATGTTTCGGCCCGATCGAGCTGCTCGGCCAACGCTTCGCGCGTCACGGGGGACGCGGCCCAGGTTTCGAGTCGGGCGCGACGTTCGGTCTCGCCGACGAGTCCTTCGGCCGAGAGCGTACGCTCCACGAATCGGGAAAGCTTCGGAATTTCGTCGAGCGTCGGACGAGCCATCGTCGCACCTCCTACCAAAAGCGCGCGGGGCGGCCGTCCGGGCGAATCGGTGAAAACAATCGGTTACCGGGCGCGTTCTGGCTCCAGCGGCCGTTTTCCGCCGTTTTTCGCCGCCGCTCGTCACGCGCACCGTGAAAACCGTATCATTTCACATCTTCTGTGCATTTGTCGTCGTGCTGCGTGTTACCGTGTTCGCAGGCGGCACCTTCGTTTTCCCGGCACGCATCGTCATGACCACTTACGACCGTCGAGATCGGGGCACCGCCGAACGCCGTGCGGAATCTTTCCCGAAGCGTTTCGGCCACGTGCTCTTTCAAGTCCTCGCAACGATTTATTTCATTGCGGGTTTTGTCATTCTCGGCGCACGTTGGTTCGTCACGACGCAGCTCGACCACTACCGGGAAGACGTCACGGCGGCGATTTCGGCCTCGACGGGGATCACGCTCAACGCCTCGTCCGTCAAAGGATCGTTCCGCACGATCCGCCCGGTAATCGAACTTGAAAACGTCACGCTCAGCCGACCGGGCGGCCCCGTTTCGCTCGAACTTCCCCGCATCGAAGCGGAACTTTCCTGGGCGTCCCTCTGGCACCTCGAACCACGCTTTCACCGTCTGCTCGTCGCCGACCCGCAGTTCACGGTACGCCGTCTTTCGGACACTGAATACGACATCGGCGGCGTTCTGCTCGACGTTTCGGCATTGCGCGGTGACGAAACGCGCGCGGATGCTTCGAGTACGAGTACCTTTGCCAGCTGGCTTCTCGCGCAAAGTCGCCTGATTCTCAAAAACGGCACTTTCACCTACGTCGACGAGCGCCCCGGCGTTCGGCCGCTTCCCGTTCTCATACGCGAGACGAATGCCGTTTTCGATCAGGGGCTGCTTGACTGGAAAGCGGCCCTTGAGGGCACTGTCGTCGAAGGGACGAACGAGCGCCACTTCGTCGTTCGCTCCCGCATTGAAAAGGGACTCTTTTCGGTCGACGCCGACCCCGCCACCTGGAAGGGCGAAGCCTATGCGGCCTTCGACAGCATCGACATGGGACGCCTCATGCGCCGCGTCGGCCTCACGCAGTACCTGCGGCGCGGCTCGGGCGCAGCCCGAATCTGGACGACATTCGATGCGGGAAACATCCGCTCGGCCGCGGCCGACGTGCATCTGCGCGACGTCGAAGCGCGCTTGGCCGAGAGCCTTCAACCGCTGCACCTCTCGAAGCTCGTCGGGCGACTTGCGTTCGAGCGCGAGGGCTCGGGCCCCTTCGTTTTTTCCGCCGATCAACTCGCCTTCACCACCGATTCAAACGTGAATTTCGGGCCTTCGAACCTGCGGTTCGCCCTCGGGCGTGACGAGGCGGGTCGCCCCGTATCGATCGAAATCTCCGCTTCGGCGCTCGAAATCGGCACGCTCACGTCGCTCTCGGGGGCGCTCCCCTTCTCCGACGACGTGCGTTCGTTTCTCGCGCAACACCCGCTCTCGGGGTCGATTCGCGACTTGGAGCTCGACGCGAAGGGCGACCCGACCGATCCGAAAAACTGGCGGGGTTCTTTCGGCTTTTACCGCCTGACACTGCCCGGTTCTCCGAAAGATGCCTTACCCTCGTTTCGCAATCTCGGCGGACTCGTGAGCACGCGTCCGAACGGCGACGTCCTCGTCGACGTGAACGGGCCTGCGTCGACCTTCGTCTTCCCGGGGGTCTTTCGCAATCCCCGCTTCCAGCTCGACGAACTCAAGGGGCGCGTACGCGTGGTGCTCGGCGAGACACCGACCCTTTACTTCGAAAACTTCCGCCTCGCCAATCACGACGCCGCCCTCACAGCCTCGGGCTCCTGGAAGGCGACGGGCGGTGCGGGCACGCTCGACCTCTCGGGCAAACTGCTTCGTGCCAAAGCCACTTCGGTCGTCCGATACCTTCCGAACGTCGTGGGAGAATCGACGCTCGACTACCTCGAAGCTGCCCTTCTCGCGGGCGAGGCCTCGGGGGGCGATTTCGTCGTACGCGGCGAACTCGACAAATTCCCCTGGGTGAAAAAGAACGCTGGGCAAGGGCTCTTCCGCATCCGGGCCGACGTGCAACACGGAAAACTCGACTTCATGCCGAGTTACGAAACGGACCGCTCGGGCCGCTACCGTACGGCACGCCTCTGGCCGGTCCTCGATTCGATCCGCGCTTCTCTGCTTTTCGAAGGCGAAAGCATGCGCATCGGCGGCGAATCCGCGACGTCCATGGGTCTCCAAGCGCGAAAGGTCCTCGTGGAAATTCCCTCGTTTTCCGCGGACACCGTGATGCTCAACGTGGGCGGGGAAATCTCCGGGAGCCTCACGCAGGCGCTCGACTACCTCAACACAAGCACTATGTTGCGCTCGGCGCTCGGCGACCTCTTTGCCGAAGCGCGCGGCTCGGGCAAAGCAAGCGCCGCGCTTAGACTCGGCGTACCGCTCGGCAACCCGTCGCTTTTCACGATGGCGATCGACGCGAACGTCGACCGCGCAACGTTACGACTTTTCAACAGACTGCCCGAAGCGACCGAACTCACGGGATCGCTTCGCATCACGGAAAAAAGCATCGAGACCACCGAGCCGCTTCGCGGGCTCGCGGGCGGCGCTCCGCTCTCTGTGAGCGCTTCGACCACGAACGGCGTGGCCGCGTTCGACGTCGCACTTTCCGCCTCGCCCGCCGATTTCGAGCGGCTTATAAGGCTCCCCGAAGCAACGGTGCTTCTCAAGAAAACCTCGGGCGCCGTTCCCGTGCGCGCCGCGGTTGAAGTGGGCCTCACGGACGGCGCCCGAGCGGCCCTGGGCTCCTCTCTGCGCGTCACGGGTACGAGCACGCTTGAGGGGCTCTCGAGCACTCTTCCCATTCCGTTTGCGAAGGCCCCCGTTGAAAAATGGACGACCGACTTCCGGTTCGACCTCTCCGAAGCGGAAAGCCGCCTGATCGTGCGTTCGGGCGAGCGGGCCGCGTTCGACCTGAGTATCCCCGCGAACGGTCCCGCAACGGGTGTCGTCGCGCTCGGCCGAGGACTTCCGGGGCACATTCCGGTCGATGACCTGCACGTTCTTGTCGACGAACCTTACCTCTCCTTCGACGATTGGCATCCCGTAGTTGGCGACCTGTTGCGCGACTCAGCGCGGGGCAACACGCCCGCGGCTTCAGGTGCCGCCGACAATCCCGAAAACCCCTCTTACGATGCCGCGGACGCACTTTCTCTGGTGCGCGTCCAAATCGGCGACCTCGTCGCGGACGACAAGCACCTCGCCGATATCGACGCGACGCTGCGCCGGTACGATGGCGGCTGGCACCTGCGCCTCGGCTCGAAAGAAGCGTCGGGGCAGGTCGAACTTCAAAACGCGACGCACAATGCGCCCGCAGCGCTTTCCGTGAAGCTCAATCGCCTGTACGTGCCGGAGAAAATCAATCAGCAGTTCGAATCCATGCTCTCCGAGAAGAAACGTCCGTCCGTGACAGCGTTGCCCGACGTGACGCTCGTCGTCGACGATCTGCAGGTGGGTGAGCGTCGCATCGGCAAAGTGGAATTGCGCGCGACCAATGTGCGCCCCGGGAACACCTGGCGCATCGATACGCTCGCCGTACGCAACGCGGGCGGCACCGTCTCCGGTCACGGCTTCTGGCGCCCCGATCCGAGCGGCGAAACCTCGGGGCGCACCTCGATTGACCTCACGGCGGACGTGAAAAGCATCGGGACCGTACTGCAGTCGCTCAACATCAAGGACGCAATTCGTCGGGCGCCCGCCAAGGGCAAGCTGAAATTCGCCTGGTCGGGTGCACCCTATGCGCCCGAACTCGAAACCCTCTCGGGCTCGATCGACCTCCTTGCGGGAGCGGGGCAAATCCTTCAGATCGAACCGGGTGCGGGGCGGCTTCTGAGCCTCATGTCAATGCAGCACCTCCTCAACCGCCTGCGTCTAGACTTCCGCGACGTAATCAGCAAGGGTTTCTCCTTCGACACGATGCTTTTGCAGGCGAAGCTTCAAAATGGCGTCATGCACGCCGACAAAGCCGCCGTCAACGGCTCGTCGGCCACCGTGCTCATGGCGGGCGACGCCGACTTCGTGCGCAACCGGCTCGATCTCAAGGCCGTGGTGCTCCCAAGCCTCAATGCCGAAGGTGCTTCGCTCGCGCTCGCGTTTGCGAACCCCGCGGTCGGTCTCGGTACGTTCCTCGCGCAACTCGTTCTCAAAGATCACATTTCGGAATTGTTAAAGAGCGAATATATCGTCACGGGCAGCATGGACAACCCCTCCGTCACGAAGCTCGAACACGTCGAACTCGATCCCTTCGCCGCTCCAAAAACCGAAAACAACAATACGACGCCGTAACACGCGCGCCCTACAATGTGGTCTTTTGCGTGCGTCGTCCGAAGGAGCCTCCCACCATGCGCATTGCCGCCTGTCAGATGGTCTCCGGCCTCAATGCCGAAGAAAACGTTATCCGCGCCGTCACCCTGATCGGGGCCGGCGCCGAATCCGGTGCCGAACTCGTAGTTCTCCCGGAACATTTCGCCTTTTTGCCGCAGGACGATTTCGCGCTCCTCGGCGTGGCCGAGGACTTCGGCGACGGGCCGATCCAGGAAGCCGTCCGTATGGCGGCCGTTCGTCACCGCATATGGGTGGCCGCAGGATCGATTCCGCTCAAGACCGAGGACCCGGCCCGCATCACGAATTCGCTCCTCGTCTACGATCCCAAGGGCGATGCAGTCGCCCGTTACGACCGCATCCACTGCTTCCGCTACGCTCGCGGCAACGAAGAGTTTTACGACGAAGCTCGCGTCATGCGCCCGGGTCGCAAGGCCGTCTCCTTCACGCTGACGACCTGGGACGGGCGTGAGCTCACGGTGGGGCTTGCGCTCGGATTCGATCTGCGCTTTCCGGAACTCTTCCGCGCGCTCGGTCCCGTCGACCTCCAACTCCTGCCCGCAACCTTTACGGAAACGACCGGCCGCGCCCATTGGGCGACGCTTCTTGCGGCGCGGGCCGTCGAAAATCAGTGTTACGTCGTGGCGGCCGCTCAAGGCGGCACGCACGAATCGGGCCGCCGCACGTGGGGCCACAGCCGCATCGTCGATCCGTGGGGCAATCTCGCGGCGGAATTCCCCGCGGGCGAAGGCATCGTGATCGGGGACTTCGACGAACGGCTCCTGCGATCCGTTCGCGGCATGTTGCCCGCTCTCGAAGCCCGGAGTTCCTTCGAATGAGCACCGAAATGCATTCCGCCGCCTCGTCGCCCTTCGTTCGTCTCTGGAACGCGAGCGGGATCGACGGCAGCGACGCCCGACGGTTGCTTGCGCGCCTCGCGCGACCGGGAACCGATTGGGCGGACCTCTACTTTCAGGAAACGACCTCGCGATCTTGGACGCTTGAAGAGGGCATCCTCAAAAGCGGAAGCTTTACGATCGATCGCGGCGTCGGGTTGCGATGCGTCTCGGGCGAAAAGTCCGCGCTCGCCTACACGAGTGACTTCGACTTCGCGACGCTCTCGGCCTGTGCCGATCGGGCGGGTGCGGTCGCCACGTCGGGTCGGGAAGCCGTGATCCCCGCGGAATTCCGTCTGCGGTCCGCTCCCGCCTTGAGTGCGCCCGCGCCCGATTGCGACGCCCCCGAGGAACAAATCGCTCTTCTCAAGTACGCCGAAAGCAAAGCACGTTCGCTCGACCCGCGGGTTGAGGACGTTCATGTCTCCTACCAAACCGAGTGCGACCGCGTGATCGTGGCAGGCCTCGACGGTCGGCTTCTTTCCGACGAACGGCCCCTTTCCTACCTCTCGATCACCGTTCAGGTGTGCTCGGGAGGGCGTCGCGAACGCGCCTCGGCGGGCGGAGGCGGACGTACGGGCATTCGCTTTTTCACGCGCGAGCGGGTCGATCGGTGGGTGCAATCGGCGCTCGACGAGGCACTTCACAATCTCGACGCCGATCCCGCACCCGCGGGCGTCATGCCCGTGGTGCTCGGCCCCGGTTGGCCCGGCATTCTTCTGCATGAGTCGGTCGGTCACGGTCTTGAAAGCGATTTCATCCGCAAGGGGACCTCGGTCTTCACGGACATGACGGGCGAACGGGTCGCCTCGCCCGGCGTGACGGTCATCGATGACGGCACGCTCCCCGGGCGACGCGGTTCGTTGCACTTCGACGACGAAGGCGAACCGACGCAACGCACCGTGCTCATCGAAGACGGCATTCTCACGGGCTTCATGCACGACCTGACCAATGCCCGACTACTCGGCGCGGCCCCCACGGGCAACGGCCGACGGGAAAGTTTCGCGACGCTTCCCCTGCCGCGCATGACCAATACCTTCATGCTCGCCGGTCCCTACGATCCGCAGGAAATCGTCGCCTCGGTCGATCGCGGCATCTACGCCTCACACTTCAATGGCGGTCAGGTCGACATCACCAACGGGCAATTCGTCTTCAACATGAGCCGCGCCTGGATGATCGAAAAGGGACGCATCACCCGCCCCGTCAAGGGCGCCATGCTGATCGGCTCGGGCTCGCAGGCACTTCGCCACATTCCTATGATCGGCAACGACTTCCGGCTTGACGAGGGTTCGGGCCAGTGCGGCAAGGACGGCCAGCACGTTCCGGTCGGCGTCGGGATGCCGACCGTGCGCATCGACGCGCTCACGGTCGGCGGCACCCTTGCGGCGTGAAATTTATAATGACAGTTTGTCGGCCGTAGACAGCAATCTCGACCGCTTTTCCCAACACTCGACAGGATCCGACGTGTTAAGCAATTTCAAGCTCATGACGCCCATCGTGTGGCTCACGCGCCTTTTGGTGGGCGCCTACCCGCACTGGCAGGGGTGTGCCCCGTCATCGCGTCAGCGCATCTATTTCGCCAATCACACGAGCCATCTCGACACCATCGTCATCTGGGCCTCGTTGCCGCAACAGCTCCGACGCCAAGTGCGCCCAGTGGCCGCCAAGGACTACTGGGAGCGCGGCCTTTTGCGTCGCCGCATCGCCCTCGAAGAACTCAACGTCGTTCTCGTCGATCGCCGTCGCAGCGACCACAATGCCAACCCGCTCGACCCGCTTCGCCAAGCGCTTCAAGAGGGTTCATCACTCATCATCTTCCCCGAAGGTACCCGTCGTCCGCAGCCTCTGCCGAGTGAATTCAAGTCCGGCATCTGGCGCCTGATGCGCGAATTCCCCGACGTCGAGCTGATTCCCGTCTACATCGAGAACCTTCACCGCGCCATGCCCAAGGGGGTGCTCATCCCGGTTCCCACCGTCTGCTCGGTGCGCTTCGGCGCGCCGCTGCCGCACAGTCCCGACGATCTCAAGGAAGACTTCCTCGAGCGGGCCCGCAACGCAATCATTGAATTGGCACAAGCATGAGACTCGGATTCACCATTCAGGAGGCCTACCTCATTTTGCTCGTCGGCCTCTCGCTTCTGGCCGCCATCGGAACGGCGTACGGCAGCTGGGCTCTCAAACGCACGACCACGGGCGAAAGCCGCAACCGCATCCTCGCCGTCAACTCCCGCGCCCGCATGGCCTGGTGGTTGATTCTTGTTTTCACCATCGCGTTTCTGATGGGACAAGCGGCGCTGATGATCTTTTTCGCGCTCATCAGTTTTTTCCTGCTACGCGAATTCATCGCGATCACGCCGACGAAACCCACGGACCACAACGCTCTCGTTCTGGCCTTCTACATCGCCATCCCGGCGCAGTACATCGCCGTCGGATTCGACGTTCCGGAGTTTTTCACGCTCTTCATCCCGGTCTACCTCTTTCTCGCGCTTCCTGTCATCATGGCGCTTTCGCGCGACACGGACCGGTATCTTGAGCGCGTGGCCAAGGTGCAGTGGGGCATCATGCTCTGCGTTTTCTGCCTCTCGCACGCTCCGGCCATTGCAACGCTCGACCTGACGCGCTACAACTCGTCGGGCCCTCTCTTGATGCTCTTTTTCCTGCTCGTCGTCTTCGTCTCCGACCTCGTCGCCACGATCGCGAGTTCGATGCTCGGTGGGCGCAGTCTCCCATTCAATCCGAACCGCACTCTGCGCGGTACGGCCGTGGGGTACCTGGGCGGGCTTGTCGCCGCGGGTTGCATGTACTGGATCACGCCGTTCCGTTTCTGGCAGGCGCTACTGATGGCACTGGCCATCGTGCTTTCGGGCTCGATGGGCGACCTCGTCATCAACTCGGTCCGACGCAGTATGGGCGCCGAACGCCTTGCGGGCGAAGGCGACATCTACATGACGCGCGGCACGCTTGCGCGCCTTGCACCCCTGACGTTCGCCGCTCCGGTCTTCTTCCACCTGACGACGATCTTCTTCATCACGCTCAAGGACGCCTTCTGAGCGCGTAAGAGACCAAGAAAAAAGCCCGCGAAATGCGGGCTTTTTTCGTTCAAACTCGGCCTCGAACGATTTGATCGTTCGAGACGCAACGCACGCTCAGCGACGGCGCGGCTGAGCCGCCGGCGAGGGACGGCCCTCGATGTGGCGGAACGTGATGCGGCCCTTCGTGAGGTCGTAGGGCGAAAGCTCGAGCGAAACGCGGTCGCCCGCGAGAATGCGGATGTGATGCTTGCGCATCTTGCCGTTCGTGTAGGCAATGAGTTCGTGTCCGTTGTCGAGCTTGACGCGATAGCGCGCGTCGGGCAGGACTTCGAGAACCTGCCCCGCCATCTCAATGAGGTCTTCCTTGGCCATAAGTATCCAGTGACTCGGGCGGATCGACCGCGGAAACGTACCGCAACGACGATGTTGCCGCCCTTTAAAATTCATCTTCGGCAAAGCATCTCATGAGAAAAATCACGGAGCTTGCCCTAGCTTGAGGCTTCGGATTGTATCACCGCACGGCTTCGGCCGATGTTCGAGCAGGCGGCTTTTCTTGAGGCGAAATTCGGCGGCTACATGCTTTGCGTGCAACTCTTAAGGCATGTTCAATCAAAGCTCATTATCATGACGAGGTTGTGGCGCAAGGTCCTTTTCGAAGACTCAACCGCCCGGCACGCAATCCGAAGAACCTCGAATACAATCAAGGCGGCTGTCGCCCGACCCGCAGGTCGCCTATGGAGATACACAATGAAGACGGTGCTCGTTCTTTATCAGAGCCGTTCCGGCCACACGGCTCGAATCGCCCGCCGCATTTGGGAAACGGTGGTTGCCGAAGGCAATCAGGCCGATCTCATGGACGTCGTTGAAGCCGACCGCGAGGGTGTCGACTGGAACAAGTACGACCTCATCATCGCCGGCGCCCCGGTCCTTTACGGGAAGTTCCGTCGCGAATTCGTGGGCTTCGTCAACAAGTACAAGTCCGTGCTCGACGCCAAGGCGAACAGCTTCTTCTGCGTCTCGGTCGTGGCCCGAACGCCCGCCAAGTGCACGCCGGAAGGCAACGTATACTGCCGCAAGTTCCTCGAAAACAATCCTTGGAAACCGAAGGACGCCCACTGCTTCGCGGGCAAGGTCGACTATCCGAACTGGAACTGGCTCGACGTCAAGATGATCCAAATGATCATGAAGATGACGAAGGGCCCGACGGAACCCACGGCCGTGATCGATTACACGGACTGGGAAGATGTCAAGGAATACGCCCGTCACTGCCTCACGCTTCAGGCCTGAGCACTCGAGCGCATTCGCCCAGGAGAGCCCGAGCGCTCTCCGATGCCGACCGGCCGACCCCTGCGAGGGTTTCGGCCGGTTTTTTCGTTCGACGAGCCTCGGTCGAGTGCGCGACCCTCAGGAAAACACTGTATCCTGAGGACGATTTCGGAGAATTCGAACTCCTACACTTTATGTTACGAGAGAGGGCTTCGCCCCGTTGCCGGCGCTTCCGGCCCGAATATTCGCTCTACATACATTACCCATGACCGATCGCATTTGGTACAACGCCTATCCTGAAGGCGTTCCGCACGAAATCGACCCCGACCGATTCGCCAGTCTTCCGGCCGTCCTCGACGAGTCGGCCCGCAAATTCCCCGATCGCGCGGGCTACTCCAACATGGGCGTGAACGTCACGTACAGCCAAATGAGCGCCCTCACCCGGGACTTCGCCGCCTACCTGCAAAGCCTCGGCCTCGTGCCCGGGGATCGCGTCGCGATCATGATGCCGAACCTCCTTCAGTACGTCGTAGCCGTCTTCGGCTGTCTGCGTGCGGGTATGGTCGTCGTGAACGTCAACCCGCTTTACACGGCCCGCGAAGTCAATCACACGCTTCGCGATTCGGGCGCGAAGGCCATCGTCATCATCGAAAACTTCGCCCGTACGCTGGAAAAGGCCCTCCCCGACACGCCCTGCCGTCACGTCGTGACCACAGCCGTGGGGGATCTTTTCCCGTTCGTGAAGCGCACGCTTGTCAACTTCGTCGTGCGTCGCATCAAAAAGATGGTTCCGCCCTACAACCTGCCGCAGGCCGTGCGCTTTAACGACGCGCTTGCCCAGGGGCGCACCGCAGGCTTCAAGCCCCATGAAATCCGCAACACCGACATCGCCTTCCTGCAGTACACGGGTGGCACAACCGGCGTCTCGAAAGGGGCCATACTCACGCACCGCAACGTGATCGCGAACCTGCAGCAAGTGGGCGCCTGGATTTCGAGCACCTTCCGCGAAGGCGAAGAAGTCGTGATGACGGCCCTGCCCCTCTACCACATTTTCTCCCTCACGGCGACGCTCGTCTTCACGCAGTGGGCCGCAACGATGGTGCTCATTACGAATCCACGCGACATCGACGGGCTTGCCAAAGAATGCGTGAAGTGGAACTTCTCTGTGATCATCGGGGTCAACACCCTCTTTGCCGCGCTGTTGCGCAACGAAACCTTCCGCTCGCACCGCTTTACGCGTCTCAAGATGACGGCGGGCGGCGGCACGCAGGTGCAGCGCACCGTGGCTGAAAATTGGAAAGCCCAGACCGGGAGCAACATTCTCGAAGCCTACGGTCTCACGGAATGTAGCCCAGGCGTGTGCGGCAACATTCCGAACGCCCCCTGGGACGGCTCGGTCGGCGTGCCGCTTCCGTCAACGGAAGTCTCCATCCGCGGCGAAGGCTTCCGCGATCTCGGCTGTTGCCCCGACGAGGCACAAATCCCCGAGTACACCGGGGAAATCTGCGTGCGCGGTCCTCAGGTGATGCAAGGCTACTGGCAAAAGCCCGAAGAAACCGCCAACGTCATGCGCGACGGGTGGTTGCGTACGGGTGACGTCGGCTACATGAACGCGCGCGGCGTAATCACCATTACCGACCGTATGAAGGACATGATTCTCGTCTCGGGCTTCAACGTGTACCCGAACGAAGTCGAAAACGTCATCGCCTCGATGCCGGGCGTGCTCGAAGTGGGGGTCGTCGGCGTTCCCTCGGCCAAGTCGGGCGAAACGGTGAAGGCCGTCATCGTCAGAAAGGACCCCGCAATCACGGCCGACGATGTGAAGAAGTATTGCCGCACGCAGTTGACAGGCTACAAGATCCCGCACGTCATCGTCTTCGTCGATCAACTCCCGAAGACCGCGGTCGGGAAGATCCTTCGCCGTGAATTGAAGGACCTCCAATAACGTCCGAGCCGCATGAGCAAAAGGGCGCCTCCCTTTCGGAAGGCGCCCTTTTCGTTGCGGCTTCGTGCCGTTTGCAGCCTCCGCGCGCCCCACCCTCATCGGGGACGAGGGGCATCCGTACGGGCACTCAGCCTTCGCGGATCGGCAACACGGGCTTCACACCGCAGGCCCCCACCAGGGCGGCCGCCGTAAGGAAGATAAGCTGCGGACCGAGGTGCGTATCCACCATGTCGAAGTACTCGGTGAGCGAGTGAGCGTTGACGCCGATGCCGCCCGTCGAGAGACAGGTCGACGGAATACCGAGGCTCATCGGCGCGTTCGCGTCGGTCGACGAGCAGACATAGGACGTCAGCTCGATGCCGAGTTGCGCCTGAGCAGCGCGGGCGCTCTGGAGCACGGGGCAGCTATCGGGACGCATCCCCGCCGGACGGTTCCCGATCTGCGTCGTCGTGAGCTTCAGTTCGTATTCGCCCCCCTCGATGCCCCAACGGGCGTTTTCTTCGGCGACCGCTTCTTCAAAAGCCTTGAGCACGCGAGCTTCGAGCTTCAGCAGTTCGTCGTTGTCGACACTGCGCATGTCGACGTCAACTTCGGCGTGCGCTGCGATCGTGTTGACCGAGGTACCGCCCTTCATCGTACCGATCGTGAAAGTGGTCTTCGGATCCTTCGGCACTTCAAAGTCGGCGATCTTGGCACCCGCGCGGCAGATGGCGTGCACGGCCGAAGGGCAGGCGCCGAACTTTGCGTACGAGTGACCGCCGCGGCCGTCGACCGAAATGCGCCAGCGGTGCGAGCCCGTAGCACCGCGCAGAATGCGACCCACGTCGGTCGAGTCGATCGCGATGAAACCGTCGAGGTGACGCTTGCCGTTGCAGAGATCCTTGGAACCGCGGATGTCACCATTGCCTTCTTCGCCGACGGTGCCGACGAAAAGAATGTCACCTTCGGTTTCGATGCCGGCGATCTCAAACATGCGCAGAATCTGCAGGAGCGTGCGCAACCCCGTGCAGTTGTCGCCGATCCCCGGAGCGATGTAGCGGTTGCCTTCGCGGCGAACCTTGACGTTCGTACCGGCCGGGAAAACGCTGTCCATATGGGCGCCGAGTGCGAGGACGGGACCGTTGCCACGCCCCGGACGACGACCGACGACGTTGCCGATCGGGTCGATCACCACGTCCTTCAGGCCGTAGGCACGAAGCAGTTCGGCGAGTCGGGCGGCGCGCTTTTCTTCGGCGAACGTGGGCGCTTCGATTTCGCAGAGCTCGATCTGCTCGAGCATGGCGCGATCGACTTCGTCGAGCGCGATCTGCAGAGCGCGTCGACCCTTTTCGCTGGCGGCCACGGCGGCGACGGCCTCGGTGATGATCGAATCGACGGCGGGAAGCTGAGGTACGGACATGTCTATGGTCTCCTTCTGAACCCTGTGAAAGGACATACGAAGAGCGGCGGGCTACGGCCCTCCGCGCGTTTCCTCATCATAGGGGCGAGGGCGCCCCCGACGGAGAGGAAATCCCCGAACTCTTGGATTTTACAGAAGACCAGGTGATAACCCTTAGTCCGTACGAGCGGACACGCGCTGTGTTACATCACCATGTGGAATTTTTCGCTCGAACAATAGGAGAGGCGATATTCAACAGGCTCATTCCCGTAGGTGTAGCCGACGCGGGTGAGTTCGAGATAGGGTGCGCCCACCTGGAAGCGTCCGATCGAAGCCTGCTTCCACGTGAAACACTTCGCTTTGATCCGGTCGTGCGTGTCGACGATCGTCACGCCGAGCTCCGTTTCGTAATAGGAATAGAGACTCCCCTCGTGGTTGGCGAGGTTCTGCTGCGTCATGCGGGAGAAGCGTTCGGCAGGTAACCACAATTCCGAGATGCCCACGTCTTCGTTCATCCAGGAATAGACGCGCAGGGCGTGAATGACACGGGCCTCGGGAGCAAGCCCGAGCACCTCCGCGGCGACGAGCGCCTGCTCGGCGGACACGGTTTCGTACCGCACGAGCCTCATCGTGAAGGGGACGATGTCGTTGGTTTTGTCATAGAAGAACCGGTGGAACTGGTTCGTGTACGCGCTCATCCGAAAGCTCTGCACGAAGGTACCGAGCCCTTGCTTGCGGCAGAGCACCCCTTCGTCCGCGAGCGATGCGACGGCCTTGCGCACGGTCCCGAGCGAGACGCCGAGCTTTTGCGCCAACTCTTTCTCGGCTGGGAGCATGTCGCCCGCACGCCAGACGCCTCGAGCAAGCTCCTTCAGGAGGTGCTGGCGCACCTGGCTGTAGAGCGGCTGGCGGGCAAAACCTTCGGAGTAATTCAAGGGAACGTAAGAGACGGCGGGTTCGAACATAGCGGATCGTGCGGGCAGACGTGGAAAGAAGAGGACAGTGTACCGAGGGCTCAGCCGGCGGACTTGACGGTCCAACGCTCGGCGTCAACTTCGACCGTTTCGCCGCCGCGCAGTTTACGACCCCGACGCAACTCAACCTCGCCGTCGACCTTCACGTCTCCTGCCAAAACGCGCTCCTTGGCGTGCGCGCCCGAGTCGGCCGCTCCGGTCGCCTTCAAAAACGCGTCGAGCGTGATGTAATCGCCGCGCACCTCAAAAACTTTGTCCATGGTCAATCCTTCGGGTCAAATATCTGACGCCCGCAACGCGAGCGAAAGACAAAAGTGCCACAATCGCACCTTCCCAATTATCGCCCAGTCAATACTCTGACGTCATCGTTTTCCCCAGGCACATGCTTTCCTCAATCACGCTCGTTTTGTTGTTTCAGGTTGCAGGCGAGCTCGTCGCCCGCCTTTTCGGCCTGCCGGTTCCCGGCCCGGTCCTCGGCATGGTGTTCATGCTTTTCGCCTTCCTGCTGAAGGACAACCTGATCGATTCCGTTCGCCCGACGGCGGGCGTTCTGCTTGCCAATCTGTCGCTCCTGTTCGTACCCGCAGGCGTGGGCATCATGCGACACGTCGACCGCTTCCTTACGGAAGGCATTGCCATCGCCGTCACTATCGTTCTCTCCACGATTCTCGCCATGCTCGCCACCGCCTGGACCATCCTCTGGGTTCAAAAGCGCATGCACCTCTCCGACGAGGACTGAACCATGCTTCAATCTCTCTTCGATACGTTCGGGGAACTCGGCACCAATCCCGCGTTCTGGCTCTGTATCACGCTCCTCTTCTACGTGCTCGGACTGCACGTTTTTCGTCTGGCGCGCTTCAACCCGCTCCTCTCGCCCATCATTATCGCCGTGACCGGGCTGATCGCCCTTCTGGAAACGACGGGCGTTTCCTACGACACGTACTTCTCCGGGGCAAGCTTCATTCACTTTTTGCTCGGTCCCGCCACGGTCGCGCTTGCGGTGCCCCTTTACGAGCAACGTGCGAAACTCGCGAAACTCTGGCTGCCGCTCGTCTGCGGGCTTCTCGTCGGATGCATCGTCGCCATTCTCTCCGTAATCGGCATCGGCCACGTGCTCGGACTCTCGCACACGACCCTCCTCTCGATGGTGCCCAAGTCCGTCACCACACCGATCGCCATGGGCGTTTCCGAATCGATCGGAGGCATGCCCGACCTTACTGCGGCGCTCGTCGTCATCACCGGGATCCTCGGCTCGATCATCGGGAAGCCGCTCTTTCAATTGGTCCGCATTCACTCCGAACCGGTGCGCGGCGTCGCGCTCGGTCTCGCCGCTCACGGCATGGGGGCGGGCGCGGCCTTCCAGATCGGCAACCGCGCGGGGGCGTTTGCCGGCCTGGCGATGGGCCTCGCAGGCATCATCACGGCGTTTCTCGCTCCCGCCGTAGCCCTTCCCGTACTGGCCTGGCTCGGCGACTGACGGTCCGCCTCACGTCCGATGAGAAAAAAGGGAAGACCTCACGGTCTTCCCTTTTTTCTTTTTCAGTTACGGTCGAACGTTCCTCAGGTCTGCGGAATCAAACCGCCCCCGAAGAGCATCGAACAGAGAACGACCACCGCGACGCCGATCAGGTTGAGGAAGAACCCCGCACGGACCATTTCGCCGATCTTGAGGCGCCCCGTCCCGAAGACAATCGCGTTCGGAGGCGTGGCTACCGGCATCATGAAGGCACACGACGCGGCGATCGCGGTCACAAAGAGAAGCCCTTCTGGATGAATCTTGAGGCTTTCCGCGGCGGCGGCGATGAGCGGCATCATGGTGGCGGCCAGGGCCGTGTTCGAGGTGACTTCCGTCGCGAAAGTCACCAGCGCCGCAACACCCGACATCATGACGACTTCGCTCGTACCGGCAAGGAGCTGAGCCTGAGCGCCCACCAGAGCGGCCGCACCGGTCGACTGGATGACCGCAGCCATCGTGAGACCGCCGCCGAAGAGCAGGAGCACGTCCCAGGCAACGACGTCCTTGGCCGAAGACCAGTCGAGAGCGTGAACGCCGCGACGCACGTCGATCGGGATCATAAAGAGAAGAAGACCCGCGCCCATGGCGATTGCTTCGTCCGAGAGGAACTTGAGGGGCTTCGCACCGTCGATTTCAAGACCGCGGAGGACTGGCCCGAAAATCCACAAGCAGGCCGCAAGGAGGAAAACCGCAAGAACGACCTTTTCGCCCTTGGACATGGGACCGAGCTTGGCGAGTTCGCGCTTCACCCATTCGCGCCCCCCCGGGATGCCCGATAGATTCGTACGGAAAAGCACCTTCGTAAGGAGCAGGTACGTGACGGGCAGCATGATCACCACCACCGGGAGCGCCACCTTCATCCAAGCGAGGAACGTCACCGGCGTATGGTAGGTCTGCTCGACGAAGCGGGCGAAGATCCCGTTCGGGGGCGAACCGATGAGCGTGGCCATGCCGCCGATCGAAGCGCCGTATGCAATCGCAAGCAGGATGCAGACGCCGAAATTATGTTCGTCCTTGCCGATCACTTCGCTTTCCTGCGTGGAGCGAACAACGCCCATGACGGCCACCGCAATCGGAACCATCATCGCGGCCGTCGCGGTATTCGACACCCAGGCTGAAAGGAAGGCGGTCGCGAACATGAGCCCGAACACCATCTGTGAAGGCTTGGTGCCGAAAACCGTGAGCGTAAGGAGTGCGATGCGCCGGTCGAGGTGCCAGCGATGGATGGCCGCCGCGAGCAGGAACCCCCCAAGGAAGAGGAAGATCGTACCGTTGGCGTAATTGAGGAACGTGGCCGCCGGAGTTGCGATCTGCAAGAGCGGATAGACCACGAGCGGCAACATGGCGGTCGCCGCAATGGGGAGTGCTTCGGTGAACCACCAAACTGCCATCCAGACGGTTACGCCGAGACAAGCTCGGCCCGCGTGAGCGAAGGCGACGGTTTCACCGGCGGCATTGACGTACTCGGTCGGAAGCAGGAAGTAAGTGAGCAGACCCAAGAGGGGACCCGCAATCAGCGCAAAAACCTTGCCTCGGTTCGTCATCGCGCCGATTTCAATGCTGGATTCGGACATGGGACCTCCGTTGTTTTTGTTGGAAGGCGAGCCCGTCTCCGAGAAATGTAAAGCGGGCCTCACGCTTTTGAGAATAATCAAAAGTTCATGAGGCGCCCGCTTCAATAGGAAAAATTTTCAAAGACGGCCTTTACTTCCGCCCATGTCATCAATATTTCTAGGTAAATTGTCGTAATTTTTATACGTTTTCAAGGGTTTTCTTGCGACTTGTGCTCCGTTTTTCGAACGTTCGGAGCCGTTTGTCACTCGGGCAGGAACCCCGAACCGATTGCCGTCACCGCCTCGCCCACCGTTTTCCAGGCGCTTCGCCCCGCGGACTGCCCGAGCGGAAGCGCGAGCAGATCGTCGCGGCCGAGTTCGCGGGCTCGCGCTTCGAGAGCACGCATGAAAACGAGCGGCTGAGGCCACGGAGCGCTCGACGGCTCCCGATCGGCGAGCGCCTCCCAGAGGGCGGAGCGCAACACGCGACTCAGCCGTCCCGAAAAAAGACGCGTCGTCACGGTGTCGACGGCCGAGCCGTTGGCGGCAAACCACTTGTGCGCGTCGGTTGTTCGCGCTTCTCGGGTCGGAAGGAGTGCGGTACCGAGCACGCACCCCGCCGCCCCCGCCATCGCGAGCGCCGCTCCCTGACGCGCCTCGGCAATGCCGCCCGCGGCGAGAACGGGAAGGCCCGTCGCTCGCACCGCGGCGGGAAGAAGGGCCGAGAGTCCCATCAACACGTCGTCGGGATCTTCGAAAGACAGGCGCGCGCCCGCGGCCTCCGAACCCTGTACGATGAGGGCGTCGACCTCGGCCGAGCGAAGCACTTTGGCTTCGCGAAGCGTCGTCGCGGTTCCGACGGAGAAAATGCCCGCCGCCCGGAGACGGTCAGCTTCGGGCTCGCGGAAGCCTCCGAAGGACGCGGTCACCGCCGCGGGAGCCGTCTCCAACACCGCATCGAACTGCGCGGCGAAGTCCGAAAACACCCCTGCACCGCTCCAGTCGTACTCGTCGGGCGAAGCCGGCAGGTCGAGGCTCTCCAGCAAGGGGGAGAGCGCATCGAAGAGTTCGAGCACTTTGCCCGTATCGACGGGCCACGTCTGCACGGGACGAAGGTTCACGGCAAAGGGACGCGAGGTGCGCGCGCGCACCTCGCTTGCGAAGCGACGGATCTCTTCGGGTGCAAGATCCGCCGCGGGAACGACGCCGAGACCGCCCGCCTCACAAACCGCCGCCACGAAGGCGGGGTCGACGATACCGCTCATCGGCGCGTTGAGCACGGGCCGTTCGATGCCGATACGTTCACAAAAACGTGCGGCTTCGACGCCGAAAGCGGAGAACTTGGACATAATGAATCCTCTTCGTCAATACGGATATCACGCAACTTTATATGAACGGCAAGAAAAAAGTCGTCGTCGGCCTTTCGGGCGGAGTCGATTCCTCGGTGAGCGCCTACCTTCTGAAGCAGGCGGGCTATGAGGTTACGGGCCTCTTTATGAAGAATTGGGAGGATGACGACGACAGCGAATACTGCTCGTCGCGACAGGATTTCATCGACGCCACGAGCGTCGCGGACGTGATCGGCATCGATATCGAGGCCGTCAACTTCGCCAAGGAATACAAGGAGCGCGTCTTCGCCGACTTCCTGCGCGAGTACAGCGCAGGCCGCACGCCGAATCCGGACGTTCTTTGCAACGCGGAAATCAAATTCCGCGCCTTTCTCGACCATGCGATGGCCATGGGGGCAGACTACATCGCCACGGGCCATTACGCGCGCGTGCGCCGCGACGCCGAGGGTCGCACCGAACTCCTGCGCGGCGCGGACCCGTCGAAGGACCAGAGCTACTTCCTGCACAGACTCACGCAGGAACAAATCTCCCGGGTGCTCTTCCCCGTGGGCGACCTTTTGAAGACCGAGGTGCGTCGCATCGCCAAGGAAATCGGGTTACCCAATGCGGCAAAGAAGGATTCGACCGGGATCTGCTTCATCGGCGAACGACCTTTCCGCGAATTTCTCTCTCGCTACTTGCCGAGCGAACCCGGCCCTATCCGCACGCCCGACGGACGCGTGGTGGGCGAGCACATGGGGCTTTCCTTTTACACGCTCGGCCAGCGCAAAGGGATCGGCGTAGGTGGCATGCACGACTCCACGGGCGAACCGTGGTTCGTTGCCCGCAAAGACCTCAAGACGAACACGCTCTGGATCTGTCAGGGGCACGATCACCCGTGGCTCCTCTCGCACGAATTGAAGTCCGTCCACCCAAGTTGGATTTCGGGCGAAGCGCCCGAAATCGGGGATGATCTGACGGTCAAGACCCGCTATCGTCAGAAGGACGGCCCGTGCCGCCTTTCCTACGTGTCCGAGAAGAGCTTTTCGCTCGAATTCGACGAACCGCAGTGGGCGGCCACGCCCGGGCAAAGCGCCGTCCTCTACCGGGGCGACGTATGCTTGGGCGGTGGTTTCATCGACCGCATCTCCCCCTGAGTTCGTGCTTTGCGGAGCGGCCGACGAACGAGCCGCCCGAAAAAACCGGCGGAACAAAGAAGCGAAGGGCCCGGAAATTCCGGGCCCTTCGTTTTTCAGGCATTTCTCGAAGACGCCGATCAGGCTTCCTTCGCGGCGAGCTTTTCTTCGTGCTCGCGGCGCTTCTTCTTTGCGATCAGATGCCCGATCGCAATGACGATACCCGCGCCGACGAGCGCGGCCGGGTAGTGCGCCGAGAAGCTGAACTCGGGCCAGTTCGACGTCACGTAGGCATCCGAGACGATCATGCCGCCCGCGATCCAACCGAGAAGGCCGCCGCCGAAATAGATGATGATCGGGAACCGATCGAGGAGCTTGAGAACGACCTGGCTGCCGAACACGATAAAGGGTACGGACACCAGGAGACCGAAGATGACGAGCAACGTCTGATGTGCTTCGTGCGCCTGCTGCGCCGCGCCGGCGATGGCGATGACGTTGTCGAAGCTCATCACGAAGTCGGCGACGATGATCGTCTTGATGGCGCCGAGAAGTTTGTCGCTGCCGGCGATGTCTTCATGACCGTCGTACTCGGGGATAAGTAGCTTGATGCCGATCCAGAGCAGGAGGGCGCCGCCCACCACCTTGAGGAAGGGCAGATCGAGGAGCATGACAGCGAACGTAATGAGGATGACGCGCAACGCGATGGCGCCGACCGTACCCCACAAAATGCCCTTGGCACGCTGATGTGCGGGCAAATTGCGACACGCCATGGCGATGACGACCGCGTTGTCGCCGCCGAGCAGAATGTCGATCATGATGATCTGTCCCACAGCCGCCCAGTGCAGGTTGACGAGAAGATCGATGAGATACTCCAAGATAGCCTCCGAATAGGAAAAGCCCTCAGCGTCGGTTCGCCGAGGGGAACGTCGGGCAAAGATGCCGGTCGTGCGCCGGGGCCGAACCGCCTCGAACGCATGCGTCCGTCGGACAACGGGCGTAAAGTGCGGTTATTTTAACAGCCGACGACGCGCGTCCGACCCGCTCGGAGCACGCATCGTGCGCCTCAGAATCCGTCGTCTTCGGGATCCTCGGGGTCCTCGACCCGTCCGCGCAACACCAGGCCGATCGCTCCCATGCCGAAGCCTCGATAGGCGAGGTAGCGGATCTGACGCTCGCGCTCCTTGTAGTCCTTCGGCAGTTCGGAAAAGCGTTTTTTCCAGACACGCAACGCTCGAACCTCTTCGGGGAGTTCGATCTCCTCCACGGCCTCGCGGACTAGTTCGTCGGAGACGCCGCTGCGGCGGAGATTCTGACGAATGCGCGCGTTGCCGAGTTGCGCGGACTGCACGCGGGCGCGTCCTTTGGCAAAACGTTCGTCGGAGAGATATCCGCACTTTTCGAGTTCGTCAAGGACGGCCTCGAGCCCTTCGGGCGTCTCGTCATCTTCGAGCGATCGGATAAGTTTTCGCTCCAATTCGCGGCGACTGTAGTCGCGCCGAGCGAGCGCGGCGACGGCGCGCGCCGTGAGCGACGGGCGCGGAAGCATCCGCTTCGAGCTTTTCGAACGCTTCGCGCGCTCGCTACTGCGGGTCATCCCATCCTCGGCCTCGATTTCTTCGGGGGGCTCCTCCGTACGGCGTCGGCTTCGCCCCCGACCGCAACGCGCCCGAAGCAACTCTGGATCTTTACAGGTATCCCGATCTACAACGCGCACGTACCCGTCCTCGCGGATCTCTTCGATCGTTTCCGACGTGCGGGACGCACTCGTTTTGCCCGTTCCGCTCGCACGCATGCGTTTGCTCGGACTCTTCGCGGGATGCGTTCCGGTCGCCTCGCCGAAATCGTCCCCGACGACTTCCAAGGCTACACCCGTCGGTATCGGCCGGAAGGGACAGGCGGCCCTAGCGCCCAAGCGCCAATCCGAAATCGTCGACGCCGTCGAATCCGTTGAGGTCTCAGCACTCGGTCCCACGGCCGGCACGGGCGAAACATCCGAGATCGGCCCGCTCTGCCACAGGGGCGCCTCCAACTCGAACCCTAAGTCGAGCACGGGGTTTTCGGGAACCCGTTCCGGCTCGGAAGCTTTCGGCTTCGATGTTGTCGCCCGAGGCGACGCCGTTTCGACCTTTACGGCCTTTTCGTCGGCGGCATCGGTCTTCGCATCCGACGGCCACGGTTCGAGGTCTTCGTCTCGGAACAGAATTTCCATGGGGACACTCTTCAAAGTCGGAAAGTAGAGAGGAAAAGAGCCTCCGGTTCTCGATAAACCGGAGGCTCGCGGGGAAACGTAGGAACGATCAGAGATCGACGTCCGCGTTCATGTCGATGTCGGCTTCGGGACCAAGCTCTTCGACGTCGGAGACACGTTCTTCACCGTCGTCGGACGAGACCGAAGAGAGGCTCTTGATGTGCACGCCCTTCATCTCGCGGATCTTCTGCTCGATTTCGGCGCACAGTTCCTTGTTTTCCTGCAGGTACTCGCGCACCTTCTCCTTGCCCTGGCCGAGCTTCTGGCCGTTGTAGGAATACCAGGCCCCCGACTTGTCAATGACGTTGAGTTCGGTGCCGATATCGATCACTTCGCCGATACGGGAAATGCCTTCGCCGTAGAGGATGTCGAATTCGGCCTGCTTGAAGGGGGGCGCCACCTTGTTCTTGACGACCTTCACGCGGGTCTCGTTGCCGATTACTTCATCGCCCTTCTTGATACCGCCGATGCGACGGATGTCAAGTCGCACGGAGCTGTAGAACTTGAGCGCGTTGCCGCCCGTCGTCGTTTCGGGGTTGCCGTAGCCGCCGATCTTCATGCGGATCTGATTGATGAAGATCACCATCGACTTCGTGCGGGTGATGCTGCCCGTGAGCTTGCGCAGCGCTTGCGACATCAGGCGGGCCTGCAAACCGGGAAGCGCATCGCCCATGTCCCCTTCGATTTCGCTCTTGGGCGTCAGCGCCGCCACCGAGTCGACGACGATCAGATCGACCGAACCCGAACGCACCAGAGCGTCCGTGATTTCAAGGGCTTGTTCGCCCGTATCGGGCTGGCTGATCAGCACGTCGCCGATGTTGACCCCGAGACGCTGGGCATACTGGATGTCGAGCGCGTGTTCCGCGTCGATGAAGGCGCAAGTGCCGCCGAGCTTTTGCATCTCGGCGATGACGTGCAGCGTGAGCGTCGTCTTGCCCGAGGATTCCGGACCGTAGATTTCGATGATTCGACCGCGGGGAAGACCGCCCACGCCGAGCGCGAGGTCGAGACCGAGCGAGCCGGTCGACACCGTTTCGATATCCTGCGGTTCGGCACCTTCGGCCATGCGCATGATGGCGCCCTTGCCGAACTGCTTTTCGATGTTGGCGAGCGCAATGCTCAGCGCCTTTTTGCGCTCCTCGCCCTCAACGCGTTCGGGCCGTTCGACTCGAGTGGACTTGGAAGCCATGGAAGCACTCCTTCGAAGAACGCCATAGTCGTATTATTTTTCTATGGCTTTTAATAAAAACAAGGAAACAGGCAATTGCAGGATCAACTCTTGATACTCTGCGGATTTCTTTATTCTGATGCAATTGATAATTCGGGATTTTTTCCTAACACCGAACTATCGACATCCTCACTTTAGCACGACTCTCCAGAGGTCACAAGGGTCTCGTTGTTTAGTGTTAACCCTAACCTTGGAGACCAAATCACACCTTTTCCAGATTACCGAACACTCTACGAACACCCCCGTCCACCTCCGTGCTCCTAAAAAAAAATTCCTGGACCCTTGACAAGCTCGAAAAAGTTCGGCAGAATTCAACTCCTCAGTTGATTGTTCCTCTGCCGCTTGGCTGCAGGCCACTTCAGGGTCGTTAGCTCAGTTGGTAGAGCAGCGGACTTTTAATCCGTTGGTCGTGGGTTCGAGTCCCGCACGACCCACCACAAGTAGGAACTCTCAATTGTTGGGAACGTAGCTCAGCTGGTAGAGCAGCGGACTCTTAATCCGTCGGTCCAGGGTTCGAATCCCTGCGTTCCCACCACCCGTTTTTACGAGTTTCGACGTTTTCGTCGGAGCTTTGGGAACGTAGCTCAGCTGGTAGAGCAGCGGACTCTTAATCCGTCGGTCCAGGG
>CAJLHF010000022.1 GCA_905206365.1 uncultured Sutterella sp. | reverse complement strand
CAAGTCCGCCGTCATCACGTACTGCGAAAGCCTGCGCGTGGAGTTGGGGAAGGTCGGCATCCGTGTGACGACGATTTGTCCGGGCTTCGTGCAAACGCCCCTGACAGCCAAGAATCCCTACAAGATGCCCTTCCTGCAAACCCCGGAAGAGTTTGCCCGCGATGCCGTCAAGGCCATTCTTGCCCGTACGAGCTACGCCGTCATTCCGTGGCAGATGGGTGTTCTCGCGAAAGTACTTCGTCTCCTGCCCAACTGGCTCTTCGACCGTATTCTCGCAAAACGCAAGCAAAAGCCGCGCATTTCGCCCAAGGACCTCTGAGCCCCGCTCAGAGTTCGCGCCCGACGATCTCCAGAACATCCGCACCGTAGTTTTCGAGCTTGCGCGTCCCCACCCCCTGAATGACACCGAGCTCTTCTTCGCTTTGCGGCTTCGCCTCGGCGATGGCCGCAAGCGTGCGGTCGTTGAAAATGACGTAGGGGGGCTTGCCGATTTCCGCGGCATGCGTTCGCCGCCAGTCCCGAAGCGCGTGATAGATGCGCCGGGCCGAGGGCGAGAGGCGCAGGAGGATTTCATCCTTTTGCGGTGCGGTCGCTTTCCGGTGACGCTTGGTGACGAGGCGACGCACGAAGACGCGTTCCTCGCCCTTCAGAATCGGGGCCGCCGCTTCGGGCGAGACGCGCAGCGCGTTGAAGCGCTCGATGTCGACCCACAGGGTGTGTCGGGCGAGGAGTTGCCGGACCACCATGCGCCACTGCGGTTCGGATATGTCTTTTCCAATACCGTACGTGGAGAGAGTCCGATGTCCGAACGCATCGATCCGTTCGTTTTCGCGTCCGAGCAAAATATTGATCACGTGCTTGGCACTGAAACTCACGCCGCTCATCTTCTGCGCCCGAACAATGCAGGAAATGAGCTTCTGCGCTTCGATCGTCACGTCGATCATCTCGGGCGGCTCCTTGCAGTTGTCGCAGTGCCCGCAAGGCGCGCTCGCTTCGCCGAAATAAGCGAGAAGCCGACAGCGACGGCAGTCGCCCGCTTCGGCGTAAGCGAGCATGGCGTCGAGTTTTTGTACGGAAAGCTCCTTGTAGAGGGAATCGGCATTCCCCTGGTCGATCAGGTACTTCTGAGTCATGACGTCGGAAAGTCCGTACGCCATCCACGCATCCGCAGGAAGTCCGTCGCGGCCCGCGCGCCCCGTTTCCTGGAAATAGCCTTCGATCGACTTGGGCATGTCGACGTGCGCGACGAAGCGCACGTTCGGCTTGTCGATACCCATGCCGAACGCGATCGTCGCCACCATCACGGTATCGTCGCGGCGCAAAAATTCCGAAAGACGTTGCGAGCGCTCCTCGGCCGAAAGTCCCGCGTGATAGTGAAGCGCACGGATCCCCGCCGCATTCAGATACTCGGCCACCTCTTCGGTCGTACGGCGCGCCAGGCAGTAGACGACGCCGCACTCGCCGGGATGCTCCGAGCGGATGAAGGCCAGGAGTTGCTCCTTCACGTTCTTTTTTTCGACCACGCGATAAAAGATGTTCGGTCGATCGAAGCTCGCCACGAATTCCCGAGGTTCGACGAGAAGCCTCTCGACGATCTCTTCGCGCGTTTTCCGGTCCGCCGTGGCGGTGAGCGCGATACGCGGCACGTCGGGCCAGCGCTCCCGCAGGTGCGACAGCGTTCCGTATTCGGGCCGGAAATCATGTCCCCATACGCTCACGCAATGCGCTTCGTCGATGGCGAAAAGCGAAAGCCGCAAACCGTCGAGAAGGCGGCCCATACCCGCGGTCATGAGCCGCTCGGGAGCGATGTAGAGGAGATCCACTTCACCGCGTTGCAAAGCGGCGCGCACGTCGGCCGCCTCTTCGGGTGTTTGCGTCGAATTGAGGTAGGCGGCGCGAACGCCTGCTTCCTCCAAGGCGTCGACCTGATCCTGCATGAGAGCGATAAGCGGCGAAATCACCACTGCCACGCCGTCGCGCAGGAGAGCGGGTATTTGGTAGCAAAGACTCTTGCCGCCGCCCGTGGGCATCAACACCAAGGCGTCCCGCCCCTCCACGACGGTCTTCACGACCTCTTCCTGGAATCCTCGGAAACTGTCGTAACCGAAGACACGTCGGAGCGCTTCCTGAGGTGACGAATAGCGGATCATAAACGGGCGAAACTTCTGGAAAAACGGAAGTCCGACATTGTACCCGACCGTGCGCGGAGCCCGAAAAAACGGGGCCCGCCGTTTCCGGCGGGCCCCGTTTTTCGCGCGGTGCGTTCGCGACGGTCAGCTCATCGGCTGACGCAGACGTTCGGCACGCTTGCAGGCAGCGATCGTAAAGAGCGCGTCGCTCGAGGAATTGAGTGCCGTTTCGCAGGAGTCCTGCAACACACCGATGATGAAGCCCACGGCCACCACCTGCATCGCGGTGTTCTGGTCGATGCCGAAAAGACCGCAGGCAAGCGGAATCAGCATGAGGGACCCCCCGGGAACACCCGAAGCGCCCGCCGCACAGACCGAGGCGATGAAGGAGAGGAAAATCGCGGTGGGAATGTCGATTGCCACGCCGAGCGAGTACGCGGCCGAGAGCGTGAGCACCGTGATCGTAATCGCGGCACCGGCCATATTGACGGTGGCTCCGACCGGAATCGACACCGCGTACGTAGACTCGGGCAGGTTGAGTCGGCGACAGATTTCCAGATTCACCGGAATGTTGGCGGCCGAAGAACGCGTGAAGAAGGCGGCCACGCCCGATTCGCGAATCGTCATCAGCGTATACGGATACGGATTGCGACGAATCATGAGCCAGACGAGGAACGGATTCACGACGAAGGCTACGACGGCCATCGTACCGAGGAGCACCGCCAGAAGCTTCACGTAGCCCGCCATGGCCTCAAGACCCGTCGTAGCAAGCGTCGAACTCACCAGACCGAAAATACCGATCGGAGCAAAACGGATCACCAGACGAACGATGAATTCCACGCCCTTGGCAGCGTCGGAGAGCACTTCGCGCGTGGCGGGCGTACCGTGACGCAACACGATCCCCATGGCAATCGACCAGGCGAGAATACCGATGTAGTTGCCGCTCGAAATGGCATGCACCGGGTTGTCGACGACGTTGAGAATCAGGTTCTCGAACACTTCGACGATGCCCGCCGGGGCGCTCGCCGACTCGGGCGGAGCGACCAGCGCGATTTCCGTCGGCCAGAGAAAGCTCGCAATCACGGCCATGACGGCCGCGCCGAACGTACCCACCATGTAGAGAGTGAGAATCGGTTTGATGTGGAGATCTCCGTCTCCGATGCGCTGATTGGCAATCGAAGACATGACGAGCACGAAGACGAGGATGGGTGCCACGCCCTTGAGGGCCGTAACGAAAATTGTCCCGAGAAAACCCATCGAAACGGCTACGCTGGGCGCAGCCATGCCCAAAGCGATGCCGAGCACGAGCCCGACCAAAATTTGCTTTACGAGCGATGCCTGTAGGAAAGGCATCGCGAACTTAAAGACGCGATTCATAGAAATCTCCGGGTTGTTGAACATCGACGGGCGCGCTTTCTCGGGACATGATCGGCGGCCGCCCGCTTTGCAGATACGTTTCTACCTTAACATCGAGCGGAATGCGTCGAAGGAAACCCGGACAAAAATTCCCGAGGTTTCAATGCCTGTAGCGCGGTAATTTCCGTGCCCTTGATCTTGGACAATTTCGCTAGACACGTTTGCGTGTCGACATGTTACTTAAGCACCTGCGGGCCGAACACGGTATATTTTTTCTCCGAACCCCGATTCTCGGGGCTCGGTCGGGGGGTGCGCCCTGACCCGGCCCCTTCGTTTGCTTCGTCCTTTATGTCCTCCCATCGCCCCGCCGTCAGATTCGTGCTGGCCTGCGTCCTTCTCGACGCCCTGGGCATCGGGTTGATCATCCCCGTTTTGCCGCGATTGATCGGCACGCTGACGAATTCGCCCGACGAGCAGACCCTCTGGTACGGGGCCGTCATGGTGAGTTACGGCCTCATGCAGTTTTTCTTCGCTCCGCTCATCGGGGCGCTTTCGGACCGCATCGGTCGTCGCCCGGTGTTGCTTGCGGGCATCTCGGGGCTCGCGTTGATGATGATCGTTCCGGCCGTAACGACCTCGGTCGAACTGCTCCTTCTTTCCCGCATCGCGGGCGGTGCCCTCAGCTCGAACATCGTAGTGGCTCAAGCCTACATCGCCGATGTGACGCCCGCCGATCGACGCACCGCCGCTTTCGGCCGAATCGGCGCTATCTTCGGGATCGCGTTCGTGCTCGGGCCGGCGCTCGGAGGTCTTCTCGGCGAATACGATCCGAGACTTCCCTTTGCCGTCGCTGCGATCATTTGCTTTCTCAACTTTCTCTACGGACTTTTCGTACTGCCCGAGAGCCTTACGACACCCGACAAAACGCCGATTCCCTGGCGCCGGATGCACCCCTTCGGTGCCCTCACCGAGCTCGGGCGCGAACGCGCGCTCGTTCCCGCGCTCGTCATCGTCGTGCTCTACACGCTTTCCCAAAGCGTTGTCCAATGCACGTGGGCGCTTTATACGGAATTCCGCTACGGTTGGACGCCGCAGGCGATCGGCTTTTCCATCTTCGCGCTCGGTCTCTCGATCACGCTCACGCAGGGGTGGCTCCTGCCGAAGGCGACGCGCCGTCTCTCGCCCAAGCAGATCGTCACGATCGGATTGCTCGTCGGGTTGCTTGCGCTTCTCGGCATGGGGCTTTCGACTTCGGGTCCCGTCGCCGCTGCTCTTATGTGCGCTTTCGCGCTCATGGGGATTGTCGGCCCCACGGTTCAGGGGCTCGTAAGCCGCACGGGCGACGCCACGCGACAGGGCGTTCGCATGGGAGCCGTCAGTTCGCTCAACAGCTTCACTGGCGCCGTGAGCCCCCTGATCGGAACACCCCTCATCTTCTACGCCGGTCGGCAGGACCCTTCGGCGCTCGCCGCGGGGCTTCCCTATTTTCTGGCCGCGCTTCTTCTCGTGGCCGCACTGCTAACGGCACTCGCGTCGAAACTCGACGACGGAGCGTCGTAAAACCGTCTTCCGCCCCTCTGTGGGACCCGCTCCTCCTTGGAGGCACGCGACCTCCCCCATTCGGGAGAGGCGAAAAGCCGTTTTCCTCTCCACATCGGGGGCTGGTTCATTTTCGTCGGATTTTTATAATAAAAACCGAGAGTTCCGTTTCAAACGGTTCCATTTTCAACGTCGACCCGACGTTCGTTTCCGACACTTGAAGAGCCCCCGTTTTCCCATGAACTATTCCTCCATTCTCGTGGTGGCCGAAGAAGGTCGCCTGGACGATGCGGTTCGCGCCGCGCTTGAGATCGAAGGAGTGGACGTCCACGCCACGGACCCGACCACGCGTCGCATCGTCTGCACGATCGAAGCTGAAAACGTCGACGAAGAAGTTCGGATTTTCGAGCTCGTGCGCCGCACAAGCGGCGTGCTCGACGTCAGCCTCATCGAACACCGAATCGGCGAATCCTCGGAAGACTGACGGACCGAACCCTCGCCTTCGATCTCCGCAGCCCCGAACCGTACCGCTTGTCCGCCCACCCCTCTTACGACTACGCATCATGACCCACGAACGACCGCTCACTTTCCAGCGACGCGACCTGATCAAGTCGGGCCTCGCCGGCGCCGCCGCCCTTTCTCTCGGCATTCCCGTCACTCAAGCCCAGGCCGAAGCCGCCAAAACGGCCGACGAAGGCATCCTCTGGCACAAAGGCGTGTGCCGTTTCTGCGGTACCGGGTGCGGCCTCCTCGTCGGCGTGCGCGACGGTCGCGTCGTCGCCACGAAGGGCGACCCCGACGCCCCCGTCAACCGCGGCCTCAATTGTGTGAAGGGCTACTTCAATGCGAAGATCATGTACGGCCCCGACCGCCTCACGCAACCTCTAATGCGTCGCAAAGACGGCAAATTCGACAAGATGGGCAAGTTCGAACCCGTCTCCTGGGACGAAGCCCTCGACGAAATGGCCCGTCAGATGAAAAAGACCCTTGCCGCCAAGGGACCCGCCGCCCTCTCGGTCATCGGCTCGGGGCAGTACACGATTCCCGAAGCCTATGCGGCGTCGAAGTTCGTCAAAGGGGGGCTGCGCTCGAACAACCTCGACCCGAACGCCCGCCTCTGCATGGCTTCGGCCGTCGTCGCCTTCTATCAGACGTTCGGTATCGACGAACCCGCCAACAACTACGAGGACATCGAAAAGGCGGACACGATCATCCTCTGGGGCAACAACATGGCCGAGGCGCACCCGGTGCTCTGGTCCCGCGTAGCGAACCGCAAGCTCACCGCGCGCTCAACGAAGATCATCAACGTGACGACCTTCCGCAACAGCTCGTCGAACCTTGCGGACGAGACCATCGTCTTCCGTCCCAATACGGACCTCGCCATCGTCAACTTCCTCCTGCGTGAAATCGTCCGTCGCGGTCTCGTGGACAAGACCTTCGTCGAGAAGCACTGCATCTTCGCCGCAGGTGTCACCGACATCGGTTACGGCCTGCGTCAGACCGCGGAATTCGCCAAGCCCTCCGAAAAGGACACGCTCGAACGGCAACTGCGCGTGAAGCTCGACCGTTACGAAGCCGTTGCCCAGGGCCGCAAGGCAGGTGAAGTGGTCAAGCAGAAGAATTCGGGCGGCACGGCCGGCAACCACTGGCAGATTTCGTTCGAAGACTTCAAGTGCGGGATCGAACCCTACACGCTCGACTTCGTCGCCGAGCTCGCCAAGGGCGACGACGAAGAGTCGATCGATACCTTCCGCGCGAAGCTCATGGCCCTCGCCGATCTCGTGTGCGACACGAAGCGCAACCTAATGAGCTTCTGGTGCATGGGCTTCAACCAGCACCAGCGCGGCGTCTGGGTGAACGAACTCGTCTACTCGATGCACCTCCTTCTCGGCAAACACGGTCTGCCCGGCAACGGCGCCTTCTCGCTCACCGGCCAACCCTCCGCCTGCGGTTCCGCGCGCGAAGTGGGTGCCTTCTGCCACCGTCTGCCTTCCGACATGCTCGTGGCGAACCCGAAGCATCGCGCGAAGACGGAAAGCCTCTGGAAGTTGCCCGCCGGCACCCTCAACCCGAAGGTCGGCGCATCGCTCATGGAAATGTTGCGCGGCCTCGAAGACGGCTCGATCGACTTCGTGTGGACGCAGGTTGTCAACATCCTGCAGTCGGCCCCCAACAACACGCACTGGCTCAAGGCCGCCCGCCGTCCAGACGCCTTCGTCGTGGTGTCGGACATCTACCCGACCTTCTCCGCCCGCTCCGCCGACCTCATTTTGCCGGCGGCGGCTCACTTCGAGAAGTGGGGCCTTTACGGCAACGGCGAACGACGCACGCAGGGCTGGCATCAGCTTGTCAGGCCTGTGGGCGACGCGCGCTCCGACGTCTGGATGATGATGGAACTCTCCAAGCGCTTCACGCTCGCCGAAGTCTGGGGCGAAACGCCCCTCAAGGGCGTCCCGGGCGACAAGCTCCCGAGCATCCTTGAAAAGGTCGCGGAAATGGGCCTAAAGCCCGAATCGACGCTCTTTGACGCGCTCTTTGCACCGACGGGCGCTCGTGCGGCCGCCGTGTGGCCCGATCCGAAGTACCCGAACGAGCTTAACGGCACGGGCGACGCGCTCGGGCTTCCCTACTTCCCCGAAAAGGCGCTCTTCGACGAGTACCGCAAGTTCACGCTTGGTCACGGTCACGACCTCGCGGACTTTGACACGTACATGCGCGAAGACGTGAAAGGGCTCCTGTGGCCCGTCGTCGACGGCAAGGAAACACCCTACCGCTTCAACACGGCCTTCGACCCGTACGCCAAGGAGGAAAACCTCTTTTACGGTCCCCTTATGAAGGAGATCCCCACGGGGAATCTCACGGGCGTAACCGACAAGACTCCCAAGGCTCATCCGGGCAAGGCCAAGATCTTCTTCCGTCCTTACGCCGCTCCGGTCGAGCAACCCGACGGGCACTACGATCTTTGGCTCTCCACGGGCCGCATCCTCGAGCACTGGCACACAGGCTCGATGACGCGTCGCGTGCCCGAACTGCACCGCGCGGCTCCGTCGGCGCTCCTCTACATGCATCCGGCCGACGCCGAGAAGCGCGGCCTCAAGCGCGGCGACCTCGCGCTGGTGGAAAGCCGCTACGGCGAATGCCGTGCGGTGGTCGAAACCCAGGCCCGTCAGCTGATGCCGAAGGGTTCCACGTGGCTCGCCTTCTTCGACGAAAAGGTACGCACGAACTCCGTCTGCATCGACGCGACCGATCCGATCTCACTCGAGCCCGACTACAAGAAAACGGCCGTTCGCGTGAAGAAGGCCTGATCGTCCCGAAACGCTCACGAAGTCTATGTCGACTCCCATCCAACGACGCGATCTTCTCGGGCGTGTGGCGAGCGCGGCCGGAGCGGCTGTCGCCGCAACCCTCGTACTCGGCTTCGTCCCGCTCGAGGAAAGCCGGGCGGAATGGCGGCCCCGTCCGCCCGGAGCGCTTGACGGCGACCGCTTTACGGCGGCGTGTGCGCGCTGCGGCCGTTGCGTCACGGCGTGCCCCTACGACACGCTGTACTTGGCCGCGCCGGGCGATCCCGCACCAATCGGAACCCCCTTTTTCACGCCGCGCGACATCCCCTGCTACATGTGCAAGGACATCCCGTGCGTGAAAGCGTGCCCGACGGGAGCGCTCGATCCGTTTCTCGACGACATCCGCAACGCCCGCATGGGTGTTGCGGCCGTCGACCCGAACAGCTGCCTCTCGTGGCAAGGATTGCGATGCGAAGTATGTCTGCGGGAGTGCCCCGAAGCCAACCGCGCCATCACCATCGAAATGCATCCCCGGGGACTGAGCAAACACGCGGTGTTCGTCCCGGTCGTACATCCCGACGCCTGCACGGGGTGCGGACTTTGCGAGCGGGGCTGTCCGACCGAAAAAGCCGCGATTCGGGTGGTCGACCGCGACGCCAACCTCGGCGCCATCGGCCGGCACTATCGACTCGGCTGGCTTGAAGCGGACGACCCCAAAAATCGTCGCGACGAGGCGCCGCCCGCCGAAAGCACCCCGCCCGCGGGGAATGTCTCCTCGGCGGGGGCGCTCGACTACCTCAACGGCGGGGAGGACGAATTGTGATCGAACGCTTGCCACGCTCTCGGTACACTCCGATACGACACATCGTGCAGGGGATCGTGCTGCTTCTTTTCATCGGGACGGCCCGTTGGGGCTGGACCCTCCTCGATCGACCCGTCCTCTCGGGGACGCTCTCCGCGTCGAAAGTCCTCAATACGATCCCGCTCTCGGATCCGCTGGCACTCCTCGAGCGTTTCGCGGCGGGACACATCCCGACACTCGGCGCATTGACGGGTGCTCTCGTCGTGCTCGTGCTTTACGGCACGCTCGGCTCGCGAACCTTTTGCGGGTGGATCTGTCCCATGAACGCCGTGGTCGAATTCGCGGCCTTCCTGCGCGGCCGCTTGGGACTTACCGCCGACGCCCTGCGTGTTTCCCGCTCGGCACGCTACGTCCTTCTTTCGGGGGCCCTTCTGGCGAGCGCCCTCACGGGTACGGCTGCCTTCGAAGTCATGAGTCCTCAGGGACTCCTCTGGCGAGACATCGTCTTCGGGACGGGTCTCTCGGCGCTCGCTGCGGCTTCGGGTGTTTTCGCCCTGGAGCTTGCGGTCATGAAGGAGGGCTGGTGCGGCCACCTCTGTCCGCTCGGCGCCTTTTGGGCGCTCGTCGGGAAGATCGTGCGCCGCCCCGCCCTGCGCATCCGTTTCGACGACGAGGTGTGCACGCGGTGCGGCGACTGCCTGCACGTCTGTCCAGAACGACAGATCATCCGCTTCAAGGACCTGGCCCGAACGGGCCGTATTCCGACGGGCGAATGCCTCAACTGCGGCAAGTGCATCGAACACTGCCCTGAGGACGCCCTGCGTTTCGAACTTTTCGGCCAACGATCGGGCCGCGACGTGTCCGACCGTTCCAATACCTGAAGGAGATCTCCATGACGACCCCTCTTTCCATCCGCATCTTCACGGCTTCGGTCGGTTGCATGCTCGGCCTCGCCGCATTCTCCGCTTCGAGTGCGGAGTTGCCCGGTGCTTCGGGTGCGCCCACGCCCGTGCCGCACCCGACCGCCGATTACCTGCCGATCACGCCCGACAAAAACGCGTGCGTGATGTGTCACCGTCCGCAAAAAGAAGGCACCGATCGCGCGAAGGGACAGATTCCCCGCTCGCACTACTTCGGCGAACGCCTTTCGGGCGAGCGCTACGAGTGCACGCTCTGCCACGTCTCGAAGGATACGCAGGCGCCCTCGTACGAGCCCGCCGATCCAAATGCCCCCGTACACTGACGAAGGCGCTCCTTATGAAAGAGCGACGGTCCGAAATCCGTCGCTCTTTCATTTTCGTTGCAACCTGCACCGCGGAGATTTCGATCAGAGCTTCTGCCCCGACGCCCAGACGGCCGCTTCGACACGGCTTTTGAAGCCGAGTTTCTTGAGCAGGTGCTTCACGTGCCCCTTGACGGTTCCGTCCGCGATCTCCAGCGTTCGGGCGATGTCTTTGTTGGTATAACCCAGTGCCACGAGCTTCAAAACGTCTTTTTCGCGCTCGGTCAACTGCACGATCGGATCGGACTTCACGTCCCGAACCATCTCCGTGAGGTACACCACCATCGATGGCGCGACGATCAGCTGTCCTTCGAGCGTGCGACGCACGGCCTCAAGAAAGCGCTCAGGCTCCATATCCTTCAGGAAGTAGCCGTCCGCGCCCGCTCGAATGCAGGCGGTGAGATCCTCGCCTGAGTCACTTACCGTCAAGATCACCACGCGACGCGAGGGGTCCTCTTCTTTGAGAAGCGTCAGGATTTCAACGCCCGACGAGCCTTTCATGTTCAGATCGAGCACTGTCAGATCGGGCTCGAGCTTGCGGGCGAGTTCCACCGCCTCTTCGCGCGTACCCGCCTCGCCGACCACCTCGATCCCTGGATCGAGACACAGCAGCTCGCGTACGCCTCGACGGAAAAGCGGATGGTCGTCCACGACGAGAATGCGGTAGTTTTCTTTTTCGGTCATGATGGGTCGATTCCCTTCAGAGTCCGTCTGCGGATGGAAATGTCCATTGTAGGTCCCAATGTTCCCGCAGACCTTAACGATCCGTCCGTTTCCCGGAGCGCTCGACGAGCACCCGCGTTCCGCCTTCGGCGCGCCGCTCGATGCGGATGTCGGCCTTGAGCGCCTGGGCACGCTCGCGCATGATCGAGAGCCCGAAGTGCATATCTTTTTCCGCGTGTTCGGGAATCCCGATCCCGTCGTCGCACACCTCGAGACGGAAGCCGTCTTCGCCGAGCGGTTCGATCCGAACGGCGACATGTGCGGCCTTCGCGTGCTTTTCGATGTTGGCGAGCGCCTCGCGCAGGATATGCACGAGATGCACCTGGTCGTTCGCCGTCGACTCGTAGTCGGGCAACGTATTGTCGAGCGCCGTCTCGATACCCGTGCGCGACGCGAATTCGTCGACCGCGGATCGTAGCGCCCCGTCGAGACCGTCGCCCGATATTTGCAGGCGAAAAGCCGTCAGGACCTGGCGCAGTTGTCGATACGCAGTCCCAACTCCCTCCTGAAGCTCTGCGAGAATCGACATCGTTTCGTCCTTGGGGGCGTTGCGCTCAAGGCCGAGTCTCAGACGCAGAAGCTGGATGCGCGCGAAAGAAAGCGACTGTGCGATCGAGTCGTGCAACTCGCGCGCGATCGTCGAACGCTCTTCGAGAACGGCGAGCCGTCGCTCGCCCGACGCCCTGCGCTCGGCCGCCAGAGCCCGGCCGAGCGTACCCGCAACGAGCGCGAGCACGTTGCGCTTCCAATCTGGACAAGGTCTCTCAAAGCACACCTTCAACGCGCCGAAGCACGCATCGTGCCGACCGACGACAGGAAGCTCCAACACGTGCTCCGATCGCTGTGCTTCCTCGCTCCAACCCGACGTACGAGCAAATTCGTACGCGTTTTCGCCCGAGGCCGAATGCAGAAGAACGGCGCTCGCACGGGCACCCGAAAAAGCGATTGCGTCCTCCAGTACCTCGGAGGCAACGCGCTTCAAGTCGGCGTCGCCCGACTGCAACCGTTCGCTCGTCCGATGCAGAAACGTGAGCCCCTGATTGCGTCGATCGAGGTCGACCGTCTTTTTCGCGACCTCCGCTTCCAGCGATCCGTAGAGACGCTCGAGTTCCTTCACCATGAAGTTAAACCCCCAACCCAGGCGCCCGATTTCGTTGTTCTCAAGTCCCTGAAGTCGCACGGAGAAGTCTCCGCGGCGCACGCCGTCGACGGCGTCTTCGAGCTCGGTGAGCGGCACGAAAATCCGCCGCTGTAGCGTTCGCAACATCACATACGTAACGCCCACGGCACCGAGCAACGTCACGCTCAGAAGAATTTTCAAAATGCTCAGTCGCCGCGTCAGATTCTCTTCGAGAGCTCGAACGAACACGTCCACATCGTCGACGAAGGCGACGATGCGTCCCATGAAGAGGCGCCGCGCGCTTTCACTCTCGATCGACTCGAGCGCCAACGGCTTCATCTCCTTGTCAAAGGTTTCCAGAAGATTGCGATAGCGTGTGCGCACGGGGTCGTCCGCTTCTTTCGGAACGTCCTTGATCAGGTCGGGGCTTGAGAGCCGCTTTTCGAGTTCGGCTACGGCTTCGAGCGTGTTGCGCCGACGCTCGAGAGCGGTTGAATAGGGATTGGAGACGACGAACGTCAGTTTGTAGCTCTGCATGCGCAGGCTCCCCGACACGTTGATCGCTCCGCCCGAGCCCGAGGACAGCTCCGTCAGCACGAGCGCGGGTACGGCCGCGAGAACGACGAAGCAGGCGATGAGACGGAAGACGGTGGAAAACTGCCGGTAGAGCGATCGGCTCCCCAGCCACGTTTGCAGAAGCTGCATAAGAGTCCTTTCGAAAAGAAAACACCCCGATCGGATTGCCCGGTCGGGGTGCGTGCGCGTTGATGAAGGCGGGAGACGCGTCTCCCCGCACATCCGTCAGATGTCTTCGCTCACCATGTCGATCGCACCGCAGGGGCATTCGTGGGCGCAAATGCCGCAACCCTTGCAGTAGTCGTAGTTGATGGCGAACTTCTTGCCCGGACCGAGCTTGATCACCGCATTGTCGGGGCAGACGCCGTAACAGTTGTCGCACTCGAAACAGTTGCCGCACGACATGCAGCGACGCGCTTCGAAGAGCGCGTTTTCTTCGGTGAGACCCTCTACCACTTCGTCGAACGTCGTCTGACGGCGGATGAGGTCGAGCTGCGGACGCACGGTCTTCGGCGCGTCGCTGTAGTACCAGGTGTTGAGGCGGGCGTACGTGGCCGGAGCCGCGGGCTCGGGAGCCTTATAGACCTCACCCTTCAGGTAGGCGTCAATCGCGCGGGCCGCGCGCTTGCCGTGCCCGATCGCGGCCGTGACGTTCCGATCGCCCGGAACCATGTCGCCGCCCGCATAAATACCCGGAATGCCCGTGGCGAAGTTTTCGTCCACTTTGAGAACGTCGCGATCGATCTCAAACCCTTCGATTTTCTCAAGAAACGAGAGATTGGACTGCTGACCGAGCGCGAGCACGACGGTATCGGCTTCGACCGTTTCATATTCGCCCGTCGGCTGCGGATAGCCCGACTCGTCAAGCTTCATTTTCTCGATGCGGATTTCGCCCTTTTCGGCCTGAGCAATCGTGGAAAGCCACTTCATCGAAACGCCTTCTTCGAGCGCCTCCTCGATTTCGAAGGCGTGCGCGGGCGCGCGATCGCGCGTGCGTCGGTAGACGACGACGGGCTCGGCACCGAGACGGCGAGCCGTACGGGCAACGTCGATGGCGGTGTTACCGCCGCCGTAGACCACGACGCGTCGGCCGAGCATCGGAGGCTCTTCACCTTCCATCGAGCGCAGCACACTCACCGCGTCGAGGATGTGCGAGGCGTCCCCGGCGGGAATGTAGGCATTGCGGGCCTGCGAAGCGCCGACGGCAAGGAAGACGGCGTCGTAGCCGCCCACCTTCATTTCCTCGGCGAGATCCGTCACCTCGTGGTTGAATTCGATCGTCACGCCGAGCGCTTCGATGCGGGCAACTTCCTTGTCGAGAATTTCGCGGGGCAGACGGTAACGGGGAATCCCGTAACGCATCATGCCGCCCGACTGCGGAGCAGCTTCGACGACATGGACGGCATGACCGAGACGTGCGAGGTGATAAGCGGCCGAAAGACCGGCCGGCCCGGAGCCGACCACCAGAACGCGACGACCGCTCGAGATTTCGGGCTTCGGGAAAGCCCAGCCCTTCTCGAGCGCGTGGTCGCCGAGGAAGCGTTCCACCGCGTTGATGCCGACCGACTCGTCAAGTTCCGCGCGATTGCAAGCGCCCTCGCACGTGTGGTAGCACACGCGCCCCATCGTAGCGGGGAAGGGATTGTCTTCGATGATCGTACGCCAGGCGTCTTCGTAGTGACCGCTTTCGGCATGGAAGAGCCAGTCGCGACACTTTTCTCCCGCCGGGCACTTCGCATTGCAAGGCGGCAGACGGTTGACATAAACGGGTTTCACGGTACGCCAGGAACCCGTGCGGTTGGCGAGCGAACTCCCGACGTCGAGCGTGATGGCAAAAGGTTTGTTCACGACCGTTCTCCTCAAATCGTGTGCGCGCGTTCTTCACCCTGTTCGGGCACCGGAACGACGGAGGCCGTCTCGTCGTCAAGATCGAGCAGACCGAACTTTTCGATGTTGTTGTCCGCCATGGCCTGAATGCGTTCGAGCACTTCGGGGTCGCCGTTGCGACCGAAGAGGTGCGCGAAGCGCTTCTGAAGCTTCAGATAACTTTCCACGGGCTCCTTGCGGCGGATGGTCTGGACGCCGGTGACCTTGCCGTATTCAGCTTCGAACACCGGGAAGATCCCCGTTTGGTGTGCCAGACGCGCGAGCTGGACCGTCTGACCCGAGGCCGAGCCCCAACCGAGCGGGCAGGGAACGAGGATGTGGATGTAGCGGGCACCGCGAATCGACATGGCCTTCGTTACCTTGCGTTCGAGGTCGCGCAAATCCGCCACCGTCGCCGTGGCGACGTACGGAATACCGTGCGCCATGGCGATGAGCGGAACGTTCTTGCCCTGCCCCCAAGCGTTGCCGGGCTCCTCGCCCGCAATCTGCGTGGTGGCCGTGCGCGCCGCGGGAGGCGTCGCCGACGAGCGTTGCACGCCCGTGTTCATGTACGCCTCGTTGTCGTAGCAGATGTAGAGCACGTCGTCGTTGCGTTCGAACATCCCCGAGAGGCACCCGAAACCGATGTCGGTCGTACCGCCGTCGCCGCCCATGGCCAGAACGCGCGTGACGGGAGTGCCAGTCTTCTTCGCGCGCACGCGGAAGGCCGCAGCCATGCCGGTTGCAACGGCCGCCGTGTTACCGAAGAGCGAGTGGAACCAGGGCATCTGCCAGCTCGTTTCCGGATACGGCGTCGAGAAGACCTCAAGGCACCCCGTGGCGTTCGCCGCCGCGAGGCGGCCGTTGACGGCCCGCATCGCCGCGTCGACCGCATAGCGGGCACCGAGCGCCTCACCGCAACCCTGACAGGCGCGGTGACCGGAATTGAGCGAATTCGAGCGATCCATCGACGACTGAACCGAACGCTGAGACGGATCGAGAAGACGGTTGCCCACCGTGAAGGTGCCCGTCTGATAAAAGTGGATCTGCTGCTCGTTCATGATTAGATCTCCTCGCCGCGCGCGAGTTTGCGGGCGGCGATGTCGCGATTGAGGGCTTCGGGCAAGGGGCCGATGTGATGAGCATTGCGCTCGCGTTCGAGCTGGGCGTCGACGAGTTCCCGATCAAGATCGAGGAAGTACGGTTCGTCGGTGATTTCGCCCGCGACCGCACGGGTTAAACAATTGGCGAGCGACACCTTGGTGACGGGACGGCCACCGAGGCCGGCCACGACAGAAATCTGTTCGACGGGAAGTCCGCGCAAAGCCTTCATCACGTCGAGCGACAACGCTCCGCCCATGCCGGAGCTAACCTGACGTTCGACGACCACCACAGCACGCACCTTACCGAGCGCCTCCCGAACCGCCTTTTCGGGGAACGGACGGTAGCACTTGAGACCGACGACGCCGATCTTCATGCCACCCTCGCGCAGCTCGTCCACGGTGTCCTTGATGGTGCCGAGAATCGAGCCCATGGCAAAGACGCACACCTCGGCGTCTTCCATGCGATAACTCGAGACAAGCCCGCCTGCTTCGCGTCCGAAGGCCACCTTGAACTCCTCGGCCGTGCGTTCGATCACGGGCAGCGCATCAAGCATGCGACGGTGCGCGAGGTAGCGCACTTCCGTAAAGGCTTCGGGGCCGACCATGGCGCCAATAGAATACGGATGATCAGGATCAAGCACCTGACGGGGACGATAGGGCGGCAGGAATGCATCGACCTCTCCCTGTTCGGGAATGTCCATGCGTTCGAACGCGTGCGTAAGCACGAACCCGTCCATGCACACCATCACCGGGATCGACATCTCTTCGGCGATCTTGAAGGCTTCGATGTGCAGATCACACGCTTCCTGGTTCGTTTCCGCAAAGAGCTGGATCCAGCCGCTGTCGCGCTGACTCATCGAGTCGGAGTGGTCGTTCCAGATGTTGATGGGCGCGCCGATCGCACGGTTGGCCACCGTCATGACGACGGGCAGACCCAAGCCGCTGGCGTTGTAGACGGCTTCGACCATGTAAAGCAACCCCTGGCTCGCCGTGGCCGTATAGGCGCGGGCCCCCGCCACTGAGGCGCCGAGCGCCACCGACATGGCCGCGAATTCGCTCTCGACGTTGATGTACTCGCAGTCCTTCAAAATACCCTTGCGGCACAAAAGACCGAGGTGTTCGACGATGTGGGTCTGAGGCGAAATCGGGTACGCGCAGACCACTTCCGGGCGGCAAAGCGCGACGGCCTGCGCAACACCCTGACTCCCTTCGAGTTGCTTAAGCATGTTCTTCTCCCAGACTCAACTTGACGGCACGGAATGCGAGTTCGGCCACGTCGGCGTTGGCCTGAGCGACGCGACCCGAGAACTTGGCGTTGTAGGCAGCCTGCACGCTTTCGAGCTTCATCATGCCAGTCATGGCGGCAAAACCCGCGAGCATGGCGGCGCCCGGCAACGGACGACCGATCTTTTCTAGCGCGTAGTGCGTGGCGGGAACCGTCAGAACGTGGCCCGCGGGCAGACGTTCGACGAGTTCGCCGAGACCGAGCTCTTCGGGAGAGCGGCTCGAATTGATGAGCACGTAACCCTCGGGCTTGAGGCCGGCAAAGACGTCGACGCTGTCGAGTAACGTGCGATCCTGCACCAAAACGACATCGGGTTCGAGCACGGGTTCGCGAAGACGAATTTCCCTGGGACTGAGTCGGGCGAACGCCACGACGGGCGCTCCCGTACGTTCGGAGCCGAAGCTCGGGAAGGCCTGAGCCTGGTGCCCTTCCATGAAGCCCGCCAGAGCGAGCATCTCCGCCGCCGTAACGACGCCTTGCCCGCCGCGGCCGTGGATACGAATTTGGAACACGGTTCTTTCCCCTATGGTTGGTATCGACGGTCACTCGAGGCGACCGCGCTGCCGAAGGGACGGAGCTCGTTCGCGGGAACGGCCGTCCGGCACTCGGCCTGAAGGCTGACGGGCGCGAGGGGTCCTCGAGGTCGCCCGCTGCATATACCTCTTTGCTTCATCGGTCGCCGGGCGGCGGCCTTGCGACAAAGAAAGAGTACGGATCGCACCAATTTTAGGCAGAAAGCCAAGCGGCCGCGAGTAGACTATTCGGGCTAATCCTTTGTTTCCCCGGAGACCGTCATGCGACTGCGCTTCGTTCCCGCGCTTCTCGCCGCCGCGATGCTGGCGGGCTGTTCGATTCCCCTCATGATCGAGCCCGATCCCCTGGAAGACGCCACGGCCGTCTACAGCTGGCAGGCCGAGGGTCGGATGATCTTCGAATGTACCTACGACACCGAGGGTTTTTACTGGGCGTTCGTGCGCCCCGAAGGGTCGCTCACCTCGGAGACGGGCCGCATTGAGGCAACAATTGAAAACGATTTCGGTCTCACGCATCGGGACGGCTCGCATCTCGAAGCGAAAATCATCCGCCAGGGTATGGCAAAAAGCCCGAACGACCTGAAGGATGCGCTCTTTGAAGTTTCGTCCGCGTCGGAACGGGGTGCTTTGCGCGCGATTCGTTACGTCGAGCGGCGTCGTTCCGAAGGCGGCATGCCGCTTACGGTCTGCTCGGCCTCTCAGCGCGGCATGCACCTCGCCGTTCCTTTCCGCGCCCGTTGGATTCTGTACCGCTGAGCCGCGCGCTTTATCCCGATCGGTGCGAACGAAGCCCGAATCGGGCGCTTCCCTGCCGAGGCAAAGCTAGTTTTGATAAAATTGGACCTTTGCCGTGACGCCGGAGCAGACGTTCGGCCAACCTTCATTCGGGAGATGACAACCATGGTTCCAGCTGCTACGACGGTCGGAGGGTACCTTCAGAGTTTGCCGAACGACCGGCGTGTTGCAATGGCGCGAGTCTGCAGCATGATTCGCCGATCCGCCCGCGGCGTGCGTGAAAGCATGCGCTTCGGCCTTGCGTTCTACGAGCTTGACGGCGGTCCCGTCTTCGCCGTGGAATCACGCGACAAAGCGTTGGTCTTCTACTACGCCGAAAAGGCCGCCTGCGAAGGTTTTGAAAACAAATGGAAGGGGCTCGACGCCGAACATCAACTGGTCGCCTTCCAGGACCTTAACTGCCTCCCCCTCGACGTCGTGGAAACAGTCGTGCGCGCCTCGCTCAAGTTGCGCAAGGGTCGTCCGGCCTCCGAATCGCCGACGCAACAGGAACTTCTTCAAGTTTGGGGCCTTAAGGAAGAGGACGCCGCCGTGGCGCCCCCGATCGTTCGCATCGTCGTTTCCCACGACGAAGACGAAGCAGAAGCCGCCAAGAACTGATCGCCCGTTCGCTTTCGATTGTGAAAAGGCCGACTCGTCGAGTCGGCCTTTTCTTTTCCTTCATTCCGCTTTCCCCTGCTGCGACAACGGTCCGTTCAACCAGCTCGTGATCCGATGGTCCACGTCCTCGGGACACTCCGTGAGCGGCCAGTGAAAGCAGGCGACCGTTTCGACCCGGCTCCCCGGAAGCTTTCGGGCCCAGGCCGAAAGACGCGCCGCGTCCGTGTACGTCCCCTGCGACGACGCGATGACGAATACCGGGATGCCAAGCTCCGTCAGGTCGGGCGTGGGGCGCCCCACTTCGATCAAATCGCGCGCGTAGTCGGCCGTATGGATATGTTTGAGATCCGCAAACGGAGACGAATATTCCTTGACGAACGCCTTGAGTTCGTCTCCGCCCTTTGCCAGCATCCGTCGAGCCTTTTCGTCGTGAGCCCGCAACGAATACGCAGGAAGACGCCGCCGGATCCCGAGCTCGTTCCAGAACCGGGCGCACCGCTCGACGAAGTGCAGAATCGGCAGTCGGGCGCGCAACTTGAGCGCCTTGGGAGTCAGCGCCTCGTCGATGAGCGGATCGAGCAACACGAGCGCCCGCGTCCGTTCGTGATAAATGGCCGCAAACCGCATCGCCGCCTGGGCTCCGAGACTGTGCCCGAGCAGGACGGCTTTGCGCGCTCCGAGCCGATCGAGGATTTCCAGAATGTCATCGGCGTGCGTTTCCAAGACGGCGCGCTTTTTGCATTCGCTCGCGCCGTGTCCGCGCAAATCGAACCGCACGAGCGTCCAATCGCAACGCAACGCACTTTTTTCGGCAAACTCCTCCCATCGACTGCCATTCGAGGCCACTCCGTGAACGAGGACGACGACGCCTCGAGAACGCTTGACGGGAGCGCCCCCGACGGCGTAGGAAATCGTTCCTCCCTCGCGAACGAATTCACCGCGAACTTCGCCGGGCACGAGACGGAAACGGAGATCGCACTGCGTATCGGTAGTCATCGGGAGCCTTTTTCTTCCTCGGGTTGAAGCGCGTCGGCCTGAGCCTCGCGCAGTCTTCGGTAGAGCGTTCGCTCACTGATGCCGAGACGTTCGGCCAGAGCTTTGCGGGATCCTTCCCAGCGAGCGGCGAATTCGACAAGCGGAATCGAGCCCTCGTTGGTTGCGTCCGGATAAACCGTTTCGATATCCGAGGCTTCGATTCGATGTCCTTCGGCGGAAATCACCGCGCGCTCAAGCAGACACAGGAACTCCCGCACGTTGCCCGGCCAGTCGCGCTTGACGAGCAACTCGAGGGCGTCCTCCGAAAGCACCATCGGTCGGTCGGGCGAAGCGCGGCGCAACATGAGGCGCGCAAGTTCCGCAATATCCTCGCGACGCTCGTTGAGGCGCGGAATCGTCACCGTAAAAACGCCGAGCCGATAAAAGAGATCGCTTCGGAAACGCCCTTCGCGGACGCGTTGCGCCAAATCGAAGCGACTCGAACAGAGAATGCGGAACCCCGCCACCCGAACAACGCCCGAACCGCTTTCGCGCATGCGCCCCGTCTCGATGAGGTCGAGAAGACGCACTTGCAGGGCGAGCGGCAACTCCGCAACCTCGTCGAAGTAGACCGTGCCCCCCGGGAGCGTGTCGAGCAATCCCCGTTCGCGGGACGTGCCGAAAAACTCCCGCTCGAACGATTCGACGGTCAGACCGGCACAGTCGATTTTCACGAAACCCATGGCGGCACGCCGGGAATTTTCATGGAGAAACCGTGCGAAAACCTCTTTGCCCGTGCCGGCCGGTCCCTTAAAGAGCACGACGGTATCCCGGGCACAGACCCGAGCAATGCGTCCGAGCACGGCCCGAACGGCCTCCGACTGCGCCACGACACCCGCACCGTCGACAAGGCCGCGAACGCCGCTTTGCTCGACCACCGTTTCCATGACGCAGGCGATCGATCCGTCGGCGCGCAAAAGAGGCGTGGCAGTCAGCTCCACGAAACGCTCGCCTCCGGGCACGAACCGGTGCTGCACCTCGCGAACGGGCACTCCCGTGACAAACGCTTTTTGCACCGGACACGCCTCTCCACACTCGGCGCAGGACCTCACCTCGTGGAACAGCACCTCGTGACAGCGCCGTCCGGTCGCGCCTTTGATCCCGTACCGACGCCGGAACGCCCGATTTGCGTACGCCACCGTCAGGTCCTCGCGCACGAGGATCCGAGCCTCCTCGATCGCGTCGAGGAGCATGGTCATTTCACTGCCCAAAGCCATTTCTGTCACTGCCATATGCCAGAGTTGGCAGTCATTCTAACGGTATGTCGTTCTCAAACGAGTTGCAACAACAAGAAACACCTCGACGCGACGCCAATATCCGCATAGTCCTCGCTAATATGGCGCAGTCATCAATAGATGCCTTCAATTTTCCACGCATGACTGTCGCCCCAACCACCAAGAAACGCCAACCGCGTCTCATTCTGGAGATCGCGATCGTTCTGGCGTGCAAGCTTCTCTTCATCTTCTGCCTCTGGTACTTCTTTTTCAGTCCCGAGCACCGTACGACGGTCACGCCCGACCGTATGGACGAGTTGATGTTCTCAAGCGCTGACAATTCGAAGGCCCCCGCGACCCGAACGGGACGATCCTGATCTCTCGTTTTTCCTCACATCACAACATCTGGAGTCCTCATGATCCCCTCTGATCTTGTTGACCTGTCACGCTTGCAATTTGCGCTGACCGCGATGTACCACTTCCTTTTCGTGCCCCTGACGCTTGGGCTCTCCTTCATGCTCGTCGTGATGGAAGCAACCTACGTCATCACGGGCAAGGAAGTGTACAAAGACATGACCCGCTTCTGGGGCAAGCTCTTCGGCATCAACTTCGCCCTCGGCGTCGCCACTGGCATCACGATGGAGTTCCAATTCGGCACAAACTGGGCTTATTACTCCCACTACGTGGGCGACATCTTCGGTGCGCCGCTCGCCATCGAAGGTCTGATGGCCTTCTTCCTTGAATCGACCTTCATCGGCCTTTTCTTCTTCGGTTGGGATCGCCTCTCGAAGGGCAAGCACCTGCTCGCCACGTTCCTCATGGCGCTCGGTTCGAACCTTTCCGCGCTCTGGATTCTCGTGGCCAACGCCTGGATGATGAATCCCGTCGGCGCCGAGTTCAACTTTGAAACGATGCGCATGGAAATGGTGGATTTCTGGGCCGTCGTTTCGAGCGAATGGGCTCAGGCGAAGTTCGTCCACACGATTTCGGGCGGCTATATGACGGGCGCTTTCTTCGTGATGGCTGTTTCCGCCTACTACCTGCTTCGCCGTCAGGACGTGCAGTTCGCCAAGGCCTCCTTGCGTCTTGCGGCAGTGTTCGGTCTCGTGGCCTCGGTCATGACCGTTCACATGGGCGACGAATCGGGCTATCTCGTCACGCGCGACCAGCCGACGAAGATCGCCGCCATGGAAGCCATTTGGGACACGCACGAAGCTCCGGCTCCGATGACGCTCTTTGCGATTCCCGATCAGGAAGCCCGCACCAACCACGCGCAGATCGACTTCCCGTGGCTCTTCGGCATCATCGGGACGCGTTCGCTTTCGACGGAAATCCCGGGCATCAACCAGCTTGAAGCTCAGGCGGTCGAACGCATCCAGAACGGTCAGAAGGCCGTGGTCGCCCTCGAAAAGCTCCGCAAGGATCCGAAGAACGAAGCGCTTCGCGACGAATTTCGCGCCGTTCAGCAGGACCTCGGCTTCGGTCTGCTCCTGAAGTCTCGCACGGACGACATCGCCAACGCGACGCCCGAAATGATTCAGGAAGCCGCCCGTTCGACGATCCCGAGCGTTGCTCCCATGTTCTGGGCCTTCCGTCTGATGGTCGGCTGCGGCATGGTCATGCTCTTCATCTTCCTGGCCGGCATCGTGCTCGGCGTCAAAGGCAAGCTCGAATCGAGTCCCTGGTTCCTCAAGCTCGCCGTGCTCGGCCTGCCGCTTCCGTGGCTCGCCTGCGAAGCCGGTTGGTTCGTCGCCGAATATGGCCGTCAGCCCTGGACTATCTACAACGTCCTTCCGACGCATCTCTCCGTTTCGTCCCTCTCTTCGGGCGAAGTCTTGGGCTCTCTGATCGGCTTTGTCGTGCTCTACAGCGCGTTGCTCGTCGTCGAGCTCTGGCTCATGGTGCGCTTCGGTCGCAAGGGGCCGAGCTCGCTCGGCACCGGTCGCTACCACTTTGAACGAAATTAAACGCTTCGGGAGAATTTCAACATGATCGACTATGAAATCCTGAAGGTCATCTGGTGGCTCTTCATCGGCGTCCTTCTCATCGGGTTCGCCATCATGGACGGCCACGACATGGGCGTCGGCACGCTCCTTCCCTTCCTCGGCAAGGACGACAACGAACGCCGCGTCATGATCAACTCCGTCGCCCCGCACTGGGACGGCAACCAGGTCTGGCTCATCACTGGGGGCGGCGCCATGTTCGCGGCCTGGCCGATGATGTACGCGGCCGCGTTCTCGGGCTTTTACTGGGCGATGCTCGTCGTGCTTGCGGCGCTCATCTTCCGCCCGGTCGCTTTCGACTTCCGCAGCAAGCTCGAAGGCGCCTCGTGGCGCGGCAACTGGGACTGGGCGCTCTTCTTCGGCTCTGCCGTTCCCCCGATCATCTTCGGCGTGGCTTTCGGTAACCTCCTGCAAGGCGTTCCCTTCCACATCGACGAAACGATGCGTCCGATCTACACGGGGAACTTCTTCGGTCTGCTCAACCCGTTCGGCCTGCTCTGCGGCGTGCTCTCGCTCATCATGATCGTCTTCCACGGCGCCAACTATCTGGTACTTCGTACGGAAGGCGCTCTGCAGGCACGAGCCCGCAACACGGCGTTCCTCACGGGGCTCCTCTCGGCCGTGCTCTTCGTGCTCGGCGGCGTGTGGACCTATGCGGGCATCGACGGCTACGTGGCTACAGCGGGTCTCGACCCGGCCGGTCCAGCCAATCCGCTCTTGAAGACCGTCGAGGTCGTCTCGGGCGCCTGGTTCCGCAACTATGCCGACCTTCCCGTGCTCTGGCTCGTTCCGGCACTCGGCATCCTCGGCACGATCGGCGGCGCACTCATGATCCGCGCAAACCGTGCGGGCCTGGCCTTCGTGCTCTCGAGCATCGCTCTGCTCGGCATCATCCTGACGCCGCTCGTCTCGATGTTCCCGTTCGTGATGCCCTCCTCGACGATGCCCCAGGCCGGCCTCACGCTCTGGGACTGCACGAGCTCGCAACTGACGCTTGAAATCATGTTCTTCGTCACGCTCATCTTCCTGCCCCTCGTGCTCTTCTACACGTCCTGGGCCTATCGTGTCATGAGCGGCAAGCTCACCTCGAGCTACATCGAGAAGAACTCGCACAGTCTCTACTGATGAACCCTTCGTCCGAAGCCAGAGCGGCTTCGGACGAGACTACGGAAACAAGGAATACGACGATGTCCTACTTCTATTGGATCACCGGTCTCGGCTTTGCCATCCTGCTTGCAGCGACCATCGAAACCGTCGTCTCGCGCCGCGATGAGTAAACCCGCATCCGTCGGGGGAGGAGGCCTCTTGCGCACGCTCTCTTTTATTGTCGCTCTGCTCCTGGCAACGCTTATCGTCCTTTATCCCCGGGCCATTGCCGAAGATTCGACGAGCGTGAGCCACGGCGCGCTCGTTCTGATGCTGCTTGGCATGAGTTCGGCCTGGGTATACGGGTTGGGTTTCACGCCCCGAAATCGTTGGCTTCGCGGCGTGTTCTCTCCCTGGGTGGCCTGGGCGCTGATGGCCGCCGGGGCCTGGTTCGTCTTCGAAGGATGAGCGCATGAGCGAACCCGCTTCCACGCTCTACGACCGCCTCGGCGGTGCCGAGGGCATCAAGCGTTTGGTTTCGGCCTATCTCGACGCGCTCGCGACGACGCCCGACTATGCCCCCCTGTGTGCGCTTTACGTGAACGGTCTCGAGCGTTACGAAGAACGCATGAACGAATTCCTCTCCGGCTGGCTCGGCGGCCCGGCGCTCTACCTGGAGCGCCACGGCATGCCGATGCTACGGGAGTCGCATCGTTCCATCCCCATTACAGGCGAAATGGCCGAATCCTGGGTTCTGTGTATGCGTCAGGCGCTTCGTGCCACGGTCGAAGACGAAGAACTGATGCTTCGTCTTGACGGGCTCTTCACGCACATGGCGGAAAGCCTGCGCAACGCCTGAAGCGTTCCCGAGCCGATCGGCCTCAAAAAAAGGGACGACCTGCCGGTCGCCCTTTTTTTCTTTTTTATTTCAAGTACTTCTGGTTTTCTTCCTTGAGATGCACGAGGTCGATCTGAGCGTTGTGCCGATCGTCGTCGCTTACCCACACGGTCCCGTCCTGAATCGTCACGGCGAGTTTCATGTTGCGCGAAGCCATCGCCGCCAGGGCCGCGACCGACTCGTCCGATACGCTCAGTACGGTGAGTTTGTCGATCTTGCTGAATTCGCCGCTTGAGGCGCTCCACCACGGGCCGATCTTCGCTTCGTCGTAAGCAAGTACCGTCACGTGAGCGCTGCGTCCCGCGGACTTTCGCACCTGCCTAACGTCGGGCGTACCCACATCAATCCAAGTTTCGATGGAGCCCGTATCGTCGATCGCCCAGAGAGCGGGTTCGCCTTCGGCGGAGAGACCCCGGCCGAACTCGAGTCGCTCGCCCGCATGCAAAGCAAATGCGAGAACGCGCAACATCAATCGTTCTTCGGTTTCGGACGGGTGCCGCGCGACCGTCAGGAGATGCGACGCGTAGTAATTGCGATCCAAATCCGAAAGGTCGAGCTGCGCCTTGTAGACTGTTGCGCCGAGAGCCATGGGAATTCGTCTCCTCAAGCCTGAAATGCGGTCGGGCGCCTTTCAGGCGGCCCGATTTCGCGGGAACATGCAAAAAAGGCGTGTTTTTCATGCGACCGTCCTAGCGCGCAACGGTCGCAAAAACAACGCCTTTGCCGCGCATTGTACACACGTTGCCCGCCGGCAAGCTCGGTCGCAAGGGGGCGGCGGAGGGAAAAACTATCGGTTGCAGTCTCAGATTTCCATGCCGTCGCCGCGAGAAAGTTTCACCCATCCGCGGGCGATCCGGTAGGCCACCCACACGCCCAGAACGAAGTACCCCAGGAAGATGAGAACAAAACCGATGCCGACGGTGGCAAGCGGAATCCCGAAGAGCAAAATGAGAACCATCGCGAGCACCGCGTACCAGAAGGTTCGGATCTGCCAGGCAAAGTGCGTCTCGAGATACGTCCCCTCGGCATCGGAGCGCAGGCAGTAGTTGAGTACGACGGCGACGACCGAAGGGATTGAAAAGACGAACGCCCCGACGATCGACGATGCCGTGAGCATTCCCGTCACGATGGATAGCGAATGAAGGGCATATACAATGTGGGCGACCCACAGGGTCCCGGTGGCGGGTTCGTAGCGGACGGGTTCCATGGCGGCGAGCTCTGCTCCGAAAAAGCGATTCTTTCACATTGTACGTAGCATCATGCCTTTTTCCATTCCCGTCGATCCGTTGCTCGACTCGGGCCCCGTCGTCGTTTTTCTGATGTCGCTTCTCGACGCTGACACGGGCGCGGCCTGGGCGACACTTTGGACGATCGCCCGATCGGACGACGGCCCGTTGTTGCTCGCCGCGGCGTTCCTCGCCCCCGTGCTCCTGGAGGGCCTCCTTTACGAAATCGGCCGCAAACGCGCGGGAGAGGACGTCGAGTTGCCCGAACGCGTCCGCCAGGATTTGCTCGAACGCCCGAAAACGGCGCTTCTCGGGTTAAAATTCCTCTTCCTTCTGCGCTGGACGGCGCCGCTTGTAGCGGGCGCCTGCGGCATCGGTCGGGGTACCTTCTGGAGCATCAACACCGCGGGACAAGGTCTGCGAACGCTTCTTTTCGCCGCCGGCGCATACGGCGTTTTCGACGCCCTCTACGCCCTTCCGGAAGAGACCGCATTCGTACGAAATCTGCTTGCGGGCCTGGCTCTGACGACTCTGCTTGCGATCGTGGTCGGCCGCGTCGTGCTGGAGCGCCTTGCGACACATCTCAAGAGAGAAGAACGATGAGAATCCTGCTCGTTGAAGACGATGAAATGATCGGCGAAAGCGTGGTGGCCGGTCTCGAAAGCGAAGACTACGCGGTCGACTGGGTTCGCGACGGCACCTCCGCCCTGATCGCCCTCAAAACCACGCCGTTCTCGCTCATGATCCTCGACCTAGGACTTCCCCGCAAAGACGGTCTTCAGGTCTTGAAGGAAATCCGCGCCAAACACGATCCGACGCCAGTGCTCGTCACGACGGCTCGGGACACGGTAGACGACCGCATTCGAGGGCTCGACTCCGGGGCCGACGACTATCTCGTGAAGCCCTACGACCTTGACGAGCTTTCCGCCCGCATCCGCGCGCTGTTGCGCCGTTCTGCGGGACGCGCCGACCCGGTAATCGAACGCGGCGAGCTCACCATCTCGCCCGCCACGCGCGAAGTGGTCTACCGGGGCCGCCCCGTCATCCTTTCCTCCAAGGAGTACGCGCTTCTTGCGGCTCTTGCCGAACGCCAGGGCGTAGTCTGGAGTCGCGCCCAGCTTGAAGAAAAACTCTACAACTGGGACAACACCGTCGGCTCCAACGCCATCGAAGTGCACATCCATCACCTGCGCAAAAAGCTCTCGGACGACGCCATCAAGACGGTACGCGGCGTGGGTTACCTGCTCGAAACCTGACGAACCCGCCGATCGAAAAACGTTTTTCCGCGATTCGGGCGAGGAACCGCCCGAACACCCGGTATCGACCGTCCGGACATGCGGCCGGTCGTTTTCCCATAACGACGGATGCGAGTGTGCGGCTCTCCCTCTTCGCACCTCCTTCCGCTCCCGCCCGGCACTCAAGGCGGGACCACTCGAGAATTTGCGATGAGTTCCATCCGCCGCAAGCTTCTTCTTACGCTACTCGGAGCACTCCTTGCGGCCGGTTTCACCACGGCCGCGGCCACGTTCTTTTCCGCTCAGGCCGAATTCAACGAGTTCCTCGACACGCACCTCAAAGAAACCGCCGAGTCGCTCGGCGAGTCCGTGCGCAATGCCGCGTTTCCGATCAGTCCTTCGCCGCACATGACGATCGTGGGCGATGCGGAAAGCTACCAAATCGTCATTCAGGTCTACGACTCGGCCACCAACAGCGTTTGGCACCGCGAGGGCTCACCCTCGTTGCCGCTACCCGAAGGACCAGGGTTCGGTCTCGAACAGGTGGACGGCAAATCCTGGCGCACCTATGCGGTGGCAGCCGGTCCGCTCATCATCACCGTCGGGCAGGACACGGCCGTACGCACGAAGCTTGCCGCCACGGCAGCTTTCCGCGTTTTGCAACCGCTCTGCCTCCTGCTCCCCTTCATCGCCATCGCCGTTTGGATCGTGGTGGGCGAAGGACTGGCTCCGCTCGAACGCACGGCGCGCTCCGTCGCCCGGCGCTCGCCCACGTCCCTCACGCCCATTTCGACCAAGGGGCTCCCGTCGGAACTCCTAGGATTGGTGTCGGCCATCAATCAGCTCTTGGAGCGACTCGAACAGAGTCTCTCGGCGCAACAGCGTTTCGCATCGGACGCCGCTCACGAATTGCGCACGCCTCTGACCGCGCTCAAGCTTCAGGTGCAGCTCGCTCAACGGGCCAAGACGCCCGAAGCCCAGCAGAAGTGCTTCGTGCGTCTCAACGAGGGCATCAACCGCGCCACCCGACTCGTGCAACAGTTGCTCACCCTCGCCCGACTCGACCCCGACGCCTCCAAGAAGCCCATGAACACGCTACGCCTCGAGTCCATCGCTCAAAGCGTGACCGAAGACATGCAACCCATCGCCGCTCAGAAAAACATCACGGTCGAAGCACGCACCGAACCCGCGCATCTCGACGGTATGGAGGACGCCGTTCGACTCATGGTCGCGAACCTCACCGACAATGCCATTCGCTACACGCCCGAAGGGGGGCGCATCGAAATCCGCACGCACTCCGAGGGCGATCGATCCGTCATCGAAGTCTGCGACAACGGTCCGGGGATCGACCCCGAAGAGCGTCAACGTGTCTTCGACCGCTTTTACCGGGCCCTCGGCACGAAAACCTCGGGAACAGGGCTCGGCCTTGCGATCGTCAAGCGCATCGTCGACATCCATCACGGTCGCATCACGATCGAAGACGGTCTCGATGGGCGGGGAACGACCTTCCGCATCGACTTCCCGACGCTCGGCGCCTCGTCTCCGGACAACGCCTGAGCGGCAGGGGTCGGGGGAGCTTCTGTTACAAATTTAACCCCCGAGGCACAACCCGTTATTGACGGATTCCTCTGTTTCGGACGATTTGGGCTAGAGTTGTTGCAATCAACAAAAAGACCTCCCGCCCAAGGGCCGAACGCCCTCCGGAGGCCGGATTCTTCCGCAGGAGTGAATTAGAAAATGACGAAGAACCTCCAGATTTCCGCCTTGGCCGCCGCGCTCTCGGCAGCCCTGATGTTGTCGACTCCCGGAGCATTTGCGACCGAAGCAACTCCGACGATTCCGACGACCGCCGCGCAGCCGCAAGCCCAGTTGCCCGACTTCGTGAAGCTCGTCGAAGAAAACGGTCCGGGCGTCGTTAACATTGCCGTCGTAAAGAACGCCCGAGTGGTCGAAATGCCGTTCGCCTTCCCCGGCATGGACGAACGTCAGGCTGAAATTTTCCGCCACTTCGGCTTCCCCATTCCGTTCGGCGGTCAGCAGGAAATCCCCGAACAGCGCGGTACGGGCTCGGGCTTCATCATCTCGGCCGACGGCCTCATCATGACAAACGCCCACGTGGTCGACGAAGCCGATGAAATCATCGTGCGTCTCACCGACAAGCGCGAATTCAAAGGCAAGGTCCTCGGCACCGACAAACAGACTGACATCGCCGTCGTGAAGATCGAAGCGAAGGATCTTCCCGTGCTCAAAATTGGCCGCTCGAACGACCTGAAAGTCGGCGAGTGGGTGGCCGCCATCGGCAGCCCCTTCGGCCTCGACAACACGGTGACATCGGGCATCGTGTCCGCCCTTTCGCGCAACCTCCCTTCGGACCAGTACGTTCCCTTCATCCAGACCGACGTGGCGGTCAATCCGGGCAACTCTGGTGGTCCGCTCTTCAACATGAAGGGCGAAGTCGTGGGTATCAACTCGCAAATCTTCTCCACCTCGGGCGGTTTCATGGGCCTGTCCTTTGCCATTCCGATCGATCTCGCAATGCAGATCAAGGATCAGCTGGTGCAAAACGGCAAGGTGACCCGCGGTTACGTGGGCGTCTATATCCAGGAACTCACCCAGGAACTCGCCGACAGCTTCGGCCTCGGAACGCCGCAGGGCGCTCTGGTGACGAAGATCGAAAAGGGCAGCCCCGCCGAGAAAGCGGGCTTGCGTGAAGGCGACATCATCACAAAGCTCGGCGACAAGAAGGTGACCTCGTCCGTGAGTCTCCCGATGCTCGTCTCCGCCATGCGTCCGGGCGACAAGGCCGAACTCACCGTGATCCGCGACAAGAAAGAAATCGTCGTCCCGGTGACGATCGGCACCAACTCGGGCGATGCCGCCTCCGACGCGACAGCTGCCAATGCGGGTACGCACCAGTTGGGCGTTCAGATCCGTCCGCTCACGGACGATGAATCGCGTTCCGCCGACACGACGGGGCTCCTCGTCATGAAGTCCTCCGGGCTTGCGGCCAAGAACGGCATCCGTACGGGCGACATCATCGTGAGCGCCAACGGCAAGCTCGTGAAGTCCGTTGAAGACCTGCGCGCCCAATGCGCGAAGGATCAGGTACTCCTCCTCGTGCAGCGCGACGGCGGCCGTATCTTCGTGCCGATCCGCTTCACGGACGGAGCGAAGAAGTAACGCTCTGCGCACCCCTTGAAAGAAATCCCCCGGACGAGAAACTTCGTACCGGGGGATTTTTCTGCCGCAAGGGCGGGCTTTACTTCTTCTTGAGCCCGATCGTCTCGGACAGTTTCGTGTTGTCGACTTCACGGCACCAGTGGCCCACCACCACGCAGGCGATACCGTTGCCGATCATGTTCGTGATCGCACGCGCTTCGCTCATGAAGCGGTCGATGCCCAGGATGAGCGCAAGCCCCGCCACGGGTACGTGCCCCACGGCCGAGAGAGTAGCCGCCAGCACGATGAAACCCGAACCCGTCACACCCGCCGCACCCTTCGAGGTGAGCAACAGCACCGCAAGGAGCGTCAACTGCTGCGAGAGCGTCATCGGCACGTCGCAGGCTTGAGCAATGAAGACGGCCGCCATAGTGAGGTAAATGGCCGTGCCGTCAAGGTTGAAAGAGTACCCGGTCGGAATTACGAGGCCCACAACCGAGCGGGATACGCCCGCCTGCTCCATCTTCGTCATCATGCGCGGGAGCACCGATTCCGAGGACGACGTGCCGAGCACGATGAGGAGCTCTTCCTTGATGTAACCGATGTAGCGAAGCACGGAAAAACCGTGCGAGCGGCAAATGGCCCCAAGGATGACGAGAATGAAGAGAAGACACGTGAGGTAGAAAGTCCCCATGAGCTTGGCGAGCGGCAGGAGGGAAGCAATCCCGTACTTGCCGATCGTGAAGGCCATCGCGCCGAAAGCACCCACGGGGGCGACGCGCATGATCATGCCGACCATTTGGAAGAGGACGTGCGAGCTCTTTTCGATCACGTCGAAAATCAGCGTGCCGCGGCCGCCAAACTTGTGCAGGGCGAAGCCGAAGAGCACTGAGAAGAAGAGTACCTGCAGAATTTCACCGTCTGCAAAAGCACCGACCACCGTATTCGGGATGATGTTCATAAGGAATTCGGTCGTCGTGTGCATCTTGCCCGGCCCCGTGTACGCAGACACCGCCGAGGCATCGAGCGACGCGGGATCGACGTGCATACCCGTGCCCGGAGCGATCGTATTGACGATCACAAGACCGATGACGAGAGCAATCGTCGAAACCGCTTCGAAGTAAAGCAGCGCGAGGCCGCCCGTTTTGCCGACCTTCTTCATGTCTTCCATGCCGGCAATACCCGTCACAACGGTACAGAAGATCACGGGGGCGATGATCATTTTGATGAGACGAATGAAGCCGTCGCCGAGAGGCTTCATCGAGGCTCCGATGTCGGGAGCCGCCACGCCGAGCCCGATACCGATCAGGATCGCGCAAATGACCTGGAAATAAAGAACTTTGTAGATGGGAGTGCGCTTTGCGGTTTGACCTGCCATTGCGTTGCCCTCTGAAAAACGTTTTGAGGAATCCGCGCGACAACGGCGTCAAAAGGCCGCACTGCGACGCGAGTTTTTGAAGAATACCTCACGCCGATCGTGTGTGGGGGTTATCCCTTCCTGCTTTTCCCTTCGCAAGAAGGGAGAGTCTCGAGAACTCCTCCTTCCTGCAAAGCACCGTGACGCGCAGGGCGCCTCAAACCCGCCGGGCGATGATCTCGGGCGAAACGCCGTAGTCTCGGGCGATTTCGTCGATGAACATGTCCGTCAACCGATCGACGAGCGTGTTGCGTATCAGCACCGGATCCAGGTCGTCGTCGAAGACGAGCAGAACGCGCACTGATTCGAGCATCGAGCGCGTCAGCTGCATGCGCACCTCGAGCACCCCAGGCGGAAGACGCTCGATCAACTCGCGGTCTTCGTCGGAGATGTTCGCAATCATCCGCTCGCAAACGCGCTTGTTGGCTGCCGTCAGAATGGCCCGCACCTTCGGGTCGACCAACGCTTCGCTTGCAATCGACATCATCGTCTTCACGCCATCGAGCGACAGGTAGGCGGAAACGAACGTTTCAAGCCTGCGACGCAGACGTTCGCGATACGTGGCGCCCGGAGGCAGAGGCTCCGAGGGAATCGTCGCGCTCCGGATGAACCAATCGACCTCCTTCTCGACAAGCGCCTCAATGAGAGCCTGCTTGTTCTCGAAGTAGTTGTAGAAATTCCCGAGACTCTGGCCGGACTCTTTGGCGAGGTCGCGCAGGCGCAACTTTCGAAGACCGTCGCGCAAAACGCAACGCTCCCCCTCTTTGTCAGAATACTTTTCCGTTTCACACTACAGGATAAGTATCAATGGC
>CAJLHF010000021.1 GCA_905206365.1 uncultured Sutterella sp. | reverse complement strand
CGGCCGGAGGACTCGACGCCATCAATGGGAACCATCCTCAGCCCGCGCGACCGCGTGGCCTAAGGAATCCCCGCCCTTTAGGGCGGGGAGGAAGTCAACGCATCCAGACGCCGAGCTTCGCGAAGTCGACCCCGATTGCGGCGAACCGCTCGGGAACGTCCGTCATGAGCAACGCAAAGTAAATGATGAGCAGAAAGCTCGCGAGCGCGCACTTCACGGGCATGGCGAGCACATAGACGTTCAACTGCGGCGCGAAGCGGTTCACGAGCCCCAGAGCCGCGTCCGTAAAGAGACACGCGAGCACGACGGGCGCCGAAATGAGAATGACGTTCGTCATGAAGTCGGCAAGCGCCTCGCCGAAAAAGAGCGCCGATCCCGTCTCCGTGAAAAACCGTGCGGGGAGATACTCGGCAGGCGGCCAGATGTCATAGGTCCCGTAGAGGAGAACGAGAAAGGTGAGAAAGCACCCCGATGCGAAAAACGCGTAGACCGTGCTTTGAAAGAGAAAGGAGCCCGTGGGAGAGCTTGCATTCCCCGAAAGGGGATCGGTTTCCTGCGCGACCGCGGCCCCGCGCTGGTTGTCGATGAAAATCCCGGCTCCTTCGATCGCCCAGAATAGAAGCCCCGAGAGCCACCCGAGCACGAATCCGACGAAGACTTCCTTGAGAAGAAGCCCGCCCAACCGAAGCCCCGTTTCACCCGTCACGGGCATGAACCCCGCGACCGCCTCCAACATCACGGGGTGAAGCACCGCATAGAGCGCCGCCACAAGCGCCGCGCGCACGCCCGCGGGGAGAACGCCCCCGCCGAAGCAGGGCGCGATCGTGAGAAAAACCGCAAGACGCGTCGACCCGAGCACGAAGGCCGCGGCGTGCGTCTGAAAGTCGAACCCGAGAAAGTAGTCGATCATCGTGCTTACTTACCTTGCGGCAGCTCTTTGATCCGGCAGCCTCAGAGGAGATAGAAGCGCTCGAAAATTTCGGAGCCGAAACGCAGGATTTCCGACGACATCCAACCTCCCAGGACGAAAAGCGTTCCGACGACCGCGAGAAGCTTCACGCCGAAAACAAGCGTCTGCTCCTGAAGTTGCGTCACCGCCTGCAAAAGACTCAGCAGAATGCCGATCAGCGATGCGATCGCTATCGGCGGCAGCGAAATCATGAGAACGAGGTAGAGACACTCGCTCGCGTATTCCATCGCCATCCCGTTCATGAGGGGGCTCCTTAAAATAAGTCCGTCCGCAGCGACGCTCAGAGCGGCATCGGGGTCGCACCGAACCGGATGCGAATCACGTTGGAACCGTCTTCGTAAGTCCAACTCTGCGCTTCGCTGACCTGCTTGATGAGGAAGATACCCAAGCCCCCCATCGGACGACTGTCGATGTCAAGCGTCAGATCGGGGTCGGGCACCTCTTCGAAGGGATTGAATGCGGCGCCCCAGTCCCGAACGGTAAAGAGGAGCTTTTCGACTCCGTCGACCGTTTCGGTTTCGAGAGACACCGAGGCCATGCCTTCGGTGCCTTCGGGGTAGGCATAGCTGAAGACGTTGACGAGCAACTCTTCGGCCACGAGAAGTACGTTCGACGTTTGGACCGCGAAAGCGGGCGGGATCTCGGCCTGAAGGTATTCCTTCGTGGGCGTGAGATTTTCAATGCGAGCGGGAACCGTGATGGTGGGCATGTCGATACTTCCTTTGAGAGGACGGGGGTTCGACCGACCGTCGAGATCTGACCTCAGAGCGCCGCCGCAGCGGTGTCGGCATCGGGATAAACGGCGAGGATCGTGAGAAAGCCCGAGAGCTTGAACATGTCCGCCACCATGCCCGTGAGACCCGCAAATGCGAGCCCGAAACCGCGGGCCTTCGAGGTTTTTGCAAGTAGCAGTACGCCCCGCAAACCCGCCGACGAGATGTAGTCGACGCCCGAAAGATCGACGACGAGCTTCGTCGTACCCGCGTCGACCGCCTTTTTCCACTCGGCTTCGAAGTCGGCGACGGTTACGGCGTCGAAGCTCCCCGCCACGCGAAGAAGGGTTGCGTCCGAGCAAACGTCCAAGGTGAGCTGCATGAATCGATTTCCTTTCTGTATTTCCGAATGCGAGGGAGTCGTTACTCGTAACTGAGAAGGAGGCCCTGCGTAATTTTGAGCCACCCGTCAAGCGTCACGAAAAGAAGCAACTTGAAGGGAAGCGAAATCGTCATCGGCGAGACCATCATCATCCCCATCGCGAGGAGGATGTTCGAAACGATGAGGTCGATCGCGATGAAAGCAAGATAGAGGACGAACCCGATTTGGAAGGCCTTCGTCAACTCCGTAATCGTAAAGGACGGTACGAGCACCGCCCAGTTGTCTTTCGAGATGCTCTCGTGCATGCGCTCGGGCCAGATGCGCCGGGCGGTCGAAACGAACATGGTCGAGACGCGGTCGTCCGTGTTTTTGACCAGAAACGATTTCAAAGGAGGCGAAATCCGCTCCAACACCCCCGCGGCATCCGCGGGACGCATCGTTTCGACCGTTGTCGTTTCGCGCTCGAGAAGCGTTGCCGTATCGCTCGCAACGGGCGCCATGATGAAGACGGTGAGGATCATCGCAAGCGAGTTGATCACCATCTGAGGCGGAATCTGCTGTACGCCAAGGGCATTTCGAACGAGCATCAGGACGACCACGATCTTCACGTACGAGGTCGTCATCATGAGAAAAAGCGGCGCGAGCCCGAGTCCCGCCGTGAGCGCAATGAGCCAGATCGGATCGATCGCGAGCATGGTCGGAAACCTCTTACGGCACGGGGGTGCTTTCGGGCGCCCGGGCCGCCTGAGTCGGTTGCGGGATCGAGGGAGCGGCCCCCGCACCGATCGCTTCCGTCAATTCGACGCCCGGCACGCCGTTCACGTCGACGAGGCGTCCGCGCGCCACCGCCAGACCGTTCGCACGCACCGTCACGGGTGCCGCGGGGTCGCACCCCAAGCGGAACACGTACCCGGCCTCAAGGCTCTTCAATTCGCCCGTCGTGATCGTGCGGCTGTCGATTTCAAAAGTAAGCGTCACCGGAATGTCGTCGGCGGAAATCATCGTTTGCGTCTCCAAAACGCCCCGGAACGCCGAGGCTAGGGTTACGGCGGTGTCGGCTTCGGAAAGCCCCCCGTCCGCTTCGTAAAGTGTACGGCCTGAAGAAGATAGGAAGAGCTTCACGGCGCCCTTTTGCGGTAGCCACTCGGGGAGCAACACGTCATCCGCCGCGAGGCTTTGCACCTCCTCGTGCGTGAGTTCGAGCGAGCCCGCCACGGTCGAAAGCCGCAAGGGAATCCGTTCGGCACACGAGGCCAAAAGGCCCTCTTCTCCCCGCGGCAGCGCGGCAAGAAGCGCGACGAGTCGATCTACGGCTTCGTCTGCGTCTGTCTGCCCGACGGGAACGAGCGCCGCCGTCGTCGTGACGGGGCAGCCCGGAGCGAGAAGTTCGAACTCCACGGCCCGGGGCGAAACGCCGCCCTCGTCGTTCTCGCCGCTCTTTCGGGGGTCGAGCGAATGCCACCCTTCGAATTCGACCGCCGCGCCGAGCGCTTCCGAGAGCATTTGGAAGACGGGGACCGCAAGCTTTTCGGCAAGCGCAGATCTCAGACCCTCGGGAAGCATTTCGAGTGTCGTCCCCCTCAGTTCGGGTTCGGCGAAAAAAGGGTGCGCGCGCAACAGAATCCGGTGCGAAAAAAGAAGCCGCCAAGGCACGCCCGCCACGCGGAAGTCGATCGCCCCCTCGGGCGCAAAGTCGGCGGGCACGGGCAAAAGCCGTGCGGTTGCATCGACGGCGCCAAGCCGAAAGCGTCGTTCGGCACCGCGCGCGGAAAGCGCGTTGCGAAGCCGAACGGTCGCCCGGTCGCGCACCGGAAGTGCGAGTGCGGGGAGCGTTGTCGGCGTTTGGGTGGGGGCCGTGGAATTGGTGACCATGATGGTGCGTCCGAGTGCGTCGTTTGCGTTCTATGCGAAAGGATTGTAGCGAGTCGCAGGCGCCTTCTTCAGAAAAGCGAGCGCGGCCGGGCGACGTTGTCGTCATCCTGCCCGTCTTCGTCCGTAAGCCCGCGCGAGCGGCGACCCGCCGCGTCGTCGTCGGGACCGTTTCGGTCCACGAAGACCGCAACGCCCCGGGATTCCGTCGCCGAGAGCGCGTCCGCGAGGTCATTTCGGGCCGAAACGAGCGTCTGGAAGGTTTGCGGGTCGCCCGTCACCACACGCACGACGAGTCGGCCGGAGAGTTCTCGGGTGAGGCGGATTTCCGTATCGGGCAACACTCCGTCACGAAGGCGGATCCGCACTTCGGCCTCTCCCGCGTCGCGGGAACTCACGAGAATCTGCTCCGCAAGTGCTTCGAAGCGCACCGTCTCAAGCTTTCGGGGAGCGGCGGCTCCGTCGGCCGCTTGTGCATTCAAAATCGAAAGCGCGTCGGGCGTACTTCCGCCGCCCGCCTGCGGGACGGCCTGGCGGAAAAGAGACGCGAGGAAGCGCTCGGCATCCGAAGCGTCGGCCCCGGGCGGTTCGTCGGAGGCAGATGCGCTCATTTCACCCTTTTCGCTCGGTACGCTCTTTAGGTTCGTTTCGGGCGTCGGAGTCGTCTTCTCTTTCATCCCTTCGGCACTTTCGCGCGCCGAAAGAAGGCTCGCGCCCGCGGGATCCTTTTCAGTCGAAAGGTTCGAAAGATTCGCACGGTTCGGGCGCTCGCGGTCGTCCGCACTCAAGAGACTGCGGTTCGGGTCGTTTTCAGTCAAAAGACTCCGGGGGGCGTCGTTCGGCCCGTTTTGACCGTTCCGGGCGCCCTCCTCCCCGACGCGTTGCAAGACCGATTCGAAAGCCCGCACGTCGTCGGGAGCCGCCTCCCCGAGCGGCTTCGGGGCGTCCGTGCAGGTATCGGCCGTCCTGTTTGTCATTGAAGCGTCGATGCGTCCCGTAGTCATGTTGATTTCCCGATGCGTTTCGGTCGCCTCAGGCGGCCGTGTTGTCGTTGGTTTCGCCGAGTCGACCGCGCGGGCGGAATTCTTCGAATTCCAGATCCGCGGCGCGCTCCGCTTCCTTTTTCCGATCCTCCGCCCAGATCGATCGGTGCTTTTCGATTTTCGCCGTACTGCGCCGTGCGCTCGAGACGGCTTTTTCGGCTTCGGCCGCCGCGCGCTCGCACGCGTCGCACGCCGAGCGACACCGGTCGACTTCGGCCGCGAGTTGCACTTCGTGCGAGGCAAGTTCCGCGAGCCCCAGATGAAAGCGCGCAAGATCCTCGGTGGAGAGCGTTTGACCGAGAATCGCCCGATAGCGTCGATCGACTTCTTCGGGAAGACGCGCTCGCCAGTCCTCGAGCGCCGTGAGACTCGCGTCGAGCGCACGACGCGCTTCACGCACGGCGTCATTGGCGCGACGCAAGGCACGAGCCGCGCTTTCTTCGCGAAAACGCCGAACCGAAAGAAGGGCTTCGAGGGGATAGGCGGTCACGGTACGCTCTCCGTCCTTGATGCGCCGCTCAGCGCACCGCAGCCTCAAGCCGCTCAAGGGTTTCTTCGAACGTGCTCCGTTCGGCAAGGCCCTGCTTCAAGAACGCGTTCACGGCGTCGATGTGCGCGATCGCGTCGTCGGCCGCCGCGTCGGCCCCTTTCTTATATTCCCCGATTTGCAAGAGGAGCTCGACCGATTCGTACTGCGCGAGAATTCGGCGAAGACGCTGTGCGGCGGCTTTGTGCTCCTTCGTCACGATGCTGTTCATGACGCGCGAGACGCTTTGCTGCACGTCGATCGCAGGGTAGTGGTTTTTCGAGGCGAGCTTGCGGGAAAGGACGATGTGCCCGTCGAGAATCGAGCGGGTTTCGTCCGCAACGGGCTCCGTCATGTCGTCGCCTTCGACGAGCACCGTGTAGAGCGCCGTAATCGACCCTTTGTCGTTGTTGCCCGCACGTTCCATGAGCTTAGGAAGCTCCGAAAAGACGGACGGCGGATAACCGCGACGCGTCGGGGGCTCGCCCGCCGCGAGACCGATTTCGCGCTGCGCGCGGGCAAAACGCGTAACGGAGTCCATCATGAGTAAGACGCTCTTGCCCTGATCTCGGAAGTATTCCGCGACGGCCGTCGCCGTGTAAGCGGCTTTGAGGCGCTCCATCGAGGAGCGGTCCGAGGTGGAGACGACGAGCACCGCTTTTTTGCGCCCCTCGGGCCCGAGGTCTTTCTCGATGAATTCGCGCACTTCGCGACCGCGCTCGCCGATCAAAGCGAGTACGCACACGTCGGCCGTACAGCCCTTGATGATCGTGGAGAGAAGGGTCGACTTCCCGCCCCCGGCGGCGGCGAAAATCCCCATGCGTTGTCCTTCGCCGCAGGTGAGCACCCCGTCGATCGAGCGAATCCCGAGCGTCAGGGGCTTCGAGATGATCATGCGGGTCATCGGATTCGGCGCGGGCGCATAGATGGGGTAGTGCGTGCGGCAACGCAACTCGGGACCGCCGTCGATGGGCTCGCCCATGCCGTTTACGACGCGTCCGAGCAACTCGGGGCCGACGGGAACCGACAGGATTTCTCCCGTGGGAATCACTTCGGTGGCAGGCGACACCCCCTGACAGCTCCCGATCGGCGAGAGGAGCGCCACGTTTTTCAGGAACCCCACCACCTCGGCCTTGAGTTCGAACTCTTCCCAGGGGTTTTTGAGAATGCAGAGTTCCCCGACTTTGACGCCGGGCACGACTGCTCGGATGATGGTTCCCACCACCTGATCGACGCGACCGCGCACGTCGACCGTCGTCGTTTGGACGGCTTCGTCGAGGAGCGAACCGATGTATTCGAACGCCATGCGCGAGTCCCTCACTTGCGGATCTTGGCCGAGAAGGCCCGCTCAAGAGCCTTAAGCTGCGTTTCGAGCGATGCGTCGATCACGCCCAAGTCGCTTTCCAAAATGCAACTGTCGCGCTTCAGACGCGGGTCGGCGACCACGTTCAGGTATGAGCCCGACGTCATGGCGGCGAGAGCCTTCGAGACGGCGGGCTCGTCCGCGGGCGACACCCGAACGGTCACTTTCTGTTCGCCGCGCACGTGCGCGAGCGCCGTGCCGACGATGCGGCGCACCCGCTCCTCGGCGTCGATGTCGCCGATCACTTTGCGAATCGAGCGGTTCACGACATCGACCACGGTGTTTTCGATCCCTTCGATGAATTCGACCGAAGCGAGCACCGTTTCCATCATTTTTTCGGCGTTTTCCATTCGACCCGCTTCGAGGCCGTCGGCATATCCTTCGTCATAGCGGCGACGGTACGTTTCTTCGGCCTGCGCTTCGATCTCTCGGGCGCGCTCGCGCACCGCTTCGATGATGTCGGCGGCTTCAAGCAGTCGAGCATGCTCCTTTGCTCGCAGGATTTTCGTTCCAGCCTGCGGCATCGGAAGATCCGTTCGGTCCTTGGAGGTCAATCGAATAAGGGCGGCCATTCGGAATCAAGCTCCCGGTCGATGAGTTTCAGGAAAAAATGACGGAGCGCGCGCAAAGCGGCCGGCCGCTCGGGGCCCTTCAAAATGAGGTCGACGCGAACGGGCGCCGCAGGCAACGCCAACCTCGCGAAGTCCGCTTCCGTCATGCGGCGCAACTCGGGCGCCCAGTCGACGCGAAGCGCATCGAGAAGAAGGCGCCCCAAAACGCGAACGCGTTCGCCCGCAGGCGCTTCGGGCGCAATACCCGGAACGGGGAAAAAGGGCGCAAGTGCTCCTCGCCTGATGTCCCCCGCCAGCCAGCGACCGCGCAAAAGCGCGTACTCCAACCGCTCCCGTCCGACCGTTTCGCGCAACGCTCTTACGCCCTCGCGGTCGAGCACCCGGGCACAGTCCTCCGCGAGAAGCGACGCCGCGGCACGCAACACAAGGTCGACGAGTCGATCGGCGGGAAGAAGCGCCAGGCGCTCCGACGGGCGGACGAAATTCCAGAAACCGTCGACCTGGTGTTCGGGCTCGAGCTCGGATTCGCCCTTCGTGCGCTCGAAGCCAAGGTGCTCTTGAAAAGCGCGCTCAAGCTCCGGATGACGACGAAGCGCGTCGGCCACGGGTTGAGAGAGGGCAACCGACGATTCCGGCGATTCCGACGGTTCGGATTCGCACTTTTCGCGATTGAAGCGCACGATGCGCGCGAGCAATTCGGGCTTTTCGTCGAGCAACTCCGCAAAAAACGCGTGTGCGGGGTCGACCGCCGGCCTTCGGGCGGCAACCGTCCGATCCCCGGGGGCCTCTTGACGCCCTGCGCCGGAGCCCTCTTGAGAGAGACCCGCACTCACGATTCACCGCCTTCCGTAGGCGTCGCGCCCCTGCGGACGTCCGTTTCGCGGCGTCGACGCAGATAGAGAAGCACCCCGAAGGCGACGATCGCGGCCCCGCTCACCCCGGCAATCCAAACGACGGGCGACGCCGCACGCGCGGCGCTCTCCGGCATCGGCACCGTCATGGTGTCGCGCACGGGAACGAGCATCACGGAGACTTTCGACTTGTCGAGTCCCGGGACGGCGTTGGCGGTCAGCTCCTGAATGCGCGCGACGAGATTCGGGGCCTGCGAATCGGGGGTGTGTCGCAGAAAAACAGCGGCCGAAGCGGGCGTCGAACGCCCCGACGCGAGATCGACGCGCGCGAGCACTACGTGCACGCGGGCGGTGAGCACCCCGTCGATTTGCGAGAGCGTCTCGGAAAGTTCCTGTCCGAGGGCGTACGTCATGCGAGCTTCTTCTTCCGTGGCGGAGGAAATCATTCCCTTCGCGGAGAAGATGTCCCCCATCGTCTCGTAGGCGGGACGCGGGAGGTTGTTTTCCCGCATGAGTTCGAGCGTCGCCGCCACGTGGTCCGATTCGACCGAGAGCGTGAAGCCGTCCTTCGTCGACGTTTTTTCGGAAGGAATGCCGTTTTTGAGGAGCACGGCGATCATGGCGTTCGCCTGCGGCTCCGTGAGCCCCTGATAGACCTCGGTCTTGCAACCCGCAAGAACGAGCGTCGCGAGAGCCGCAAGGAGCAAGGGGCGCTTGGCCCGAGCGACAAGGGAGGGAAAGTGGATCGCCATGGTGGTGTGCGGTTGGTTCGTGGTTTGGGATGGATTGCACGCGGAATGCGTCGGTCAGCTCGTCGACTTCACGGCCGTTTCGAGTTCGCTCTTTGCCCGATCCCGTACGCCCGTCATGAGCCTGGTCTCCAGCGCGTGCATGTTCACGGACACCTGAAGGCGATAGAGTTCCGTCGGACTCATCGTGACGGCCTCCGCGGGGTCAAGCATCGCGGGGCGCTCGGGCGAATCGATGCGCTCGGGGCGGGCGGCGGGCGACGCGTCCCGAACGTTTGAAACGTCCGAAACGTTCGAGATGCCTTGCACCTCTTCGGGCGCTTCCACAGGCCTTTCCATCAGCCCCCGGAACGCCTGCGCGACCTCGTCGGGCACGGGCGAGCGGCTCGTGCTTGCGAGCCCTTCGCCCGGCACCAGGCGCGAGGTTTCAAGCGCTTCCCAGAGACGGCGTGTGGCTTCGAAATCGATCATCGTGCGAGAGCGAAAGACGCGGCCGGGGCTCCTCTCAAAGGCCGCCCGCTTCGGGCGCCTTCAAGGTTCAGCGATCCGAGGCGACGAGGTTGTCGGCGAGCGTCTTCGCGGGGGTCCCTTCGGGGATGCGTGCAAAGACCTCGAGCGCCTCGTCGCGACGCCCCGAGAGGTGCATCGAGAGCCCAAGGTAAACGAGCGCGTCGGCGTCGTCGGGGTGATCCGCGAGAACGCGGTCCTTCAAGAGCGCTTCCGCTTCGGCGTATTCGCCCGCGGCAATGCGACTCAGAGCCGAACTCACAAGGGTCGGTACGTGATCGGGGCGCCCCGCGAGGATCCCCTCGTAAATACGACGGGCTGCGGCGATTTCCCCTTTGTTCACGCCCGCATTGGCAATGTCGAGCAGGCGCTTCACTTCGGAATCGGTGAGCATGATGTCCTTTCCTTTGGCGTAATGTCAATCCCGACCGAGATCAGTTCGCGCGTTGCGCGATCTGCTTGGCTTCGTCGACGAGCGACTTCGTCACGGACGAAGCGGTTTCGAGCATGGTGTTGTAGGAATTCACGAGGAACTGCATCTTGAGCATGTCGCTGTCGCTCATCTGCGAGCCGTCGATCTTGCTCATGGCGTCCTGCAGTTCGCTCCCTTTCGTTTCAATGGCTTCCGAGATCTTGGCGAACATTTCGTTCACGTTGAATCCGCCGACCGCTTGCGTCATGGTGGAGTCTCCCGATGGTCGATTATTTGAAAAGCGTTTCGAGGATGGTTTCCGCGGCTTCCGCGGCTTCTTTTTCCGCGCGCACGGTCTTCATTTCCTCGGGCGTCAGGCCGGCGTCCATCGCACGGCGAAGACGGAACAGGATATCGGCGACTTCGTCGCGCACGACCTTCTGATCATTATAGGATGCACCTTCCGCCGCATCCCAAGCCGAGATAAATTCAGTCATTTACAGCCTCTTCAGTGGTTGTTGCCGGTTTTCCGGTCGGTGGCGGCCTGCCCGAGTTCGAGCCGATACTCGGTGCGGCGCCCGTTTTTCGAGAGCACGAGTCGATCCGAACGGATCGCCTCGAGCGTGTAGCCTCCGGGCAGTCGTCCGCCCGCGAAGACCCGCTCGCCCGTGGCGAGCGTCACAAAAGGAATGGCCCCCGAGGAAACGGACGTGACCTTGAAATCGGTCCGACCCGAGGCCGCGGACTTCGTCGAAACCGCTTTTGCGGGCTTTGCGGGCGTCTCAGGCATCGCGGATTTTGCATTCGATCGCTCGACAAGCGTTTCGTTCGCGATCTCGATCGAGAGCGGCACGTCGCACGCGGCGCGCACGGCATCGAGCGCCCCCTTGAGCGCATCGGCGCGCTCGGGGGTGAGGATCGCACGCAACCGAATGCTCCCCGGGAAATAATCAACCTCAACGTCCTTCAAGGCACGCTCGTCGAGGGCCTTCCGGATCAAAGGCTCCACGTCGGCGCGATGACGAATGCGCCGTTCGATCCGGGGGCTCGTCGCCCCCGAGAGCGCCGGAACAAGATTCAGTGCTTCGAGAAAAGCCTTTTCTTCGACGGCGCCCGACAGCATGTAACCCGAAACACGAAGCACCTCGCCCTGCTCTTTGTTCCGATCGTTGTTCTTCACGCCGGTCGCCTCTGTGACGATCCGCACCTCGGGATGGAATCCAAGCGTCGAAAACGCGGCGCGCAGGGGCTCTACGCGGTCGCTTTCGACCATCACGTCGAGGACTGCGGGTACGTCGAGCGTTCGCGCAAGCGCAAGCAACCGACCGCGGGCGGCGTCGTCCGCGACGCTACCCGTAAAGCGCAATACGCGCCCCTGCTGTTCGGCTCGCACTTCGGTGAGCTTATCCTCGCGAAGCAAAGTTTCAACGCGCGCGAGGCGAGAGGCCTCGACTTCGGCTTCACTGCGACCACCCGAAGCAAACTGCTCGACGGCCGCCGCCCCTTCGGGCGAAATCGCTTCGAGAAGCCCGACCGCTCGGGCGCGCCACCCGTCGTTCGCGAGCACCACGGCGGCAAGAAATAGGATGAGGAGTACGACTCCTGCGAGGATTTCGGCGGTTTTCGAACCGGAAGCGCGCTCGGCGGATGTCGTCCGGCCTTCCGCGACCGCATCCTCGGCTTCGGAGCCGTCGATCGTTTCGGGCGACGAAGACGATCCGACCGATTCGTCGGCAACGATTCCCCTCGAGGTTTCTCCGGCAGCGGTCTTCTCGCCCTTTTGGGGAGCGACCGCCCGATCAAGGCGCTCGAAATGCGTCTTCAGTTCCCGCCCGACCCCTTCCCAAAACGCGTCGGGCGCTTCCGGAGCACCCCAGGTAAAGAGGACCGTCCCCAGGCGCAGGAGTTCGCCCGCGCGCAGGATCGTGCCCGAAGCGTCTCGGGTTCCGATCGTCGCATTCGCCTCGCCCAACGCGGGCGTGACCGTTCCGTCGAGCGCTTCGACGCGAACGACCCCGTGGCTGTCCACCGTGAAGGCCGCGTGCCGGGGGGCGATCCCTTTGTCGGCGAGAATGACGTCCGCCGAATCGTCCCGCCCGAAGATCCAGGTACCTTCGGCGAGTTCGATTTCGGCCCCCGCATGAACGCCCGTGAGGATACGAAAGATCGCGGAACTCACGGTGCAACCCCCTTGCGGTCGTCGGTCGAAGCCTCAAGGCGCAACACATCGGACGCGTCCCCGCGTCCTTCGGGCCAAACCTCGGAGAGGTCGGAGAGTTCGATCTTGGTGACGGTCGGGGCCGTTCGGTTCCCCTCGGGATCCGTGGGACTGCGGCGGAAGGGCGTTTCCTTGACGCGCTGCGGCACGTTCTCGCCGTCCGCCGTCACAAGGCGCGGCGTAATGAGAATGAGGCGCTCCATCTGGCGGCCCGACTTCGAGGAGGTCTGAAAGAGTCGCCCGAGAACGGGAATGTCCTTCAGAACGGGTACGCCCGACTCGGTGGCCGAGGCCTGCTCGTAGTAGTAGCCGCCGATCAAAAGCGACTGCCCCGCCGCCACCATCGCCTGCGTGTTGATGCGCGTCTGCTTGATGGGGTTCACGGTGATTTCACCCGCATCTTCGCCCCCGATCGACTGGTAGCCGCCCGAAGAATCGTTCTGGTCGTCCTGCACGTTGACGGCGAGTTTGATCGTCGTACGACCGTTTTCGCGAATAACGTGGGGCGTCACGCGGAGGACCGTCCCCGAATCGACCTTGTAGAGATCCACGGCTTCGGTACCGCGCAACGGAATGTAGTAGGAAGTCGTATTTTCAAGGACCGCTTCGACGTTGTCGATCGTAAGCACCGACGGACGCCCCAACATGCGCGCGGCGTTTTCTTCTTCAAGCGCGTTGATGCGCGCCATGAAGTAGTCCGTACCGTGCGTGTAAATCGTGGAAATGAGCGCGCCTCCGGTCCCCGAAACGGGCACCGAGGGACCGTCGCCGGAGCCGCCTCCGCCGAGTGAACCGCCCCCCTGCCAGTTGCCGCCCGAGCCGCCGCGACCGCTCAGATCCACGCCGAGTTCGCGCGACGCGTTCGCGTCGACGTCGACGATCGCCGCGTGGATTTCCACAAGTTCGACGGGCTTGTCAAGCGCTCGGATCACCTCTTCGTAATAGGGCATGCGGTAAAGCGCGTCGGAAACGAGTACCGCATTGACGCGGGGGTCCGCCATGATGCTGATGGTCCCGCTTTCAACGGGATTTTCGACCGAGGCCTGTGCCTTGGCGGCTTCGCGCTCGCGGTATTCGCCCTGACGCGAAACGCCCGCATTGCCGAGTGCGGGAACGGACGGCACGCTCGTCGGACTGCGGCGGTCCGAAACGGTGCGACCGCTCACGGTTTGGCCCATCACCATGCCGCGCAGAATCGTGGCAACACCCGGCACCGTCACCGACCGATCCATCGAGTCGAGCGTGATGTCGTCCGCCCACGCGTGCTTGATCGGGAAGACCCGCATGACGATTTTTTCGCTCTGAAGGGCCAAATGCGCGTCCGCGGCCGCACGGATCGCGTCCACGTAGCGGGGAGGACCCCGGAAAACGAGCACGTCGCCGCGCTCGTTCGAGCGCACGGGCAACTCCCGCGCAACGAACCCCGACCGTGCGAGCGATGCAAGCATGTCCGCGCTCGAGCCCTTCGGGATCGTCAGAAATTCCTGACGCACGTCGGCGAGCCGATAGACGTACAAGACGTCCCCCAAAACGTACCAACCGAGCCCGTAGGCTTCGCCCATGGCGCTCAAAAACGCTTCGGGCGCGACGCGCGTGAAACGTCCCGAGACCGTTCCTTCAACGGCGGGGTCGACGTCAAGGAAGAACCCCTCGGCGCGGGCAAAGCTCGAAAGTACGGCCTTCACATCGCTGCCGTCGGCATAGTGCGTGAAGGGTTGCGTCATGGCCTTGGGCGTCACGGCCCCGGAAAAGACCTCGGGAGCCGACGAAGACGCGTAGCCCTGCGGCTCGGGCTGCCGTACGTCAAGCGCCTCGAAGGCCGCGGCCCCGTTGAGGCCGAACGCGAAAAGGAGGACCGAGACCGCACGGGCCGCATGCGCCGCGGCTCGGGCCTTGAGTCGGAAATCGAAGATCCGTCGTACGAGCGACGGGAGAAGAAGCGTGGTCGACATGGATCGCGCGTCCTCAAACGGGAATGTCGCCCGGAGCGGGGCGGACATTGGAATCGAACGCATTCGTCGAATCGAAAGATCCGAATGAGCCGAAAGCCCCGAACGAGCCGAAAGAATTGAAGGAAAAGGGCGAGGCCGAGAAGGCGCTTTCGCCCTCAAGGCGATCCCGCCACCGCGCGGCGTCGTTCAGAAGTTCCGTCGTTTCGCGTACGACGTCGGCGGGTTGTGCGCCCGCAAGGTCGAGCCTGCGATGGAGTTCGATGCGACCGCGTCGCACCGAGAGAATCGATCGTTCGAACCGAAGAGCCGCGAGCGCCAGAGCGCCGATTCGCTCCCGCGCGACCTCGTCTTCCTCTTCCGAGGGGAAGGGGCCGAGATCGCAGAAAAGGACGAGCGTACGCGCGTCGGGCGCGACAAACCGCACGCCCGGCCCTTCGTCGAGTTCGAACGAGAAAATTCCGTCGGCGTCGGCGCGGCCCGACTTCCAGCCTGCCGCCTCTTCGACGCTTCGAAGCGCGTCCTGAAACTGCATCGCCATTCCTTTTCCGTATTGGGTCCGGTTCTTACGACGCCGAAGGAGACGCCGGACGCCACCTTCGGTTGAGTCGCATTATGACATTCTCAGGTAAGAATGCGGGTGCGCGTCTGGTTCATCGATTCGGCGACGGCCTGTTGCGCTTCAAGAGCCTTCTTGATCACCTCTTTCACAGACTCGTCGAGACTTTCGAGCGCCGCACGGTGAGCTCGCAACGTTTCGATGCGAGCATCCGCCTCTTTGATGGCGGCTTCGTTCGAGGCGTTGAGGAAGTTTTTCACGGCGTCAACCGCATCGGCCGCCCCGTGAAGCGCTTTCCCCTGCGCCTCGATGGAAGCGTTTTGGGCCTGCAAGATTGCCGCCTGACCGGCGCTGAGATTGGCCGAAGGGCCGCCCGCCGCGTTCATCAGCGACGCCGAGCGCAGGCTCGTACCGAGCGAAATCCCGGCCGAAATCGCCGCGCTCGTAATCCCGAGAGCGAGATTCAAGACGGCCTGTTCGCGCATCTTCTGTGCCTGACCGCGGATTTCCTCGACGGTCGCACGAGTCGCCTCTTTGCGCATTTCCGCATTGGCGCGACGCATGTCGTCCGACACTTGCTCGATGAGCGCCAGAGTCGACGCCCCGAGCGACGGAATCCCGCTCGCCGAAAGACCTTCCAGAGCCGCGGCGGGAAGCTCGGGGATGCCCGCCGAGAAGTCGGGACCGTCCGAGAGCAACGAAGCAACCTGAGCCGCATCGTTGCCGACGCGCGCCCCCTTGTGCGAGGGCGGCGGGAGCACGCTCTGCGTGTCGGCTTCGGTGACAAAGCTCGCGTCGAACCGCCCGTCCGTGTTGGGGGAATGAACAACTGCGTCCCGCGCCTCGGAAGCAGCACCGGCGGTGTCAAGCTCTTCCGCGACAAGAAGACTCTGCCCCTGCGGGGCGTCGATTCCGTGGATTCCCATAACAATTCCTTCGAAAAACGTTTGCGATCGGTCCTCAGGCGGGTGCGGCCGATACGGTCAGAATCGCGTTCGACGCGGCTCCGCAGTCGGCGACGATGTCGCGAACGGCTTCCATGAGCTGCGCGCTCGTTGCCATTTCGTGCTCGATGAATTTTTTGTTCGTCTGCATCGCCTCGCGCAACGCTTCCAGAATCGCATCGATGTCGACCGAACGTGCGCGCGACATTTCCGTTTCATAGTGCGCGATGGAACGACCGACTTCGCCGCCCGCACCGACTACGCCCGCCGCGCCCTGCGCAACCGAGGCCAAGGTCGCCGCCTTCGTGCAGATGTTGAGAGCTGCATCGGACGCGGCCTTCGACGCGGAAGCCACCGTACTCGCACCGAAAGTGAGTGCCGTACCCGCGATGGTAAAGAGCATGTTCGCGGCAAAGCCCACCCAGACGGAGTTTTGGGGATCAAGCCCGCAGACTTCGCCCAATTTGGAAAAACCCGCTGCGATGCTCGCCTTCCCGTCCGTAGCGGCGCTCACGATCCCGTCGATCGACATGATGAGGCCCAAAACGCCGCCCGCCACCATGAGGGGGTTTGTCACGGCACTGACCGCAATCGTCGCCACGGAAGCGACGATACCGATCACGGCACCGATGATCTTGAAAACCTTGCAGAACTTGTCCCAGAAAGATTCCTTCTTCACGGATTTGATCTGCTTGGCAATCTCTTCGAGCTGCTTGGCGTTCGTTTCGGCCATCTCGTCGCCCTGCTTCTCCAAAGCGTCGACGGCGCTTCGAACCCCGCTCTTGCGCATTTCATCGGAGATCGCAGACATGAGATTCTCAATCGAAATCCCACGAAGCGCGAGCGGCAATTCGGGCAAATCCAAGTCGGCCGCAATCGAGCGCCCCGTCCGCGACGCGGCGGGAGTATCGCCGCCCGCCTCCCCGGTCCGACCGAACGCGGCACCCTCTGTCATTTCGGTTCCGGAAACGAACGTTCCGCCCGTCACACGGTCGATCGACGTCATGACGCGTCTCCCGAGCGGAGGAGCTCAAGAAGCGTTTCGGCCTTCGAGCGCACGGCGGCGTAGTCGGGATTTTCGGCATCCGAAACACCCAGGAGCCCCTGAAGGGCCGTGACGGCTTCGTCCTTGCGATTCAGGCGCAAGAGGCACTTCGTCGCGTAAAGGAGCGGTTCGGGATTCTTCAGGTTCGTCGCGATCGACGCCATCTGATAGGCGTCGATCGCTTCCTCGTAGCGCTCGAGCGCCTGACGGCAACCGCCCAAGCCCATCCAGAAACGGTAATCTCGGGTGTCGTAGAGGGTGAGCGCCTGAAAGAGCGTGTGCGCGTCCTTGAAGTTTCCGCTCGCGTAGAGTTCGCGCGCAAGCGCGTAGAGTCCTTCGAGGGTTTCCACGGAAAGGCCCGCCGCTTTCGCAAGGGGCACGCCCTTCATCACCGCTTCGAGGAGCGTTTTGAGTTCGGTTTCGCTCAACATGATTTTTTCCATGGGTAATCTCTGCCCGAATATCAGCGACCGGTCGCGATCGACTGCAAGACCTGCGAGGCTTCCTGAATGGCGGAATTCGCCCCCTGAAGGTAGGAGTTGTACTGCGAGATGAAGTCCTGAAGGAAGACCATCTGAGTCTGGGTCTTGTTGCTCAGCGTTTCCTGATAGTCCGTGAGCGACTCAAGGTTGTAGGTCCAGGCGTCCTTGTTGTAGGACGTGCCCTTCGAGCCCGTGGGGCAGGGCGTGAGCTTCTTTTCGTCGAAGAACGCCTTCATTTCGTCGGGCATCGCCACATAGTCCTTGCTGGCGGCTTCCTCTTTGCACTTGCGTGCGAGTTCGATCATTTCGGCAACCTTCGCCTGATCCTCCTGAATCTCCGAGATGCTTTTGAGGTACTGCGTGGCGGAATTTTTGCAGATCTGCGCCTGCGCGAGCTGGAGCTTCGCAAAGAGGAACTGCACGCTGCCGCTGCCCGGCCCGAGATCGATCTCGTTGAGAATCTCGTTGAGGCTCGAGGTGCCCGAAATGTTGTTGGTTTGCGTCATTTCGATCTTCTTCTGAGGGTTCGTGTGAGAAAGAAAAAACCGCGTCGACCGTCCGGGGTCAGACGGCGATGGCGCCCCGGCGCGCGCGACGGGGTGCTTCGACGGCGCTCGTCTCGACCTCAAGCGAAGCGGCGGCGTTGCGGCCGGCGCGCTCCGCGTCGGCTCGGGCGACGTCCATCGCCCGAGCGAGCGCCTCGGGAACGGGGTCCGAACCCGCGACGACCTCTTGGTCGAGGGCAAGCCCGCAGGCCTTCTTCATTTCGTCGAATCGACCGTTGAGTCGTTCAAGCTCGTCGGCGAGCCGCGCGAGGGTTTCCCGCTGCTTGCGGATGTCTGCGTGAGCCATAATCCGTTGTATCTCCGTGGTGAATTGAAATCCGGATGTCTTTCGCCGATTCCGCCTGAAAAACTGGGAAATCCGGCCAGATAATCCTATACCATCCGAACGCCCGTCGGCAAAACAGTCGGCGCCGAAAACGCGTGCCGATTGGTAGACTTGGGGAAATTTCCGTTCGGCGGGTGCGAGGGGCAGAGGTTCGGACGAGACAACGGGCGTCTTTCGCTGTTGCGCCGAACGCGGCCCTCATGAAGATGATTTGGAGTTTTTTCGTTTATGTCGACGATCGATACCGTTGGCCCGGGTTGGGCAACGAACGCGACTTTCCCGGACGCGCACGGCGTGAAGGGCCGAGGCTCGGGCGAAACGACGGGCGTCTTTCTCGGGCACGCCGTGAAGGTGTCCGACTCGCCCGCATCGCTTCTCGCGGACGCGGCCGAAGAGCTCGGATTCTCGGTCGACCGCACGAAGGACTACGAGCTCGAACGCCGCAAAGAGCGTTCGGGAGTAGACGACGCGAAGCGCCTCCTCGAACTCTGTCGGCTCCTTATGGAAAAGGCGGGAAAGAGCGAAAAACTCAACGATCTGATCGAGCACCTCAAGCATGCGGACGGCCGCAGGGCTTTGGAGCGCACCCTCGAAGAAGCGTTTCCCGACCCCACGGATCGTTGGACCGCGATGCGATCGGCCCTTGACGCTTTCGAGAGCGACCCGGCAGTGCCCGAGCACCTAACGGCGGAGTTGCGCTCGCTCTCCGAGCGCTACTACAAAGAAAATGCCGTTGCCATCCGACTCGGCATTCCCCCGGCGCTCGCGTCGGAACACTTTCCCGAAGCGGGCTCCGTCGACCAAGCGCGGGACTTCTACCGCGAAACGGTCGGGGAATTTTCGAGCGTTTCCGAAGTCTATGCCGAAATCCGCGCGAAGTACGGGGACCGGTTCGAAGCGGCGCTCGACTTTCTCTTCGCGGCGATCGGCGCCGACATCGCCTCCGAAACGCCGAGCATGGGGCGCACGCACCTGGAGAGCGTGCATGCCAAACTCGGCCTCGTGCGGCTCGCGCAAAGCGGCTGGAAAATCTGCGAAGATCTCCTCACGCGCTGGAGCACCGTGCACGGCGAAAAGACGAGTCTTGATGCGACCGCGCTCCTCGGGGACCTTTTGGCCCTGCGCGAACGCGGTCGAATCGCTCCGGGGCGGGTCGAAGCGATCTGCGAGAAAGCCCGTCCCTCCGACATCGAGCACGAGGTGCTCTTCGCGCAGGAGCTGCTCTCCGCCGTACGCAAATTCCCGCCGGCACTTTTCGAGGACGACGCGGGCCGCATGAGCGTGCTCGATGCCGTTCAAAGCCACGTCGACGCGACGATCGCGCGAGAAGACGAGTGGCTCGCCTCGCTTGACGAATCCTGAAAACGGACACCATCATCATGACGACGAACGACGCCATCAGCGACTTCGGCCGACGACTCGGCCTCGCGGACCTCGCGCTCGACGAGCTCGGACGCGCGGCGCTCGAATTCGACGGACTCGGCTCCGTGACGATCGAGCGCGTGCCGGGCGAAAGTCCCGCCGCAGGGGGTCTTCTCCTTGCGCTCGCCTTGCCGGAGCGCCCGGGCGAGATCCCCGACGTCGGCGCGATACTTGAGCGCGCAGGCTGGGACGCCTCGCCCGATCTTCCGCTTCACGCGGGCGTTTTTCACGGGCGAGTCGTTTTTGCACTCAACTACGACGAAACGCGGGTGACGGGCGCGGACCTTGAAAACGGGCTGCGCGCCCTGATCGATGCGGCGGGATGTCGATGATACGGCGCTATCGGACCGACAGATTCGAATCTCGTTGTCTTACGAATTTATCGCATCCTTTATCGATTTCTTTCGAGATTCCGTCGCCTTACGAATCCTCCGAATTATTTGTCGATTCCTTTCGATCAAAACTTCCATGCCCTCTTCCGTTCACAACGCCCTCTTCAATCCCGCGCTCGGGATCGACGAGCTCCTGCCCGCCCCGGAGGCGGACCTTCTGCCGCAGGCGAAGGACCTCGCGGCGAGCATTCTTCGCGAGTCGACGTTGGAGACCCTCTACGGACCGGTCAACTCCCGCACCGCCTTCGAGCGGCTCCTTTGCCCCGAGCTCGGAGACGGTCGGACGGTGACGCCCGAAGGCTTTCGCGAGGATCTCGCGTCCCTCGCCGAGAAGTTGCGAAAACGCGCCGACACCTCGCCCGAAGCGGCCGCGCTCTTGAAGGAAGACCTCGAACCTCTGCAGGTGAACGGCCTTCTCCTGACCGCCTACCGCAATCTCATGGTGGGAGGTTGAGGTGAGCGACGCAACCGAACTCACGACCGGCGAGCGCACGACGCTCTCGGTTCTCGCCTTTCTCTACTACCGCATGGGTCGGCTTGAGGCCGCGCGACGCGTCTACGAAGCACTCGCAGCCCTTTCGCCCGAAAACTCCGCCGAAAGCCGCGCCGCTCACGCGGGACTTGCGGTCGTCGCGCTCGAATCGGGCGACGGGGGCGAAGCTCTTGGGCACGTGAAATCGGCCTTCGGCTCGGGGCCTCTTTCGACGCGCGCAACGACGCTTCACCTCGTGAAAGCCCAGGCCCTGTGGCTTGAAGGTCGCGCCGAAGAAGCACGCGCGGCGCTCGAAGATTACGAGCGGTTCGGAGGCGCTGCGCTTCAGCCGCGTTCGGCCGAAGCGGGCTCCGCGACCGATTCGCTCTTTACGACGAACTCCACCCGAACGCGCAAGGACTCCTGACCATGACATTCCTTCGGAAAGCGGGACGCGTCGCCGATACGATCACACGCCACAGCGACCTTGCGATGGTGGCGCTTCTCGTCATCGTCGTCACGCTCATGATCCTGCCGATGCCCACGGCACTCGTCGACACCTTCATCGGCGCCAACCTCACGATCTCCTTCATGATGCTCATGATGGCGATGTACGTGAAGTCGCCCCTGGAATTCTCGTCCTTCCCGACGATGCTCCTTTTCACGACGCTCTTTCGCGTCGGGCTCAACATCACGACGACGCGCCTCATTCTTTTGCAGGCCGACGCGGGTGAAATCATTTACACCTTCGGCGAATTCGCCACGGGGAGCAATTTCGTCGTGGGCGCGGTCGTCTTTCTCATCCTCACGATCGTGCAGTTTCTCGTCATCGCCAAGGGAGCGGAGCGCGTGGCGGAAGTGGGCGCGCGTTTCACGCTCGATGCGATGCCCGGGAAACAAATGTCGATCGACGCGGACCTGCGTGCGGGCGTCATCGACATGGAAGAAGCACAACGGCGCCGCAACGCCGTGCAGATGGAAAGCAAAATGTACGGGGCCATGGACGGCGCGATGAAGTTCGTAAAAGGCGACAGCATCGCGGGGATGGTCGTCACCGCCATCAACATCATCGGCGGCACGATCGTGGGCGTCATGCAGCACGACATGTCGGCGGGTGCGGCGCTTGAGCTCTACGGCATTCTCACGATCGGCGACGGGCTCGTCTCCCAGATTCCGTCGCTTCTCGTTTCGATTTCGGCGGGCATTCTCATCACCCGTTCGGGCGACACGCGCGAAGACTTGGGCGCCCAGGTGGGGAAGCAATTCTTCAACCAGCCCCGCGCCCTCGAAATGGCGGGCGGTCTCATTTTCCTTCTCGCTCTCATTCCTGGCTTCCCGAAGCCGCAGCTCTTCACGATGGCGGCAGCCGTTTTCCTCCTAGGGCGAGTGCTCACGCGCGTCAACGCGGCCCCGGCCGAACCCGACGCGAAAGCGGAACTCGAAAAGACGCTCGCCCCGGTCGTGCGCACCCCTGCGCGCCGCCGAGGTGCGGCACCTGCGGGCGACGAATTCCTTCCGACCGTACCGATTATTCTCGACATCTCCCCGGGGATCGGCGAGACGATGGTCTATGCGGAACTCAACGCCGAGCTCGCGGAATTGCGCCGCGCGCTCTACTTCGACTTGGGCGTCCCGTTCCCGGGCATCAACATCCGCCCGAATCCCGCGTTGACGGGCCTAACCTACATCCTCAATCTGAACGAAATTCCGCTCGCCACCGGAGAGCTCGTGCGCGACCGCGTGATCGTGCGCGAGAAAAAGGAGAACCTGGCACTCCTCGGCATCGACGTGCTCGAAGGAAAACCGTTTCTCCCCGACATCGACTCCCTTTGGGTGCCGAAATCCTCGGCCGAGCGTCTCGCCAAAGCGGGGATCGGCTGTATGGACCACTCGAAGATCCTCGCCTACCACCTGTCGCTCCTTCTCACGCGGCACGCCGAGAATTTCATCGGGATGCAGGAAACGAAGTATCTCCTCGACAAGATGGAAGAACGCGCGCCGGACCTCGTGCGCGAGGCGACGCGCCTTTTGCCCGTGCAGCGCATCGCCGACATCCTGCAACGACTCGTTCAGGAGCACGTCTCGATTCGCGACCTCCGCACGATCCTTCAGGCCCTGATCGACTGGGCCCCGAAGGAAAAGGACGTCGTGATGCTCACCGAATACGTGCGCTCGGCCTTGAAGCGGCAGATCTGCTACATGTACTCGAAGGGACAGAACATGCTCCCCGTCATCCTGATGGAGCCCGCCGTCGAGGAAACCATTCGAAAGGCCATCCGTCAAACGTCCGCGGGTGCTTTCCTGTCGCTCGACCCCGGGTCGTCGCAACGGATTCTCGAAGCCGTCGAACGCGCGGCGGGTCCCTACCGACGCAACCCCCAAAAGCCCGTCCTGATGGTGAGCATGGACATTCGCCGGTACGTGCGAAAGTTGATCGAGCCGAAGTTCTACGAGCTCTCCGTCATGGCCTATCAGGAAGTGACGCCCGAAATCTCGGTGCAGCCGCTGGCGCGCATTCGGATCTGAGTCGACGACTTCCGCTTCGCCTCCCCCGGGACGACCCCCGGGGGTTTTGTTTGTTCGAAGGAATCGCAGTAGCGCGCCTTGGAGCGCCTCAGCGGCTCTGCGCCGCATAGGCGCGTTCGACCGAAACGAGGAGTCCGAAGGGCGGCCGCCACCCCATCCGCATGGCGGTGACGAGGTTGACGACGAGGCGCCCGCGTTGCGTGAAAGTCTGTCGAATGCTCGAGGGGGTCTCCCCCGAAAGAATCCGTTCGACGACGTCGGCTTCGAAGAGCCCGTAACCTTCGACGCTCTCGGTGCCCGCCCCCAACAGGATCCCGCGCGCGACGAAGTCGCCGCCCGCCTGCGAAAAGGCGACGATCCCGTTTCGAACGAGAAAGTCGACGACCGTCGGGAAGTCGTCGTCTTCGGCAAAGAACCAGGGGAGGACGACCGCGTCGCACCCCGCGTCGCGCACGCGTTCGAGACCCCGCATGAAGGCGTCGAAATCGCCCCGGGAGCCGTCGCCCCGCTCGGGGTAAGTCACGGTTTCAAAGCGAACCCCCAAGCGTTCGCACGCCTCGCGGATTTCGTCTTCGCCCGCGGAGGCAAGACGCGCTTCGGACGCGAGGAGCGCCAAGTGTCCGAAGGGACGAACCTCATGAAAGACTTCCGTCTGACGGGCAAAGCGCCCCGTGACGCGCGCGACGTGGAGGTTTTCGTGCTCGGCGCCGAAACCCGCCTCAAGATCGTCGGACGAGAGCACCACCATCGGAATGCCGCCCGCAACGGGAAGGAGTTCACGCGCCGGGAGCTCCCCGAGAACGAAAATGAGATCCACGGCACCCGGATCGGCTATCCGCTCCGAGACGGCCCGACGAACGTCGACCGCGCGGCGGGGATCGAACCCGCAGTCGAACAACCCGTCGGGGAGAAACCGCAAGCGTTCGGCACGCTCGGCAACGGAAGCCGTTTCCGATTCCGAGCGCGCGACCGCATCGCTCCAGAGTCGGGCGAGGCTCGGAGCCTCGGGCGATGCGGCGGATGCCGGAGACGCCGGAGGGTTCGTGAGTCCGAGCGACTCGAATCCCTTCAAAACCGCCCGGAATACGTCGCGAAACGCCTTGCAGTCGCCTTCCGCGACGAGAATCGCGTTGGCCGGGCGCCCGAGCGGAAATTCGGGGACGGGAGCAACGGCGTCGGGCTCCTCCGCCGCATCGGCCTGAGCGGCCCCGGCATGCATCGGACCTCCGAGCGTAAGCGCGAGCGCGCCGACGAGTTGCCCGAGCGTACGACGGCTCATGACTTGAAAACGAACGCCATCGGGCGACGTCACGGTTTTCAGGGTGTTCGTCATTGTGCGGTCTCCTCAATCGATTGCGTACGACGGAATACGAGCATCGTGATGTCATCCGACTGCTCCACGTCGCCCCGATGAGCGGCAACCGCGGCGGTCACCGCAAGGGCCGCGTCCTTCGTACTCGGAAAAACATCCGCAATGAGGACCTTCTCGAGACGCTCTTCGCCGAAGAGTTCGCGCTTCGCGTTCATCGCTTCCGAGACGCCATCGGTGTAGAGAACGACCGTTTCTCCGGGCGCGATCGTCGTCGAAAAGCCGACGTAGTCCGCCCCTTCGAGCGCGCCCACCAGAGGACCGCTCACGCCTTCCAAGCGCCCCGGACGGACTTCGAGCCCGTTTCCGACCCTCGTTTCGGTGAGGGTAAAGGGCGGACAGTGACCGCCGTTCGCATAGTCGAGCCGCCCCGTCGAGGGATCAAAGACGCCCGCCCAGATCGTCACGAACATGCAGGAGGGATTGCGGGCCGCAATCTGATCGTTCACCTTTTTGAGAGCGGCCGCGGGCTCAAGCCCGTCGAGAAGCGCGTTTCTCACAAGCGTGAGGCTTACCGCCATGAGGAGAGCGGCCGAAGCGCCCTTCCCCGAAACGTCCCCCACGACGAGGGCGCGGCGGCTCTTTTCAAGCTCCACGACCTCATAGAAATCCCCGCCCACATCGCGTGCCGGATCCGTGAGGCCGTAAGCTTCAAAGCCCTCGGAACGAAAGATCGTATCGGGCGCGGCGAGCATCCCCGTTTGAATTTCGCGGGCCGCGCGCATTTCGCCTTCGATCCCGTGCTGCCGGGCGAGCGACTCTTTGAGGGCGAGGACGTTTTTCGAGAGCGCCCGAAGCATCCGGCCGAAGGATCGCGCAACAAGTCCCACTTCGTCTTTCACGTCGGCGGGAAGTCCCGCACCGATCGCTTCAAGTTCCTTCATCGAGTCGTCCGACCTCAGATCGATCCGCTCGAGACGCTCCGCCGCGTAAGCCAAGCGCCGCAAGGGGCGCAAAAACCAGGTGACAAGGCCGAGCCCCGCCAGCGCCACGATCAGAAAAACGCCGAAGGCGATCCCCGCAAGCCGTGTGGCGTAGCGTTCCGCAGGACCCGATACGACGCGAAGCGGTACCGTTCCTTCGACGTACCAGTCAAGGACCTTGATGTAACGAACGGCCGCGAGGCGCTTGCCCGAAGGCTCGTCCAGGATGCACGACGCGAACCCCTCGGTTCGGGCCTTGCGACGCAGAGCGTCGGAAGGAGTGGCGGCGGAAGCGTTCGGTTCGACCTCGCTTTCGGGGTTGCTCCGGGAGCTGCTTCGGGGACCGCGTCGCGCGATCTCCCGATCGGAAGCGGTGACGATTCGAAGCGTCGTCCTCGGATCGACGGTCACGGACGCCACGGCGTCCTTGGCGTGGAGCGCCACTTCTTCGACGAGCGCCTCTTCGGAGGGCTCCAGGTAGTCGAGGATCTGGAGCACCACCACGGTGTAACCGGCAACCTTCCTCACCCCGACGAGATAGGGTTCGTCGACTCCCGCTTCGGAGCGCAACCGAAGAAAAGTGAATTCGTCGCGGGCGAAGTTGCGCCCCGTATTGCGCAGGTACTCGCGAAAGCGAATCCCGTGACTGTCGACGGGATCGAGCGCCCAGGCGCGCCGCACGTCCGGGGAGAGCGTCAGAAATTCGCCCCATTCGTTGACGACCGCAACGTTCGTTCGCCAGGCGGTGTAGAGAAAGTCAAGCGTCGGCCGCATGGCACCCACGCGGTTCTCTTTCACCCATTCTTCGACCGCATCGAGCTCCGCGATGATGTCGTCCTTTTCGATCGTCGCCTTTTCAACGACGAGCGTCTGCCGATTGAGGTAGGAACGTTCCACCTCGTCGGCGACGATACGCGTCACGTCGTCGAACCGTCCTTTCGCGGCCTCGAGCGCGTGGCCGTAGGTATCGACGTAGCCGATCCGAATGAGCGGAAGACTCGCCGCCGTCACGACGAGCGCGAGGGCGCCGAGCAACTTGGCCCGAAGCGAAAGGTTGCCGAGTTGCATGATCCTCTGAATTTGCGTGAAAACCCGTCCGGGAAACTTGGAAATCCGCCAGCGAAGTCCTCGATCGAGTCCCTCGGGCGGCGCGGTGCGGCCATTATCTCACGTCGCACACCGTCGTTTTTTTCCGAATACTTCTCTCATTGCGTGCTTCGGTCGGGTTTTCGGACCGCCCGCGGCATTTTCCCGGGATACTTTCTGCTACAGTGGTCGGCACGTTCGACGGGACCGTTTTCAGTACTTTCGCCCGAACGCCCCGACACATTTTCGGAGACGATACCGTGACCCACAACATGCTCAACCGTTGGATCGACGACCGGGCGCTTGAACTCGCACCCTTCAATTCGGACGGACTTTCCGTCACCCCGACGCTCGCGGGGATGCTCTTTGCACGCATTGAAGACGAGGCGGGCGTCGCGTACCTGCGGCTTTTCGAAAACATCGCGCCCGTGTCCGAGCGAGTCGCGGGGGACGCGGGGCTTCTCCTCAGCCTTCTCGCCCTCAGCGGACCGGGGGCCCTTTTCGGTACGGTCCGTCTCGGGATCGACCCCGCACGACGCTTTTTCTGGGCTTCGGACCGCATCGCCGTGACGGACCCCGTTCCGACGCGCGACGCGCTCGGGCGGTTTGAAAAGCACGCCGAGATGTTACGCAAGGCTCTTCTCGAGCGTCTAGGCACCGCGGCGAAGGCGGAACCGGAAAGCACGGGCGTTCTTACGAATTCCGCTTCCACGACGCTTTCTCCGGCATCTTCCCGAAGCACTCCCGAAGCGTCCCGCCCCGCCGAACCCCTCGAAACCCTTGAAAAGCTTTCGGGCGAGGAACTCTCGAGCCTCATGGCGAACCCGAGCATTCTCTGGGGATAACGGCTGCATTTTGCTCCGGGCGCCCAGACGGCGCTTCGAGTCGGACCGATTCCCATTTGTCGCATTTTCTTTTTCGGAGGCGGTGCCGCGGTTCGCTTTTCTTTCGCACGGTTGCGAACGTTCGAACTTCGGCACCGAAACACCATGCACGACCCCGTCATCGGAAACGCCCATCACACTCCCGCAGGAACGACCGCCGGTGCGCCCTCGGCCCCGACCGAAGGCACCGGCCGCACCTCCGGCACCCGCCGCCCGACGCCCGAATCCCAAGCACTGGCGGACTCCCACGACCCTGCGACGCTCGCGGCACTGGAGATCGTGCGGGAACTCGCGAGCGCGGAAGGCGCGGCGATCGAGCTTGAGCTCGACGGGCGTCTTCCCTTCGAACGGACGCGCGCGCTCGCTTCGCGTCCAGCATCCGCTGCCGCGCAAGCCGCGGGCTCGACGGGGGTCGAGTACCTTCTCGAACGCTTTGCGGACGGGGCGGCCCGTCATCCGCTCGGTCTCGCGCCCGAGGCCGCCGACGCGTCCTCGGAGTCCCCGAACTCGCGGGAATTCGCGCGGCTCAACCCCGTCCTCTCCGCGCATGTGAAGGCACCCGCCCGCGACGCGGCGGGCCTCGCCGCCACGCTCCGAGCGATTTCCGACGAAGCGGCCGGCATGCACTCCGCCGCCCAATCCGTCGCCGTCATGCACTTTGCGGCGCACGTTCAGACGGCCGCAGAACGTTTCTCGGACAAACGCGCGCAACGCATCGTTGCGAACGACCTCTACCGAGCCGTGCTCGACACGGCGGCCGCCGGCACGAGCGAAGCGCTCGCAAAAGCCCGAAGTCGCACGACCGAACTTCTCGAAAAGCTCGAAACCTTCGCGAAACCGGGCAATGCCGAAGAGACGGAGACGGCGCGGGTGCTTCGCGAGGCGACCGAAAATCTCGCCGACGGGAAAACCCGGGCGCTCCTTCAAAACGACCGGACGCTCCTGCGTTCCGACGGTTCGGCCGACCTCACGCTTGAAGACGCGACCTTCGCACCCGACGCGTGCGGGCACCTCGCGGCGAAGGACCTCGAAGCCGAGCGCCCCTTCGGGACGATTTCGCCCGTCGCGGACGCGCGCGACAAGGAGGCCGCCCGCATCGATCGAGCCGTGAAAGACGTGGAAGAAGCCGTCGCCTCGGGCGACGTGCAAGCCGCATGCGAAAGCGCCCGGGACCTTGCTCGCATGAACCGATCGGCCGCACGGGCGATGGAACCCGCCTTGGCCGAGCTCGGACGCCGTACGGGACTGGAAACGGTTTCGGGCATGCTCGGGATCGATCCGACATGCGTCCCCGACGGAGCCGCACCCCGCGAAGCGGGCAAGGCGCTCGGCGCCGCGGCCGATTGGACGGCACTTTGCGCCGTGCGCGGGAACGCCCTCCAAACTCTCGAAACGGCGGTCGACGGCTTTCTGGATGCCTGTCGCCTCCCCTCGGGCGAAATCGACCCCGATCGGTTCGAACTCTTGCGACCCGTCGCGACCCCGCAAACGGAGATGCTCGCACACGCACTCCTTCAGTCCCCGTTCGTCTCCGCCGAAACGCGCGAAGAAGCTGAGCGGCAACTTGACGGCATCGCCCCGAATTCGCCCGGGAACGCCCGCACCGCGTATGAAGCGCTCGTCCTCCTGCGAAACGACCTCGCGCGCACGGCAGCGAAAAATGCCGGAGCGGTGGCCGCAGCCGAACAACTCCTCGGGCGCTACGGGATCGACGACGCGAACCCCCGCGGGGGTGTTCGGGGCGGACTCGAAGCGTTGACGGCGCGTCTTGCCTTCAACCGCTTTGCACCTGAAACGGGGCCCGACGGGCGCGTTTTCTCTTCAAACCTTCCGCCCGCCGTTTTGGGCGAAATGACGGAAAAGCTCGCCGCGGGGTTCGAGAGCGAATCGCCCGACCTCGCTCGGGCGATTCGCGACTTCGGTACGGATTTCGTGAAAGCCGCCGCGGAAACCGATCGAAAAGCGGCGTTTTTCGCCCTTAAAACGCTCCTCACCGTCGCCGCCTCCGTGACGAGCTGGGATGAGGCGACCGATCTCTTCGGCGCCGACATCGCGCAAGCGATTGCCGTCGATATGCAGGGAACGAGCGGAACCGCCCCCGAACTGCTCTCGCGCACCCGACGCGCGCTCTCCGAAAACGCCGCGAACCGTACCGCCTTGGAGCGTATCGGCGTACTCGCGGAGCGCCTCGGCGGGCTTGCCCCCTCGGACCGCATGAGTTTCAAGGCGGTCACCCTCGCCTGCGACTACCTCGGGGCCCTCGCCTACAACGATTGCTACGCGCGACTCCTCGCGGGCGCGCAACTCCCCGGAAACCCCGCGGAGCGCCTGACGCTGGCGGACTTCGACCCCACGGCGCACCCCGAGGCGGCGGCGCTTTCGGATGCGGCCCTGGCGCTCGCCGAGAACCCCGCAAGCGACACGCTCGTCGCCTTTCACAAAGCCCTTCGCTCGACCGCCCCCGATACCCTCCGGAGGGCGCTCTCGGACCGGATCGATTCCGCGCTCGCAGGGCTCGATCCTGCAACCGACGCCGCGCAAAAGGCGGCCGTTGAAACGCGGCTTCGCGACGACCTGGAGTACCTGACGGGACAATTTGAAATCCTGCAAGCCTCGACCGACGTGCTCTTTTACGGTGCGCACGCGCTTTACGCTCTGGAGACCGGGCTCGCGGATCCCACGAACGTTCGGATCGACGCCCCCGAAAACGCGGCTTTCCTCGCGAAGCTCGACACGCTCCCCGCCGGGACGGCCGGCCGATGCCGCGCGCTCATGCGCGACGGCATTCGGGGGGAGAGCCGCAATGCGGCGACCCGTTTCGCGCTCGCTTCGCTCCAAGCGACCGCCGCCCACACGGGGAGGAGTCAGATCATCGCCGCGCTCGGAGGTGAAGCCGACCTCAACATCGCCCGCGCGCTGCGACGCCACGCGGCGCTCACAGGCGGCAACACCGCCGGCGCGACGACGCCGTCGGAACCCGCCGATCTCGCGACCCTCACGGCGCGCTTTCGCGAGTCGACGGCGGCGCTTCCGATCCTTCAAAACCTCGCGAAAAGCGTCTCCGGCGACGTGATGGCCGCGCGTACGGCGGCGCACCGTTACCTCACGCAACGCATGACGGCCCTCGGCGTCACGCCCGACGAAATCGGCCGCATCGAAAAAGGGGTCGACCTCTCGAACCCGGCAACCGACGTTGCGAAAGCGACGTCCATGCTCGGTCAAACGGCCGGCACGGGGTTGCTCGTACTCGATCAGGCGCTTCTCAACAACGTCGACGACTTCGCTCCGGAAGTTCTCTCGGACCTGATCGGAGGTGCCGCACGCACCCGAGCCCAAGGAGTTCGGGCCGCGCAAGGCGGACACTACGAGCTCTCCCTCGACGAATTGCGTCGCGGCATTCTTGAGGCCGCCTCGCGCCCCCTTTACGAGCGCGAGTGCGCCGTGCTTCTCAACGCTTTCATGAAGCGTGCGGGCGACGGGGGCGTGCCGCTCTCTTACGAGGCTGCTCTCAAGGCGCTCGCGCCGACTCCGCCCTCGCCCGAATCGCTCCTCGGGCTTACGGACGACGGACGGTCGGCTGCACTCGAAAACTTCGCGCTCGCAGCGGAACGCTTTGCACTGGCTGCTCCCGCGCTTCGGCACGCCTACGAAAGCCAGGCGGCTTCGACGGATGACGTGCGGACGGGACGCGCGTCGCTCGTTTGCGCTCCCGAAAGCGACGCCGTTGCGGTTCTCGAGAACGTTCGAAAGCCTGCGCTGGAAAAGACCCTCATGCAGGGAGCCGATCCGAGTGCGGTAACGAGCACGGAAGTTAAAACTGCCTGGGACAATCTTGCCGCGGAACTTGCTTCCGGTCCGAGCGACACGCTTTCCGACCGAAAGCGAGAACTCTTTTCGGCTCTCACCGCCGAGCGGTTCAACCGCGGTCGCTACGTGATCCTCTCGAAGGTCGCGGACACGGAAAACCCGTCCGCTACGGCGGCTTTCGAGCGGGCTCTTAAGAAACTCCCCCGAAAAGCGATGCCCGAGTCGGTCCTGCGCCCCCTCGAGCGCGCCTCTAGGCTCGAATTCGGCGAATTCGCGCGCTTGAAACTCGCGGGAGACGGAACGGTCGGTACCCTCGGCCTTTCCGAACAACTCGGAACGCTCGATGGCGACTCGCGACTCGCGCTCGTAACGGCCTGTCACGGTGCGATGGAACGCACGGCCGCCTCGATCGGGAAGTCGGTCGACAGACTTGCGCTTACCGACCCCAAGTGGTCGGGCGTTCATGCGGCGAAATCCGTCACATCCGACAAACCCGCCGTTCGAGAGCTTCTCGAGTCGCGCGGTCCCGACGGGACCGTCACGACAGCCGAACTCATGCGCGCGAACCTCGAAGAGTTCCTCCCCGCATCGACCGCTTCGGCCTACGTCGACGCACTTCTTGCGAACGACGCTTCGGGGGCGAGTGCGGCAAGCCGCACTCTCCTCGGGCGCAACCGCATCCTGCGTACGACGAAGTACTTCGAGGGGTTGCTTGCCGACATCCGAACGTCCGCAGAATTGAGCGACTTCCGGGCGCAACGAACCATGCGCACGACCGCGTTTCGCGACCGGCGACGGCTCGCGATCGGCGAATGCCTTGCGCAAATGGAACCGGGTGCGAGCATTGCGATCGACAAAACGGGACACATCAAGATCATCGGCATCTCGCTCGAAGTCGGTGAAACGGTCTCGAAAAACGGAACGAAAAACGCGGCCGGGGCCTCCCTCAGCGCGGAGCTCGGCGCCGACTTTTCGGACGGCGTCCTCTTTACGAAGGGCTCCGACGGCTTCATCACAGTGAGCGTCGCGAAGGCCGCCGGACTCACGGCGAGCGCATCGGCCTCCGCCTCGGCGGGTACGTCGTTTGAAGCGAAGCCCGCGGAAGTCGGTCTCAAGATCGAAGCCTCCGTCTCCGCGTCCCTTGCGGTCGATTACTCGTTCACGATTCAAAACCGCCTCCCCGTACGCGAGTGTTCCTTCTTCATCGACCGCATGATTTCGGGCGAACTCAAAGCGCGGGACCTCAACCGCGTGACGGTCTCGCACCATGCGGGGCTTGCCGTCGAAATTTCCGCAGGAATCTCGGCCGCGCTCGAGCTCGGCTTTGAATCCGACGACGAAGAAAGCGACCCCGCGGCCGTCACCACCGAGCGTACGCTCGAAGACGGCTCCGTCGAAACCACCGAAATCGTCCGGAAAGACCGTTCGTCCTCGACCACCGTCACGATTGAAAGCCCCGACGGCACCGAAACCGAACGCACGCGCGAAGTCGCATGGAGCACCCCCTTGACCGAAGAACCCGAGGTGAAATTCGAGGAGTTCGGTTCGAGCTCCGCCTCGGCCTCGGTTTCGATTTCGGGTGCCGTTTCGGGCTCGCGCACCGTGTGCGAAACGCCGACGACGCGCGAAACGCAATACGCCTTCTCGGGCGAAGTGAAACTCGCGGCCAAAGCTTCCGTCTCGCAAACGGCCCTCGAAGTCGTGGCGGGACTCGCCAACGGAGAACTTCCCTCCGTCGACAAAGCGGTCGCCGTGCGGGTCGACAACACCTACACCCGCGTTGACTCGCGCACCTCGGGCCGTACCGTGAGCGCTACGAAGTCGACCGTCTGTACGTTCACGGGAGAAACGCCTGAGGAACGCCTCGTCGAACTCGCCCGCACGGTACGTTCGCAGCGCCTCTCGCCCGAAGAAGCTCGGGCGATCACGACGCTCGCCCTTCTCTCGGGTCTCGAACCCGCGTCGGTCACGTTCGAAAGCCACGCCGACCTCCCCGAGCAAGGCGGAAAACTCCGAAAGCGCGACCTTTTCGGAGCCGCGTATCACGTCGACACGGTAACGCTCGGCTTTTCCGAGAGCCGCACGGCGTCGTCGATGCTCACGCGATTCGTCAACCTTGCGGGCCGGGCGTTCGGCAATGCCGTCGAATTTTCGACGAACGTCACGCACGGTACCGACGTGACGATCGACGTCTCGGCGTTGACCCGCATCACGCCCGAACAAGCGGCCGATCTTCTTCAATCCGAACGACTTTCAAGCCTTGAAGTACGTGAACTCCTTCGATAAAACCCACGGGAAACGCCCGACGGAACTTCGTACAATGGGAACAGATCAACCGCTTTCCGGAGACACATCGCCATGAAACACCCGATTCGCTCTTCTCTTCTCGCTCTCGCTGTTGCGAGTCCCCTCATCCTCGCCGGTTGCGGCACCACCGTTCCTGTTCGCACGATGTCGCAGGGTTACGTGACGGAGGGTACGCCCGTTGCCACCGTGCACGAAGCCGTCCTTCGCGCCGCCGAACTGCGCTACTGGCGCATCGTCTCGGACGATCCGGGCGTCATGACGCTCGCCTACCCCGCCGGCCCCAAAGCTCAGCAGTTCGAAGCAATCGTTCGCGTCGATTACGATGCGCGCAACTTCCGCGTCGAGTACGTCTCGAGTCGCGGCCTCAACGAAGAACGCGGTTGCGGCAAAGACAAGGACGTCGTGTGCGCGCACCGCAACGTGAACAACTGGATGATCAATCTCGACAAAGACATCCGCCGCTTCCTCGCTATGCAGCCTCGAGCCCAAAGTACGGCCAAGAATCCGACCAAAGACAAGGTGAAATAATCGGATCGTCGCCGCCCGAGAAGGGACCTGACGATGCTGCGGGCCGGCGCCCTGCTTCGGGCCGTCGGCCTTCGTGTTTTTTGCGGGTCGCTTTCCGCCGACACCGCGGAACTCCGTTCTCTTTGTTCTCAAAAATCCCCGTAAACCCGACGAGAACTCGGGCTGAAAAAGACGGTTGCAACGGGTCCGTCACGCTCGGACCCGCCCTTGGGTATGATGACGATTCGAAAACCGAACTCTCCGGAAAATTCAATGACCTCTCGCACTCTTCGCCTTTGCGGCGCGCTCGGCGCCGCGGTCATCGCACTTGCAGGCTGCTCGAACGACGAAGTCGCCGAAGTCTCGCTCGGCGTCTTCACCTTTAAAAACATAACCACCAACGCCTTTGTCGACCCGGTGGTCACGGGCGTCACGTGTCACGTCACGAGCATCGAGTCGCCGCTTCAGTTCTCGGACCCGTCGGAGAGCTCCGTCTCCTGCCGCCAGACGGGTGAAATCACGCCCGAGATGATTGCCGCCATTCCGAAGGGCAAGGACGGCGACGTGGTCTTCCGCAAGTCGAAGAGCGTGTTTTTCAAAACGATGAAGATCCGGCGCATCTACGACGAAGCAAACCAGACGCTCCTTTACGTGAGCTACTCGACGAAAGAAACGTCGGGGAGCTTCAAACACTCCCTGTCGACCGTGCCGCTCTGGGGCACGGCCGCCTACCGCAAGCCCCTCCCGAACGGAGCCGATACCGGGAGCACGGCAGACGCTCTCGAAAGCCGCGGCACGGCGCTCTGACGGCCGATCCGTCCGACGCAGTAAGAATGCGGGCACTTCGGTGCCCGCTTTTTTCTCTGCCGTTCCGAGCCGCCTCAATCGCGAAACACCGCGACAAGGAAGAGAATCGGGAAAAGCACGAGCGCGATCCCGATCAACCCGAGCGGCACGGCAAATACGGCGGGAAAGAGGAAGCACACGGCACCGAAGATTACGAGCCCCACGCAAACGGTCCAGAACATCGACAAAAGACCGAGCAGGAACGGAAGAATCCAGAAGAAGAGTGCGCCGAAGACGAAAAACGCCAAGACGGCGAAGAGAGTTTCGAGCATGGGGCCTCCGAAAGAAAAAACGAGACGGTCGTATGTCTTATCCGACGGGCCGTAAAACCTCTCCATTCATGGGGAGGATATAAGGCCCAAGGACCTTTTGCCGGAAAAGGCACACACCCGCGAAAACAATGTGCCATTGGGGTGGGGCGCGTTTTTCGGACCTGCTAACCGAGGGGCTCGTGGGTTAGG
>CAJLHF010000020.1 GCA_905206365.1 uncultured Sutterella sp. | reverse complement strand
GCTTCGCCCCGCACCTCATTCCTCCCCCGTCTGAAGACGGGGGTTTCCTGAGGTACCTCTATGAAACGAATTCTTTTTTGTTGCACGCACAACCGCTGTCGCAGCCGCATGGCCGAAGCATTGATGCGGGCAAGGCGCCCCGGCTGGGAGGTCGTTTCGGCGGGCTCGAATCCCGAAGGCGGAGTCGACCCCGGAGCGCAGGCCGCCTTGCGCGAAATCGGTCTTGAAGCGGTCGGGCCGGCGCGCAACGTCTTCGAGCTTCCGCTCGAGCGATTCGACCTTATCGTGACGCTCTGCGCTACGGAAGACCTGTGCCCTCTCCTGCCGGCAGCACTGCGTGCCCGCGTCCTTCATGCACCGTTCGACGATCCGTCGCGCGGGGTCTCTCAAGACGAAACCGAACGACGGGCGCGTTACCGTCGCGTGCGCGATGCGATCGACGAATTTTGCGCGAAGCTCGTTGACAAGCTTGATCGGTTTGAGCAGGCTTGAGCGCGGTCCTTCGATCGAAGAACCGCAAGCCCGCACGGACCGAGCCCGTCGGTCCCACTCTCAGAGCTCGCCCGCCCGAAGCGCTTTGGCCTTCTTGGCGAGCTTGAGCAACGCTTCAATCTCCGCCAATTGCTTTTCCTTGCGACGGAGCGCTTTTTCGAGCTTCCGGCGCTCCTTTTCCTGTGCGCCCAAGAGCGCGCGCGTCTCGTCTTCTTCGCTTGCGAACACCACGCCGCCCGATTCTTCGTACCAGCGGTCGAAGGCTTGGAGCTCTGCGAGCTCGATACCCTGACTCCGGCAGCACGCCTCGGCTTCCGGGCTTTCCGTCCCGGCAAAGCGGCAGTGACCCGGAATCAGGAACATTTCCTTCAGGGTCTTTCCTTCGGACAAAGGCGGCACGTCACGTTTCTGTTTCGGCATCGTGCTCTTCTCGGTTGGGAAGCCCGCTTCGGTCGGGAGCCCGTCGGGGCGCAGGAACCGGGGGCTCCTGCGCGAGCCGTCGGGGGAACGAAGGGCTTCGGTTTTCCGTCAGGGTGCCGGCTCGGCGCTCGACGCTCGACGCGCATAGAGGGACGGGCCTCGCGGATCTCGAACGGGAATTGTTCCATCGATCGTCAGGGCGATGCGGCGTGCGACGCAGAGCGCTTCAGCAGGCGGAGAACAGAGAATTACGTGAGCCAAATTTCGTAGTACAGATTCAGTCCTGTAGGCGCCCTTGTTGAAGATGTACGATGGAAAGCAGCCAGTCTCATATTGTCAACGGGAAGGTTGACGGTTTAATAGACTTACCCGCGCACCCGGGCCAAAAAAATCGTGCACTGAGAGAAATTTTCTCCTATGATGCTAAAAACACTGTTTGCTAGTAAAGCACCTCACCTTCTTCTTAAGGTTGACCCACATGATCATTCGTTTTTCAGTTGAAAATTGGCGCTCGTTTAAGGAGCCAGCTACTCTTGATATGGTTGCTGGCTCTGAAAAACAGCATGCAGATCGACTTCCTAGAGTTAAAAAATTTTGCTTGAAGATTCTCCCCGTTGCAGCCATTTATGGCGCAAACGCTTCGGGAAAGACAAAATTCGTTGAAGCTCTTGCCTTTTTACAGAATTTGATCGTATTAGGTAACAACAAAAACGTGCGCTTTGGTCTTCAGCGATTCAAACTAGATAAGGATTGTTTGCAGCGCCCTGTCAATTTTTCGCTGACTGCGTTGATTGATGAAGTGATTTATCGATATGAACTCTCACTGTTACCAGAGAAAGTCGTCCATGAAAAACTGACTCTCGAAAACAGCTCGAGCATCTACGAACTTTTCACTCGCAAAGACGATGGTACTGTAATTTTTGACAAAGATTACTTTGAGGAGGATCGACTTGCTTTTCTCAATTTTGTTGCCTCCGCAACTCGAGAAAATCAACTGCTCCTCAGCAACGCCATTGATCTCAATGTAAATGAATTCAACCTTTTCTACGATTGGATCAAAGATAATCTTGTCATTCTTAACACCGAGAGCGTCTTCACTGCCATTCATCGTTTCGCTGATCCTTCAGACAAAATAAGTGAACAGCTTCTTGAATTCCTGCAAAGATTTGGAACAGGAATCGATCGCTTTGAAACCCAAAAGACCACATTTCAGAATAGCTCGCTTGTAAACATTCCTGCCCCGCTCATCTCGGAAATTAAATCCAAACTTCAGGAAACGGAGGGGAAGCTCCGAATCGGGGACTCTGTCCTTAGTCTTGATGGCGATGAACTTGTGATAGAGCGATTGGTTGCCGTCCATAAATCCAAAAATGGAGATCCTCTTATATTTAGTCTTCAAGATGAGTCAGATGGCACCGTACGACTGCTTGATTTAATTCCTGCTGTTGTTAAACCTGGGAACAACAAAAACCTGGTTGTTATCGTCGATGAAATGGACCGTAGCTTGCACACTAAAGTTTTGGAGGAACTCGTCCGTTTCTTCTTGAATAAATGCAACCAAGATAGCCGAGGTCAGCTCATTTTCACAACGCATGATGTCAATATCATGACACAAGAAACGTTCCGACGAGACGAATTATGGCTGGTCAACAAATACCAAAATGGAGAATCTTCTCTGTACTCTCTTGGAGAATTTAAAGGCGTTCGCAAGGACAAAGATATTCGAAAAATTTATCTTGAAGGCGCCTTTGGAGCAATTCCCGGGACTCTCTGAAAAAGAAGACGATTACGATGGCCAAAAAGAATTCCTCTTGCACAAGTCTGCGGCGATCTAAACCTCATCGTTCATTATTCCAAGGGCTTTTCATTTTTACGGAAGGAAGAGTTACTGAAAAGCAATATCTAAAGATCGTTGAAGGCCTTATCGCCAATCACTTCGGAAGTAAATTTAGTTTCAACTGTAGATATATCGAAACCAAAAATAAATCCTCTCCAAAAAATATTCGAGATGCCATTTTAAAAACTCTGAGAGAACTCGAAAATCTTGAGAATTATTCTCGTGAAATCTGGGTTCTCATTGACAAAGATTCCTGGAAGCAAGAAGACATAGATGAACTTTTCAAACTAAACCAAAAGCCAGATCTCAAGAGTAAGGTAAATTCTATTAACATCTTAATGAGTGACCCGAAGTTTGAGATTTGGTTGCTTCTTCACTTCGAAGAGGCCAATGGGGTATCTACATCTAGAGAAATTGATATTCGTCTTAAAAAATTTCTACCAGATTATAATAAACACTGTTCTCCTTCCACATTTTCCATGATATCCGTAACAACAGCAATTCAACGGGCCAAGAAAAAGGAGAAAATTGAAAGCTCGAATGTAAGAGCTCCTGTTTATAAGCTCATAGAGCGAATGTTCGAACTTGCCAAGAATCAACAAGTCTCGCCAGGTGTTTTTAAGAAATCCATTTAATGATCGGCTTCTCTTCGAGCTTTCAACTGAGAAGGTCTGCTGCGTCTGGTAGCAACTTTTGCACAACTGCAGAAGCGACACCGACACTCAACTGCGAAAGTACTAGAAGGCTTCGAATTCTGTCATGGCTCCGACGCGAACCCGTCGAAAGATGGGCTCGCGGAGCTCGATTGGGGGTATCGCGCTATCACGCGCTGCGTCGATATTATCGCCTGATGAGCAACTCTTCATCACTCGGATAGCGGCAAGTTAGCGCCGGGGAATGTCAGGGTTTCTGTGTCTACGGAGGCTATTCCAGGGAGCAGCCCAAAGTGGCTGCTCTTCGTTTTTCAGGATGAGATATGCCAGACCCTGGTGCGTTAGCGGGGGTCTAAGACGGAGGGGCCCGCAAGGTATCGAAGTCCGTATTGATCGTGAGCATGAGGCCGTTCGGCTCACGCAGAACACAAGGCAGAGCTCTTCAATACCAGCGCGCAGAATATACAACCACATTTAGATTCAACCTATCGTTCGGTCGAATCAATCAAATGTGCAACTATCAAGAATTTCTCGATAGTTCGCCCGGAGAGGGCCCCAACGCTCGATCCCAAGATCAAGCGCTACAACCTCGACAATATCGTCGCCGTCGGCTGTCGCGTCAACAGCAAGCGTGCAACGGTCTTGCGCCGCGAAGCATCGCTCCTTCTCCGCTCGTAGCCACCAGCTTGCGTCACCCAAGTCGCCCGAACGACATCCGAAAGTTCTGCGTCAAAGGCGCACTCGGCGACCCGCCGCCGTCACGCTGACCGCCCGTCCTTCATCTGCTCGAGCGCAAGCCCGATCAACCGGTCCGTCCGGTCCGCGAGAAAGAGCGGGACGGTGAGCACGTCGCCTTCGAGTTTGAGGTTCACGGTCGAGAACCGCACGCAGAGCTTGATGCGGTCGGGGAACGCGGCCTTCAGCTCATCAAGCGCATCGAGCCCGCCGCCGCTGCCGTCCTCTCTGTCCTCTTTGACCTCTTCGACCGCTTTGCCCTCTTCGATCTCTTTGAGCTCTTTCCTTTCGGTTCGCACCTCGACGGGGAAAATCTCGTTTTCGCGCTGAATGAGGAAGACCGTCGCGCCCGACGAAGCCCCCTGCGTCCAATACCGAGGCATCAATTCGAACTGCGCGGCGAGGCTCTGAAGCACGAAGGCCTCCGCCAAGGCCCCGTTCAGTTCCGCAAACCACTGATTCCCGTCCGCTTCAACCGCACCCTCGTTCGCGCCCCCTTTCGCCCCCGCCGCCGACGGGCGTAAGAGGTCCGACCGGTGCGCGAGCCCGCGAAGAACCCCTACGTCCGCGGGATAGAGCCGGAACGCGGAACGGTCGTCGAAGGCCGCAACGGGAAGCCCGAGCCCGGTACTGCGCGGGATGCGATGCACAAGGCGGGCCTCCACCAGCCAACGGACGGCGGCCTCGTACGTGCGCGCCCGCGCTCCTTCCCGCACGATCCCGTAGGAAAACGCTTCGTTTTGCCGTGCGAGCTGTGAAGGAAGCGACTTCCAAACCTCGGTAATCCTCGAAAACTCGCGGGCCTTGCCGTGCACGACAAAGTCGCGCTCGTACGCCTTCGCGCTTTCGGCGAGCACCGACCGCACCGGGTCCGCATCGCGCGCCGCCGTATGTTCCGCCGCGTGTTCCGTACAAAGCCCGACGGCTTCGGGCATCCCGCCCGTCATGAAGTAGCGCGCGAGCTTCTCGAAGAGCACACCGAAGAGCACTTCGGGAATCGGTTCGAGCGTGCATATCGCGTCAAGGCTGTCGGCCGCGTCCGCATCCCCGTCGGCCCGAAGAAACTCGGTGAAAGTCATGGGATCGAGCCGCATGAAGTCGACCTTCCCGACCGGAAACGAGGCGGGCTTCGAGAAGGCCGTCGTCGGCGGCGTGGCGGTACAGGCGACATGGTACTGCGGCGCATCCTCGCAGAAGTATTTCAACGCATTGAGCGCCTTCGGGCACTCGCCGATGTCGTCGAAGACGATGAGCGTGCGGCCGGGCTCGATCGCCCGTCCGGTCGTCTTCGCCAGAGCCGCCACAATCCGGTCGACCTCCCTGTTCGGCTCGAAAATCGCCTTGTAAGCCTCGTTTTCAGTGAAGCTCACGTAGGCCGTGTTCTCGTAGCAACGCTCGCCGAATGCTTTCAAGACCCATGTCTTTCCGACGCGACGCGCCCCCTCCAAGAGGAGGGGCTTGCGATGGCGGGAGTCCTTCCACCGCGCGAGTTTTCTGAGGATTTGTCGTTCCATGGAGGCTCCTCCTCTTCGTCTTGTCTCGTTTCGTTTCGTCGCGTCACGTCGCCGGCACCCGTCGGGGCACTCCTCGCGCCGACGGAAGAACGGCAACGTCAAAACCCGCCGGAGACGCCCTCCCCTCCGATCACTCGGCGGGTCTCTTCTCCCAAACATGCGGGTCGTAGCTCGTGAGCAACGTTTCGACGACGGTTCCGCGATTTTGCTCCCGCGCCCCGACGTGGTAGAAGTGCGCCTTCGTCGTTGTGAAGCAGTCACCCCAGAGCGTGTCGGCGTACTCGTTCGCGCGCCAGGCGTTCCGGTCCCGGGTCGAGAGCACGAACTTCCCGCCGAACCGCATCAGCGCGTCGCGCAGCTTCCGCTCCTTCCCTTCGTCCCGGCTGCCGTAGTAGTCAACGTGCCGGCCGATGTACGGAGGATCGCAATAGACAAACGCGTTTCCCGGGGCGCTCGCGAGCGTTTCTTCGAACGACTGCTCGACGAACCGCCAGTCGTTCGCGCGCAGCAAGTCTTCGACATGAGCCACCTGATTGACGACCTTCGTCACGTAGGCCTTCGCGAAGCGTTCGGGCTTGTGGCCGTAGGGGACGTTGTAGTCGCCCTTTCGGTTGAACCGCATCAAACCGTTGAAGCACGAGCGATTGAGAAACAGGAAGTCGAGGGGGTAGTGATGTCGATTGAACCGTTCGCGCACGGCGTAATAATGGAGGTCGTCCTTTTCGCGAAGTTTTCCGCCTTCCGCTTCGAGGAACGCCCGTACGCGCGACGCGGTGATCTCGCCCGCCTGAATCGCCCGGTAGAACGCGATGACGTGCGGGTTCGTGTCGGCGAATACCGCCCGCTTCGGGGTGACGTTGAACCCGACGACCCCGGAGCCCATGAAGGGTTCGATCCAGGTCGTCAACGGGTCGAGGCGGACGATCTCGCGAATGAGAGGAACGAGTTTTGTTTTGATGCCCCGGATTTTGATCGGCGGCACGAAAACGCGGGTTGTCGTCATGGTGTGTTTCTCTCTCCGTTCTGCTTTTCGGTCGGGATCTGCGGATTTCGGCGGATTCGGGAGATGTCTGCGGTCTCGGGAAGCCCGTCACGCTGCGAAACCGTGAAGCCCGCGAGCCGTCCGGCAACCCGGGATCTCTCAGTTCTTGTACAATCGCGGAATCGCAATGCGACACAAAAGAGGCCCGCCATTCGGCGATATGTAACAGAAGGCTCGACCTTCGGCCGGTGCAGCGCCTCACTTTTCGTGCAGGAACGGGCGGGACTCGCAAGAGCCTCGCCCGAACTGTTTCCGAAGACCTGACGGTCTCTTCCGGACTCTTCCCGGGCCTCTTCCCCGAATTCAGCCGAGCCCGCCGCGCTCTTCCCCGTCAAGCATCTTCCCGACCTCTTCGGACGAAAGCACCTGCTCCCGCCCTTCGCGCACGCGCGACAAGGTTTTTTCGGCTTCGAGCGTATCTTCGACCTCGTCGAGATACCTGAGGAGCGCCTCCCGCATGTAGAAGCTCTTCGTACGGCCCGTCGCTCGTGCGAGGCGGTCGAGGCGGCGTTCGATGTTTTCGGGAAAACGAACGGTCAGCATGACAGTTTCTGTATTTTGCTCCGTATGACGCAATGGAATTCCCGGCATCATACGGCTTCCCGCCGCGAGGCATCGCGCCTCTCTTCGACGGTCTTCGCCCCCTCTTCGTCCCTCTTCGCCCGTCCCTCAGAAGGCTTCCCGCGCCGTCTCCTCGCACGCCGCCGGCACCGCCCGCACGAAAGTGCTATCGTGGGTGCTCCATGATTGTGTAGGCGCCCAAACCTACCGGGGACGCGTGGCCGTCCGTGCGTCGGGCAGCTTCAACACTCAGACGCCCCGGGGCGTCATTCAAGGTATCGGTTGGCGCCATTGCCAACTGCTTTCCTACAACGACGGATACGGGTATCCGTGGCTTCGCCCCGCATCTCATTCCTCCCCCGTCCGAAGACGGGGTTTCCTGAGGCATCTCTATGAAAGCGACTAAGACTTGGCGCGACATGCTGAACGAATCGCTGGAAGATCCGAACTTTCGTGAGGAATGGGAGGATGCCAACGCCGAACTGGCTGAGCTCGACAAGATCATTGCGGCTCGTGCATCGGCAGGTCTCACGCAGACAGATGTTGCCACCCGCATGGGAACGACGCCGTCTGAAGTAGCGCGACTCGAAAGCAAATTCCACGAGAACGGCACAAACCTCTCCTGAAAACTCGATTTACTATGGGGGCTTCCAAAAATTCGAGAACCCCGGCGCGTTATCGATCGGATACGACCTCTTGCGCCATCTCCTCGCACGCCGCCAGCACCGCCCGCACGAAGTCCGACTCCCCGTCCCCGAGCCCCGCACACTCGTAGTGCACGTCGCCCGCCCGGGGAAGCCCTGCGGGCAGGTACGTCCGGAGGGAATTTCCCGCAAAAGCGCCTCGCGCTTCTTCCCAGGCATAAAAGAGCCAGACACCTTCGAGCGTATCCCCGGGCCGCGTCGGGCTCATTGCGAGAAGGTACTTGTAGGCGGTATCCATCGTGCGTTCGAGCACCGTTTTCGTGCGGGTCGAGTACTTCGCGTCCGCCACGAACCAGCGCGACGGGGACGACCTCAAAGTCGGCCGCGAGCGCCCCGCCCGAGCGCCTTCGTCCTCTTTTGCGGCCCCTGCGACCTTTGCGACCGCTTTGACCTCAGCGAGCTCTTCGGCCTCCCCGGCGCTTTCCGCCATTGCGCTTTGTTCCTTCCCCGCGCCCCGCCGCACCGACACCCGCACGACGAAGTCGGGCGTGAAGAAGGCCTCTTCGGGCGAAACGACCTTGAGTCCTCCGCCTTCGGCGGGCGACAAGACGCTCGTGCGCACGAGACGAACGGCGAACCGCTCGTCAAGGTCGACCGTTTCGCCTTTTTCAGCTCCTTCGGGCCGTTCCGTTCCCGAAGCCTCTTCGACTGCTTCGGGTGCTTCGACCCCTTCGGCCGCTCCGTCGCTCAACTCGTTCAACGCGCTCAAGCCTTCGCTCCCGCTCTCGCTCAACTCACTCAAGCGCACCACGGGCTCGTAGCAAACGAGCACTTCGGCAACACAGTCGCCTGCGGCTTTCTCGAAGAGGAACCGATTCGGTCGGTCGGGGGAGTTTCTTCTTCCCGCGCGTTCGAGTTCGTGTTCCGCCGCCAGGCAGGTGCCCGTAAGCTTGAAGCCCGCCGCGGAGAGCCCTTCGAGCACGCGAAAGAGCGCGTGCAATTCGAACACGCGGCTTCGCCCGCAGGCCGTAATGAGTGCGGCCTCGTTTTCGAGGACGGGCTTTTCCGAGCACTGCACGCCCGAGATCGCTTCGAAGAGCGCCCGGTAGGCGGGAATCGACCGGAAGACTTCCGTGGGTCTCAGGGTGTCCCTGCCGTTCGAGAGCGTCAAGAGGAGTGGCTCCGCGGGGAGCATCGTGCGGTAGTCGCGAAAGAGCACCGACGTACGGCGTTCAAGCCCGAAGAGCGCCTCCGCATAGGCGAGGATCCGCTTGGCGGCGTCTTTCGCAAGGGGTGAGGCGGTCGAGACGTAGCCCGGCCGATCGGGCTCGCGCACTCGGAGTTTCTCCGCGCGCTCCGCCGCCTCGCGCGCGTCCGCACGGAGTTCCTCGCCGAGCGCCGCGAGCACGCCGAGAATCGCGCGGTTTTCGTAGGTGTCGAACCGCTTCGCGCTCGACTCGACCAAAACGTGCCGCGGAAGGTACGTGCGTCCTCCGATCCGAAGGCCCGCTCCGCTCGGCGACGGGACGAGTTCGTCGGGATGTTCCGCGACGTAGCGAATGGTGTCGGAGGTCACCGCCCGCAATTTCTCCACCGCGTCGACCCTCGACTGCGGCACGAGCCGAAAGCGCGCGTTCGCTCTCAGGTAGTGCGCGCACTCCTCGTACGTGCGAAGAAGCCTCTCAAGCAAAGCGATGCGACGCTTGAGGGTCGAGCCCGAAGAGCTCGGGGAATTCGAATCGCGCTCGGCGTCGGGGGCCTTGCCGTCAGCCCCGTCATTCCCCTCTTTCCCGTTCATCCCGTTCTTTTCCAAACGAACGAACCACTTTCCCGCCCGCTCGAAAACGAGGTTGGAGAGCTTCACGACGTAGCCCGAATCGCGCTCGGGAACGCAAAGGAAAACGGGCTCCGCGCGAAAGACCGCTTCGGGGGCCGAGGACGGGCCGAAGTCCGCGAGGGCGGCGGGCTTTTTGAAGCTTTCGATCCCTTCGAAGCTTTCGGCCCCTTCGAGCTCCTGAAGCTCCTGAAAGTCCTCGAGCAGCTCCAACGCATCTCGCGCCTCCTCCCACGGGCCGCTACCCAAGCGGTAACCGAGTTCCATGTCCGCCGTCCCCAGCTCGTAGGCCATCGCCGCAACGGGTGCGCCGAGACGGTCGACCGGAGTCAAAATCCAGACGAAACGCTTCGCGGGGAGAGGGGTCTCGGGGGAAGAAGAAAAAGACGAAGCGGAAGACGGCGCCGAAGCAGCAACGCCCGGGGCCGACGCCCGCGTCGCATCGCGGGCACCCTCAACCCCGCTCACGTCATTCGATGCGTTCTGTTCTATCGCCGCGTTCGCATCATTCGCATCATTCGCATCGTTCTCTTCACGCTCTTCGCGCGCAATCGCCGTGCGCACGACCTGACCGTTGATCCGAAGTTCCACCTGGGGGTACGTGCGGACGGACCGGAAAGCATGCGAGGAACGGAAGGACTGTCCGGACTGCACGGACTGTCCGGACGGCATGGAGCGCGACGTCCCGCGAAGGTGAGCGGCGACGGCGACGGCGACGCCGTCGTCCGCAGTCGAACCCACAACCGAACCCGCAGTCAAAAAAGCAGTCGAAGAAGCACTCGAAAAAACCTCCGCAGTCCCCGGCCGCTTCGCGTCACCGGCACCCGGGGCGTGACGAGCAACGGCATCGGGAGCTTCAATAGCTTCACGAAGAGCATCGCGAAGCGCCTTTGAGGCCTCCCGGTCCGCGCGCTTCAGTGCCTCCTCGTCGACTTCGAACTGCCAGACGCGCTCGGCGGGCACGAACGTTTCGATTTCGGCGACCGTTTCCGCGCCGATCCCCGAGGGTGTATGCCCGGTGCCCCTCCGAAGCCCCGGCCCGAACCCGAAATCGAGCCTCAGTCCGAGTCTAATGACGGTTCCCTCTTCGAAATCCCGAAGGACGAGTTCACGCATCGCAACCCGTCCCCGTCAGAAGAACCGGTACCAACCGAGAGCGCTTTCCCCGCGCGCGAGGATCCCGTCGAGAATCGAGCGGCTGCGAGCAAGGCCCAGCCCCGTAAGCGTCTCCGCAAACGTTTCGAGTTTCTCGCGGTACGCGTCGCCGCTTCCTTCGATGCGGGGAAGCAAACGCGCCGCCACCGCAAAGTCGACCGCCGCACGAACGGCTTCGCTCACCGAGAGCACGTCGTCCGTACGCCCGAGGACGCCCGATTCCGAATCCGCAACACGAACCGAACCGCTTGCCGACGCACTCGCGGCCGAGATCGAAGTTTTCGCACCCGCACCGAGATTCGGGAATTTCGAGAGCTTCTCGAATTTCGACGAACCCGCAGACGTCTTCATTGCGTTCGCTCCGTTTGCCGCATCCGCTTCGGAGAAGACCGGCACGGCGCTCGACACATAGTCCCGCATCGCCCGACACGTACGCACGGAGGTTGCTCCGCCCGTCGCACGGAAAGCGGCGACGACCGCCTCAAGGAGTGCCGCCGCTTCGGCTTCGCCCTCGAAGTGCGCGCGCGGCCCGAAGGCGGCGCGCATCGCACGCCAGGAGACGGGCGGACGCGAAGCTTCCTCGGCGTGCTCGTCGTCGGTTTCGTACGAGGCTCCCCGATCCGCAAGACTCGAGAAATCGATCTTCGTCTCGGGGAGCGTCACCACGGATGCGCGGTCGAGGAGTCGGGGCGAAAGGTTTTCCGTCGTGAAGTCCGAGTTGATGGTCGCCAAGAACCGCAACGTATCGGGCACGTCGTAGAGCGCGTCGCCCCCGAGGGCGATACGGTTCATGCGGCTCCGATCGTCGCAAATCCGCATGAAGTCTCCCCAGTAGTATTCCATGGGGGAAAGATTCGCTTCGTCCAAGAGCATCACGAAGGCGAGATCGTCGAATTTCGCCCGTGCTTCGGCGTCGAGAAGCGCCAACGCGTCGCTTCGTCGGGGATCGGGACTCTCAAAGGTTTTCGAAAGCGGATTCCAGTACCCGAGGAAGTCGCGCTTCGAGGTCCAACCGCGCTCGACCGAAACGGGAAGGAACCGTTCCGCTCGTTTCATACGCTCGGCTTGTTCGGTCCCTTCGGTTTGCCCGGTTCCCTCGACGCGACCCGAACGCTCCGTGAGCCCCAGCACGTCCCCGAGAATCACCGACATCGACGTCTTCCCCGCTCCGGGCGGGCCCGAGAGGACGGTGAGGAAGTTTTGGGTCAGCAGAATGAAGAGGTTCAGAATCGTAAGTCGGTCGTAATCGCGCCGGCGCTTGACGTCCGCCACGAGCGTGCGCGCAAGCGTCACGGGGTCCGCCGTAAAACGGGGACTTGCGGCCGTTTCCCGAACGCGCGTCTCGATCCGGCGCTTTTCGTCCGTCTTTTTTCGACTTCCCGCCGCTTCGAGGAGTTTCTCCGCGAAGACCCCGTCGAAGGCAAAGTTCCGAGCGCGCTCCAAGGCGTTTTCGAGGTACGCCTCCGCGGCCTTCGCTTCGGTACGCAGGCGTTCCTGCTCTTCGGCGAGTCTTTCAAGCGACGCCTCCAAGTCGCGGCGCATCGCGACGAGATCGGCGGAAGCTTCGATGTTCCCGAGAACGCGCGTCTTTTCTTCGAGCCTCGCTTCGAGCCGTTCGGTTTCGTCGAGAAGCGTGCGGTTTCGCTCCTCGGCCTCCCGCCGCACGCGCTCGGCCTCGCGCTCCGCGACCGATTTCGTCGCCTTGAGGCTCGTTTCAAGCCGCCCGATTTCGTTTTTAAGTTCGTCGATCCGGCGGGCGAGCTCTCCGTAGCCTTCGATTTTCTTCGCAAGTTCGGGCGTCGCGGCAATGCGGCTTGCGATCCGTCCCACGATCCGCCCGCCCGGGCTCTTCGCGTCGGGCGAGTCTTCGAGCAACTCCGCAATCGCCCGGCCCACGACTTCGGCCGCCTCCGCGCCCATGCGGTGCACGGTCAAAAGGCGGGCAATCCGCATGAGGCGGGTCTTCGCGATTGCGGGATCGGTCGTGACGTAGGCTTCCGCTTCGGGCGGAAGCGATGCGATCGAGCTCTCCTGCGCGTCGCCTCCCGAGAGTCCGTCCGCCCGATTCGCCCACACTTCGGGCCCCGCGGCGAGCACCGAGGGGAGAACCTTTTCCCTCAGGGTTGCATCCGACAAGACGTCGAAGAGCTTCGGCGTCGCGCCCGCCGCAAAGGCGATTTCGACGGGGCAACTTGCCGTGATGCACTCTTCCGAGGCGCGCAGGGTGCGAATCGCGGGGTCGTCGCGGAGGAACCCCGCCACGAGCCCCCGTCGAGCGTTCGCGTCGCGCGTGACTAGATTTACGTAGGGCCGCTGCTGGCCGTCCTCCTTCAATTTCACGGGACCGTAGTAACGGTTCCCGACGGCCAAAAGAACCGAAACGCTTCTGACGTGCAGATGCGTGAGCCCCTCGTCCGCCGCGTCGTCCGCATCCGTATCGGACACCTCCGTACTTTCGGGTCGGAACCGTACGAGAACGTCTTTTTCGAGGTTGACGTCCTCAAAGCGCGGGCGCACGACGAGAAAGCCCGCGTCGTCTTCGAGCGGGTGGAGGCGCCCTTCGGCGGCAAGCCGATCGTAATCGATCGCGCGCTCGAAGTCCTTGCGCGGAGCGCCCGAACCCGCGTCGCGGTTGACGAACGAATCGTCGGACTCCAGATCGCACACGTAAAACGCCCCCTCCTGGAGCCGAGCTTTGCGGTGCGTGCGCAGATTCGCGGCACCGAGCCGCGGGAATTCGCTCGTGAAGTCGTGCTTCACGTAGTTCCCAAGCGCGTCGAGCCGGTGCGTGAAAAAGAGGTTCATGAACGTTCCCGCACGACGCATGTACGCGAGAACGCGCGCGCGCCCGTAGGCGGGCTTCGGAAGGCGCTCGTAGAGAGCGGGCTCGAAGGTCGACCCCGCCCCGTCCGTCGCCGAGGATGCACCGTGCCCGCTTTCGGGAGCGCACGGAAGGTCGAACACCGTTCGAGTCGCGGCGCTCGGATCGAGAGCGAAGAGTTCCGCAAAGCGGTCGGTCGGGGAGGAGCTGGTCGGAGTGCTTTCGGGTGCTTGGGGTTCTTGGATCGCCTCGGAGACTTCGGGCGCTTCGGGTGTCTCAGGCGTCTCGGGAAGCTTAGGCGACTCAAGAGACTCAAGAGGTTCGGAAAAATCGGAAAGGTCGGAAGGTTCGGCCTCGGGCGTTGCGTCCTCGGCCTTCATCGCATCGAGCGCACGGGCTTTGGCAGCTCTCACGGTCTCGAGGGCACGGGCTTCGACCTCCGCCTTTTCGGCGAGCGTACGCTTCATGGAGAGCGTGGCCTCCTTGATCGAGGCCAAATACTGCGCGCGGGCCTTGCGCTTCGCGCGGGTCTTCCGGGGGTCGAGCCTGCGGCCGATCTCGGAGAGGGTCACGGGGCGGGATGCGACGGATGTGCGGAGCTCTGAGACGGGCTCGACGGTTGCGGGCGATTCAGTCGCTTCGGCGGACTCCTCCTCGTCGGAGGAATCGGGGGAATCGGACGAATCGTCCTCTTCGTTCGCTTCGGATTTCGCACCGGAGTCGATACTGTTACGGACTTCCATGGCCTCTTCAACGTTGCACAGAACCAGGAACGACTGCTCCTGTCGATGGTCGTCCGTTTCACCGAGGCGCTCCAAGAGTTTCTCCGCAGCCTCCTTCGAAAAGGGCTCGTTCTTTGCGAACCACAAGAACCCGAGCACGACGTCTTCGAAGAGGTCCGCCCGAACAGACAACTGTGTCGTCGGGACCAGATAGCGTCGATAGACTTCGAGCAACGTGATCAGCGCGTACCTCAGGTACGCTTCGGGCGAATATCCGCCCTGCCTTGCCACTTCGGCCAATACTCGACACAAGGGCTCGAAGTGCGGATAGTGGCCGTTCCCGGGAAAGATGTTGTCGACGTCCGGGCAGGCGCGCCTCAGGGCTGCCGCGTCGGGCGTCACCGGGTACGGAGAAAGTTTCCCCAAGAGCCCGCGCTCCAAGGCCCAGCCCTCAAGAATGCAACGCTCGAACTGTCGATAAAACGCCTCGCCCTTAAAAAAGCTCGATGGTTTCACGAGCTTCTGCAAGGTCATGCCCGACTTGAGGGCCTGCTTTGTCAGGCGGCGCAGTTCGGCCTTGTCGACTTGGTCGGCAAAAACTTTAAGGAGCGAAGAAAGTGAATACATGACGAAGCCCTCGGACGCGAAAAGGAGAGTGCAATTTTTAGAGTGTACCCCTCCGGTGTCCGACCCGAAATGGGGATTTGTCTGCGCCGTTGGGACGACTGATGCGTGAAAAATCGCGGGATTCGCCGGTGCCTCGAGTTTCGCTGAACTCGAAACGAGGACGGGGAACGGAGAGCTCGGGCGGCGGGCCGCCCGACGGCGAGGACGAACTTTACGAGCCGCGAACGCCGTGCGCGTCAAGCCCGCTCTTCGGAAAACCTCGGAGTTTCGAAGGCTCCGGGACTGCGGGCTGTTGGGCTCTTGGACACGGAAGCTGCCGCACGCCGCTTCGGCTCGGTGGGACGCACGAAACTCACATGAAGCCCGACGAACTCCGACGACGCCGGATATGTCCGAGTTGCCCGAGACGTCTGAAAAGCGGACGGTGCGGAAGACGCGAAGAGGACCGCACGGGAAACGCACAAAGGGATGCGAGGAAAAGGCGGAAAGAGAGGAGAAAAGAAAGGGAGGAACACGGGCGGCCCGTCCCCGACCTTTCCCCCTGGGCCCGACCTTCGCCCCCCGATGCCCCTTCGGGTTCAACCGTAGAATCGACTGAAGAACCGACGCACCGTCGGCAACCGATTCCTACACCAAGCCATGCCCATGTCACCCGAGAACCTCACCGCTTCGGCCTCGTCAACATCATCAACCTCATCGCCCTCCTCCGCTCCTGCGTCTTTTCCGACCGACTACCCCGAGCACGCGCTCTTTGCCCGCGAAGCCGAAGCTCTTCGCGACGAGGTGCTCCGTGCGGGACACGAACCCGTTGCGGCATTCTTTACGCTCTGTTTGAATGCCCTTCGTCGCGACGGGCTCTCCGGCGCTCGGGTGCGGCAGTTCGAAGCCGCTATGAAGCCCGTCGACGAACTCTTTTTCGCGAACTTTCCCGAGGACCCCAGGTTTTTGCGCGAACTCGCTCATGCGTTTTGCGCCGGGGAAGGCTTTCCCGCGCGGCGACTCCCCACGGACATCGACGACACGCTTCTTGACGTGCTTCTCGAGGGACTGCCGCTCACGTCGAAAACGCGCTTTTTCGACCCGTTCATGGAAGGGGGGCGCCTCGTGCGACACCTCTACGCCCGAACGCCCGTGCGGCGGATCGTCGGGTGGGACGTCAACCCCTATCGGGTCCTGCTGCTTCAAGCCGAACACCTTCGCAAAACGCGCGGGCGCGCGACGGCTCCCGCTCCGCGCTTTGCCGAGCGCAATCTCCTAACGAAACGCCCCTCGACCGTACTTCTCCTTTTGGCACTTGCGGGCGGGATCGACGCGGGTGCGGCCGTTTCGCCTGTAGGGAGCGATGCGGCGGCCGCCTATCGTCCGTACGACCTCGGGCTCATCACGCTCTACCTTGCGGGCCGAGCGCTGGAGCCGGGCGGTCGCTTTGCGCTTCTCCTCTCCAAAGAAGCCGCGCGCAACGAAGCCAACGCCCGACTGCGCCGCGAACTCTTCAAGTTCGGATCCGTCGTCGGCATCACCGATCTCGGCAAGGACGACGGGCGACTCGTCCTTCTTTTCGAGCGGGGCGCTGCGCCCGACCAGACGTACTGCATTCTGAAGGAAGGCGACGCGAGCGAAATCGCGGAAGCCTCACGCTTTTTGGCGGACCCGCAAGCGCGGTTTGAAGTTCGGTAACCATGCGCGGAAGGCGAAAAGCGCGGGCCGTTGAGCGGGAGTACGGGCAAGAGACGGCCGGAAAAGGTGAATCGAGCACGCAGCTGCAGGCACGATTGCGAACTTGGCGATGCACGTACTGAAAAAGCGCTCCTGTCGGACGGAGTACAATTTTTCGATTCACCCGTCGTTCACAAAACTTCGCCGCACGACGCCATTCGACGCCGCTCGCTCGGTTCTCGCCTCAAGCCACCCATGTCCGGCCTTCTTCTCGTTCTTCCCGACTTTCTGGTGATCCTCCTCGGCGTCTTCCTGCGCGCCCGGTTTTTCACGGAATCGACTTTCTGGTTGCGCACCGAGAAGCTCGTCTTTTACGTGCTGCTTCCGGCAATGCTCTTTCTTTCGGTGGCAGGGAGCACCGTCGCACTCGGCGACGCGGCGATCTTTCTTGCGGCGGGCGTTCTCTCGATGAGCCTTGCGGCGGGGCTTGCCTGGGGAATCCGGTACCTCGTCCGAGCCGACGACGTAACGCACGCGTCCGTCTTTCAGTGCGGGTTTCGATTCAATTCCTACATCGGCTTTGCGTTGGCCGCCCGTATCGGCGGCGACGAAGCGCTCGCGCTTCTTGCGCTCCTCATCGCCGTGTGGGTGCCGATCAGCAACGCGCTCGCAACGGCCGAACTCGCGCGGGCGGTGGCGAAGGCCGAAGGGGCTCCTGAAAGCGGAAACAACGGCGGGGAGATGAACGGGAAGGAAGGCAACCGGCCCCGCACGGCCCTCACCGGTCGGGCTCTTCTTCGAAAGACCCTGAGGGGCGTCGTCACGAACCCGTTGATTCTTGCAACCGTAGGCGGCCTCCTCTGGAAAGGCTTCGGGCTGCCGCTTCCGGAAACGCTCGTACAAACGCTCAAACACCTCGGGGACGCGTCGCTTGCGCTCGGACTTCTTTGCATCGGAGCAGGCCTCACCGCCGGAGCACTTCGGAAGTACGCGCGGCTCATCGCCGCCGCCACCGTCGAGCGGCTCGTTGCCGCCCCCGTCACCGCGCTTCTCGTCACGAGCGCGATCGCTTTCTGCTTCCCGCTCTCTCCCATGGGAGCAGCCGTCGTGCTTCTCTTTGCGGCGCTTCCGACCGCTCAGTCCTGTTACGTGATGGCAAGCGCCATGGGCGGGAACGCCCCGGCGGTCGCGGGTGTCACGACCGCGCACATTCTCTCGTCGGCAGTGACGCTTCCCTTGTGGACGATCGTCATTCAGCGGGTGTTGGCGGGAGCGGCCCTTTTCTGAGTGTCCGGATTCGCACCGAGGTGCTTCCGGAGCATTCGAAAAAAAACGCAGTCAAATCGCCACGATGACGGACGAAAAAATCGGATAGGCATCCTGCAATTTCGGGGTCTCAAACCTTAAAAGACATAATGGATAATCGCCGCGATAATGACAAACCAAAACAGAATACAGAAAACTAAAAATATGGTGTCTGTTATGGTTTTCAAGATGTGGTCGAGCATGTGAGTTCCTCCTTTGCCGGTTGCGAGTATAGATCCGCAGACCTCGGCTCATAGGCAACGGCCGATTTCCATGCGTTGAGCTCGACCGACGAATCTCGCATCCGATCGCAAGCACCCACTTACAAGACATGATCACACGCAACGGCAACAGGAAGAAAAACGGGATTCTCCGCTGAATGGGGTGAGGGTGAGAAAAACGGACTTCTTGCCGAATATCCATGCCGAAACTCAGACGTTCGACACGTTGGGCGGCGGACAAACACCCGACCGCCCTCTTTCCGTCTTTCGTCCCGCCCTCCGGTTATTCGGTCGGAGACGCGACTTCCGCCTCGTCCACGGCTCGAATCGCGTCAAGCAAATCCCGGTAGCTCGTCACGCGGTGATAGCGAACGTCTCCAGCCAGGTGCGCTTCGTTGAAGAGCTTCTTCGCGCACTCGATTTTATCGGCCTCGATCGCGCTCAATTGGCAGGAGTCCAAGCTGCCTTTCGTCTCCGCCACGAAGAAGACGTGTCGGAACGACCCTTTCTTGAAGGCGATCGCCCAGTCGGGGGCGTAGTTCCCGACGGGCGTTGGAATCTGAAAGGAGCGCGGCAATTTGGCGTACACGGACACTTCTTCCGCCCGATCGAGCGATGCGGCAAGTTGTCGTTCGACCTCGCTGTCGGCAGCCACGTACTCCATGACGTGCTTCGCGGCGACGGGCGAATTGAGAGGGAGGTTCGACTTTTCGAGCATGAAGATGTCGGAATCGTACCGTTCGCTCGTGACGTGGTAGCTCAGATGCTCCACGATCATGGTCGACTTTTCTTCGCGGATCAGCTTCGAGACGTTGCGGATGAACTCCTCGGGGTTGCGCGCGAAGAGCGCGAACTTTTGCGGGGAGATGCGTCGCAGAATGTCCACGGCCGTCCGTCGCGTGAGCGTCGCCCCGGCGGCCACGTCGCCGACGAGATCGTACGACACGTCGACGGCCACCTCGGCGAGCCGTTCGGTGCCTTCCTGCGTCCCGGTTTCTTCGAACCGGTCGGCCTCCCGTTGCTCGCCCGTCACCTTGACGTAACCGAGAGAGCGAACGAACAAATTCTTTTCGATCGACGCGACGGCTTTTTCAACGAGCTCGGTGCTGTCGTAGTGCACGGTGTACGTGTACTTTCGACTGATGCGGTCCCACAACTCGCGAAACTCCGCTTTCTCGAAGTTCGTGCGGTTGATTTTGTTGCGAAGCACCGTACGGTGCCCGTCGCTCACCCAGGCCGAGACGTCGAACGACGCGTCAAAGAGCGACTGAACGGACTTGATCGCGGCATCCGCGAAAGGCCGGAACTCATCGAGCGCGGGTTGCATCGGTGCGAGTCCGCCCGTCGACACCGCGTCCTTGAAGCGGCTCGACACGCGACCGTCCTTGTCGACGTAGCCCTGAAAGCGAAAATAGATCGCGAGCTCCTCCGCTTCGTCCGCGGTAACGACGTGTTCGCGTCCGTCCGCCGTTCGGAACGTCTTCCCGGAGAAAAACTCCGCCGATACCCGATCGGGACGCTCGCGCAGCGTCTCGCGGGTTTCGCTTTGCAACGCCGTAACGAAATCCTTGTAGGATTCGTTTGCAACGACCGTGAGAACGTTCACCTCATGCACGCGCTCGCCGAGCACCCGGGCGTCCTGCCGAACGCCCGACGCATTGACGCAAAGACGCAGTCCGCGCCCCACTTCCTGGCGCTTTCGAATACCCGAGCGAGTCGAGCGCAACGTGCAGATCTGAAAGATGTTGGGGTTGTCCCACCCTTCTTGAAGGGCCGAGTGCGAGAAGACGAACCGCACGGGCTCGTCGAAGCCGAGAAGCCGCTCTTTGTCGCGCAAAATAAGATCGTACGCGTCCTTGTCGTCGCAACTGCCGTCGCGCTTCACTTTGGAGTCGATGCTGCGCTTTTTCGCGTCGACCGAGAAATACCCGGCGTGCGTCTCCTGCGGAGCAATCCTGCGAAGGTACGTCGCATAGCGACGGTCGTCGGGATTGTCCTCGTCGAGCTCGGCGAGAACGTCATCGCGGCAACGCGCATACTCCTCCTCGAACCACGCTTCGAACTTTGCCTTGACGGGACGGCCTTCGTCGTCGTAAGCGCGGTAGTTCGCCACTTCGTCGATGAAAAAGAGCGAGAGCGTCTTGATCCCCTGCAAGAAAAGGGTGCGCTCTTTTTCGAAGTGCGAGCGAATCGTCTCGGAAATCTGAACCCGCGACATGACGTCCCGATCGAGGTCTCCCGCAACGTCGCCCGCAAAGAGGGTCGTACCGTTTTCGAACACGACGCAGTTGCGCGCCGCATCGATATCCGTGATAACGAACCCGGCGTACGCGTTGAGGCCGTTTGCCTTCGCCCTAACGTCGTCCCCGAACGCAAAGCGGCTTCGCGTGCGACGAATGCCCGAGGCGAGACGCATGTCGTGCGCGATGAGGGCGGTCGGCCCCGTCTTGCCGGGGTCGATCCGTTCGAGGGCGAGAAAGCCGCTCGTGCCGAGGTTGTTTCGGATCTCAAACCCCTTCACCTCAATGCGCTTCACGAGCTTTTCCCGGAACGCATCGACCGCATCGAGCGCGTAGATGAGGTTGTGCTTCGTTTTGTGCGTGGCCGAGTAGTTGATTGAAAAAAGCGGCTTGAAGCTCTTCATCCCGTTCAACGTGGCCGCCCCTTCGAGCTTTTGCGGCTCGTCGAGGATGAGAATCGGACGGGTATCCGCAATCACGTCGATCGGGCGGCGGCTGCCGAACGCGTCGCGCTCCGAATTGATGATCTTCGCCTCTTTTTGCGTGCCATCGGGCTTCAAGGACGCACTGAAGGCCTGCATGTTGATGATCATCACCGAAAGGGCCGAGCTGTTCGCAAAGGCGGCGATGTCGTTGAGGTTCTTGCTGTTGTAGATGAAGTAGCGGGCCTTTTCGCCGAACCGCTCCATAAAGTGGTCCTGCAGCACGGCAAAGCTCTTCGCAACCCCTTCGCGAATCGCCACGGTCGGAACGACGACGATGAACTTTTTCCAACCGTAAGCGCGCTTCAGCTCGAACATCGTCTGAATGTAAACGTAGGTCTTCCCCGTCCCCGTTTCCATTTCGACGTCGAGCACGCACGCTCCGAGCCCCTGCGAGGGTGCGAGCTTCGAGGAGAGCCGCACGCCGTTTGCGCGTTGCACGTTGCGAATGTTCTCAAGAAGGTCGGCCGCGCCGAGCGTCACCGGCGCATTCTTCTCGCCGAGAATCTCGATCGCGAGCTCCCCGACGTCCTGCCGATACGCGATCGGACGTCCGAAGTGCTGCCCCTTGAAGACGGCGAGCGTACTTTTGACGACGTCGTCCTGATATTGCTGAAGTGTAAACTGAAATTTCATCGTCAGATCACCTTGCAGCACGTTTCGGGAGAATAGGTCTTGAAAATCTGCCGGAAATTGTCCGCGACGCTGTCCGAGTCAAATCCCGCGTCGCGCACGACGGCGTAAGCGGGTTTGCGCTTGGCCATCGCTTCAAGAACATCGTCCGTCAGATAGGCGTCGAAGCTTGCGAGCAGATACCCCTCGGCCACGTCGTAGAACGTCTTTCCCGCCACGGTCGTCTGCCGCACGGGCGCGTCGAGCGTGACGCCGAGCGCGAGCATCGCCTGAACGAGCAGATCCTCCGGCGTGCGATCGGCACGAATGTTGTCGGCCTGCGCGAAGAGATCGTCCTGGCGAGTCTCGTCGGGCCGCCGGGCCACATCGCGCATGTTTGCGTCGTCGACGCGGAAATATCTGAAACCCGTGTCGGGACGATGCCCCGTCAGCTCCGTTTCGTCGAGCACGCGTTTGCCCGATCGAACGATACGCTCGCGGGTAATTTCGGCAATGTTGCGATATCCGAGCCCGTAGGGGACGACGTCCTCTTTCGTCACCTCGGCATCGATCTGCACGAGGATGAAACGGCGGCGGCCGCCGTCCTCGCCGTTCAAGCGCATGACGGCGTGCGCGGTCGTGCCGCTGCCCGCAAAAAAGTCGAGGACGATGTCGTCGGGGTCCGTGACGTGAAAAACGAGTTTGCGGATGAGTTCGACGGGCTTTACGGTCTCGAAAACGGGACCGTCCATCATCTCCGAGAGCTCCTTCTTGGCCGATTCCGCGGTGCCGATCGTTTTGTCGATCAGCCCCCAGAAGGGCAACGTCTTTTCCGCGCGCTCCGTGCCCGGACGGATTTTCAGGACGACCTTGCCGTCGCGAATGAGTACGTCGCCCGCACGACGCATGGCTTCGACGGTTTCCTTACCGACCTTCCATTGCATGCCTTCACGGGGCTTGACGCTTTCGCCGTCGACCTCGATCGCGTACACCATCGTTTCGCGACCGCGGGTTCCCGCGGCATTCATCTCTTCGAGGACGTACTCGCGGTACGCGCCTTTTTCGTCGGAGAGCTCGTATGCCTTCGCGCCGACCGTGACGAGGTTGAAGTTCTTGCGCTGATTCTTCGCATACACCAAGATCACTTCCACCTTCGGCTGCAACTTCGCGAAGGCCGAGGAAGTGTTTTGCGACTTGGTTTTCGACTCCCAGTAGATTTCGCCCAGGAAATTCGACTCGCCGAAAATCTCGTTGCAGACCGCGCGCAGATTGAAATTCTCGTTGTAGTCGATGCTGATCATGATGATGCCGTCGTCGCTCAGGAGGTCGCGCGCCACCTTGAGTCGCGGGTACATCATGTTGAGCCAGTCCGTGTGGAAGCGCCCGTTCACCTCGGGGTTGCCGACGAGCATTCCCCCTTCGGGGTCCCGCTGACCGCTTGAGGCGAGATATTCGTCCTTCGACAGAAAGAAATTGTCGCGATAGATGAAATCGCCCCCGGTGTTGTAGGGCGGATCGATGTAAATCATCTTCACGCGCCCGAGGTAGGCTTCGCGCAGACATTTGAGGACCGAGAGATTGTCGCCCTCGATGAAAACGTTCCCCGTCGTCTCGAAGTCCGAACTTTTTTCGCGCACGGGGCGCAGCACCTTCGAGGTCGGCGCATTCGCAAGCGCAACGGCCCTGCGCTTGCCGGGCCACGTCAACCCGTAGCGCTCGGGCATGCCGTCCGCAACCGAATCGGAAAGCGCGGCTCGAAGCTTCTCGAAGTCGACCGCGCGGCACGTCACGCCGTCGCGAATCGTCTCCGTGAGACACTCGGGGAAGAGTTCCCCGATACGATCGAGATTACATTCCTGACGGCCTGTAATTCTCGTAACATCATCGTTTACCTTGATTTTTTCGTCTTGGGGGGGGGGGTAATCATTGATCTCGATCCTTCGTCAAAGCGCTTTTGAGCGCCGAAATCTGCCGGTGCAAATCGTACTTGCGGCGCGGTTGAACTTCCGCGCGAAGTTGCTTTTCGAGTCGGGCGATTCGGGCTTCGGTCCGTTCGTCCTCGGCACGCCGTCGCAGTTTAGCGGAAAGCGTTTCGTCTCCGAACTCAAGTCCGGCGACGGCACCGACGAAGCGAAACCAAACCGCATCGAGGTCCGCCCCTCGAACCTCCAGAGGAGCCCGACGCTCCCAATCTTCGTCGTCAAAAAGAGGCGACTCATCGTTTCGCCGTACCGCACGACCAAACGCGTTTCGCCCGCGAAGGAGAGCGCGAGCACGATGTGTTGCGGAATCGCTCCGAGAAGGAGCGAGGCAAAGCGAGATGCATGCGTTCAGGGTGCCCGACATGTCGAGTCTCAAAATAGCGGGGGACGTATAGAGAAACCGAAATGCGCCGATGCCTCGCGAACTCCTTGCGAAGCGCCTCGAACGCATAGACCGAGAACGCGCTTCCGGCGACGCTCACGCGATCGCTCCGTTCGATGGTCTCTCGAAGGCCGTCGATCAGACGCTTGTTGATGTTGTCGTAAAAAACCGGAGGGTTCACGGATTCGTTCCTTTCTTCTTTTTCACGGCGTCGCCCTGCTTCCTGCGCCCTGCGGGAAACACGGCGCGACCGTCCGCACGGCGCCGCGGCGCCCGACGTTGCGCTGAGGATTGTATCCGCAAGCCGGGAGGCGGGACGGGGCCGTTTTCCCGCATGCGTACTCCCTTGCCGACATCTACAGGGGGAACCGCGCCCCGAGGAGTTCCGCTTCGTACCACGTTGCCGGCCCTCGCCCCCCCCCCGCTCGGTCGGCGAAACGATCGGTACGAAACGTACGATTTCTGCGGACTGCAAGCCCGATCCCCGATTCCCCACCCGAGAAGCCGCGTGGACCGAGGACTACAAGACCCGCGGATCGCGTTTCCGCTCGAGTGCGCCCCGGGTGCATAACACAACACGGCCCACACTACAACGCAGAGCTCAATTGCCTTTTCTTTGAACGGAGCCCGGAAAAAACCGTCTTCGAAAGGATGGTTCTTCGCTCCGAAGGTCCGCCCCCCGGCCTGATGTCAAAGAAACCCCGGCGGTACAATCGACGGGGCCGAAGCAATTCGAATCGACTTGATTTCAGCCCGAACTACAACTTCACGAGGGGAATCATGGCTCAAGCATTCAGCCTGCGGATCGGGAAGGTGATCCGCGACCTGGAGAACAATCGCTACCTTCTCCCCGCCATTCAACGCGAATTCGTCTGGAAGCGCGAAAAGATCTGCGGGCTCTTCGATTCGTTGATGCGCGGCTATCCGATCGGAACTTTTCTTTTTTGGAAAATTCGACCGGAACAGCGCGAAAAGTATCGTTTCTATGCTTTCATGCGTTCCTACCACGAGCGCGACAACTACCGTTGCCGCCTGCCCGACGTCATCCCCCCGGAAGGGTTCGACGCCGTGCTTGACGGTCAGCAGCGCATGACGGCGCTCTACATCGGCTTGCGCGGCACCTACGCCGCCAAAAAACCGTACGGTCGCTGGGACAAAGACGATGCGTTCCCCGAAACGCGTCTCTACCTCAACCTGCTTCACGCGCCCGAGGCCGCACGGAACGCCGACAATCCGGACGAGTCGGGACTCTATGCGTTCGAATTCAAAACGGATGAAGAAGCGGAGCGCGGCAAGACTCGGGGCGAATGGTGGTTCCGGTGCTCGCGGGTGTGCGATGCGACCTGGAACATCGACAACTACCTAGACGACGAATTCGAGAATGAGTTCGATGAAATCGAAAACGGCGAAACCGCTCCCGCCGAGTTGCGGCTCCTGCGCAATTCGGCCCGCAAGATCCTTCGAAAACTCGACACCGCCATCAACCGCGCGGATGAACTCACCTATTTTTCGGAGGAAACGGAAAGTCTCGATCGCGTCCTCAACATCTTCATCCGCCTCAATTCGGGCGGCGTTCCGCTCAGCTATTCGGACTTGCTCCTGTCGATCGCCATCGCGCAGTGGGACAACACGGACGCGCGCGAAGAGATCAACGCCCTTAGGGCCGCTCTCTTCGAACGGTACGATTTCGATCTCTCGAAAGATTTCATCCTCAAGGCCGCATTGATGCTCTCCGACATCGGCAGCATCAAGTTCTCCGTGGAAAATTTCACACGGAGCAACTCGGAGAAGCTCGAAGCTTCATGGCCCGATTGCAAGCGCTACCTCAGCCTTGCCGTGACGCTCCTGCACGATTTCGGCTACACGACGCAAAACCTCGCGGCAGCAAATGCGATTCTGCCCGTCGCATACTACCTGAAGAGCCGCGAAGCCACGGATGCCTATCTCACGTCAGCGACCTGCGCCGAAGATCGGCACCTGTTGCTCCGCTGGTTCAACCTCTCCATCCTGAAGCAGGGTACGTGGGGGTCGGGCGTTGATACGTTCCTCTCGCAACTGCGCGAGACGATCCGCAACGCCGTCTCGGGCGAGCAAGGCACGAAGCGCTTTCCCTACGAAGAAATCGAGAAAACAATGCTCCGAAGCGGCCGTTCGCTCCAATTTACAAGTCAGGAGATCGACGAGCTTCTCGACCTTCAGAAGGGCAAGGGGCGAACGTTCACGCTTCTCAACATTCTTTTCCCCAGAAAGGGCCTTCGTCGGGACGTCGAGCACGTCGATCACATTTATCCTCACGCCCTCTTCGGTCGCAAAAAGGTGCTCGCTCAGGCAGGCTATACGGACGAACAGATCCGAGAAGCCGAATGGAAGCGCAATCTCCTGCCGAACCTCCAGCTTCTCCCCAGCCACATCAACCTTGAAAAGAGCGACATGATGCCGCTCGCGTGGCTCAACACCCTCCCCGAAGGGGACCGTGCGGCGCACATACGAGAAGAGCTCTTGGAGGGCGTGACCGACAACCCGGAAGACTTCTTTGCCTTTTTCGAGGCTCGACGCGAGAAACTCCGACTGCGCATCGCGATGAAACTGGATATCCCGTTGGAGACAGATGCGAAGTGATTGCTCGCTTTTTATCCTCATAAGGCTCGAAGCACGAGGGGCTAACACCAAGAAACGACACGGTTCGCCGTAGGCTTGCCGTGTCGTTGTCGCTTCATTCACGCCTTATTTCGCGGTCTTTTGCGACCAATGGATCCCGAGCGACTTGGTGAGCTTCTCGTAGAAGGCCAGTTCCTTTTCAAGGAAGGCCGTCGTTTCCTTGGGGCCCATCCAGGCCATCGGTTCCCAGTTTTCCTCCGCACTCTTCCTAACGGCTTCGCTCTCGGCGACGCGCTTGAGCGTTCGGGCCAGTTGTTCGACGATTTCGTCCGGCGTGTCTTTGTTCACGACGATCGTGCGCCAACTCGTTTGGGCGTAGTCGTAGCCGAGCTCCTTGAGGGTCGGTACGTCGGGAAGCATGGAAAGACGTTCTTCATTGAAGGTCGCCAACGCCACGAAGTCGCCGTGCTTGATGAAGCGTTCCGCGTCGGGGGTGTGCGTGATAAGCACGTCGGTGATGCCGGTCAGCGTGTCGATCGCCCCTTCGAGCGGGCTCGTCGGCTGGGTCACGAGCTGCACGTCGAGCTTGGCGAGCTTTTGAACGAAGTACGTCATGCCCGAGTGAATCGAGCTCGGGAAGTTGGTGAGGGCCACGCGAACCTTCCCGGGATTGGCACGAGCGTAGGTCTCGAATTCTTTGAAAGTCTTGTAGGGGGCGTTCTTTGAAGCAACAAGGACGATCGGAAGCAACGTCATGCGGCAGACCGCCTTGAAGTCAGCGGGCGTAAGCGCCCCCTTCTGAACGTTGGGCTTCAGAACCATCGGTCCGAGCGCGGCGAAGTAGAGATAGGAACCGTCCTTCGGGCCCTGAACGACTTCACGAGCAGCACGCCCCATGAGACCGTATTCGAAGAGCACGGGCCGCTTCGTGATCTTGGAGAGTTCCTCGTTGATCACCCGACTCAAGACGTCGTAGGGACTCGGTTCGAACGGGTGAAAGACGGTAATGGGCTTGGGAGACGAGGCGGCGACGGCGGAACTCGCGGAAACCTCGCCGAGACCGCTGAGGCCGAGGGCCACGGCGGATCCGAGAAGGGTACGGCGTTGAATAGTCATGGTAATTCTCTCTTTTTTACGGTGAGGGAGCTGCCGTTCCAGCAACTCCCTCCGGGTGGTCGAAATTAACGAGCGCGGTAATTTTGGTTCGTGTGGCAGGCCTCGCAGTAGACCTTCGGCTGCGAGTGTTGCTTGTGGCAAGTACCGCAAGGAACGCTTTCGCCCCAGTGCGGCGAGTTATGGGGATTGAGTGCGTACTTCCCGGTCGATGCGATCAGCTTCTCCATGGGGCCGTGGCACTTCAGGCAGGCGTCGTTGGACGGAATGTTCGTCGTATCGGTGCCGTGACAGCTTGCGCAATCGAGCGACTTGTGGGCTTGCGGGAGCACTTCGCCGGTGTTCGCCGACTGGGCGACCGCCGCCGTTCCGAGAAGGAAAGCGGCGGCCGAAACGACGAGACTTTTCACCGTGGTTCGGAAAACGGACATGATTTTTTCCTCTTGTCGTGTCGGGTTGGATGTCATGCTTTGGCCGCGATTTCCCGAGCGGCGATCATCCCGAAGGTGATCCCGACAACGATCGAGGCGGACGGAAGCGACGCTTTGCCGTGAACGCCGCTCGCGCACTCGCCGGCGGCATAGAGCCCCGGAATCGGCTTCCCGTCCGTGACGGAAACCACTTCCGCCTTGGGCGTCACAAGCATGCCGCCCACCGTGTTGTTGGCTCTCGGAATGAGCGCCGAGGCGTAGAAAGGCGCTTTCGCGCAAGTCATGAATTCGGCCTTCGCAAAGTCTTTGTCGAATTCCCCGTCCTTCTTCGCGGCGACGGCGGCGTTGTAGGCGTCGACCGTCTTGCGCACTTCGTTGACGGGGAGCTTTTCCGCTTCGCAAAGCGCCTCAAGCGACGCGTATTCGCGAAGCGACCCGAGTTTGAGCTGCCGCTTTGTTCGGTTGGGGTCTTCGAAGTGGGTGAGCGTCTCGGAGTCGACGATCGCGACCGGGAAGCGCCCCGTCGCTTCGGCGATTTCGAGCGCTGCGTTGGCGAGCGGGTCGCGCGGGAGCGACTCGTCCATGAAGCGCTTCCCCGTTTCGGGGTGAAGGAGGATCGTGAAGCGGCAGTCGCCGCCCGCCAGGTCAAAGCCGTACCGCATGAAGCTCATGCCGAAAGGGCGGGCACCCGCAGCGAAAGCTGCGCGCAGCCCTCCGCCCGTTGCGCCGAGACTTGCCATCTCGACCATTTGCGGGTTGAAGAGCGGAAAGTCTTCACGACGCCACTTCGGATCTCGCGCGTAGCCCCCGAAGGCGAGAACGACGCCCTTTTCCGCACGGTAGTACTTCACGACGCCCGAGGTGTTTTCAAGGTCGTCGCTCTCGAGCGTCGGGTCGAAGTCGTAGTGTTCCCTGACCTTGAGCCCGACGACGCGCCCGGTTTCGTCCTTGACGATGGCGTCCATCTTCGTGCGGATGCGGATGTCGCCCGCGTACTTCTCGAGGAACGCTTTGCGAAGAGGTTTCAGAACCCCCTGCCCGCACCCGCCGACGGGGTGATGGATGCGGAAGGCCGAGTGCCCCTGGTGCTTCATCAGCTCGTCGGAAAACCGGCAGCCCTCCGAGATGAGCCACTCGATCGACTTTCCCGACTGTTCGGCCACGGCACGCGTCAAGGGCTTGTGGTTGTAGCCTTCGCCCGCGCGCGTGAAGTCCGCAACGAACTGCTCGACGCTGTCTTTGACGCCCGCTTTGCGCGTGATGGGGCTCTCGACGGCGCAGATGTCGCCGACGGCAATCGACGAGTTGCCGCCCTGGACGGGAAGCTTTTCGATGACGACCACACGCTTGATGCCGAGCGACCGGCAACGAACCGCGGCGGTCATGCCGGCGGCGCCCGAGCCCACGACGATCACGTCGAAGGTTTCGTCCCAGTGCGGAACGCCGCACGGAGCGGCTTGAGCGTTTTCCTTTGCGCCCGAAGCGGCGGAGAGGCCGAGAGCGGCGCTGCCCGCACCGGCCGCAATGATGTTTCGAAGGAGACGGCGTCGAGTCGTCATGTTGGGGTTCTCCTTGGGGTCTGACGAGGTGATTCGTTCGGGGATCGTTGACCCGTTCACCGGAGAACGTCTGAGCCGGCTGCGCCTTTCGAGTGCCGCAGCTCGGTTGAGAAAGTTCGTATTGGGGGCGATCCTTTCATCCGGCGACGGCAAACGTTGAGGGGAGAGGCTTCTTGCTCCTCCCTAGTCGGATTTGTAAATCATAGGCCCGCCGATTGAAAAGCGCCTCTTGGTAGAAACCTGGACGGTTTCAGGAAGGAGGACATGACGTAATGCGGCTTCGGGCCTTCCGACGAACGAGCGACACCGGAAATCCAGCCGGGACGACGCGAGGCTGGAGCGTCTGAGGCCCGGGGTCTGTCGGGAGCCCAAGCAACGGCACGACGTCCGCAAACTACTCGCGATCCTCTTTCGACGGGAGCATCGGGGCGCGGAGCTCGTCTTCGAGCACGGGGCGGCGGTTGACACCGATGAGGCCGAAACCTCGCAGGGCGCTCCCGTGGTGGGGTCCGGCCCGTAACTGAGGTTCGTGCGGTAGGGATCCGAGACTGAGAGCGGTCGGCCTTTGTGCACTTCGCGGAAGTTACGGATGCGTCCGGGAAATTCCGAGGGGGTTTCCCGTTTGGTCCAGGTCCGGCGCTTCGAGGCTTGCCAGGCCGAAGAGCACCTCCAGGTCGCGGAGGACCTCCAGGTCGACCGATCGATTGCAGTCGCAGGCCGCGACGCGCATCGCAAGCGACATTTCCGCCAGATCGCGCGACCACGTGAGGACCGTGAACATGGGGAAGAACCGGCGCTGCCAGGCCGTTCGCATGCGACGCCACCCGAGCAGGTTGCTCGTGCGGTCGCCCGCGGTTGTGATGTAGGGGGTGGCGTAGAGGTGATCGAGGAGCATGGGCGGGAAGAGTGCGATGGGAGGCGGTCGGGGTGCGGGAAAGTGTAGCGCAGGGGGTTGGCGGGTTGGTGATGGGCGACGGGCTACGGGGTTCAATAGCCGTTGCGTCGGCTCGGAGGGCAGTCATTGTTCTCCGGGCGATACTCAAAAGTTTTCGATCGAGCGCGGTTCGTAACCAACAGAGGCGCCAGAAAATCGAAGGACCGAGGCGTGCGGACCAGTAGCACGTGAGGCCGACCGCCTCTTGAGCCGGGATGCAATGCGATTCGCGGGCTACAATACTCAGAACGCGTCGAGCTCGGTGCGGGGAGCAAGCGGTAAAACCGGATTCCTCGTCCCAGACCATGAATTCATGGATGTTCCCGTCACGATCTTTTCGGCCCCCTCGTAACATCTCAGCGAAGGGATCAACCGCTTATCCTTATACCCTCAATGAAAACCTACAATCGCAGGAGAAAGTGAAATTGGCTAAAACAGTCTTTCTAGCATTTCAAGAATTCATGAGAGATCATGTAAACATCGACCCCGATGTTTCAACTGCCGCAAAAATTAGTCGTCAGAATCTTCTGGAAAACATCAATGAATTTAAAGCTGATGATGACTTCTTTGATTTATGCAAGGAATTTAATATTAACTTTGGGTCTTTTGCGAGAAAGACGAAATGCCGGGAGCTTGATGATATTGACTTAATGGTTGGCATCAACGGCAATAACGCAACATATAAATTATCGGATCCTTGGCATAATGTTAGAATCTACGCAAGCACAACCGACAAAGCCCAAAAGCAATGCACAAATGAAGACGGCACGCTCAATAGCACAAAAGTCTCTAATAAATTCAAGAAAAAACTTGAATCCGTAAGAGAATATTCACGATCCGAGATCCAAAGAAACGGCGAAGCCATTCGATTAAATCTAAAATCAAAGGTATGGTCTTTTGATGTGGTCCCTTGCTTCCGCACTAAGCCAGAACCCAATAAAAAATCGTACTACTTAATCCCCAACGGAAAAGGAAACTGGAAAAAAACAGCTCCAGATGTTGATCGGGAGTCTGTCACAAGAGCAAACCAGGCCAAAGACCATCTAGTTTTAGATTTAGTTCGCATATGCAAAAAATGGAATATGGTAAAGAAAACAAAAACAATTCCATCCTATTTGCTTGAAACAATGGTTATAAACTTTGCGGATTCTCAAACAAAATTACATCCAAATTTGATCTATCGCTTCATGGGAGCTCTGAACTATATTGCAACTCATATTTCAGATCCTGTTGATGATATGAAGGAAATACAAGGCAACATCAATTCTCTTGATCCGGCTGTGATACTGGAATTAAGTTGTAAAGCATCAAATGACCTCCAAAAGGCATTTAAGGCCTGCGAGTATGAGCGCTCGGGCAACCACGAATCGGCAATTAACATCTGGCGAACAATTTTCGGACAAGACTTTCCACAGTATGGATGACAAAATTCTCACCACGCAAAACGACCCATTTTTACTCCAATGTCTTATAGCTCAAAAAAGCGAGTACTCACGAGCAAAAAAAGCGGGCAGTAAAAAGCTAATATTCATTATTTTGTTTACGATCTTTTCGATTTACTCAACAACAAATGAATCCGATCTATTGTCCGCCATAGCCAGTCTTCTTGCTGTAGGCCTGCTTATTTACAATAAGCACTCCGATAAGCAAATCTCATCTCTTCAGAAACATGCAGCTTCGATACAGCAGTATTTTGATGTCACACTATTTTCGTCGGCTATTGGCGGAACAAAAGAAGAGTGGGGAGAATTACCAAATAAGTCTGATCTCGCCAATTCAATAAGTAACATTATTCCGGATAACAAAACTGATGTTGGAAATTGGTATAACGTTTGTAGCTCATTACCCATTACAACCCAAATTTTTTATTGCCAACGAGAAAATGTGCGATGGGAGCGCGAGTTACGCCAGTCTTATATCCATTTCCAGATATGGATTTTTATTTTCATCACTTCTGTGACATTGGCTTCATTGCTTTATTTCAATCCAAGTGCAGTAAAAGTAATTTCGACATTATCATGTTTGCTATCAATTGGAGAACACGTCTATTCCGCCTGTAGACAGATTATCGAAAACATTAGTCGTTTGCAAAAAATCGAAAGTCTTTGTGAATACTTTGAATGTAGACGCTCAGAAGATGGATGCCAACCCTCTAAAAATGACCTAATTAGACTGCAATGCAAGATTAGAGAAAACCGAGAGAGTTGCTATCTCATTCCGGACTGGTTTTATGAACTAAATAAAAAAGAGCAACACAAAAAGGAGGATATAATTTCAAAAACAATTGCATATTTTCATCAAGAAAATGAGCGAAAGAAATAATCTTGATGATGAAGATCAAGTTCTATTTTTCTCACAAAAATTGCCTGCGTTTCCCAGTTCTACTTGATGCAGGCAACGAAACGACGCGGCAATTCTGTCCGCGCGGAAATACTCTTTGGGGGTGCACAGTCTCAGACGGGCATAAGACACAAGCCGTGTGATCCGGATTGCCAATATCCCGAAGTCATTCGTCCCAACCGCTGCGGGCGATTGCTTCGTGCGAGCATGAAGGGCATGGAGAACACGTGCCCGTAGCGCCCGTCTGCCCCTCTCTGCTTCTCGGCTTCCCTTGGCTTGTTCACGGTCCCTGCCCGCGCAGTAACCCTTTTGCTTTTCTCCGAACAACATCTGGGAATCGGCCACGCTACCACGAAGGCAGAGTGTCGCAGCCCCGACAATTGGTAGCGCAACTGGGACGCCGGGCTTCGCGCCGGCGTGGCGGGATTCTTATTGACGGAACACAGGCGAGATGGGCATCCATTTCTCCCTGCAGCATGGCTTCGATGCGCTTGGATAATATACGTACGGCCTCAGAGAAACCTTCGGCGCCCATAGGGCGGCCCGAGGCCTGAAGCTCGGAAACGTACTGCTCGATGTGTAGATCGAGCGGGTCAGTGGGATTCTTTCGTAGTCATGTTCATTGGATGCACCCAGTGGACGAGCTCCGATTATCTCACAGACCCAAAATTTCTGACATCCTCGAAAAAAGCCCTCTTTTGAAGCGAGCATATTCGCACAAGCACTTACAGCATCAATAGATTGTCAATGGAGTGAAAAGCCTTGATCATAAGGTTTCGCCTTTCATTCATATCCATATTCGAAGACCAAGGCCCAAAAAGTGGATTAACTAATTCATTATCTTCAGTGTAGAGGATTGAATATAGGATATGCCTTACAGGCATTGTTGTGCTGTTTTCAGGAATATGATCGATCAGCCAGTCATCATGATCCTTAAAAGGATTTGAATTTTTAATATAATTTTGATAGACAGCCCCATTGAATGTAAACTGTAGTAATGCATAAATTGATATCAATTTATGACCAGTATATATTTTAGATAAGCTTTCGTCGAATGTTAGATATACATACAAGTATTTTACAAGCTTCTCGACATCTCGAAATGAATGATTCTGAGATTTCACGAAATCTCTAAGCAGCTGGAGAATATAACACTCCCGCCCAACACACTTCCCAATATCCTCCTTAAAGAAAGGAAAATCAAGGAGTCCGCATCGATTCAACTCCATATTCAAGTATGTTATGGAATTATGAAGTTCTTCTTTGAATGACGTGAGCGTTACATTTGGGAGTTTAATTTGGAGCTGGAAAAATTTATCTAAATATCTTTTGGCAACTTGTTCGTTATTTCCGTAACTATGTTTAATTATTTCAACTAATTGCTCAGAATTGATAACGAAAATAATTTTTAGTTTAGGCATGCTAAATACATGCTTTACAACCTCTAAGAGATGTAATGCGTAGTCAGGCCTGCAGCGGTCAAGTTCATCAATGAACAGCACAAACGTCTTATCGCCAGCTACTTCTTTAATTTGATCTCTTAGTGCATTCAAGTCTTTCTCAAGATTAGCTCTAGCTTCAAAAGCCTCCTTCGCCGTTTGTTCTTTAATTTTCTTTATGGCAGATAGAACATCTTCCGTGATCTTGCCTACTTGAGGATAGAAATATTCTATAAATTTCTGACCTGCAGTTGTGGCTGCAACCTTGACAATTGTTGTTATGGCCTTTTTCTTTTCTTCTTCACTACCGAATGTAAGATAAAGTTTTGAGAGAATGCTGGTTAGTGGATCATTATATCGATCCTCAAAGAATGCATCAAAATATTCAGCCACAAACAAATCGTTGTGTTCTTGATTGATGAGATGAACAGTCTTTTTACAGAATTCTGTTTTGCCAGTACCCCAATCGCCATTGATGCTCATGGGGAATAGACTATTTTCATTTTTGAGTAGAACTATCAATCGCTCAGCAAATGGACGTCTGTTAAATTCATCCCTGGCATCAAATGTAATCTCCTGGTGCATAAGTTCCTCTCGGTAAAATAAAGTTCTTGCCTCTCAAGTAGAGAGATTTTTCATTGTAGCGCGAATTTCAGGATTTTTATGGCTCTTATGCTAAGTGCATACCCAAGAGTTCGTCTGTCTATCATTCCGAATTTTTCCAGTATTCCACGTAGCCCACTGAAACGGTCTCAACTTGGGGTCGAGAAGAAGCTCGGCACGACGGCGTAAAGATCGGGACAATCCATCCGGGTTGCGATTTCATGTTGCCGCTTCGTCACCTCGGCGAAGCGGCATTCGTCCCCGTCGCAGATCACTTTGACGGACGCGATGTGCGACATGAGCGAAGTCCGGGTGTACTCGTCCGCAAGGCTCTTGTGCCAGCCGTCCTTCTCTACGACGCTCTCGGGCGCCGCCATGCGGCGACGAGTTTCCGAGAGAAGCGTGAGCGCCGCGAAGGAAACGATGAAGCGCCCCTCCATCGTGTGCGTCGAGCGGGCACACAACACGTCCATGGTGAGGTCCGTCTTCCCGGCCGTGAAGCACTCTTCAACGTTGTCGCGCAGCCCGTACGTGTCGAGAGCGAACTGCGTCGGGCACTCCGTCGTGGAAACGCTTGCAAAGAGCCCCGTACGATCGAGCATGCGGGCAACGGTCTCGTTGTCCCGGACAAGACAGCCCAATCTCAACGCGTCACTCCCGCGTCGCCGAATCGTCCGCCCTTTCCTTCACCGTTTAGCGCAACTGCTTCACGGCAAAGACCGCCATGAAGAAGACGCTCACCGGAATCGCGAGGTAGACGTAGCGCACCTCCATCCACGGGATCGACTGCATGCGGGCGTTCGAGCGCATCGCGCGCTTCACTCCGGGAGACGCGATCTGCGAGGTCGCTACGTCGACGACGAAGTGGTTCTTCGTACGTACGAGTTCTGCTTCCACCAGAAAGAACGTGCAGGCCGCCTGCGGCACTGCTTCGCACTCAGCTGAGCCCCTGCCACAGAACCCCTCCCGCGCCGCCCGCGCGTCCACCCCGAAAAGCCTCCCTCACGCAAGAGCCGCTCGCTCACTCCGTCCCGCGCCCGACGTCCACCCCCTTCCTTCCTGCGAACACCCCGCCGCCCCTGCGCGGAAAAGCGAAATCGCACGAAGCCGCTCGAGGCGCTCCGCTCAGCCCGAACCACTCCTACCCTGGGCCCCGAAGCCCGCCCGCACCGCCTTGCGATCCCCTTGCCGTATCCGCCACGCTGTGCGCCCCGGTGCCCGCTGCCGCGTCCAACCCGTACTCTTCTTCCGCCTCCGTCGGCTTCCGAAGCTCGGCACCCCGTTCCCGTTCCCGCGCCCGCCCCTTCCGCCCGCCGCCTTCCCTTCGCAACCGCCGCCGCTCGTAGGTGTCGCCCCTTCGCGCCCGCAGCGCCCCCTCGCATCGCGTCATCACTCCCCCCGATCCCTCTCGCGCCTCTCGTACTCTCTCCCGCGCGCGACGCCCCTCTTCTGGCTACCTGCCGCCTCCTCCCGCTTCCCGCTTCACCCACCAGGCTCCGCCCGCCTCTTCCTACGAGCGGCCTCTCACACTCTCCATCCGTGCCGTACCGACCGATCACCAGGAAAAGGCAGGCCAACAACGAACAAGTGAACGCTCACTTCGTGTGCGTCTCCGACGCACACGCTCGAAATCGGGTAGGAGGCGCAGGGATGTCCCCGCGCCGTCCTCCCACACCACCCACC
>CAJLHF010000019.1 GCA_905206365.1 uncultured Sutterella sp. | reverse complement strand
ATGACGCAAGGCCATGAATTTTGTTATAGGTATCAGTCTGAGCTTCGCGCGGGTACCTTATATCCCCGCCGTTACGGTGGGGATATAAGGTACGTTGAGTAAGACGGCGGAAGGAAGGTCGCCGCCCGAGTACTACGACTCCCGCTGACGTTCGTGAAGCCCGCAAACGACGGACCGACGAAAGGATCCGAACGGTTGAGGGCTTTTCGTATGGTGAGCGCCCACTCACTCCGAGATGTTTGCTCCCTCGAGTATCGCCGCCATCGCAATGGGATTGTGGTTTTCCGGATGCACGATGCGGCTGTAGCGCATCGAAGCGACGGCGTAGCTTGACGCCGCCGTCTCGATCAAAAGCGACTTCTCGAAGATCATGGGGAAGTGTTCGAGCGTGCAGGTGAGCGTGACGGGCGGCCGAAGGCGCGCGAGACTGACGGGTCGCACGATGTCTTCCGTCCGATCTTCGTAGGACGGGTAGGGGCGGCGAAGCGGCAGGAACTGCTGAAGTTCCTCGGCCGCGGGCTCCCGCCATTCGGGAAGCGGCATGCCGCTCCGAAGGGGCGTCTCGCCCCAGACGAGATCCGCCCAGGGAAAAACGCGCAGGAAGTCGGCGAGCATCGACGGAGCTTGAAAGAGGGTGTAGGCCGAGAGTTCCATCGACACGAAGCACGCCTCCTTCGAGCGGCTGTAGCAATAGATCTCGAACGTCTGAACGGGGCCCGTCACGATCGAAATGCAGGGGAGTACCGCGTTTCGCTTCGAGGCGGGTGCAACGAAGAGCGTCCAGAAGTTCCCGACCGTCTCCCGATAGTCCGGGATCGAGACTTCGATGTAGCGGCGGGCGGCCTCGAGCATCTCCTTGTGACGGGGATGTTCCCGCAGACGCTCCCAGCGTTCCTGCTGCTGAGCGTCCGTGCCTTCGAAGACGCGCTGCACGCGGTGTATGTCGGAGAAGAGCCCGAGTCCCACGTTTTTGAGGTGCTCGTCCTGACGCACGGGGAGCACGATTTCATCGTACGGTGCCGTCTCCGTCCGGAAGGCGGGCATCTTCATTTTGTTCACAAGGTCGTAACCGAGTGCGAGTGCTCGCTCAATGTAGGAGGTTTCTTTCTCGTCGAGCTGCTTTACGGGGCAGACGACCCAGGCGATGTAATCGATCGTGCGCCCGTCGTAGACGTGCTGGGCGTAGCGGTTGAGGAGGCGCTTCGTCTGTCCGATGTAGAGACGCTTCGTTTCGGAGTCAAAGAGCAGGTAGACTGCGGGCGTGTCGGCGAGCCCCGCCTCGCGAAAGACCGCGGTGAGGCTCACGCCCGAGGAGAGGTCGAGAAAATTCTTGAAGCCGATTTGACGGGCGATTTCTTTTGCTTCGGTGGGTTCCATGGCAAAGGGCGGACCATCGGTTCGCATGGTTCGAGTTTTGATCTGAATTAAATATTTGAAAAATCGTTGCGAGACGGGCCACCCGAAGGCGCCCGACCCGAGGGCTACAAAATTGAGGACGGGATAATTTCAGGAAACGGAGAAGCCCCCATGACCGATTACCTCGTTACTCTCAACGTCGAAACCGAGACCGAAGACATCACCTACGTGCAGTCGCCCTTTCGGAGCGTTGCCTTCCTCGCGGTCTTCTATGCCTGGGAGCTTTTCGAGTTCACGCGGATCCCGAACCTCCTGCGCCGCGCGGGGCGGATCGGCCCCCGCATGACTGCGCAGCAGTGGATGGTCAAGTACCCGTGGCTGTGGGCAGTTACTCTCCGTTCCCCCAAGGGCAGTCGGTCGAAAATGACCGATAGCGAGTTCTGGTTTATGACTGCCCAGCACAACAATCTTCTCCGTCGTAGCCGTGGACGATTCTGATTTACTTAACATCTTGAAATCTATCGAGAATTGACTCAGTGCTCGTGTTGGGGTCTTGTCCGATTTCGATAAGCTTCGCCCGTAGCTCTTGAGAATCGGATGCCTGAGTCATCAGCGCGTTGAAGCGTTCGCCCGGGGTGTCGTAGGCCAAGCCGGCCAAGACCCCCACTTGCATCAGGGTTTTAAATCCGAGCTCGTCCTGAAAGGAAGCACTCACTACCTTGGAAGCGCCCGCACTGAGTGCGACGACTTCTCGTTGCTCGGCTTGCGGGTCGGCGTGACGTACCGTTTCGGGGGCGGAGAAGGTCGCCGCAGCCTGAGTCGTTCCCTTGGTTTCAACGGCGTGCACGGCAGACGCGTGTTCCACGCCGGCGTTGCGTGCGTCTGCCGCTACCAGCGTTTCGGCCGCTCTGAAGGTGCTGTTGCCGTTGTCAGTCTTCACTTCGCTCAAATGCGGCAGGGCATCGGCTTCCGTACTCGATCGGTACCCAAGGTCGCGCCCGAGCGCACGACGACCTTCCGCGGTGGAAAGACCGCGCAGCGCTTCTTCCGGAGAGCCGTAAAGATCGATGACGCGGTCGCGCACCATCGGGTCCGAAGCGGTACGCGTCGAGACGGAGCCCGAGCGGTTTCTCGATTCGGAAGAGCCCGTCAACATGTTCGTTCCCGACGAGGTCTGTTCCTGTCGGTTGAAGCTTTGCGTATCCGTCGTCGAGGCGTTGTCCGAAGACGACGTCTGAGCCCGGCTCGCAGTTTGAAAGGCGTCCTGCGAGCTCTCCGTTTCCGACTGGTTGAAGCCGGAATTTTGGCTCCACGAGTTGCCCGACGAGGTGAGTTGGCTCGTCGAGGCCGAGTTGTCGTGAGAGACACCAGTCTGGGCAGACAGTGTGGAATCGGCCTCCAAGAGCTTCCCGAACTGAATGGACGTCCCGCGTTTGCTGGCGGTAGTTGCTTGTTGAGGCGCGGCACCAAGCAAACCAGGGTTGCTACTCCAGGGGATCATCGAGCCACTAACAGTAGCGGCTTCAGAGCCAGAGCCAACCAGGGCACTCGAAGCATCAGGACGGGTTTGATTCAGAATGTCGCTCATGGAGTTTGTCATTTGGGCAGAACCTGTGGTCCTCACCCCCAAGCTCTCATCCACCCGTCCGCTCTGCCCGAAGCCCGAGCTCGCCCGGTTGTCGATCGACTCGGCATAGGTCGAGCCGCTCGAGTAGGTGGTCTGCCCGCTTTGCGCTACGACGGACGAGATGCCCGTATCGGTACTGTGCGCGGCGGACGTGGAAGATCCCGTCGAGAAACTCTGCTGCGAGCCGCTTGCGACCGTCGCGCCGCTTGCGACGGACGCGGTGGCGGAGGACATGTTCTGGTTCGAGAGCGTGTTCGTAAAGGCGCTCGACGATTCGACGCCGAGGTCCGAGCGCACGACCTGAAGGGCCGTGACGTCCCCCGTCGAGAAGTCCCGCGTCACCGACCCGTAGGGGGTGGTGGTACGGGAGGTGTCGGGCGACGAGAAGACGTTCGAATAGTCGGTCTTCCCGGTCGTGACCGTTCCGAGGGTCGTCGACCCCTGCGCGTTCGCTCCCGTCGTGACGTTCCCCATCGCGGCCGAAGAACTCTGCGCCTGAGCGGCCGAGTTCGCAGGCGACAAAACGGAGGAAGCGAGCGACACCGCCCCCATTTCGGACCCCTTCGCAATGGCGTACGCGATGATCGGGATGAAGATCATGAGGTAACCCGCCATTGCCTGCGAGGTGGTGCCCGCAACGCGCACGGCGTCGGCGGCAAGAAGGGTCGTTCCGCCGTATTCCGCGACGAGTCGGTTCATGGGCTCGGCGTCCATGTGCACGATCAGGTGGTTCATGACGGCCGCTAGCGGCGCCCAGAGGGAAATCCAAATGAAGAGGACCGCGTACATGCGCGCGACCGCTCCGCCCTGAGAGCCGAGACCGACGAGAACAAGAAAGACCAACGGGAAAGCCGCAATGAGAACGGCTTCGAGAAGGTTCCGAAGTTTCGGCAGATACACCTTCACGAGTTCGCCCATCGTCCGAAAGGAGATTTCGGTCGAGAGATGCGCCTGCGCTTTCGAGAGTTCGATGCTTGCCGCAAAGGCCGCAGCGCCCGAACCTGCGGCGGAGGTCCCCGCATAGTCGGCGAGTCCCTTGGGGATTTCCGTCATGAGAAGCGCATGCCCGAGGCTCTCCGACATCGAGCGCGAAATCCCGAGAAGAAGCGTTTCCGCTTCCGGAACGGCTTTGCGCAACGCGGTCTCGAAAACGGCGTCCGTCGCCGACCCGTCCGCGAGCCGCACGAGAAGCTTTCGCTCCTGCGCGGGGATTTCAACGGTTTTCAATTGCGTTTCGATCACGGAAATCGCGTCGGTGCAGTAGAGGGGCGTGCCGTCCTCGCGCAGAAAGAAGCGTGCGGGGTTGAGCCATCCGGAGGTCTTCACCGTGGAAAGCAGGTTCGTGCTCTGCATGAGAGCCGCAAGTTTCGCGTCGGAATCGAGAATCTCGGGCGCAATGCAGTGCTCGATGAACGGGTTCAGGAGCGCCCGCGTTTCGGGCAAAACCGGTCCCGTCGTCTGAAGGGCCGCCACGACCCGCTCGGGAAATACGGCGCCGAACTTCGTAAAGCGCGCGGCGTCGACGTCCGCGAACGCGGTCTCGAAGAGTTCCGCCGTCCACTTCCCGATTTGGGACGTGGCGCACGCGACGAACGCGGGTCCCATGGGGACGTTTGCGACGGTTTTCACCGTCATCGCCCGCACGTCGTGCACGTTCACGTTCACCTTGGGGACGAACACCACGAAGAAAAAGAAGACGGTCGCCGCAAACCACCGAATGACGTCCCCGCCGCGGCAGCGCACGGCCGCAACGGTCATGACGGTAAGAAACCCGGCAAGTGCGAGGAAACTCATCCCGGTGCGGTAGCCGTCCGTGCCGACGATGCCGACCACGGCCTGCAAGACGTCCGCCACCTGAGAGCCGTTCCAGTAGGCGTAAAAGTCGAGTGCCGCGCTCATCGCGCACCTCCCGTCATCGCGGGGAGAGCCGTCACCGTTTTGACGGCCGCCGTCCCGAAGACCGACCGCTCGATGTGCTCCACCTGAAGGGCGTAGTCCTGTGCTCGACTCATCGCTTCATAAAGGTGCGATTCGCGTGCGTGCAGTTCCGCCGTGACGGTTTTGAGGCGGTCTTCGAGATTTTTCGCGTGCCGCTCGTTGACGGACGAGGCGGAGCGGGCCGAGGACGATTCGATCAAGCGCCGCACGTCGTCCGTGAGGGCGGAAAGCGCGCTCGTCAACCCTTCGTACGCGGCCGCTTCGGAATAGATCCGGAGAAGCTGATCGGAAAGAGCCGGAATGCGCGGGGACGAGGACACTTCAACGAGTCGAATCAGGGGCAGGCTCGATACGTTCCCGAGGAGCAGAACGTCGCGCTCGGAAACGGCCGCGCGGTTCCTTTCCACGAGGCTCTTGCGGTAGCGAACGGCCGCCTCGTAGACGGCGTTCACGAGGTTGAGGTCCGAGGCGTCCGTCTCCCGGGGGTTCAGGCACTTGACGGGTTCGTCGCATACCAGGCGCTTCCCTTTCGTTTTCGCTTCGCCCACGGCTCCGTAGAGATCGTTCAGAATGTCGCGCGCGCCGATCGTGCGGTCGGCGATCACGGCGGATTCACCGGTGCCCGACTTCGTGTAGATGACGGTGCCGAGCAGCGTCATCATCGTCTCGAGCGTCTCCTGATCGACGCTCGAGCCCCACTTCCCGCCCTTCAAAAGGCTCCAGGTGAGGTTGAGTTCGGTGTCTTCGACGACGTTGCCGTTTGCGTCCTTGCGGCTCGGGGCGGAGGCAAGCGACTTCGAGCCGTCCGTGCGCGTGACGCGGTCGGCTTCGGAGGCGTCCGACACTTCGCCCGAGGCGACGAGACTCGTCTTCGCGCGCTCCTGACGGTTGGACATATAGAGTTCGGCCGCACCCTGCATGACGGTCTGAGCCGCGACGCAGCTGTTCGAATACTTTTCGGTCATCTTCATGATGAGGTCGCGAAAGGAAGTCACCTGCTCGTTGAGGTCGGGCGAGAGGTACTGAAGTGCGAGCTGAAACGCGAGCCCCGGCATGGCGCTCCCGATGCTTCTCAAGAAACTCACGAACTCCTCGCGCGAGGGGAGCGCAAAGGCCCCGAGAAAGACGTCGATCCCGCCGCAGCCCGCTTTGAGGTGCGGAGCTTCGATCGCAACGGGCGTGAAGTCCTTTCTCGGCACCTTGACGACGAAACTGCCGCCCGTTGCGACGCTCAGGCCCTGCGACTGGTAGACCCCCGCGGGCGTTACCGCCCCCTGAGCGCCGACGGAGTCGTAGTAGTCCTCCAAAAAGCCCGCGCGGGCGGGGGAGGAAAGCGCAAGGCACGCGCTCAGCGCGACGCCGAGAAGGAACCGACCTCCCTCGAACGTGCGCTCGAAGGCGCGTACGAGGCTCTCCGTTCCTTCCGACGAAAGCACGCACCGCAGTGTCCGGAAGAGGGGTTTCACGTTCAAAGTTCCGCCGCTTTCACCCCTCGCGCCGCGCACATTTGAAGAGCATCGAAACGGGAAAGAAAACGAATTTCCGAGCGGGGTCTTATGCATAATTAAAAGGCTCTTAAAAAGTCGGTAGGAATAGATCGAAGGAAAGCTTGCAAATTCGGATAAAAAATCGGACATAAGTTCGGTATGTGTAGGGCGTTCGATTTCGGAAAAGGAAGACCGAGCAACGATCGCAGCGTCGGAATCGTTACACGTGACTTGAGACGATCGAAGGGTGCCGCTTGTTTCGCATCGGACAGGGGGTCGGCAGTCGATTCGAGAGCCCGTTCGGTCTCCGTGACGAAGGTCGTACACGGGTTGAGATTCCCGTACGTCAAGGGTCGGAACGGGAAGGTTCGTCGTTTCGGGAGACGTGTGAGATAAGGGAAAGAGGTCGGACAACATGGTCGAAATATTTGCAGAATGAATGCCTCGAAGCTCTGTCGATGAGGTGTCAACGGGAAGACGTCGAAACAAACAAAATCGATGGAAAAAGCAGTTCAAAAGGTTTTGTTTGGAGGTGGAAAACCGTTCGTCGGAAAGCTCGTAAAAGAGTTGTCAATAGCTCATAAAAGAAATGCGGATAGCTCTGCGAAAAGCGTCTTAAAGGACTTTTGAAAAGAACGGGAAACGGTCGTTTCAACGTCCATCAAAAGAGATGACTTTCCGGGCGGCGACGGAGGTATTTCCGATGTGCATCGATTCGGAACCGATGCGCTTCCGAGGCTTCGCGTTGATTTCCGAAGGGGCTCGATCCGGTCGGACGTCACGCATCGAATCGGTACGGTTTTTCGCGTGTTCCTCCGTCATCGAAGACCCCCTCATCGCGCGCGTTCCGTCGGATACGAAACCTCACCTGCGAACTCGCCGACGACTTCGGCGTGAGCCGCCCGGGAACGCGCGAAGTCGTTGCGGTCGAGCGTTTCGCGGGTGTTGAGGCGCTCGCTCGCGGGAGCTCCGGACATCTCCGACGCTTCGGCTCGCCACGCCTCTCCCGTCGTCAGCGCCCGCCCGTTTCGGGTGGCGGCGACGGCGTCGGTTGCTTCCGTGGCGAGCGGCGCGAGGAGGAGCATCAGGCGGCTGCCGAGCTCTTCCACCGACACCACCCCCGTCGCAAAGAGGGTCGGGCGGGGGTTCGCACGCAGTGCCGGGTGCGAGAGCGTTCGCGCTTCAACCATCGCGGGGTTGGGAACGAGAACGGCGGCGGGAAGGCGCGTGAGCCCCAACGACGCGACGAGCGCGTTGTAGGGTTTCGAGGGAGGCAGCCCCGCGTAGGCGACGGGGCGGTCGGATGCGACGAGCACTTCGATCCCGTTCGTGCGCGCGAAGCTCGCGAGCGACCGCGCCGCGAGTTCGCTCAAGGGGTCGTCCGCGCGCACCACGAAGAGAATTCCCGCTTCGTCGGCAAGGGACTTCAAAAAGACGGACTTCTCCCGCATCACGCGTTCGTTTTCTTCGGCCGTGGCGAAGTTCGCGACGGGGTGCGAAGCGGTCCAGTCGTATTGAGGTTGCGCGAAGCGCGTGCGCTCCCAGGCAACCTGGAAGCGGTGTGCTTTCCCGAGGATGAAGGCGTTGGCCTCCAAATAGGCGGAGACGTGCTCGGGGGTCGGGTCCATGAGCGCGCGCTCCAGACGACGTTCGACTTCGGCGCGCAGGCCCTTTACGGTGGTAAAGGACGTGAGCTCGGGGTCGTTGAGGGGAGAAGCGTTCGAGGGCGTCGGCGAAGCCGCCTTTCGCCCGTCCTCTTTCCGCGGAGCGTTTTCCTCGACGCGATCGAGCCGCTCGACGGTCGCCCCCTTACGTTCAATGTGCTCGTCGTCTTCCCGACGCACGTGCCGACCTTCTTCTTCGTGTTTCCCGTCCGCAACGCCCAAGCGGCGTCGGGCGGCTTTTTCCTCCTCCTCGGGGTTTCCGTAATAGAGGAAGGGTCGGTCGGGGTCCTGCCAGACGTCCTCGGTCCACCAGTCGGATGCGGATCGGTTCCGAGCATCCGTACCGGCCCGGGAAACGGACGATGCGGCAAAATCCGAAGAACCCTCGGTCACGGCCGGAAAGGCGGTCACGCCCGCCGAGGTGTCGGAAGAAGCGCCCGAAGACGGCCCCGAAAGCGCCGCGGCCCCGGCGGGCATCGCCGCACACGAGCACGCGAGGAGCCCCGCAATGCCCGCAAGGAACGTTCGTTGGTGTCGGAACCGTCGGGCCCCGCAAAGAGTCGAAATCATCGGAAGAAGTCTCAAAAAATCAAAGGAAATCAAAGAAGTCGAAGGCGTCCGTTCAAGGCCCTCCGAAGTTGCTTGAAGCCGTTCGCGGAGGAGGGTCCTCAAAAGTCGGCGGGCCGTCGAAACCCCGGATTCGCGTTGAGGCCGTCGATCCGTCGGCGTTCCGTGTCCATGGCCCGCGCTCCCCGCGCGATTTCCCCTTCGAGCGAGTAGGGGCCCCAGAGGGGGTGCTCCCAAGCGGGGCTGCGGAAGGCTTGCGTGCCGGGGAGTAGCGCCTCGGCCGAGAGCGGAGAACGTCGCGTCCGGTGCGACCAAGCCGTCTCGCCCGATCCGGACTCTCCCCCGGTATGCATGAGGCCTTGCGCATCGGCGGGCGGCGTCGACGGATCCCGCGTTTTGCCCGTCGGCCCCGGCATGGCTTCGGTTGTTCCGATCACGCCTTCGAGCATTGCGTCCACACGTTCCTGCGCGCGTCGGGAGGCGGCTTCAAGATCGATTCGCCCCGCGTCCGTTCCTTCGATCGCCTCGTGAATGACGTCGCGGACGAATTCCTGCAAGTCCATGGCGGTGAAGTCGAGCAGTTCGAGCTCCTCCTGCGTGAAACCCCGCACGTCGGGATTGACGGGCGTGCCCCAGCCGCGACCGAGCTGCGGGCGACCTTGTTCGTTCAAAATGCGGGCGAGCCGCGAGTTGAAGCACACGTATTTCTGACGCGTCGTGATGCACTTGCCGGCCGCTTTCTTCTCGCACACGGTTCCCGCGTAGTGGCAGAGCCGCTGCCCGCGCTCCAAGGCCGTCCGTTGGTCTTCGGCGTCGCACGAGCGGTAGCCCGCGTAGAAGTGCGCCAAGGCGGTCGCCAAAAAGCCCGCGGGCGAAAAGTCGAAGGCAAAGCCTTCCGCGGCGGAGTAGGTGACCGACACGCCCCACCAGCTGAAGCTCGGGTTGTAGACCCCCGAAGCGGCCGACCCGTAAAGCGAATTCAAGAGCTGTTTCGTCGAATCCGAGTTGGAGAGAATGTCGTAGACGTAGGGCGAGCCCGCGTACTTGACGGCTTCCCAGCCGGCTCGCAGCCCGAAACTCAGCCAAATCGAAAAACCCCCGGCGTTCGAGGTGCCCGACACCTCTTCCGTACGGCAGCAGGAGGTCGCCCCCACGCGGTCTTTGCAGGTCGAGAGGTGCCCCTGAAAGAAGCGATTTCCCGTTACGTCCCCGTAGATCGACCCCTGACGACCGATCTCAAATCCTGCGACCGCGTCCGCGAAATCCTCGTTCGGGTCCGAATCGACGGGCGTGCAGATCCCTGCGATGCAGGCTTCGCCCTGACAGGTTTCGCCTACCGCCGTTTCCGATCCTTCCCGCTCGCAGACGTAGACGTTCACGGGGCGCTCGCACTTCGGCTCTCCGTCGGGGCAGCCCGAAGATTGCAATTCGCACGCGGGGTCCTTTTCGAATTCGGCGCACTCGTTTTCCCCCGAGGCTTGGCAGACGTAGGTGTCGGTCGACTGCCAGCAGTCCTTGTAGACGGGCTTTCCGTTCACGTACTTGATCCCGGGACCGTCGGTACAGACGGAGTTCGAGAGCGAACAGCTCGGGTCCTTCTTGTAGTCCCCGCACGTGTCGACGGGCTCCGCGGTCGAGGTGTCTTCCGAATCGACGAAGTCGCCGCCCGCAGGGGGACGGTCTTCGGAAACCCCTTCGCCGCAGACGTAGGTGGCTTTCCGTTCGCGGCACGTGCCGTCGGGGTTTTTCTTGACGCACACCGCGTCCCCTTCGCGCCGGCAGGTCTTGTCGCGCTCCAGGGCTTCGAGCGCCGCACAGCCGTTTTTGCCTTGTGCCGTGCAGTTCATTTTGACTTCGTACTCGGCGCAGGGAAGCGTCGCCGTCACGCCCCCGACCGTCACGCTGCCGCCCTTTTTGACGCAGGTTTTCGAGACCGTCGTGCAGGAGAGGCCCTCCTTTTGTGCCTCATCGACCGCGGCTTCGCACTGCGAGCCGTCTTCGACCACGCCTCCCGTCGGGACGTCCACGGTGTCGTCCGCATCGATGTCGGGCCCCGTTACGGGGACGCCGGGGCAGACGTACGTCGCGGACCACCGCACGCAGGTGCCTCCGACCTTCTGCGCGCAGGTCTTTTCGCCCGTTCGGCGGCAGCCGGCGCTCTCAAGTTTCGAGCACGAAGCGGCTTCGTCGATCGAGGGGCAGGAAATCGTTTTCTCCTTCACCCAACAGGCGGGGGCTGCCGTCACGTATTCGCCCGGGGCGTTTGCGACGGGGATCTCGCGGGGGACGGAGTCGATGCAGCGCTCGGACGTGACGCGGCAGCCGTCGTCGGAGGACGAGGCTTTCGAACTCGTCGAAGGCGACGACGACGGGAGACCGAGTCCGCTTTCGCTTCGCTCGTTGCGAAGGAGGCGCTCGAACCCGTTCGCCCCGACGTTTTCCGTTTTTTCAATCTTTTCGATCGGCACGGGCGCACCCGTCTTCGTCTCGTACGCGATCGAGACTTCGATTTTCCCCGCCGTGATCCCGGGGCCCGAGGGTTTCGTCGTGCACAGGAGCTGCGCTTCCACCGCCGGGCACTCGCCCGTCGAGCTCCGTTTCGTACAGGTCGTCTTCGTGATCGTGCAGGAAGCAGGGACGTGCGCGGCATCGCACCGGTTCGCTTCGGGCGACGCTTGCGTGCAGCGGAACTTCTTTTCCCACCGCCAGCAGTCGCGGTGTACGGTGACGCCGTCGATCACGCGGTCTTTGGTGTCGACACAGGTACGCGAGACCTCCGTGCAGTCGCGTGCGTGGGCGAGGCCGGCGGGAAGCCCGAGGGCCAAGAGAGCCGAGCACGCCCATCCCGCGAAGCCGGAGAGCCGGGAGCGTTCGAAGGGTTGGGAGAGAACCGGGGCCGGAACCGATTCGGCGGACGAGGCCGACTTTTCGAAGCCTTCGGAATTTTCCGAAAAGCGGGCGTTCACTTCGACGGGGTTCTCGTACGAGAGGGCGGAGCGGCTCATCGAGTTTCTCCTTCGGACGTTTTTGCCGACATCCGTCCTTCGAGCGCGGCGCAACCGTTTTCCCACGCGTCGGAGGTCGACGAACCCGCATCGGCGTCGTAACCGCGGTAGGGGTGGCGCAAGTCGATCGATCCCTTCCAGTCGTTCACGGATCCCGAGCGGTAGTAGACGTCGACCGTCGCGCGCACGAGGCAGTCGGTCCCGTTGCAGGCGTGTTCCGCCACCGTCACCTTGAGGCGGCAGGGCGAGGCCGTATCCGCAATCTCGCGGGTCGTCGTCCCCGTGATTTTGGTTTCGGGGTAACCGCCGTTCACTTTCAACGCGAAGCTTTTCCCGAAGAGGGAGGGCTTCGCGCAGGTCGTCGTGACCGTGGCGGTGTCCGCCCCGGGGCAGCCGTCGTCAAAGAGCGACGAGTCTCCGGTCGTGGTCGACATCGTCGTTTCCCCGAGCGAACAGGACTCGGGCGTGACCGTCACCGTCAGAACGTTCTCGCACGTGAGCGTTTCTTCCACGATTTGCGTTGCGCGGCACGTTGCGGGCCAGACGCCCGTTGCGGTTGCAGTCGTCGTTTCCTTCACGGTCGAGACGGGCGCCAAGGCGTCCGCGTCGAAGTAGCAGCGCTCGGTGGTTTCGGGCGTGGTTTCCAAAGACGCGGGGATGCGGCAGACCGGGGTCGTCGCAAAGGCGAGCGAATTCGTACAGGTCCATCGGGTCAGGATTTCGCCCGCGGTGACGCGCCACCCCGAGGTGCAGTCGTTCGTCACGTACCAACCGCCCGGGCGGCAGGTTTCGGTGGTTTCGACGGGGTCCGTCGTCACCACGAACTGCGAGCAGTCTTCGGTGTGCCCGACGCCCGGCACCTCTGCGACCTGATCGTGAATGACGTCGTTTTTGTCTTCAAGGACCGAATCGTCGATCTCGGGCCGCTCCGGAAACCCGTGGTCGAGCTCCTGAACCGCGAGGCACTCGGGATCGTTTTCGTTGCGGCAGACGACGACGCGGTCGGCGGCGGGGTTGAAAAGCGATCCGTAGCCGCCTTGGTAGAGCTTCGTTTGGTCTTCGACGAGACCGAGGTCTCCGGAACCGAAGCCTCCGAGTATTTCGGCGGTCGACGTCGACCCGATCACGTCGTTCGCATCGGGCGCTTGCGTGCCGTTTGCGGCCGTGACGGCGTCCGACGCACTCATCGCCGCGCGGACTTCGGGGACCCGGGCGAAAAAGACTGAGGAAAAGGCTTTCGAGAGGACGAGTCGGCCTTCGGGGGATTTCGACGTGCGGGATTCCGCGGGGGCCTTCGTGCCGGCTGCGTCGGTCTCATCGGTTTCCTCGGCTTCTTGAGCTTTCCGCAGGGCTTCGGCCTTGGCTTGCGCCGCCGCTCGGGTCACCTCCTCGGGGTCGTTGAGAATGAGACTCGGCCGAATCATGCCGGCCACGAGCATCCCGAAGAGCGCGAGAAGGGACGCTCCGACGAGGATCTCGAGCACGCGGGAGATGCGCCGTCGACGGAGCGACGCGCGGCGAAAGGCCGCGAGGTCGGCTTCGAATTCGGCGTCCCGCGTCGGGCGAGCGGGACGAGAAGCGGTGTCGGTGCCGGCGCTGACGTCGGCTTGAGTTGTGGTGTATCGACGGGTCATGGGGGAAACGGGGGAAAAAGTTGCCGGAGATTTGCAGGCGGAAAGTCGGGTTGAAAAAGAATCGGCAGGGCTTTTAAGGCTCCGCCTCATGCACGCTCAGACCGCGTTCTCGCAGGTGTTCGTGCAAGTAAGCCCTCACCCCGCGGTCGCGCGCGCGTTGCGCGAGGCGTGCGGCCCCGTAGACGGGATCGACCGCCCCCGGCAGGACTTCGAGGGCGTTGCCGAGAATCGCCACGAGCGCGGGCATCGGAAGAGAAACGCGGTCTTCGGGGGCGCGGTTTGCGTTGAGGCTTCGTTCGACGGCTTCCCAGGGAAGGGGATTGACGGAGACGTTGAGGCCCGCCCTGACAAGCGCGGCAAGGTTCCCGAGCTCGAACCGGTCGCGCGGGAGCACCCCTTCGGCGTTGAGGACGTCGCTCGTTTCGAGCGCTTCCTTGCGAAACGCGGGATTCGTCTCCCGGGGCTTCACGGGCAAACCCGTCACCGCCACTGTCGCACCGAGCCGCTCGGCCGAGCGCGCGAGCGTGAGGAGCACGGCTTCGGGCATCCGGCTGTCGACGTAGAGGACGATTTCTCCCGAGCGTTTCGTGCGAAGCGGCGTGAGCGATTCGGGGGAGGAACCGTCGGACGCGACCTCCCGAAGGCTCGGCAAGGCTTGGGGTCCGATGCGGTCGGTCATGTCGGCTTGGTAGCTCGGGAGCGTTGAGAGATTGGCTGCGAGGGCCGGGCTCGACGGGGAAGCGGCAAAGCCCGTGAGTCCCGCAAAACCGACGAGACCGAGAAGAACCGTGCGAACACCGCGCGTCGACGCGATGCCGCGACTTGCGCGGGAAAAACCGAAAGCGGGTGTTTGTTTGCTTTCGGAAGCGGGACCGACCGCGCACGGGAGCACGCACTTTACGAGGAGGCTTGCCGGGGCGCGGTACGCGGCGAAGCGTTCGGCAAAGAAGGAAAAAGAAATCGACATCTCTGAAACTCAAAACGGAACGGTTGAAACGAGAACGAAGTCGGGTCATCGGGCCCCGAGTGCGGGCATGACGCTCGTCGACTCGGTTCTCGCGACGCCCTCCGCGTCCGTCGGATCGGAAAAGGTGAGAAAGCCCTCGTCGGTCAGGGCCCCCTGAAAGAGGATGCGGGCTTCGGGCGTGAGTCGCACGAACGCGGGCAGAGCGTTGAGCCCCAGGCGGCGCGTCAAAGCTCCCCCTTGGTCGAACCAGATTCGGGTGCCGGGCAAAGCGCGCTCGGCCGCGCGGCGGGAACCCGCCGTCAGGACGACGCGCAGCGGGAGAAGCCCTCGGGCGTCCTTCTCGGGCGTCGAATCGATCGACGTACCCGCGGCGCCCGTAAGGCGCGCGAGCTTCGCGAGGTCCTCAACGGAGTCGTCGTTCGATGCGTTCGTTACGTTCGTTGCGTTCGGGGCTTCATTCGAGGTCTTCGCATCGAGCTTCAGAAGTCGTGCCGCAAACGCAAGTTGCGCGGGGTCCGACGCATCGACGAAGAGGAACCGTCGTTCGAAGGGACCGAGAAGGGTTTGCAAGCGCCGACGGTCTTGTTCTTCCCAGGCGACGTGCCGCACGTGAAGGCGCGAGCGGGTTTCGCGAGGCAACATGCGAGCGCCCGTCGGTGTTTCGGCCGCACGGCGCACGGCGGCGATTTCCTTGTCGATCGCCTGCTGCCAGAGCCCCGACTTCTCCCACCGTCGCGCCGTGGCGTGAAGGAGCTCCAGGAAGTCGGGATCCGTGTGCGGGTAAAGCGGCCCCTCGGCCGGGTGTACCGTCACCGACACCCCGGCGTCGCACCGGGGTTGACGGCCGTACGCGTCGTACGCAACCGTTCCCCGGACTTGCGGACGGCGCGGGTTCCCGTCCTCAGTGCCCGTACCGACCGTACCGACCGCAAGGTTTTCGGCGGACGCCGCCTCTGCGACCGCGGACGTCACCCGTACGACCGTCGTTGCGAGGACCGAGAGAGCTTTGGCCGACCGCATGCGACGAAGGTCCGTGAGAAGTTCGGTACCGTCGGTCGCGTCGGAGGTGCCGGTCGCTTCATTCGCATCCGTCGTCGGGCGGATTTCCCCGAGGAACCCGTTCGACCCGTCGCGGCTTTCGAGTTCGGGGATTTCGGGGAGAAGCGATGCGGGGTCGTTCCGATCGTTCGGCTTCGTCGAGGGCGTGCCGTCTTTGTTGTCGTTGTGCGCACGGCTTTCGGCCGGGCGCGGGACGGGGCGGGGTTTCGGACCGGAAATCGCGGAAAGGGCCGAAAAAGCGTCGCGGCTTGCGGGCTTCGGGTAGACGGCCTCGGGTACCCGACCGAGTCCGAGGCCCTCGGTACCGGGGGTCGCGGACGCGGCGTCGATTTTCTTCGTCATGCAGCAGTCGCGCTTGCGCCAGAGGAGAATCGCTCCGTCTTCGCCCGTCACGGGGCTCGTCTTGTAGGGGCCGAGAAGAGCCGCGGAGCGTCCGAGCGGCTGACAGCAGGACGTGCCCGACGCGGTGCGGCCCGGGTACATGAGTTGCGTGCGCCAGACGTCCTTCTGAAAGAGGGGCTGCGGGTAGGGACCGCACTGGCCCTTGGCGCCGTGGCCCGAAAAGAGCACCCCTTCGCGCGTGAGTTTTTGTGCGAAACGATGCGCCATCAGGTGCCAGGCCTGAAGCGATCCCGTCATCGCGGCCATCCAGCCGGAAAGGGGAAAAACGCGCCCCTGACAGCCCGAACACCAATAGAGCGCATTGTCGGAGGTGCCGAGCAACGCCGCCGCACAGTCGACCGCACACGCCCCGCCCGAAGCGGCGGACGTAAAGAGCGCCGCGTCGGGGGAGAGAAGAAACGACGTTACCGTGTCGTCCCACAGGGGATCGAGCTCCGACAAGTACGCGAGGTCCCAGGGGGCGGTTTCAAGGCACCCCGTGTCGGCCACGGCTTCCGTAATGAAGAGCCACGGCGACACGTACCAGTGCACGTTCCAGAAGGCCGTGCGTCGACGGGTTTCTTCCGTGCGGCTCGTGCGCGCGTGGTCGCTCGATCCGGGACCCTCCATGGAAATCCCGCCCAATGAGGGGAAACACCACGGGTGACGCACGACTTCCGCCGTGCGCAGGGGCTCCCAAAAGGAGAAGTTGAGGCCGCCTTCGATGTTGATGTCGGAGCCGCAGAGGCAAAAGGCCGTCGCATCCGTTTCGACGTCGGGAAGGTCCCCCGAGACGGTCACGGGAACGGTCTTTCCCAAGATCATCGGGAACATGCACGACCAACAGAGGTCCGTGACGGGGTTCGGCACCCGTCCCGAGCAGGCCCCGGGGGGTTCACGGGAGGTGCGCGGGCGCTTCAGGAGCGTTTCGCGGTGCCGTTTCGCTTCGTCCGCCAGTGCCCGGGCCTTCGCTTCGAGGTCGCGCACGCGATCGGGCGTCGCAAGAGACCCGTCCGACGCTTCCGAATAGGCTCCCTCGGTTGCCGGCGCTTGCGCAGAAGCCCTCGTCGGACCGAGCCCGGCTGCGACCGCCGACCCAAGGAGGAAGGTGAAGAGGACGGGGCGCGGAAGCACGCGGAGCGCGTCGAAAGCGCCGGCGGATTTTTCGCCGCTCGCTTCGCGGTTCGCAACGATTTTCTCGGGGTTCACGACGCGCCTCCCGATTTACGGGAAATTTCCCGATACGAACGGCTCGCTTCGCCCCGAGTCGACGGGGCTCGAGAAGTTGCTCGATTCGGTCGATTCGGCTGCGCGGCGGTTGTTGCGTTCGTCCCGGGCGTTTTGCGGCCTTCGATTCGACCGTCGTTTCGGCCGACGTTTCGTCCTTCCGTGCGCTTTTCCCGAGCGGCTTCGATGCGCTTTCGCTCTTTTCTTGCAACCGTCAACGCGTGCACGCAGGCGCCGAGCCGCAGGAGGGCCCGGCCGGGAGCTCGGCCCGAAGCGCTTCCCGAAGTTCGCTCGGTGCCCGTCCTCGGGACCGGAATCTTCCCCGTGCTCTTCGTTTGGGGGGCGGCGTTCCGTGTGTCCGCCTCCGTACGTCGTTTGAAGCGTACGGTGCGCAACCCCGCGAGCCCGGCCGTGCGGCGGTTCGAGCGGTCGGTCGGGCGGTCTCCCGGCGTTTCGTCCTCTTTCATTCTTTCCGTCAGTCGGGCGGCCTCGACGCGGGCGTCGCGAAGGCGCTTTCGGAGCACGCGGACCGAGCGCTTTTCGGCGGCGAGATCGGCCGCGAGTTCGGCGGTCGCGGCCCGTACGGTTTCAAAAAGCGTGTTGCGGGCCGCCACGTAGGCCGCGCGACGGGCTTTGATCCCTTCCAATTCCTCGGCGGGAACGTGCGCGGTGAGGTCCGACTCGCAGAGAAGCGGACATTCGAGGAGTGCTTCGAGGCGTTCGAGTTTGTCGAGGAGCTCGATCTCGGCCGGGGTCGGCGCGGGGTCGACCGTGCGGGGAAGGAGCGGGACGGAAACCGAAATCCGTTCCCGACCCCGGACGGTGTCCGAAGGATCGGTGCTTTCCGCGGCATTCACGGCATCGATCGTTCGTTTGAGGATCCCGCGCGTTTCGTCCGCAACTTTCCGGGCCGCATCCACCTGCGTCCACTCGTGCATCACGTCGCGAAGAAGCGTCATGAGGCGGGTTTCCGCAAGCGTTCGAATCCAAGCGGGCAGTACCGGGGCGCTTCGGGTTTTGCGGCGACCCAAATCGCGCAACGCCCCCGTCGGGATGTAAAGCGCGTAGCCTCCGTGGCGGTGTTCGAGAACGGCGGGAAGGCGGTCGACGCGCAGCATCGAGCGCAACGCTCCGTGGGTGTCGACGATCATGGGAATGCGGCGGTCCGCAAAACTCCGGCGGTAGGCTTCGATCCGGGAGGCGGCGGAGCGCACCGTAAGCGGCGCATCCGTACGCGCTTCGTCGGCCAACTCCGCGGCCCGGGGCGACACGCCCGCGTGCGCGGCGGCAATGCGTTCGTCGGAGGCCGTAAGCACCACGGCCGTGCGGGGGTCGGTAAGGCGCAGGTCGTCGATGAGCTTCAGGACTTCCGGGGTGAAGCGGTCGACGAGGAGCGTCGTCGCCCGCCGATTCCAAAACGCCGAGGCGTCTTTGAGGTCCCGCCCCGTCGCTCCCGATCGGGCCGCCGCGTCCGCGACGATCGTCGTGATGCGGGCGCTCGTTTCGGGTGTGACGGCACGCGCCAAGCGGACGATCCCGACTTGCCAGAGCGCGCGAGCGGGTACCAACGACCCGTCGAAGTGCGCGTCGTAGGGCGTGTAGCCCTCTTTTCGGTGGAAGCCTTTTCCCGCATCCGCGTGAAGGCGGGGACGCAACGCGGGCGGAACGGCGTCCCCGAAGCGGCTTCGGTAGAGGGCCGCAACGGCGGCGGGCGTCGCCGGGCGGTTGTTTTTCGAGAGGTCCGAATAGACCTCTTGCAAGCGGCGTCGCCACCAGAGTACGAGGCGCTCCGCCGCATCGAGCGTCGCCCGAATCTTTTCGACTTTGATTTCGCGCGTCACGAGCTCGCGCGCTTCGGTTCGGGAAAGATCGAGGGTCGCGAGCAACGCCCGCCCTACGGTCGCGTAGCCGAGGAGCGCTTGCGCGACGTCCGCGGCCCCCGCCGAACGGGTTCGGGCTTCCGCCGTGAAGGCGTCCTGAAGGAAAGCGGGGCGCCGCTCGAAGGGAACGCCCGCCGCAAAGGCCGCGATCGCGTATTCGAAGCGTTGCCGGGCGGGCTCCGCCGGAAGCCGCGCGTCGCGGATGTCGAGCCGCGGGGCGGTGCGCTTCGCGGGGATCGCGGTGCCCGACGTGCGGCCGGAGGAATTCAAAGAAGCGTTCCAAGTGGCCTCGGTCGAGGCCTCGGCCGAGATTTCGGAATCGAGCGACTCGATCGCACCGAACGTTTCGGCCGCTTCGGGAATTTCGGCCGCTTCGGTTTCGGAAGGCGCACCGGAAGGGAATTCAACGGCTTGAGGCGTTTGGCGGGTCTGATGCACTTCATTCGCTTGACGGGTTTGTCGAAGGCGGGTCATGACGGATGTTCTCGGGTTGGTTTTTCGGGTTTTCAAAGAGAAAAATGCGGGTTCGGACTTACTTCACGGAGAGAAATCCCGGGAAGGCTTCGGAGCCCTCGAAGGCGTCGGACGAAGGGGTGAGGCGCGCGTCGCCGCAAGCCCCGGAAGCTTCGGACTCCGACCTTTCGGTAAGGAGCAAAGCCGCGAGCTCGCGCAGCGTCTTTGCGGAATCGGCCGTTGCCGGAACGGGTTCGGACGCGTGCCCGATCGCTCCGGCTTTTCCGCCTTTCGTCGTTTGAGGGAACCAGTGCTCCGCCACGGCACGCTTCAGAGCCTCGGGGTCCGTCTTCTCGAGCCCGAGACGACGCAACACCTCGTACGTGGCGTCGAGACCCGTAGCGGGGGCGTCTTCGGTTTCGGGGCGGAACGCCTTTCCGAGCGCGAACTCGGGGGCGGCGGCCAATACGAGACGACGGTCCAGAACGATCGCTCGGTGTTCGGCGGCGGTTGCTTCGAGGGCACGGTCGACGGCCGCACGGTCGACGGATGCGAAGGCGCTCGTTTCTTGCGATTCCCGAGGTCCGGGGCGTGAGGCGGCCAGCCGCGCGAGCGCGGCCCGTTCTTCGACCGCCCCGCGGTCGACGACGAGAATCGCGGGGTGCGGGCGATCGGTTGCGGATTCGCTCGCAAGAGCCGCCGTCACCCGCGACTTCAGGATGTCCGCGGTCTTTCGAACGGCCGCCTGCGTCGCGGGGTGCGTGAAGGCGAGCCCGATCGCAAGCATTGAGGCGACGAGGGTCGTGAGGAAAAGGACGTTCGGCGTTTTCGAAGCGTGAGAGGCGGAGGACTCGGCGGACGCTCCGGAGGAGGAAGCGCGCGACGCATCCGCAAAGGCCGTCCCGCTCGTCTTCTCGACTCGTACGCGACGCTTCCCCGGAAGAAGCGCAAAGGGAAAGCGCCCTACGGGCTCCGTCTTCCGACCCGCTCGCGCTTCGACCTCGCGCGTACCCTTGAGCGTGCCTTCGGGCGTATCGTCAAGGGGCTCGTTACCGGCACGTGCGGCTTCGACCTCGCGACGGGCACGCCGCTCGGCGGCCTCCGCATCGAGAATCGCGGGGGTTTCCGCTTCAAGGCGCCGGCAGTTTTCGACGGGGGACGGGCCGTCCCGATCGGTGCGGACCGCATAGCGGTCTCGGAAGCCTTCTTCCATCAGACGGTCGGCATCCTCGTCCATGAGGGTCCGGGCCCGTTCGTCGACGGCGTAGAGGTACGCACGACCGACATCCACCGGAGCTGGATCGTCCGCATAAAGCGGCGTTATGCGCGGAAGGGCTTTTCCCGTACGGTTTCTCGGGAGCACGGCGCGACGCCCGTCGATGCGCTCGACTTCGGGCAGGTTCCCGTCGCGGGAGAGACGGACGGAAGTCTCCCGCACGCGCACCGGGATCGCTTCGTTCGCCTCTTTCGCCTCGTACGCATCGAGCGCGGCGTTCGCGCTCGAGAAGTGCGGCGCGGGCGTCACGGTTTCGATTTCGGCTGCGTCCCCGTCGTTCTCGTCGTCCTCGTCCGTGATCTCGTCGATCGTCTTTCCGAGCGAGACTTCGATGCGCTCTCGGGCGGCGGCCTTCACGTCCGCCGCATGACGCAGGGCATCCGCGTACCCGTGTGCGCGTCGGCCCGACTTGTCGCGGACTTTCTTCGCGGGTTTGGCGGGGGTGTGGAGTCGGTCGACCTGTTCGGCTTCTTCGGCCGCAGACGCCGGAGCGGCTTCCGGAAGTTCGACGGACTCCGGCGCTTCCCGCTCTTTCACGGATTCGACGACGTCCGCCGGCGCTTTCGGCGTTTCGCTCGTTTTCGAGGCGGACGCAACGGCTTTCTTCGCCCGGGGCTTTGCGGGCGTTCGGATCCCGTTTTTCGGGGTGTTCTTCGGTTGGGAGGCCTTCGCAGGACTTTTCGATTCGGTCTGCGCGGCGGCTTTCCGTTCCGCTTTCGGTTCGGCTTTCGCTTCGGTCGGGACGGGCACGACGGGCGCGTCGTCCTCTTTTTCCTGCGTGTCATCGTCCTCCTCGTTCTCTTCGTCAGAAATCCCGTCCGAGATCAAGCGTGCGAGGTCCTCGGGGTAGTAATCGAAGTCGTCGAGGTCGACGGCACTCTCGTCGTAAGCCTTGTCGCGAGCTTCAATGCGGGCATCGGGGCTTTCGTGGTTTTCATTCGTTTCGATCGTTTCGATCGTTTCGCGAGCGGTGCGGTCGTTTCGGGTCATGGCGTGTACGCTCATTTCGGTGTCGGATTGTTGTGGGGGTTCCGGGGTTTCTTGTCGGGGCTCGTCGTTTTCAGGTGCGGGATCGCGTTCGGTCTTTCGGGCACCCTCGCGTTCTTCCCGCTCCGCCTCTGCGAAACGGTCGAGAAGCGTTGCGCGGGCGGCGGAATTGCGGGCGTACTGATCGAGCAGGCGCGTACGAAAGGGCGTATGGGGACGGGCGGACCAGTCCGCCGGATCGAGCGGTGCGAGGGCGGCGGCCGTTCCTGCCGTTGCCGGACTTTCCGAGCTCTCCGCTCTTTCCTCATTTCCCGATCCTTCGGGCTTCGCGAGCTCGGCCTCCGGGCGAAACATCCGTCCGTCGGGTGTGAGACGCAGGCGCGCCAACTCTTCGGGCGTCGCGTCTTCGAGGCGCTTCGCGGCCACGAAGCCCGTGCTCGTCGGCGCATTCGGAGGGGGAGGAAGTTTCGAAGGCTTCGACGTTTTCGAAGCGGTCGAGCCCTTCAACCCGCTCGATGCCTTACGGGCGGAAGTCCCCTTCTTTTCCGTTCCTTCGGTCGTGCGAGTCGTACGGGCCGTGCGCTCCGCGGCTTTCCTTGCCTTGATCGCCTCCACGGCGGCTTTCTTTCGGCTCACGGCGCAACCTCCCCGCGGGCGACGTCGGCAATGGCATCCGACAACGTCATCCCCGCCCGGAGGCGGGCTTCCAAGGCCGCGCGTTCGGCGGGAAGGGTCGAATAGGCCACCCGCGAATAGGGGTCGAGCGCCAGGCGCCCGATCTCGAAGGGGCCGTCGCCGACTTTCACCACCATTTCGGAATAGGCGCCGCGGATGGTGGTGAGGCTTCCGATCGCCCACCGAAGCCCCTCGTCGGAAGCGAGCTTCCCGTCGTGGCGCAGCGATTCGATCGCGTCGGGGTCCTGGCGCAGATACATGCGCGTATCGGCGCAATCCCAGGCCGCTCGCGCCGTCGGGGACTTCCAGTAGTCGGCGATCGACTGGGTGGCGGTGACGTAGCCGCCGTTCAACTTTCTCGCGCGGCGGTAGCCCGACTCGATGAAGTGCCCCGCAGAGCCTTCGCCCATCAAGTCCCAGGCTTCGTCGATCACGACGAGCTTTGCGCGTTCTTTCGGAAGCTTCGTCATCTGGCCTTCGATCGCGAGCATGAGGCTCAGAAGCACGGCGTTCCTCAGGGGCTTGTGGGTTCCCAAGCCTTCCAATTCCAGCACCGTGAAGCGGTTCGTGAGATCCACGGGTTCGCCCGAGCCGTCGAACCACCGCCCGAAGGGACCGCTCTTCGTGTAGGGGGAGAGCATGGCGGCAAGATGCACGGCTTCGTCCACCGTACGGTCGGGGTCGTTCGGGAGGCGGTAAAGGACGAGCTCGTTGAAGAGGTCGTCGAGCGTCGCGACCCTCCCTTCCCGCGCGGCTCGCGTCACCACGCGGTCGACCGCCGCACGCAGGATCGAAAGCTCCCGGTCGGGGAGTTCCTTCAGGGTCAAAAGCGCCTCGATGATCCGCACGACCATCTCCTGGGTTTCGCGCACGAGGTCGGCGGCCGCGGAAAAGCCGGACGAATCGGACGAAGCCGAAGAAGCGCAAGCGGGGGATCCCGGCCCTTCGACGCCGACCGCGGCACCGGCAGCGACCAACGCGAATCGGAAGGGATTGAGGTCTCGGACGCGGTCGCTCGTAAAGTCGAGGTACGTCCCGCCCACGAGGTGTGCGAGCTTTTCGTAGGAGCGACCCACGTCGATCACCCACACGACGCCGTTCCCGTAGAGGGCCGAAGCGCAGAGTTCGTTCATGAGGACGGACTTGCCGGATCCCGATTTGCCGACGATCGTCATCGAATAATTCCCGGAGACGTTCGCGAAAGGATCCACGTGAAAGATCTGTCCGCGGCGCGAGAGCAACGTCACCAAGGGCGTCTCCCGCGTCGATCCCGCGCGGCAGCCGTTTCCCGACCACCCAGCAATCCAGGGCGCGCCGTTCGTGGCGGTGGAGACGGTGCGGCGCTCGAACCGCTCCATGCGGCGCGCGTCCGCCGCAAGGGCGGGCGTCAACCCCAGGGGAAGCATCATCAAAAAGGACTGTCCCATGACGGCCGTGTCGGCAACGAGGTCGAAGGACAGGCGTTTTCCCAACGCCACCGCCGTCTGCGCGTCCGCCTTCATGCGGCTCTTCTTCGTGAAAAGGAGCAGGGCGTGACGCACGTAGGCGATGCCACCGTCGGACTCGAAACTTTTCAAGGCCGTGCGGAAGTGGCGCATGTTTTCGCCGTACTGCGCGGAGAAGACCGCCATTTGGGAGTGCGACATCTGAATGGAGCGCACGAGAAGCGTCCCCATGCGGTCCTTTTCCCGACGTCGGTCCAAAACCTGCCAGGAAACGGCCAACGCAAAGCGCCCGGGAAGCTGAGCTCCCGCGCGGCCGATGTCGCCGAGCAAAGCGGAGACGTGCGCGACCGAAATCTCGGCCGGGTAGCCCTGAACGGTGAAGGCGAGCGCCGTTACCGGGTCCGAAGCGTCGGACGGAGGTTCGGAGGGCGGATCCGACGGCTTTCGGTCCGATTTCCATTCCGACACGCCCCCGCGGAATTCGATCCCGTGCTTCCCTATCGTCACCTCCGTGTCGGCGTCCATCACCTGGTGACGGAGTTCTTCCAAGGGGTTGAAGGTACGGGGCCCGAGTTCGTCCCGGAGATGCTTTTCGGGATTGGCCGTCGCGCGAAGCAAATCGAGGAGCTCCTGCGCCCCCATGCGCGCGGACGGCAACCCCGCCTGAAGGAGCGTCGCTTCGACGGAGCTGCGGGCGTCGAGGATTTCGACGAGCGCCGCGTCCGAAAACGGCTCGGAGCACGGGATCACGACCGAGACCACCGTGCGGAATTCGCGCGCGAGCAAGGGGGCGGTACTCTCGACGGGCTCCCCGCGGGAGACGCGCTCCAAAAAGTCCGCGCGCCCTTCGACCATCCGCGTCAGAACCTCTTTGTTCCCCGTCTCGAACGCGCGGATTCCATGCGTGTAAACGTCGCGCAGACGATCGAGCCGCGGCTTGACGCTTGCGATCGTGTGGGTCATGACGGTGACGGTGGAGTGGAGCGGCAGATTGAGCCCGAGCGTTTTGAGGCTCTCCTGCATTTCGTCGGAAACGCCCGTCTGCGGCAGAACCGCCAACGCAAAGCCCAATGCCTCGGGCTTGCCGGACGCGGCCCCTTCGAGGAGAAAGACGCTTGCCGCATCCCGCTCGCGCTCGCGCGCGACGGCACGGAATTGCGTCACCGTCCCCATGTGCGGAAGGAGGTCCCCGAATCGGTCGGCGCGCGGGGGATCCGAGGGACCGAGCCCCGCCCCGTAGGGGGACTGCTCGGGTGCGATCCGGAGGTTCGATTCGGGGAAGAGGGCGCGGAACTTTTCCTTCAGGCGTCGGCTCAAACCGCCGAGGACGCCTCGGTCGGAGGAGACCGCGGAGGGTACGGCGTTCGAAGGCGCCGCCGAATCGGCAGGAGGCGCGGCGGCATCGACCGCGCGGGGGAGGGTGTCGGTTGTGTGACTCATGGCGGATCCGACCCCGAGGGCGAGAGCGCCCCGGGGGTTGCGCAAGGCGTGAGGGTTGAAGAGGTTGAATGGTCCGAACAAAAAGGATCGTGTCGTCGTTCGCGGGAACGCTTCGACGTTCTCGAAAAAACGCTTTCTTTCCGCCGCCCGGGGAGGCGCCGCGGGAGAGCAGCCGGGCGCGAGCGTACGGCGGGGAGCGCACCCGCCCGGGCGGAGGAAGAAAAACGGTTGAAGACGAAGGAGCCGTCTTCGGGCTCGGCCGAGGTTTACGAGGCGTCGGACTTTTCCGGCGTTTCGGCTGCTTCGGACGTTCCCGACGTTGCGGTCTCTCCCGTCGCTTCCGGTGTTTCCGTCGTCTCAACTCCTCCGAAGGCCGCCGCGGGCTCGGCAAGCCGTCGGGCGGCGGAGAGCCGTCGGGCCCGATCGGCGCGAAGGCGTTCGGCTCCCGAGCGATCGGCGTTCGTGCCGGGGTCCGAGTCCGATTCCGACGGATGACCGAAAGGGTCTTTCACATCGTCGACGCCGACGGTGTCGAAACTCCCGAGAGTCCCGAAAGATCCGTAGGCCGCGTCGAGGTTCCCGACCTCGCGGGTTCCGTCGGATCGGGCCGGACGGTTGAGCTCGAACGGGAGCTTCACCACCGCCCGTCCGTCCGGACGCCGCCTGCGGGCGGTGTTCCATTCGGGAGGCGTCACGGCCGCGTACACGTAGTGCGCGTCGTGGAGGTCCCCGTCCCGATCGGTCCAAGGCGCAACGAAAATCCGAACGAGTCGCTCGGGCGTGCGTTCGGGCGTCGCCCAGGCGGTCAAGGGAGACCGACCCCAGGATTCCGTGAGACGAGCCCCGAGCGGACGGTTCGCCCGAAAGCCCGATCGGGGTTCGCTTTCGGGGTGGAGTTCGTTCGCCTTGTCCGCTTCTCGGGCTTCGGCGGCGCTCTTCGAGGAACCTTTCGAGGGACCTTCCGCGGAAGTCTTCTCGGTTCTCTCCGACGTTTCGGGCGAGCTCACGACGTTGGCGATTCCTTCGACGCGCTTCGGTTGCACGTCGGAGGATGCGTTCGCGGAGGACGCGTCGGTCGAATCGTCGGAATCGTTTGCGGCGGCGGAGCCGCCCGGAGCGTTCGCGGCTTCCGGTTCCTCGGCTTCGGCCCGAGCGCGCGCTTCGGCCCGACGCTTTTCCCACGGCAGTTCCCCGCGGCGACTCATCCGCGAGATGTCCGCCATGGAGGCGCAGAGCGTCCCGTCGTCCGACGGGCAGGCAAAGTCCGACTCCGCACCGATCCCCGTGAGGTCGGTGACGCAGCCCGAGAGGACGAGGGAGGAGCCGAGCGCGAGGGAAAGCGTCCGAAGAGCCCGAATCGGAGCCCCGGAGGTGCTTCGGGAACGTACTTGGGGTTGAAAGGCGAAGTTCATTTTTCCGAATCCTCTTCGAACGAAGGGGCGGCGTTCGCCGGGACTTCCGAGCTTTCGCCCGTATTCGCTTGCGCGGCCTTCTTCGAGGCCGAGGCCACATAGTCCTTTTCCGACTTCGGCTTCGCGGTCGTGAGGGCGTCCATGAGTTCGAAAGCCGCGCGCTCGCTCTTCCCGCGGGGTTTGCGGCCGAGGCAGAGTTCGAGTTCCAGGTCGTAGGTCGCAAGGAGCGAGCGGTGGTAGCGGAGATTGCCGCGCAGCTCCGAGGTCGTCCGCGGAGCGCGCACCTTTTTCTCGAGCTTGACGGAGAATTCCACCGTTTCGTCGCCGTGAAGTTTTTGAGCCTCAAGAATTTCCAGCAGGGCCTTGCGCTTTTCGGGCGTACGACCGAAAAGCGCCGTCTGGTGGCGGAAAATCGGCCGCTGGTCGCGCAGGAACGCCTTCAGGAGTTTCACGCGGATCGCCGCGCGACGGATTTCGTGCACGGCGACGAGGTTGTTTTCGACGGCGGCGTGAAACACGTAGGCGTCCACTTCGTCAAGGACTTCGACGCAACAGCCGGTTGACGCCGTCATATCCGTCTCGGTACTCCCGACGGGCGTCCGGGGGCGAACGAGTTGCGAGAAATACGCTCCGAGCGCGGCCAAATACGCTCGACGCAACGAACGCGGAAGGTACTTCACGGGCGTACCCGCTTCGGTTACGCGGGGCTCGTGCCCGGGAGCAAGCCGTTCGGGAACGCGCGCTCGCTCTTCGGGCGTCAGGGTCGCAAAACGCGAGAGCGTCGCCGTGCGGAGCGTTTCGATCGAGGGAACGCGTTCGGTTGAAAGGTTCGGGAGCACGGTGCGCTTCGTGCACGCGGGCGTCGTCGGGATGTCACGGGCCGATACGGTCGTTTCGAGGGTTTGCTCGTGTTCGAGATGGGTTTTGTGTGCTTCCGACATGATCTCGGGAAGTGTGAAAAAAAAAGGATTAACAAAGGGTTGAGGAGTTCGACGCGGCATTCTCACGAGGAATCTCGGGGGGATCGGTCGCTCTTTCAGCCCGACATGAGGTGCGTCGGAGCGGATCCCGAGGAACGCTTCTCCGGCACCGCAATGCAATGTCGCAAAGGGTGTCGAAGACGTCCGAGAATCGACGGAATCGAATCCCGACTCAATGCGTCGCAGGGGACAAAGGACTTCGAAATCGCGGAAGGCGACGCGGCAAAGAATGCGTAATCGATGCCGTTTCGACGACTTCCGACGATCCTGAAAGATCCCTAGGGCATGAGCCGAATACGACCTTCAAAGTCGGCTTGTCAAGCGAACACACACCGTTTTCGACGGAGCTACCCTGCGTACCGAGCAAGGCTTCCGAAAGGGAGGTGTATCGATGGAATAAGCGTCCTTCGAAGGGAAGCGGACTCGGATACGAAGCGCCGAGTTGTCCGACAGCGGAGCGAAATATACGCCTATCGAACGATTCGCGCCAATCCGAAAAACGGCGTCGATCGGCTTAGGTAAACGAAAAATTGATAGGTATTGTTTAAAACTTCGGTCGATTCGTGCAGTCCGACTCCGTGCAAAATTCTCACGGATGTGGTATTCGCGCGGGGACGTGTGCGCACGCACCCGGCGCGCGTATTGAAGCGCGAATACGAAGGTTTTCTTCAGGATGTATGTATGGTACCTTTCATGGAACATCGATCGATGATTAACAGCAACCTTGAAGAAGCTTTTCGACTGCATCATGAGTAATAAGCAAGACGCAGTGTTAATTAAGGTACTGAATAATTTCAATCGAACTTCGAATAGGCTTTGTCGCTTGTCGATTTGTTTCATAGTCAACCACAATTCATGCAGTGTTTGTAACTTCAAGAGATATGAGTTGATAAATAATTTGACGAACAACTCGGCCTGATTATTTAATTCAAAGGTTCGACCTTTTAACTTTCTTTCATTACTTCTCTTAATGAAGTAAGGTACTGAAAGTTCGAGCCGTCGAAACACATTCGTAAAAAAAGCGACGAACGATTCTTTCGCTTGCGAATGGGTTTCGACTGCTGCTTGTTTGTCGGCGGTCCGAATTCATGCGGGCGGCCCGCACGGGGAATGACCCGAGTCGAATGAGCAGACCCGATTCGTCGACCTCATGAAGGTGAGGGGTGACTTGATCGCAACAATATGAAAAACCTTGAAAAATCTTGAAAGATTTTTGCGGCTTCGAAATGAACGTGATCTTTGCTGCGGCGTGCGGCGGACGAAGTGCCGCGGGCGGGCTCTTTTATTCGGAAACCTTCGAAGGTCGACCTGCGGAATTTCAAGCAGAGGTTGAGTCGCGTCGGCAGGTAAGTCGAGGCAGGCGTTATATTCGGGCGAACAAAGAAGCCCCTCTTGTTCGAAAACTTTGTCGAGCTGAATTTCAAGGTCTCTTCGTTTGCGCCCGAAGACCTTGTCGGGTGCTTCATTTGAATGAGGTCGGATAGACCGAGGGCGAAGTTTTTACCGAGCGGACACATATTTTTTGTAGACGTTTTCATGCCGACCTTTAAATGATGAGTCGGATAAATTCCGTAAGGTCGTCGAGACGTCTCGGTTAACTTGAGGAAGAGGTCGTAAAAACTTTTCATTGGGTTTGTATTGAATTCCTCCGAGCTCGGAAGTACGCCGCAACCGGCAACATCAAGCTCCTTTCGCGCGAAGGTTGTCGCCCCGATCGCGGCGGCGGTCGGGGGCGTGCTCGAGCTCTCGACGGACCCGTCGGAAGCCCCCGCCGTCGACGCCGCGCGCACCCGCTCGCAGCTCTTTCCGAAGCTCGAAAGATCCTCCGGAATGGCTGCGGACAGGTCGTAAACAGTTTCGCGGGAGCTCTTTTTCACCGCCATATGTAAATAAATGTAAATCGGTTTCATCGTCGAGTTACTACTTTTGAGATATATACGGAGATTTAATCTGTTGACTGGAATCAAACAATCGTGGTGATCTTTACATAGAATCTAGGTGAAATCACCTATGCGTCCGGGTCGAGCTGCGAGCTTTTTCGGTCCCTCGCCGCTCTTCATCGAGGATCCGCCGCCAGGTGCACGCCCTGGCTGAAGACGATGTCGACGCGCTGCCCCGGGTTCATTTCGAGTACCGGCATCACCTTGTCGGCCAACTTCAGGTAGTAGGCGACGAGTCGGTCCATGCCGCCCGAAAGGCCCTGTCCGAGCCCCGCCTTCCAGGCGTTCTCGTACGTGTGGGTTTGCGTTCCCGTGATCGAGGTCTGCACCTCTTCGGCGGAAAGCGAGACGGCTTTGCCGAAGCCCGAGAGGAGCGAGAGCTTCAGGGCGTTTGCAATCGCCTGGCCGCTTTTCGTGACGAGCTTTCCTTTGACGCCCACGCGTCCGTCCGCACCCACGGCGTAGCCGTAGACCCGAACGTCAAGGGCTTCCCCGTCGGGGCCCGCACAGGACAAACGGTCGAGCCGCACCTGAACGCGTTCCGTCGAAAGGTCTCCGGACGCGGACCCCGTCACGCGGCAGTCCCTGACGTCGCTCAGCCAGTTGTTGGGCAGGAAGGCCGTGTCTTCCACCTGAAGAAGAACGGGCATGGGGCGGCCTTCGCTCCCGCCTCCCGTCGCGACGAGCCCGCCCGTCAAAAGCGTTCCCGTCGTGAAGGTGCCGGGCGGCAAATACGTTTCCACGGTTCTGCCCGCCGCCCGGTTGAGGGCGATCGGCGAATCGCGCTCCACGAAGGGCGCCGGGGCCGCGGGAGTGCTCGCCCCCGCGTGCTTTTCGTCCTTGACGGGCTCGGGCATGCGAAGAATCGAAAGCCCCGAGCGGGCCGTTCGGGTGCCGTCGGTATTTCCCGATCCGCCCGCGGCGGGCGGGAACCCCGAGCGCAATCCGCCCGAACCCGCAAAGCGTGCGTCGGGCGGGAGGGTTTCGGTGCCGAACGCACCGTTCGTTCCGTTCGCAAGCCGCGGGCGGCGACGGTCTCCCGCGTCGCCCTTTTCCACCCGCTCCCTCAGGTCCGCGAGCGTTCGCTCGGTCGAGGCCGCGTTGTTTTTGGCGGCGACGAGCTCCTCGTTCAAGCGCTCGAGATCCTCTTTGAGGGTTGCGTTTTCGCTTCGGAGGGCCTTCGTTTCGGCCGCATCGCGCCGTTCGCGCTCGGCGGCTTCCTTCTTCAAACGACCCACTTCGCTTTCGAGCTTCGAGAAATCCTTTTCGAATTCCAGGAAGTAGCGCTCGCGCTGCGTGCGATCCGGAGCCAGTGTGAGGTCCACCTTCGTCGTCTCGTCGGGCGCACGGCGCGTCGGGGGTTCGGGCGAATCGACGCTCGAAACGGCCCCGATCGAAAGAAGCGCCGCCGCGAGGACCGTGAGGGCCCCGAGGCGCTTCTGACGCGTGCGAAGCGCGGCGTTCGAAAGGGGCGGCGTTTCCGTGCCGCCGCCCCGACGGCCGAGAAGGCCGCGCAGGCGCTCGGCGAAGGGGAACCCCGATGCGGTATCCGTATCGGACACGGGGTTCGGGTCGACGGAATGCTCGGACGAATCAGTCATGCGTAGCCTCGATGATGTGAAGAACGGTGCTCTCGCCCGCAGAGAGCACGGGTTTTTCCGCCGTGACGGCGAGCACTTGGGGGGCGAGAAGGGCGGATTCCCGAACGAGCACGGGACGAATCGAGCGGTTGCGGATGCGAATGCGCGTTGCAAAAAGGCCCCGCGCCGCGTAGCAGGCTTGCGATTTCGGCGAGAGCGCCGCCAGGACCTCCCGGGCGTGAAGCACCGCTTGCGTCTCGACGCACGGACGCTTTTCGACGGCCGGGGTTTCTTCCCCGCGCGCAAGCGTTGCGGCAAATGCTTTGAGAGCCCCTTCGAAGTCGGATGCGGGAAGGGCGGGAAGCCGTCGGGTCGGGGCCGTGCGGCGTTCGGTCGTTTCGCGCGCGGTACGGCGCTCCAGCACGATGTTTTCGGGTTCCGCGAGCTCGTCCGCGACGATCGTGATCCCCGCGGTTTCGCCCGAGTCGGTCGTGACGTAGAGCTGCATGCGCCCGAGGCGCTTCGGGAGCAAATAGACTTCGCCCGTGCGGCTTTCGGCTTCGAGCGTCAAATCCGCCTGGTCCCAGATGGCGGATGCAATGCGTTCGCCCTCGATCGCGAGGCGACTCGTCTGGTAGGGAGAGATGTGAAAGACCAGGGAGGACGCCGTTTCCCGCCGGCGCACGAAAGGGCCCTCCGCGTGCGGGGCCGAGCGGAAGGCGGGTTCGGAGGCTCGGTCCGGAGCGACCGTCGGCAGGGCGGCGCTTTCGTCGGCGCTTTCGTCGGAACTTTCTCGGGCCGCGGGGGCGTTTCCTCGGGGTTCGGTTTCCCGTTCGGGCGCATTCTCCGTCGGGCGATCGGTGCTCCGGGCGGTATTTCGTTCGGCGGGAGTCGCCGTGTTCGAGCTGTTCGGGCTTTTCGAGCCTTCCGGGATTTCCGGCGTCCCCGTTTCGGACGCCGGGTTCGGCGCGGCGTTCGATACGTCGTTCGAGACCTTGTCCGAAGCGTTGCTCGATTCTTCCCGAGCGGAAGCCGGCGTTGCGGCGTTCTCGTCCGGCACCCCGTCGGGGTCGCCCGTATAGGCGTAGCCCTCCAAGAACGGAAGAATCGACCGGTATTCGGGCTGCGCGGGCACGTCCGTCGTGCGGGCCGCACAGTCGGCCGGGCCGAGAAGCGCCAGGAGCGCGGTGAGGCCGAGTCCCGCCGCGGTCCCCGCGGTGAGGAAAGCGGCAAAAGGAAAGAGCGAACGGAGGGCCGGGTGCTTCGCGTGAGGGAACGTGCCGCAGAGAGCATTCGAAAGCACGGTTGAAAGAACGTTCGAGGTCGAAAAGAGGGTGCGGTCGGTCATCGCGCGGCCTCCCGAGAGGATCCCGCCGACGTGCGACCTTCCGTTCCCTTGCCCGCGTCGACCCGTTCGATCGATTTGAGGAAAAGGCGCCCCGCCTCGTAGCGGTAGCGCAGTCGATAGACGACCGACTCCGAGTGCGTGACGCGGGTGCCGATCAGAAGTTTCTGAATACCCGAGACGTCCGCCGTCAGGGCCTTTTCGTTCGCTTCTACGGCGTTGGGGTAAAAGACGCTCGAAGCGCGGTCGGCTTTGAGGCCTTCGATTTGGGTTTCAAGGAGGATGCGCAGCCGCACGACGTCCTCGGGATTCACGTGCGCCAAGAGCCTCTGAAGGGACGCGTCCGCCGTTTCGGGGGTGAGGTTCGCGGCCAAAGCGAGAAGGTCCGTCGACCAGCGTTCGAGGTACGCGCTCGAGGGGCCCGATTCGGTGAAGGTCCATCCGGAATCTTTCACGACGGAGGGCGGGAGGACCACGGTCTGGACGGGAGGATTGCGGAAAAGCAGGGCGCCTGCGAGCAGGACGGTCGTCGCCGACAACGCGGCGACCGTCAGTTCGAGCACGAGTTTCGTGCGGTTGGCTTCGCACACGCGGTCGGAAAGGAGCGGCATGGAAGGTAAAGCGAAATGGGTGAGTGACGGGAAAAGAGACCGACCTTCACAGGTCGGATCGGGCGGGAGGGCGGAGGAGCCCGACGCGGTGCGGGTCCTTCGGGGAAGGATCGGAGCGGGCGGGGTTGGGTTGCGTTTCGTTTCGGACATCAAGGGGATCTGTCCGTTCGGCCCGTCCGCTCCTTGCCTTCACCCCACGAACCGGCGCTTCGCGGACGGGGGCGTTCTTTTGTAGGACCCCGCTCCGAAGTGCCAGTACGCAAGGTGCAGAGGGAACCCCCGAACGCGGGAGGCGAGGAGTCGGTGGAGGGCATAGCCCGCAGCGACGCCGAGCAAAGCGCCCGTCACCGCGTGCCCGAGTACCGTGCCGATTCCCGTGAGGGCGACGGCCGCAAGTACCGTTTCCGCGTCCCAGAAAAGAATCCGGGGTTTCGCGTCGAGGTTTTTGGGTACGGGTGTCGAGCGCATCGCATCGTCTCCTTGAGCGAGTTCGGGGAGGAACGCCTCTCCGTTCCTTCAGTTGCCTCAGCTGCCGAGGGTGAAGAGGTTTTCGATGATCGCGGGGAACATCGCGAGCGCGATCCCGGCGCCGAGCGTCACGATCGCGGCGGTGAGGTTGCCGCGGATGATGCCCACGCAAAGGCCCACGACGAGGAAGGCGAGCGCCACGGACTTACCGAGGGAGCCCCCGACCCAGCCGAGCAGTCGGTTGTAAAGCGCGTCGAAGTCGGTCGTGCCCGTGGGGCTTGCGGCCGCGAAGGCGGGGTCCGCAATGAGGGCGTAGGCCGCGTAGACGAGCGCGGCCGCAAGCAGCACGAAGAGCACCTTGCGAACGCGTTCCCGCTTGAGAAGTGCGGCGGCGTCCTTGCAGAGGAAAGAGGAAAGCGAGGTCGAAAGAGGAATCGAAGAAGGAATCGAAGAAGAGGCGGCGCAATCGGTCGCGGTCATGGTTGCGAGTTTCATACTTTGTAACTCAATGTTTCCGGCGTGAAAAGACGGGGCTTTCGCCCCGGTGTCCCTACGCCGTCAAGGACCGTGAGACTATGCCGAAGAGTTTCCGAAGTGCGTCGCGAGAATTTCGGCGAGCCGAACTCGTATACCTTATGGTTTATCAGTGGTTCAGAGGTGTTTTCACAGGTATTTTTAAATCGGCGAATCGTACTTTCCCGTCCCGTAGAGGGTTCTTCTCGATTTGTCGAAGCTCGGAGGAAGACCGCGGGCCGCGCTTTCGGGGTTCCTCGAAACTCTGTCGACGCCCGCCGTTCCTGAGGTTTCGGGGGTTTCGAGCGAAAAATGCTCCCCCGTCGCGCGAATCTGCCGCTATACTTCGATCGATTGCAGGGCAATAGGGCGATGGAGGCCCGGAAACCCTGCAAATTAGGAGATTCTCAAATGAACAAGTCCGAATTTGTCGCCGCCATCGCCGCCAAGGCCGGCACCACCAAGGTTGAGGCCGAAAAGATCGTTGCCGCCTACCACGAAGTTGTGACGGAAACCCTTGTCAAGGGTGAAAAGATCCAGCTCATCGGCTTCGGCAACTACGAAGTTTCCGAACGTGCCGCCCGCGAAGGCCGCAACCCCGCCACGGGCGCCGCGATCACGATCGCCGCTTGCAAGCTGCCGAAGTTCACGGCCGGCAAGGCTCTGAAGGACAAGGTCAACGGCAAGTAATGCCGCTTGTCTCTCCTGCCGACCGTCCGAGTCGGCAAGGAGCAGCAAAGCCCCGCGGGATGCGTCCGCGGGGTTTTTGTTTTTTTGAGCGGGACAGCCGCGCTTTCGGGGCGCTCCGAGTTTCTCCTCTTTTGCCCGCCGCCCGCCGAGGCTCTACAATGAGCCTTTTCTCGAATCCATCCAGAAACACTTCCCCGCACTCCGACCGAGACCCGTTCCCATGGCCAAGCCGAAAAAAAAGCGCACCAAGAAGTACGTGCCCAACCGTCGTCCCAACTCCATCCTCGCGAGCCTTCCCGTCGACAAGGAAACTCAGACGCGTCTTCGCGGCTCGATCGTCGAAGCGACGGAGCGGCTCTCGGCCTCGAACGCGACGAACGGCGACCTTGCAACGATTCTCTCGGTGCTTGAAATCGCGGAACCCCTCGTCGACGTTCTGGAGGATCCCGAAGCGGCCCGTGCGCGTCTCGCGTGCGGGGACGAGTTCATTTCATCCCTCATCGAAGGAACGGTGACGCAAAGCGTTGCGGCCGAAGGCTTGAAGGACGCGGTCGAACTCGCGTTCGAAGCGATCGCCCGCGCGCCGCGCGACGACTACTTCCGGGCGGTTGCGGCCATGCAACGCGCGCACGTCGAGATGCGCGACAACCTTCGCAAGGAAGGGCGTCTTCCCGAAATCGACCTCTCCGAGGCGCGCGCGGGTGCGAGCGTCTGGGCGATGGACGCGGCGGAAGCTTATCTGCGGCGCGAGGCCGAGAGGGCCGGGCAGGCGCAGAAGGCCGAAGAGGCGGCCGAGGCCCCGAAAAACTGCTGAAATCGGTCGGAATAGCTTCTCGGGGACTCTCGAATCCTGTCTGGAACCGCCTGTTTTCGCTCAAGACCTCGTGGTACAGTTTTGTTTATGCAACAACCCGAGAGCCGCAGGTTGGATTTTAGTGTGATCTAAGTGGTTGATTTTTAATAAAATTACACCACCCCTTAGGGATATTGGTAGATACCCCTAAACAGGTAGACAAAACGTCCGCGGAAACTTGTACGCGTAGGACTCCGTAGGACGGACGCTCGCGCGAGAGGCTGGGTTGCCCTCGCGCGGAGGATCTTCGAGCGTTTTCGTCTCCGCGGAGTCGAAAACAAGGGGATCCACTATGAACAAGATTTTCAAAACACTGAAGAATCATCGGACCGGCGCTGCAACGGCCGTTTCCGAACTTCAGACGGGGCGGACCAAGGGGTCTCGCCTCAAGGCGGTCGTCGTGGCCGCTGTCGCTGCGGCCGCAGCGCTTTCTTCCGGGGTTGAGGCAGCGACGTGGGACACCGGTTACGATGTCATTCTTAATGAGGAGCATGACGAGGGGACCTCGCACGTCGGTTCGGGTTTCGCTTTCGGTAATAAGAACCTTGATCTTGCAGCTAAGACCTATGACGAGCATCTTACGGTCTTGTCGTGGGTTTTTGACTCTTACGTCTTCCAGTTCAAGGGGCTCGATTCGTCGGGGATGCCGACCGTCAAACTCGATCTCGACGACCCGAATGCGATGTCGCTCTTCGAACAATCCCGAGGGTTCGATCAGGCGCTCGTTCATGCGAAGGAGGGATTGTCGGTACGTTCGGGAGCGTACTTTTCGGTCAATGCGCAAAACGGGATCGACTCGAACATTTTCGAGCAGCTCGTCGAACAAAACGATAAGGAGGTAGCGCGCGGTCGGTACATCATCGGAACGCGTGCTCAGAACTTGATACCCCTTGGCGACAATGCCTTGGAGGGATACAAGAACGGTATCAAGTACGACGACACGACGTTTTACACTGCTACCGTACTCTCCGAACTTGACATTTACGGTGGAGAAACGCTCCAACTTGGTGTCTCGGGCGAACAGAATTGGGGCGCGCACCTGACGGGCGAAGGCGGCGTTGCGTACGTCGGTGACACTGACAATAAGGCGGAAAACGTCGTCACGATCAAGCAGCTCTATGCGACGAATGGAACGGATGATGAGAATCTCAACAAGGACCCGGTGTTTGTCAATACTATTTTCCGTTTTTTTGTCAAAACGGGCATCGTTTGAGG
>CAJLHF010000018.1 GCA_905206365.1 uncultured Sutterella sp. | reverse complement strand
CGGGTGCCTTATATCCCCGCCGTGAACGGCGGGGCTTTACGGCACGTCGGGTAACTCGGGGCTTTTCAACGACCCGTCGTGCTTTCGGTCAGGTTCATCCGCATGATCGCCCGGTGTTTGCCGCCTTCGAGGCGTTCCAGATCGAAGGCGTCCCCTTCGAGCGTCGGGTAGTCGGCGAGAAACGCGTCGACGGCGCGGCGCTCGTCGGGTGTGAGTTCGTTCGTGAGCAGTGCGGCTGCCGCGTCGATGTGGCGGCTGTTGCGCGTACCGAGAATGACGGCACCGACTCCCGGCTTCCCGAGGGCGTAAAGGGACGCCGTCTGAGCGATCCCGAGGCCCTTCGGGCGACCGATCTCTTCCAAAAGCCCGAGGAGCTTCTGAAAGCCTTCCCAGCCGAGGGAGTCCTCGATCACGAGGTCGTATTTGACGAGCGACCGATTCTCGAAACTTGCGGGCCGCTCGCGCCCGAGCCATTTTTCGGAGAGAAAGCCGCCCGCCACCGTACCGTAGCAAAGGAGCGGCATGTTCCGCTTGAGGGCGAGCTCCGTCAAACCGCCCTTGCGTTCGGGGCGACGGTCGAGCGCCGAATACTGGCACTGGTTCGAAACGACGGGGATGCCCGCGTCAAGGAGACGTTCGAGTTGCACCCGGTTGAAGTTCGTCGTGCCGATGCGGCGCACGATTCCTTTTTCCTGCGCCCGCACGAGGTGCCCCGCGCATTCGACCATGCCCGGAACGTCGTAATCCCACCAGTGGAATTGCACCAGGTCGAGCGTTTCGAGTCCGAGGCGCGCAAGCGACCGCGTCAAGATTCGCTCGACGTACGCGTAGTCGACGTGCGCGAGGTCCTTGAGGTCGGGGACGAATTTCGTATGAATGCGCGGAAGCGAAAGACCCGCACGGCGCCTCTCCCGAACGATCGTGCCGTAAAAGTCCTCGACCCCCGTGTAGATGTCGGCGCCGTCGAAAGTGTCGAGCCCCAGGTCCAGCAGGCGCGCAAAGGCGTCGTGCGCGTCCTTCATGTCGAGCGGTCGCCCGAGGGCGTGACCGGTCGACAGCTGCCAGCCGCCGTTGATGACGCGCGGGATGGTGTATCCGTCGGGGAAAACAAAGTGCGAAGCGGGCATGGTGCGGTGCTCCAAAAAAAACGAGAACGAAAAGAAGAAAAATCAGAAGAAAAGGGTGTTTGTTACTCGGCGTCCTCGTTCGGGCGCTCGAGCGGCACGACCGTGCAGGCGCCGTGGGAGAACGTGCGCTTCGCGCGCCGTACGATGCGGAATTTCGCCCCGCAGTTCGGATCGGGGCAAGCGATGACGGCGTAGGTCGTCATCCAGTCGTTTCGAGCAGTCGGGCGCTCCTTGGCGGCGATAAGCGGCAGGAGCGCCCCGAGAGCGTAGAAGGAAAAGCGTCCGCCTTCGGGAAAGACGAGATCTTCGCCTTCGACCGCAAAGGCCGGTCCCGGGCGATGTCGGCAGACGAAGGTGTCGGGGTCGCCCTCGACATGCACTTCGAGGTCGTAGAGTTCGAACGTATCGGATTCGGTCATGAGGAAATCTCCTTGCGGATTTCAGAGTGCGGTTTCAGAGCGGTGCGGAACGGCGGCGGAAAGGGTCGGCGATGAGACGGTCTCGGCCGCACGTCGACTCGGATGACGCCCGAAGCCCGTTGTCACCGAGAAAACGAGTACCGCGGTGAGCGCGATCGGGTAGAAGCTCGAAACGGAAAGTGCGACGGGCGTCACCGCCTCGCCCCCGGGAAGTCCCGAGAGAATTCCCGTCAGGATGAGGACGAATGCCGAAAATGGCATCAGTACCGGAAGACCGTTGGCAAAGCCCGTAAGAAGATGCGCGCGCCGGAGCGGATCGAGCCCAGCACGGTTGGCGGGGTCGTTCGCGAGAACGCCTACGAGTGCGGTCGAGGCGCTCGTGACGGCCGCAAAAAGCGTTGTCACGACGAACGTGGCGGCGGCCAACAGGACTTCCATGCGAAGCGCTCCGTCCGTATGCGTGTTCACGGGCGTGTTCGTTCCGGTGTTCGTGCCCAGAAGCTTCTCGACCGCTGCTTCGCCGAGGCCCGAGCGCGTCACGACTTCGGTGAAGGCAAAAAGCGTGATGCACAGGAGAATGATTCCGCCCATGCCGGTCACACCCGAATAGAGAATCCCCGAGACCGTGCCCTCGTGAACGCCCAGAATGTCGGCTACCCCGAAGCGCCCCGTCGCAAGACCGATTGCAAGCCCCGAAACGATCCCTGAACCCGCCGCGGTGAGAACGTCCCGCGTGCGGACGGCGACCGCAATGAGAAGAAACACGGGAAGGAGCATCGCAAGGCCCGCGGCGTCGCCTTTCGGAAGTTGCGGGAGCGTTGCGGCGTGCGTCGCCCCGGACGCAGCCGACGTGACGGACTGCGCGTCGCCCGAGAGGAATGCGTACCCGAGGAGCGCGATCCCGAGTGCGGGGAGCGCATGGGGAAGGCGCGTCGTCACCACGGTACCGATCTCGGGACTGCGCCCGTCGGTCGTCCGTTGCGTCATGGCGGAAATCACGGTGACGTCGGAGACGGGCGAAAGGTGGTCGCCGAAGACGGCGCCCGAGAGGAGCGCTCCCGCAAGGAGCGATGCGTCCGCGCCGAGCGCGACTCCGGCGGGAAAAAGGAGCGGCACGGCGGTAAGGAGCGTTCCGATCGACGAGCCCGTAGCGGTTCCGAAAAGCGTGGCTGCAAGGAGCGCGAAGACCGTGAAGGCGTTTCCCGAAAGGTTGAGGAGGTTCCCGAGGTATACGATGCCCCCGGCCGCACCGCCCGCTTTGACGACGGCGGAAAAGACACCCGCCGCGAGAAGCAACAACACGACCGTCCCCGTCAGCGTCGACGCGGCGCCCGCAACGGCCGCTTTCCAGTAGAGGGCCGGGGTTTTCGAGAGAAGCGCGCCCGCAAAGAGCGCCGCGAGCCCCGCCGCGGCGAGACCGTAGAGGTCGAACGCTTGTTCGACGGAAAAGAGCGCGAACGTTGTTGCAACGAAAAGCGCCAGAGGAAGAAACAATGCCGCGGGACCGCCGAAAAAGCGGGGGCGATCGAGCGTCGTATGGGGTGAGGTACGAGGTGCGCCGAGGGTTTCGGTTTCGCGCGCGTCAGCGGAAAAAGAAGTTTCGTACGTCATGTCGGAGTCTCCGAAATGCTTGTGTGAAGGTGCCTGCGTCGTGAAGGGAAACGCGGCGCCATCGAAGCTGCGGGAGCGCGAAGGCAACGTACGAAAGGGTATTGGCGTGAATGTCGGTCATGGTGCGTTCTCTCAAGAGTCCTAAGGGGAAGGCCGGGGGCTTCGGGCGGGCTCTGGATTTCAACGGTCCGTGAACGACGAAAGCCCGCACGGAGCGGGCTTTTCTTCACTGTTCCGGAGATGTTCTCCGTTGTGTGTCGACGGCGGGGAAAAGTCGGGAATCCGACGAATCTTCACCGCGCACGACACCGTGCCCGCTCGAATTTTTCGAGGGGCCACCACCACGAAAGACGCGTGGTCGCGGGGACGGAGGCGTGAATGATCTGGAACATAGCAGATCCATCCTAGCAAAGGATTTCGTCGGGACGCAATAAGGCGAATACCTGAGAAGTTTCGGTAGCGTCAGTCGCGACGCAGCACGCGCACCGTCACGCTCGCTGTGCGTCCCGCTTCGTCGACGACCGCAAGTCGATGCGTCCCCGGAGCTAGGTCGGCAACGAGGTCGCGCTCGGGCTCGCTTTCGCCCAGATAGCGTGCGCCGTCAAACCAGTGGAGCATTCCCGTCCCCGACGGGGCCGATGCCCGCAGGCGCAACCGTGCGACGGGAGCCCCCCCGGCGAAGCGGTTCGCGGGGTAGGAAAGGCCTGCAACGGGCGTGAGGATGGCGGGCGCCGAAAGGGCGTCGGAGCCCGTCGAGCTCTTCGCATCGGTCGAGGCGTTCGGTTCGCACCCCGGCATCCACGGGGGCGGCGGGCGCTTCACGATCCCCGCTGCCCGGAAAGCGGCCGCAGCTTCCGAGGGCCAGAATTCCCACAGCCGCCGCTCGGTTGTTTCGGGGTCAAAGCGGCAGGCGCGCAGTCCCGTGGCCCGATCGATCCAGATTTCCTTCAGGACCCCGCGGTCGCGCACGGGCGAGACGCCGGGGATGAACCACGCGGAGACGCGATCCCGACAGAGGGGTTGTCCCACGTCGCCCGTCGCGCGGCAGACCGATTCGCGCGTGACGTTGAGCCCCTTGGGAACGCTCGCTTCCGTAAGGCGCAGGGGTTCGGCGGGGAGATCTCGGGCAAGAAGCCCGCCTATGTCGCGAAAGAGCGGCACGGCCGTTTCCGCGCCGCGCAGCCAGGGGTTCGACGCGCCGTCGAAGTTCCCGAGCCAAACGACGAGCACATAAGGACCGACCAACCCCGCCGCCCAGGCGTCGCGAAAGCCGTTGCTCGTTCCCGTTTTCCAGCGCAGGTGCACGCGCCCGTTGCGGCGGTTTCTCACCGTGTCGCCTCGATCGGCAAGCATGGCCGAAACGACGAAGGCGCTCTCGGGGGAGAGCACGGGAATGCGTTTCGGGTCGCCCCAGAGGACGGAACGATCGGGCGCCGGCGTCGCGTCTGCGGACCGAACGTGCCCGAGTTCGACGGGTTTGACGAGGCCGTCCGTGGCGAGCGCTCCGTAAAGCCGCACGAGATCCGCCATTCGTACTTCGGCGCCGCCCAACGCCAGCGTAAGTCCGTAGTGCCGGCGATCGTCGTTGAGCGGTACGCCGATGCGCTTCAAGAGGTCGTAGAGGTCGGGCGAGAGTTCGCGCTCGAGTTCCACCGCGGGGACGTTGCGGCTCGAAAGCAAAGCATCCTCGGCCGACAGGGGGCCGCGGAAGGTGCCGTCCGCGTTTTCGGGAGCGTACCCCGCAAAGCTCTTCGGGCGGTCAAGGAGAACCGTGTGCGAATGGATGAGCCCCTGATCGAGCGCCAACCCGTAGATGAAGGGTTTCAGAGCGGAGCCTGGACTCCGGAAGGCGGTGAACGCGTCGACCTCACCCGAAATGTCGGAGTCGAAAAAGTCTTTCGACCCCGCGTGCGCGACGAGCCCGCCCGTGCGGGTGTCGAGTACGACGGCGGCGCCGTTTTTAATCCCCCAAGCGCGAAGGCGCTCCACGTGGGCGGCGAGGAGCCGCTCCACGTCCTGCTGCAACCCGAGGCGCAGGGTCCCTTCGATCACGCCTTCGGGCGCGAGCGATTCCACGAGCCGCGTGTAGTGGGGCGCAAGAAACGGAAGGTCCGTCGTACGGCGTACGCGCAGGGGAAGTCGCAACGCTTCCGCCCAGCGTGCGTCAATCACCCCTTCCTCCAAGAGCATCTCGCCCACGCGTCGGCGCTGCGCTTCGAATTCGGGGTTCGCCATATCGGGCCGACGCTTCACGGGGTTTTGCGGTACGACGGCCAGCGCCGCCGCTTCGACGGGCGTGAGGCGCTCGGCCGAATGCCCGAACCAGACGAGCGATGCGGCTTCGATTCCGACGACGTTGGCCCCGTAGGGGGCGAGCGTCAGATAGGCTTCGAGAATCCGGCGCTTTTCGTAGTGCGCTTCGTAGCGAAGCGCCATGAGCATCTGCTTGAGTTTTCCCGCCCACGTGCGGGTTTGAAGGTCTCCTTCCAGACGCGCCACCTGCATCGTGATGGTCGAAGCGCCGATAGGGCGCGCGCCCGTGGTGCTTTGCCAGGCGGCGCGAAGAACCGAGAAGGGGTTGACGCCGGGGTGCGACCAGAACCACCGGTCTTCGTAGCGCACGACCGCGTTGAGCGCCTCGGGACTCACGCGGTCGAGCCGCACGGGAAGGCGATACTGCCCGTCGGAAGCGGGTTTCAGGTGAAGGAGTTCCCCGTTCGCGTCGAACACGGCCTGAGCGTAGGGGACCGCCTCCATCAGGGGCGGCGCGGGCATGAGTTTCGCCCACGCCCAGAGGCCCGCCGCCAGAGAGGCCGCGGTGCCGAGCGTAAGGGCGACGGAAATCGCAGTGGTGCGCAGAAGTGCCATGGGGGGACGGGCGAATAGGTGGAGCTCGAAACGCAACTGTCCTCAGAGCGGGCGTTGACGCTTGAGCCATTGTCGACCGAAAGCCCGACGCGTGTCGAGGTCCGACGCGGAATTATCCGACTTCGGACGGACGGGACGGATCGGACGTCTTCGCAACCGGAATCGCCACGCGCGCCGAGAGGCTCTCCCGCACCGCCGCGCTCGAACGTGAGGCGCCCCGTATGGCTTTCGACGGGAAGCGGTCGTCGGTGCCGCGAAGGTCGTGCACTGGTACAAGAACCACGGCGTCCATTCCGTCATCGTCGGCGACGACAACTACGGCGAAGGTTCGAGCCGCGAATACGCCGCCATGGAATCCCGCTATCGAAACGTCTCCGTGGTGCTCGCGAAGGACCTCGTCCGCATCCACGAGTCGAATCTCAAGAAGCAGGGCATCTTGGCGCTCACGTTCGTCAACCCCGCCGACTACGGCAAGATTCGCGAAAAGGACCGCATCTCGGTCCTCGACCTCAAGGATCTCGCCCCGGGTCGTCACGTCACGATCGAGCTCACCCATGAGGACGGCTCGAAGGAACGCTTCGTAGCGCAGCATTCCTACAACGAAAAGCAGCTCACGTGGTTCCGTGCGGGTTCCGCTCTGAACGCCGTCACGAAGGGCTAAACCGACTTCCGAGTGAACGACGGAAGACTTCGTCCGCAGCCGCAAGGCTTGATGCGGCTGCGGCGAAGCCTACGAACGTTCGCCCGAGGTTCTCCTTGAAAAACCCCGACCGTCGTCCTCGAAAGACGGTCGGGGTCTTTTCGTTTCAGGGCGGTAGCACCGGGGCCCGCCGCTCAGGCTTTTTGCGAGTCGCGGAAAGCCCGGACCATCTCCACCGCGCTGACCGCATTCGGGATTTTCTCGGAATAGAGAAGCTTTTCTTTAGATTTCGTCTTTTTGTCCGTGCTCTCCGGTTGAGCTGACGGCTTCTCTTGGTCCAAGTGATCCAGCATCTTGCCGAAGTCCCAGAGGAAGAGGTCGGCGACACGACAGGGCGGAGTCGATTCGTCAAGAGCGTATTGCCGCTTGACCTCCTTCAGAAGTTCCTCGGTCTCCTTCGCGTTTATGAACTTATCCCAGGCGTCGATCTTGGAGTCTGAGCTCGATTGCAGTGTTTGCAGCCCCGTCCACCAGGAGATTGCCTGAAGCCCTCTCATTACGAATGTGTCGTAGGCCGGCGAACACGCGAACATGCCGAGCAAAATTTTCGAGATCAGCGTTTGGGTGATTGGCCTCGTCGATTCGCGCAAATCCTCGGATGCGTCGAGCAGGTAGCAGCTCAGGGTGTCCCAGAGCGGCTTGACATGGTCGGGGTGGGTGGCGTCGAGCGCATAGCGGGACGCCCGGGCTCGTTTCCACACGTCGCGAACAATCGGGACGAAGAACGACGGGTTGGTCTTCAGCAAGAATGACGAGCCACGCATCATGCCGAAGAAGCCGAGGTAGGTGCTGAGGTGTACGGAGGCATCGAGAAGCAGCTCCTCATCGCAGTCGGCCTGAAGCAGTTGGTTTTTGTTCCGCTTGAAGAATTGGTAGCAGATGTCCCAGGTGTACTCTCGGGACAGGTTGGAGTTTTCGGGGAAGAGAGACATTTCGGTTGAACCTTCGGGTGAGGGTGGTCGGAAAGAAGCGTACGCCTCCCGTTCGCACGAAGTCCGCAAACGGGAGGCGTATCGGCCCTGTAGGGCTATTGTCATACCGGAAGGTCGTCAAGTGTCAGCGGGTTTTGTCCTCCCGAACCGTCACCGTCCCGCTCGTTCCCCGCGCGCGCACCGCACGCGTGAGGAGCGACTCGGCCGCGGCGGGCGCCGTGCGGAAGGTGCCGGGCGTTGTCGCGCGGACGCGGTACGCGTAGATCGACTCTTCGCTCGTGACGCGCTCAAGAAGGAAGCGGATGCGGTCCTCGGCGCGTTCGGTCGAGATCGCTTCTTCGCCCGTCACGACTTCAACGGGCGTGCCCGGAGCGTCCGCAAGCGTAAAGCCGCCCGGAAGGAGGTCCGTCACCGCAATTTGGCGAAGGAGATCCCGCACGTCGAATCGCGTACCGCCGTAGCCGCGCAGACGGATTTCCACCGTGACGAGTTCGCCGAGCGCGAATTCTCGGGCTTCCTCGCCTGCGGCGTTCAGGTAACGTCGCTCGATTTCAAAGCCTTCGCGCACGGGCCCCGGCGCCGCGTCGCGCGCAAAGCCCGAGCGGATTGCACTCCAGTAGAGACCGTCAAGTGCCCCCGCTTCGGTTGCGTCGATCCGGAAGTTGAGGCACCCCGGCGCAGTCACCGTGACGCCGTAGGGCGTGCGGTGCGTCTCGGCCCGGGGCTCGAATCCTTCGGCCCACTTCGTGCAGACGGGCTCGGGAGCGGTATCTCGGGCCTCGGGCACATGCCCCAACGTACCGCTTCGCATGAGCGCGCGCACCGTGAGGGCTGCGTCGAGCGGTCGCAGATCGTCGCGCGAAAGCGCATCGAGGGCGGCTTCGGTCAGGCGAGTCTCCAGCGCCAGGAGTTTCGCCGCGTTCGCCTTTCCGGAAAGTGCGGAGTCGGGTCGGGCGGCCGCCTCCGCAAGCACCGTCGTCATGCGTGCGAGATCCGTCGTGCTGGCGTTCGGATCGATCTCGGCGGGCAACAGCGTCCGGGCCGCGTCCTTCATCCTCATGAGGTCGGCCGCTCCCGCGAGGTACACCCAGAGCGCGTCTCCGGGGGCGCCCGCAAAGCGTTCCGTCACCGTGCGACGAAGACTTTCGAGCCTGTCCGCGACGAGCGTTCCTTCGCGGGTGAGGACCCAGAGGCCGTAAGCGCGGTCGCGCGCATCCTCAAGCGTTTCGGGAAGGTCGTTGAGCGACGTTTCAAGCGAACGGCGAAGCGCGGGGATCTCCTCGTCAACGGACGGATCGACCCGTCGCGCGTCAAGCATCGTCATCAACGCTTCGGCGCTCGTCGCCGCGTCGGGATCGCCCCCGGGGTAGGGGCTCAGACCCCGAGCGCCCAAGTGTTCGCGAATCGAGGCGCGCAGTGCGGCAAGGCGCGCCGCCCGTTCTTCGGCAAAGGCGGGAAGCTTGTCGTTCGTGTTCGCGTCCGTATTCCCGTTCGCAGCGGGACGCGGCGTCGGTCGGTCGACTTCGTCTTCGCCTGCCGTGGCGGGGCCGTCCGCCGCACGCCAGAGCGTTTCGTCAAGAAGCAACAAAGGCGCCGCCGCAGCGAGCCGCTCGTCAAGCGTCCCCCAGAGGGCGGGGGCCGACGCGGAGAGGCACCCCGACAAGAGCGGCACCGGAAGGCGCGAAACCGAAAGACGCGTGTCGGCTTCGATCGGGTAGAGCGCACCCGGCCAGGCGATTTCCGCGCCCTTCGCATCGAGCCGCGCTGAGGCGTTCCCGGTCGTCGAGGGTTTCGCGTTTGCGCTTTTCGTACCGAGCCGTCCGCCCGAGCGGGTCGTCTCAAAGAGCGTCGCAGGACGTACCGAAATCGTTTCGCCGACAACGGTCTTGAGGTTGTCTGCCGCAACGTTCGCGCGCAGCGTGAAGAGCCCGGGCTCCGAGGGCGCCGTGAGGGTGCCCGCAAAGGTTTCCGTTTCTCCCGTGCGAAGCGTCACCGTCCCCGAAGCGGGTTGCGGTGCGAAGTCGGGCGCGTCGAGCGTGACGGAGGCCTCAACCGTTTCTTGCGTCGCCGGGCTCTTTTCAGCTTGCGCACTGCGCGTTATGAGGAACGCCCCTCGGAAGGTGTCGCCGGGCGAGAGCGCGGCGGGCAGAACGGGTTCGAGGGCGAGCGGCGGCGCCACGGTCGCGGCGGCGGAGGCCGCAACGAGGGCGCGCCCCGCATCCGCGGTACCGGCAACTTCGGACTTCGCATCGGGTTTCGCTTCGAGCGACTCGGCCGTTCCGACCGCAAAGATCCGAACCCGACCGTTGAAGCGTTCGGGAAGCGTCATGTCGAACGTTTTCCCTTCGGGGCCCGTCTCGACGAGCCCGCCCCACCAAACGGCGGTTTCGACGCCCGTGCGGCGGAAGGGATTGGTCATCGCGCCCATGGCGGCGCGCGCTTCGAAGTCCCCGCCGAAGGCGGAGAGCGTGGAAGGCAACGCGGGCGCGTCGGGCATCAGGTGCTCGATCAGTTGGCGCGTTTCGACGCCGAGCGCGCGGTCGTCGAGAACGGCGCGTGCCGGATCGGGCGTCGCGTAGTTCGTGAGCGCCAGAACGCCTTCGTCGACCGCCCAGAGGAAGACCTTGGCGGGGCGGTCGGAGGCAACCGTCACGGGAATCGAGCGAGGCGAGTCCGTGCGCTCGGGCGTCGTGATCGTGACCTGCGCGGTGCGCAGTTCACGGTCGATCGAAACGGGGAGCACCGTTTCGGTGTAGCCCTTCAAGAGGCGCGCGTCGGAAAGCGACGCGTTCGAGGGGTCCGTTGCCGCGGTCTTCATCACGGCCGCGTGGAGGTAGTGCCGCCCCGGGGCGACGCCTTCGGGCACGGTCCACTCGATCGTGTTGTCCCCCGCTTCGACGTCCGCCCAGAGGGCGTCTTCGACCTCGGCGCCTTCAAGCGTCAGGAGAGCCTTGCCGCGGTAGGGGGAGAGAACGGAAAGCTTCACGCGTTCGCCCGCGCGTACGGAATTCTTTTGGAGGACCGCCTTCACTTCGGCCGTTTGCAATTCCTCCGTCGAGGCTTCGAGCGTGTCGGCCGCGACGTGGTAGGGAATGCGGCCGAGCGACGTTCCGTCCGCCGCAGCAAGCTCGACGAGGAAGTCGCCCGCTTCGGCGGTCGGGAGCGTCACGACGACGCGCCCGTTCGCTCCGGTGACGGCTTGTGTTTCGCCCGCGGGCACGGTTCCGTAGGATTCGCGGATCGTGACGCGACCCGAAGCGTCTTCGGCGAGTTCCGTTACGCTGCGGCGCTTCGCAAAGCGCGCCGTGAGGGTCGTTCCCGCCGCGGGTTTGAGATTCGGATCGACGAGCGCGATTTCCATTGCGACGGGCGCGTTTTGCGCGAGCCAGTCGGTCGTGCGGCTCGTGTCGACCAAGCGCCAGCCCGCCATCAGGCGCGCAGACGAAACAAGAAACGCCGTCTCTTCCGTCACGGCGCGGCCGCCTTCGAGTTCGAAACCCTCCCAATGCACGTTCGCGCGGTAGGTGGCGGGGGTGAGTTCCCCGAGGGGAAGCGTCGCGCGCGCCGCGCCCGTGCGGTCCGTTTCGACGGTCGCAATCGGGAATTCGCGGTACGCGACGACGGGAGCGGGCAACGGATCGAGGAAGTCGTACGCTTCCCAGCCCGGGAACGTGATCGAACCCGCGTTGGCGGCAAAGAGCGTCCCCGAGACCGTACGGCCTTCCGCGGCCGACCCCGTACGCTGTACGAGCGAGAGAAGCGCTTCGCGGTTTTCCAGGGGCACCCACCCTGCGGGCAACGAGCCCGTATCGACCGTAAGGCGCAGCGTCTCGGGCGCGAAGTCTTCGACCGCCACGCGTGCGGTCGAGAGAATGCGACCGTCCCCGACCGTCACGTCGCACCGTACGGACCCCGAAACGAAATCCTTCGGGATCGTCCAATCGAAGTTGACGAGCCCCTCTTTGCCCGCCCGAAGGGCGCGTTCGGCAAGCAACTGCCCGCGACCGTCGGTGACGCGCAGTTTCAGGGGGAGGCTTTCGGGCAACGCTTTCCCGTCGGTCGATGCGACGATCGCCGCAAAACGCACGGTTTCGCCCGAGCGGTAGAGGCCCCGGTCCGCAAACGCGAGCGCCGCGAGATTTTCGTTGCTCGCACGCCCCGCCGTCTCGAAGCGCGAGAGGTTCGATAGGTTTTCGTAGTCGGAAAGCGAAATCCACGCGAGGTCCGTCGTTTTCCCGTCGGCTTCGCGTTTGAGAAGAATCGCGCTCGGGCGCTTTTCGCGCTCCAGCCCTGCGGTGGAACGGAAGCGCGCACGGCCCGTCGCATCGGTTGCAGCCCGTTGCAGTACCGTCCCGTTCGCGGCCAAAAGGAGCGCCGTACGCTCGGCGGCGGGAGCGCCCGTATCAAGTTCGAGCGCGAAAAGGTCGATCGAGCGGTCGGCGTTTTCTTTGACGACGAGCCCCGTATTCGTAATGAGCACGCTCCGTTCGGTCGTCGTGCGGGCGCGGCGCTTGCCGTCCTTATCAATCACAAATCCCGCGAGCGTCACTCGGTAAAGGCCCGGGCCCTGCTCGGCGAGGAAGGGTGCGAAGTCGATCGCACCGAACCGGGTTTCTCGGGTTCCCTCCGCAGGGCCTTGCGCACCGAGCGCGATCGTGCCCGTACGCGCGTCGACCGCGGTATCGGAGGCCGCCGCATTCGTAAGTGCCCGCGGCATGTCGGCCGCCGAGGCGAGGAAAGCGTCGCGCACTCGTACGATCCGATAGTCGACTTCGTCCACGGCCGAGGCGGCGAAGGTGAGCGTTTTCGTACCCGAGAGGGCGAGAACATGCCCGGGCTGCAAAAAGTCGAGCCGACTTCCCGGGTCGGGTAACGCCACGGCCGCAGTCCACGCGGTGCGAAGCCCCGCCGTACCCGGTGCGGCAAAACCTTCCGGAAGCCGCAGAACGGCGTAGCGCCCGGCGGGCGCCGTAAAGCGGATGCGGTGTTCGACGGCGGGCGCGTCGGCCGCATCCGCGGAGCGCGCCTTCAACGGGGCGGAGCGCTTGAGGACGTTCGCATCCAAAGCGGGTACCGCCGACCAGTTCGTGTTTGAGGCGGCGTCGTCGTTGAGCTTTTCGGGAAGGAGTTTCACCTCCAGCGCGCGCACGAGCGCTTCCGTCGTGACGTTCATCGAGGTCGTCACGAGCACTTCGTACACGTCGTTGAGATTGTCGTCGCGCGTGCTCGAAATCGAAACGCCCGTCACCTGAAAGAGCGTCGATTCGCCCGGAAGGCCGAGCGCCAATTGAGCGTTCCCGGAAGCATCCGTCCCCGAGGCCGTCAACCATCCGCCCGAGCCGTCGGCCCGCACGGAGGCGGCCGCCCCGGGAATCGTCGCCCGAAGTTCCGCGGGATCGCGCCCGAGTTTCAGAATCGGAATCCGAACGTAAAACGCTTCCGGAGCGTCCTTTTCCCAGATGAAAAGAGGACGGCCGAGTTCGGGCAAGTCCGCCTTCGTCGCTTTCGGATTCCCCGCCACCCGTTCGATCTCGAAACGTCGCTCGAAGTCCGCTCGATCGACGGCGGTGGTCAGCATCCCCGAAAAAATTGCAAAACGCTTGCCCTTCGGATCGGGGTCGATCAGGAGGGCGCTTTCGTCCGAAACGAGGGCAAGCGGAGGAAGCGTTGCCGTCGCCTCCCGGGCGGTGAGACGCACGCCCGCGGGAAGTGTCAGGCCCGACAGGTCGATGCGAACGGTTTCATTCGGCCGCCAGGGCTTTTCGGGCGTAAAGACGAGGGACGAGCCCTGAGCGCGCCAGACGCCCGGGAGTTCCGGCGTCATCCGAATGCCTTCGACGCGCGAACCCGAGCGCCCGATCGAGCGGCGGCATTTTGCGTACCAGTCGTCGCCCCAGAGCGCGCGACAGGCTTTTTCGTCGGGAAGAAGCGTCACGGTGAGGGGCGTGAAGGCGCCCGTCGCGGCGTGTGCTTCGGGGGCGAGCACCGCGCTCGCAGCGCTCGTGCGCGCCTCGGCTCGCGCTGCGCCTTGAGCGTTTTGCGACGTTTCCGCACGCGTCCCCGATTCCGTAACACCGAGCGCGCGCTCGAAGGGATAGGGCTCGTTCTGAGCGGCCTGAGCAGTCTCAACGCCGTGAACAAGGGAAAGCGCGCCCGCGGATCCGAGCGCGAGAATAAGAGCGGCATCAAGTGCCGTACGCCGTGCGTACGGACGTCCTTCTACGTCGGGACGGTGTGCGAAAGCGGGAAGTTTAGACATGGTTCCTCCGGAGAAGCAGCGGCGCGAACGATATCGGGGCGTGCAGGCATGCAAACGCGCAAACCTGCAAACGGTCGAATGACGGAGTGTCCGAGGGCCGCGGTTTCTTTGAGGATAGCCGTTCGAGGAACGGCACCGAGCGCGAATTTGTATGCACTCGTACCGAGCTCGACCGCAGGCCCCCGCGCTGCCCTTGCCATCATGCGAAGTTTGCGATCGCCTAGAGAAGGGGAAGAGCCGCAACCAGCCCGATCGTCGTCACGCCCACGGCTTCCGAGACAAACGCGTCGTCCGCACCCGCACTGCGGCAGAGCACCGCAATGACGGACGAAACGGGCATGGCGGCGGACGTGATGAAAACGCGCCGCATCGTCTCGTCCATGTCCAAGGGCATCGTGACGAGGTACATCACGAGGGGCCGTACGATGAAACACGAAGCGCACACGAGTTTGAGTTCGAGCGGCAGATGTTTGAAGGGTTCGACTCCCACGCGGTGGACCACCATGCCGATGAAAAGGAGTGCCAACGGTGACGTCACGGCCCCGATCGTGCGGGTCGTGCCCGCAACGACGTCGGGAACCGGAATCGGAACCGCCACCGCGAGAAGCCCCGCAAGAAACGCGAGAAACGGAGGCGAAAGGAGCATTCGCAGGCTTTCGGACGAAACGAGGGGAGGTTTCGGGCCGCCTCGGGCCGCAACGCCGTCGAGCTTTACGGCGTAAAGCCCCACCGTCCAAATGAAGACGAGGTTCGCGAAAAAGTAGACGAGGAGGTAGGGAATGCCTTCGGGACCGTAAAGAGCGGTCGTGAGCGGTACGCCGACAAAGAGAACGGTCGAGCCCGTAAAAGACGCGACGAACGCGCCGCGCACCTCGCGGCGTACGAACCCCGCACGAATCAGAAGGAGCGAAATCGCCGTGTTGATCCCGACCGTGACGAAAGGAACGAACGCGCTTTCCAAGAGCTCGATCAGCGCTTCGTGCGAAAACTTCGAAACGACGGAGTGGAAAAGATAGAAGGGGAGCGTAAAGGTGACGATTTTCGCCGCCGCCGCGCGTTCTTTTTCGCCGAACGTGCCGCGCCGGGCGGCCCACCAGCCGCAGGCCGAAACCAGAATGAGAACCAAGACGTTCGAAAGCGAACTTTGCAGAGCTTCGAGCACGGGTGCCTCCCGACGGGCGCCGCGAACCGCAACGTGCGCCGAGAGGGGCGGCGCCGCCCGCTTCGCCTCGGGGGAACGGGCGCTCGTCCGGACTCGGAAGGCGCCTCTCGGAGAAAGTGTAGCGCGTCGCTCTTCCCTTGGGAATTCGGAAAATTCTGGGAAATCGAACCGAAAAACGCAAAGCCCGAAGTACCGTGCGATACCTCGGGCTTTCCGGTTTTCAGGCCTGACGGTCGAGCATGTCGCGGTGTGCGGCTTCGCCTGCGTCGTGGCCCGCGTGACGCGGTTTGGGCCAGCGCATCGACACCGTCACGGCAAGCATCCCGGCGAGGTCCGACGCGCCGATTCCGAGGCGGGTGTTCCCCGCCGAGCGCAACATCGCGCACGCGGGTTCGACCGAGAGTTCGACGATGCGCTTCAGTTCGGCCGTGGGCCTGAGGAAGTAGGCGGCGTTGTGCGTGCGCAGAATCGCCGCAACCGGTTCGTTCGTTTCGGCGGAAAGAACGAGCGCGTTCACGACGGCCTGCAGGAGGTCCTTCTCGCGGATCCGCTCCGCCCAGTGTTCGGGGTCGTCGTTTCGGCCCCCCTTCGACTTGTACTCAACGGAGACAAGCCCGCCCGGAATCCGAATCACGGCGTCGGGCTGCGCGAAAAGATCGCCCGAACGGAAGGTGGCGCGGTCCGACTCCTTGAACAGCAGCGTGCACGCTTCGGTCGGCAAAAAAGGAACGAGCCGTTCGACGGGGTTCGCAAGCGCATTCACGGCGTCGGCGGGGAAAAAGACCGCTTCGATCGACATGCCGCAAAAGTTCGCGTGTCCGGTCGTGAGCCCTTCGATCGGACGGAAGGGCAGCGAAAGGAGCAGTTCCCCGAGCCGAACGGACGGGAGGGTTTCGGGGGCGGCAGGCGCAGTACTCGACGTCGCGGAAGTCGAGGCGGCACGTGCGGCCGCGTTCGCTCCTGCGATTGCCGATGCACCTTCCCGCACGACGTCGGCGGCCGTCTGTTCGTCGTCCGCTTCACGGTCGGCGCGGCGTTTTCCCAAGTGCGGCTCTTCGGTTCCCGAAAACCGGGCGGCCGTCGCTTCGCGCAGACGCGCGAGTCCGATCGCGCCGCGCGATTTCGGCGCACGCACAAGCGGGTCGTTCGAGGACGTCCGGACTTTGCCGCCGCGAATCGCACGCACGATTTTGAGTACGACCGAGGCGAGCGCGATCGTAATGAGAACAAAGAGCAGTATGCCGAGGACCGCAAGGCCCGCGGGCGACAATAGCCAGTCGCGAAGTTCGGAAAGGGCGCTCATCGGCGGGCTCCCTTGGTCGGGCGGCCCGTACTCGTACGGTCGGCGTGCGACGATTTCGCCGCCTGAGCGCGGTGTCCCGCGGGCTTGCCGCGCTTATCGCTCTTCACGCTCTTGGCGAACGTGCCGTGCTTTTCCCCTTTCTTTTCCCCCTTGCGCGAGGCGCCCACGGGCGCGTAGCGAGGCGCAACGGCGCCCGACGGGGCCGCGAGGAGCGCAAAGACCGTGGGGAGTTTCGGGAGAACCCGTGCCTCTTCGGGCTGTTCGAGCCAGAAGCGTTTCCACGCGTCGACGCGCATCGTGCGAATCGATTCGGCCGCCCCCGTCACGTCGGTCGCAACGGTGAGACGCGTATCGGCGGCAAGCGTTTCCACGAGGCTCGTCATCATCGAGCTGTTGCGGTAGGGCGTTTCGATGAAAAGCTGCGTTTCGGAAGCGCGGCTTTCGCTTTCCGCATGTTTGATGGCCGCACGGCGTTCGTCTTCGCGAATCGGGAGGTAGCCGAGAAAGCGGAAACGTTGCCCGTCGAGGCCCGAGGCCATGAGCGTAAGGAGAATCGAGGAGGGGCCCACGAGCGGCACGACGCGCCCGCCCGCAGCCTGCACGCGGGCGGCGATCTGAGCGCCCGGGTCCGCAACGCCCGGACACCCCGACTCGGAAAGAACGGCCATGTCAAAACCCGCGCGCAGGGGTTCGAGCCACGCGTCGATTTGAGTCGGATCGGGGTCGTGCCCGATTTCGACGATGGAGAGTTCGGCGACGGGCTTCGGGTGTCCGAAGGTGCGAATCGCCCCGCGGGCGCTCTTGGCGGCTTCGACGAGCCAGTGGTCGATCCGACCCGCAAGCGAACGGACGTCGGGAGGAAGCGCGGCCGTGACCGTACCGTCGCTGATCAGATTCGGAAAGAGGTAGAGGGTGCCCGGCATGGATGGTGCCTCGCGGTGGAAACGCACGACGGGAAGGGTGCGGTTACGAAAAGGACCTCCGAAGCGGCGCTCGGAGGTCCTTCGACGAAGAAAAAAGGGAGCGCGGGTTGGCTCAGCAAGTTTCGCCGAGCCCGTCGATCGCTTCGATGCCCGCGTGCGCGAGAAGCGTCGTGAGCTTCATGAGCGGAAGGCCGATCAACGACGTCGGATCGTCCGAGGAAACGCTTTCCATGAGGGCGATGCCGAGCTTTTCGATCTTCGCCGCCCCGGCGCAGTCGAAGGGTTTTTCGCGTTCGACGTAGGCTTCGATCGTGCGTCGCGTGAGCGGGCGCAGTTTCACGGTCGTCGCCGAAACAATTTTTTCGGCCTTTCCTTCGGCATCGAGCACGCAAAGCGCCGTGTAGAAGATGACGGTATTCCCCTGCATCGCTTCGAGCTGCTCGACGGCCCGCTCGAAGGTGTGGGGCTTTCCGAGCTTCACGCCGTTGAGGTCCGCCACCTGGTCGGAGCCGATCACGACCGCTCCGGGGTGGTTCGCCTGCACGGCGCGCGCTTTCATTTCCGAAAGGCGCAACGCGGTGTCCTTCGGGGTCTCCCCGGGAAGGCTCGATTCGTCGATGTCGGGGCTCTCCGTGATGTAGTCGAGGCCGAGACGGTTGAGGAGCTCGCGGCGGTAGCGGGAGCTCGAAGCAAGGATAAGAGTGGGCTGAGTCATGATCCCGTCATTGTAGCGGGTCCGTCCGAAACGGGCGCTTTCCCGCGAAAACCGCGGAAGGCCTTCTTCCTGTCCTTCCTCTCGGTACAATTCGTGCAACTCTTCTTACTTCAAGGAATCGAGGACGTCCCCATGCAGACGATCGACATTTTTGAATTCGCCCGCCGTCGTCAGACCCTGTCGGGCACGATTTCCGTGGCGGACATGCCGCAACTTTCGGCCTTTCTCGCCGATACGACGGGTGAAATCCGGTGGTTCGCCGAGGGCTTGGGCGAGCGCCGCGGACGACCGGCCGCGCGCCTTGAAATCGAAGGCGAAGTGGCGATGCCCTGCGCTTTTTGCAACGGTCCCGTCCCGACCGAGGTGTATTCGGATGCGGTCTTTCTCTTTGTGAAAACCGAAGCGGAAGCCGATGCGATTCCCGTCGACGAAGACGAAGAGGACGAAGAAGTGACCGTGGGGTCGAACCGCTTCTCGATTGCGGCCTGGGTCGAAGAGGAGGCGATTCTGTCGCTCCCCGCAACGACCTCGCACGACGAAGGCTGCGAAGGTACCGAAGTCTTCGAAGAAAAGCGTGCCGCCGAAGAAGCGGCCGAAGAACGCGCCCGCGAAGAGCGTCCGAACCCCTTTGCGGCGCTCGCAGGCCTCAAGACCGGACGCTGACGTCCGCAGGCGAATGCACCCCGGGGGCATCCGCCGACGGCGAGCCTCCGAAGCGTTTTCGCATTTGATCCTTGTTTTTCGCCCGTAGGATTCGTCCTTCAAGCACGCCCCTCGAGTTCGTCGAGGAACGTCGCCACGAGCGACGCACGCTTTTCGGGATCGGCTCCTCCGATTTCGACGCGCAGCCGATCGGGGCCCGCCATGCGGGCCTCTTTTCGTCTCTGGAGAAATTTCACGACCGCCATCGGTTCGACCGCCGTCTTTTGTTCGAACGTGATCACGGTCGCGGCGGGCGCCGCGTCGATTTTGCGAATACCGAGCTTCTCGCACCGCAGTCGCAGGCGGTGTACGAGGATGAGACGCTTGGCTGCATCGGGCAGTTTTCCGTACCGGTCGACGATCGCCTCGTGCGTGCGTTCCAACCCGAGTCGGTCTTCGGCGCTCGCGAGTTCCTTGTAGTAGGCCAAGCGTTGCGAGACGTCCGAAACGTAGTCGGACGGCAACAAGGCGGGCGCGTGCAGATTGATTTCGGTCGTCGTCCGAAGGGGGGCGTCGAGGTCCAACGCTTCGCCGCGTTTCAACGCTTTGACGGCCGACATCAGCATGCGGTTGTAGAGTTCGTACCCCACTTCGGCGATTTCCCCCGACTGGTGTTCGCCGAGCACCTCGCCCGCACCGCGGATTTCCAAGTCGTGCATGGCAAGGTAAAAGCCCGAGCCGAGCTCCTCCAACGACTGAATCGCTTCGAGGCGCTTTTTTGCGTCCTTCGTGTAGGCGCCGTCGGGGGGCGTCAAGAGGTACGCATAGGCTTGGTGGTGGGAGCGCCCGACGCGCCCGCGCAACTGATGAAGCTGCGCAAGGCCGAGCTTGTCCGCACGTTCGATGATGATCGTATTGGCGGTCGGGACGTCGATCCCCGTTTCGATGATGGTCGTGCAGAGGAGCACGTTGTAGCGTTGCTGGTAAAACTCGCGCATCACCCGTTCGAGTTCGCGCTCCGACATCTGCCCGTGCGCAACCACGATGCGCGCCTCGGGAACGAGGCGCTCGAGGCGCTCGCGGCGGTTTTCGATCGTCTCGACTTCGTTGTGAAGGAAATAGACCTGACCGCCGCGCTTCAATTCGCGCAGAATCGCTTCGCGAACAACCCCCTCCTGCTCGCCCTGCACGAAGGTTTTCACCGAAAGGCGCCGCTCGGGCGCGGTGGCGATGACGGAAAAGTCGCGGATTCCTTCGAGACTCATCGATAGCGTGCGCGGAATCGGCGTGGCGGTGAGCGTCAAAACGTCCACCTCGGCGCGAATCTTCCGAAGCGCCTCCTTCTGACGAACGCCGAAGCGGTGCTCTTCGTCGATGATGACAAGCCCCAATTTGTTGAAGGCGACCTTTTCAGAGAGGAGCTTGTGGGTCCCGATCACGATGTCGACCGTCCCCGCGGCGATCCCTTCGATCGTTTTGGCGGTTTCTTTCCCGGTACGAAAGCGCGAGAGTTCCGCGACGGTCACGGGCCAATTGGCAAAGCGGTCGCGGAAGGTCGCGGCGTGCTGTTCGGCGAGAAGCGTCGTCGGGCAGAGAACCGCCACCTGCTTTCCGCTCATGACGGCCACAAACGCCGCGCGCAACGCCACTTCGGTTTTCCCGAAGCCCACGTCCCCGCACACGAGGCGGTCCATGGCTTTCCCCGACGTCATGTCGCCGATCACGGCCTCGATGGCGGCCGCCTGGTCGGGCGTTTCGTCGAAGGCAAAGCCTTCGCGGAAAACTTCGTACTCGACGGGGTCGACTCGGAAGACTTCGCCCGCACGGCTCTTGCGAAGCGCGTAGAGATGCAGCAGTTCCGCCGCGGTGTCGCGCACTTCTTCGGCGGCTTTGCGTTTCGCCTTTTCCCAGTCGCCGCGCCCGAGCGCGTGCAACGGGGCGTTCGCGGGGTCGTTCCCCGAGTAGCGCGAAATGAGGTGCAGATTTGTGATCGGCACGTAAAGGCGTGCTTCCTTTTTGTATTCGATTTCGAGGAATTCGCTCTCGCCTTCGCCTGTTTCCATGTGCACGAGCCCGCGGTAGCGCCCGATCCCGTGGTCGACGTGCACGACCGCGTCGCCCACTTTGAGTTCGGCCACGTCGCGCACCATCATCTCGATCGAATTGGCCGTGCGGGTGCGGCGCGAGCGATTGCGTCGGGGACTCGCGGCGTAGAGTTCCGTTTCGGTAAGAAGCGTGAGTTCTTCAAAGAGCGCCCCCGCATAAAGCGGGGCGATCGTAAGGCCGAGCACGGCCTCGCCCGCCCAGGCACTTTCCCAGTCGGCGTATTCCTCGACCTTGAGGCCGCCCGCGCGAAGAAGTTCTCCGATCGTCTCGAAGCGTCCCGCCGACGGGGCCGCAATGAGCACGCGCCGACCGCGAGATTTTTCCGCGGCAACGAAGTTTTCGAGGTTCGCCAAGGGTTTCGGGTTCTTTCGATCGACCGTCGCGCCCGCAAGTCGCCCCTGCGCGGCGGGGTCTGCGGGTCGTTCGATCGGGAAGCGCGCGAAGCGCCCGAGACTCACGAAAAACTCTTCGTCCGAGAGCCAGAGTGCCTCGGGCGGCAAGGACGGCCGCACGGGGTCCGCGGCGAAAAGCTTCGCGCGACTCGTCATGTCGGCGCGAAAGTCGCGAAGCGCCTTCGCGACGTCGCCCGCAAGCAGTACGCGGGTCGAGGCGGGAAGGTAGTCGGCGAGCGTTGCCGTCTCGTCGAAAAAGAGCGGCAGGTAGTATTCGATCCCCGGGCTCAGCACCCCTTTTTCAGCGTCCGTGTAGACGATGCTCTTTTTGGGGTCGCCCGAAAAGACCGTGCGCCAGCGTTGCCGGAAAAGGGCGAGCGCTTCGGCGGTCACGGGGAATTCGTGCCCGGGAAGAAGCCGAATTTCCTCGACCACTTCCATCGAACGCTGCGTGTCGACGTCGAACCACCGGATCGAATCGATCTCGTCGTCGAAAAGATCGAGTCGGAAGGGATTTTCGGACCCCATCGGGTAGACGTCGACGATGCTCCCGCGCACGGAGAATTCTCCCGCCGCGAGCACCTGTTTCACGGCGGCGTAGCCCGCCCGGACGAGGTTTTCGCGAAGCCGCTCGATCGAAATCCGATCGCCCCGACGCAAAAGGAAGGTGTTGGCGCCGACAAAAGCAACGGGCGCCATGCGCTGCGCGGCCGTGATGGCGGAGGCGACGAGAATGTCCGCACCCCCGGTTCCGCTTGTAAGTCGGTAGAGGGTTTCGAGGCGCTCCGACACGAGGTCTTCCTGCGGACTCAGCGTATCGTAGGGGAGCGTTTCCCAGTCGGGCAGCGCCCGCACGTCCGCTTCGGGAGCGAACCAGGCGCACTCCTGCGTAAGACGCCGCACGTCCGCGGGGTCCGCGCACACGACGAGAATTCGTTCGCCGCGCCGGCGTGCTTCGAGGCCCGCTTCCCCGATCGCCGCGGCGTCGCTCGCCGCGGCGGGAAGCGAGAGGCGGTACTTCGTCCCCGGAGCGAACGAGAAGAGGTCGGCGGAAAAGTGCGAACTCGGACGGGCGTCGGTGCGGGAAGTCGAATCGGAGGTCATTTCAAAAGAAAACGTGAAACCGAGAAACGAGAGTGCGGTGCCGGGACCCGAAGGCCGGAGGCCTGCATTTGAAAGTGGAAATTGTACTCGGAGCGGGTCGGACGCTTTCGAGATGCGGTTCGAGGCCGACGCAACAGATGAAAACACTTTTCAGTCGCGCCGTGCTATCGTCCCGAACCTTAATGACGAACCGGCCCGCCGAAGGGCGCTTTCGCTTCTTTTGCCGCGGGCATCTTGCAACCGTAACCACCTTCATGTCTTCCGCAACACTCACCGTCCTTCCGATGAAGAGTCGTCTTCTCGTCGGGCTCACGCTTTTTTCCATGTTCTTCGGCGCGGGCAATCTCATTTTCCCGCCCTTTCTCGGCGTAGAAGCCGGTACGCACACGTGGTTCGCCATGGCGGGCTTTTTGCTCACCGCCGTGGGCTTTCCGATTCTCGGCGTCATCGCGGTGGCCGAGTCGGGCGGGCTCGATGCGCTCGCGCGACGCGTCTCGCCCGCGTTCGCTTTCTGCTTCACGCTCCTCATTTACATCTCGATCGGTCCGGCGCTTGCCATTCCCCGTACGGCGAGCACGTCCTTTGAAATGGTCGTGCGCCCGATCTTCGACTCGGCGGGACTGCTTGAATCGACGGTTGCGGGGGTTCCCCTGCTCGCGGGTTCGCAGGCTCTCTATTCGGTGCTCTTTTTCCTCGTCGCCTTTTTCATCGCGCTCAACCCCGAGAAGCTTACGCAACGTCTCGGGAAGTGCCTCTCGCCCCTGCTGATCCTCCTCATCCTCACGCTCTTTGTCGGGGTGATTCTCAACCCGATCGGCGACTACGGTCCCGTGACGGGTGCCTACGCCGAAGGGGCGTTCGCGCGCGGCTTCATCGAGGGCTATCAGACGATGGACACGATCGCGGCGCTCAACTTCGGTCTTATCATCGCGATGAACATCCGCGCCTTCGGCGTCACGAAGGAGTCGGCGATCGTGGCGGAAACCGTCAAAGCGGGCCTCATCGCGCTCGTCGTCTTCCTCGTCGTCTACGGCGCGCTCGCGCACGTCGGCGCTCAGACGGGCGGAAGCTTCTCGGGGCTTGAAAACGGGGCGCAAACGCTCACCCAGGCTGCGGCTCACCTCTTCGGTCCCGCGGGCGCCGTCGTGCTCGGCCTCATTTTCTTCATCGCCTGCCTCAACACCTGCGTGGGGCTTCTCTCCTGCTGCTCGAACTACTTCCGCGGTCTCATTCCGGCGCCGGGCTACACGGGCTGGGTGGCGATTTTCGCCATCCTCAGCATGATCGTCTCGAACGCGGGGCTCACCCTTATTTTGAAGGTGTCCGTGCCCGTGCTCGTGGCGATTTATCCGCTCGCGCTCGTGTTGATCGTGCTCGCGCTCTTCACGTTCGCGGCGCCCCGACTCGGTGCGATGCCGAAGCTCTACCCCGTGACGATGCTCGTGACGGGTGTTGTGTCCGTCACTCTCGCGCTCGAAGGGTGCGGTCTGCGAGTGCCGGGACTCTCGGACGTCCTCGCCCTTTTGCCCTGGGCCGCGTCGGGTCTCGGCTGGGTGACGCCCGCGGCCGCGGCCGCTCTTCTCACGATCCTCTGGGGAGTTGCGACCGGGAAGAAACCCGCATAAAAGCGCCACGCAAAACGCGAGCCGCCCGGGAAACGACCGGGCGGTTCGGGTGCGCGGATTCGAATGAAAAAAGGGGCGCTTCGGCGCCCCTTTTTTCCAACGTTCGTCTGCGACGTTCGTCGCGTCTTGCCGGCCCCCTTCAGGCGGCCGCTCCTTCGGGACTCTGCGTCGCGCTCGGGATCGCGGGCTCGGGATCGATCGAGTCCGCACGCAGGCGCAACGCCACGAGTACGAACGCAAGGATCAACATGAGGAGCGTACCGAAGAGCGCGGCCTTTGTTCCCATCCAACCGATAAAGACGCCGCAAAACGCCGTGCCGAGCGCGGTGCCGAAGTTTGCGGCCGAGAGAAAGAGGCCGTTGGCCAGGTCGGGTGCCCGTCGCGCGGCGGTGGCGATGAGGTTTTGACCGACGATGCTTGCAAAGCCCGCCGCTACGCCGAGTCCGAGTACGAGCCCGGCCGCGGCAAGACGCGTTTCGGCCGTCGCGTACAAAAGCGCGTACGCTCCGAACATTGCAAGCGGTACGGCGAGCGAGAAAAAGCGTCGCGCCTTGCCGAAGAACCGCCCCGCGAGGACGTTCCCGACGATGTTCGCCAGGCCGTACCCGAAAAGCACCGCGCTCACCGCGTCAAAGTCGAAGCCGCTCGCACGGCGCTCACGGACTGCTCCGCCTGCCACACGAAGGAAAACGCCGTCGCCGGCAACCCCTTCGTCGTGCCTTCGGACAAGGCCTGCCTCGCCTGCCACGGCTCCTACAAGGATCTCGCGAAAAAGACCGAGAACCTGCCCGAACCGAATCCGCACGCCTCGCACCACTACGGCGAGGGGATCGCCTGCACCGCTGCGGGTGCCGCCACCGTCACGCTCGACGGGACCCGCTTGACGATCGAAGACGCCTGGGCCGTTGCCGAAGGCAAGGCCGACGTGGCGATCGCTCCCGAAGCCATGCGGCTTCTCGAAGACTCTCACAAGCTCGTGATGGCCTCGGCCGCGAAGGGCCAGGCCGTCTACGGTCTCACCGTGGGCGTGGGTCTCAACAAAGACCAGAAGCTCTTCACCGCCGACGGGACGCTCTCGCCCGAAGTGCTCGAAGCCTCTCGCGCTTTCAACTACAACGCGCTTCGCTCCCACTCCGCGGGTGCGGGTGAAATGATGCCCACGAACCTCGCGCGCCTCTCGATGGTGATTCGCCTCAACACCCTCCTGGCAGGTAAATCGGGCGCTCAGGCCCGCGTGGCGGAACTCTACCGCGATCTTCTCAATAGGGGCGTCACGCCCCTCATTCCCTCGGAAGGGTCCGTGGGCGAAGCCGACATTCTGCTCGCTTCCCACGTGGGCGCCGTCATGATCGGCGAATGGAAGGCCGAGGTGGACGGTCGCGTCGTCACGGGCAAAGAAGCGCTTTCGAAGGCGGGGATCGACCCCCTCGTTCCCGAAGGCAAGGATGCACTTGCGATCCTCTCGAACAATTCCGTCGCCATGGCCTACGCGATCGACGCCGCTCGCAACGCGGCGCGCATCGTGCGCCTAACGCCCACGGTCTACGGGCTGTCGCTCGAAGGCTTGAACGGGAACGTGGCGCCGATTCTTCCGCAAACGATCGGCACTCGTCCCTTCGAAGGGCTTTCCGAAACGGTCGCCGACATGCGCGACGTGCTGACGGGCTCCTACCTGTGGAAGGCGGACGCGATGCGGCCCCTGCAGGATCCGCTTTCTTTCCGCGTGACGGTCTACGGTCTCAACGAAGCGCGCCGCGCGCTCAAAGACCTTAATGCGCAGATCCTCGTCCAAATCAACAGCACGGACGACAACCCGTCGACGATTCTCAACGCGGACGACGCGTACCGCGCCGAATCGACTCAGGTGGCGGGCTATTTCGTGGAAGGGAACGGTGTGAAGGGTGCGATCATCCCTTCGGGGAACTTCAATCCCCTGCCCGTCGCGCTTGCCCTGCAGCGCACGTCGCTTGCGATGGCTCACCTCTCGCACTACAGCGTGCAGCGTACCGTGCACCTCTCGTACGACCACTTCACGGGGCTCACGCGCTTCCTCTCCGACCCCGAAAACAAGGGTCACGCGTTCGGCGCCATCCAGAAGGCCTTCATGGGCCTGCACGTCGACAACATGGCGCTCGCTCAGCCCGTGAGCCTTTACGGGATGTCCGTTGCGGGTGAAATCGAAGACACCTTCACGAACCTCCTTCAGGCCGCAAAGCGCCTCGGTTCGATCGACCGAAATCTCATGCAGATCTATTCGCTCGAAACTCTGCACGCCGCCCAGGCCGTCGACCTTCGCCGCAATCTGAAGACGAAAGACCTGAAGCTCGGTGCGAAGACGCAAGCGTTCTACGAGGCGTACCGCAAGGCGGTGCCGTATGTGAAATCGGACCGCATCTTCACCGACGACATCCGTCGCGGCGTCGAAGTGCTCGAAACCTACGAGCCGTAACCGAGCGCCCGAATCTTCGACTCTGAAAACGAAACGACCTCGACGCCCGCAACGGGTTTCGAGGTCGTTTTCGCATGGAGGTCAAACTCGGACGGGACGCACCCGCCCGGTCGACCATTTCGCCTTAGAAGCGGTACTGGGCCTGAACGCCGAGGAGATAGGCGTCGAGCTTGCGGAACTTGCCGAGCTCTTTACCCGTTTCCTTGTCGTAGAGGGAGCGTTCGTGCACGCCGTGCAGGTGCGAGAAGCCCACGTCCGTCTGGAAGTCCTTCGTCCAGTGGAAGGTCGAGCCGACGGAGAACCACCAGCGGTCCGCGTCCGGAATGATCGCCGTACGGGTTTCGCGTTCCTGGATGGGCGAGGTTTCGTAGGCGATACCGCCGCGCAACGTCCAGAAGGAGTTGACGCGCAGGTCGCCGCCCACGCTGTAGAGGTACGTGTCGCGCCAGTTGTTGCGGATGTAGCTCATGCCTTCGACCATCTGGCCGACCACGGCATTCACCTTACCCAGTTCCTCGGGCTTCAGCGGGAACTTGCTGATATTGCTCTGAATGGCGCCTTCGAGGGCGCTCGTGTCGACTTTGAGCGATTCGAAGCTCGACCAGTCGGTCCAGCGGAACGTGGCGTAGAGGCTCAGCCAGCTGTTGACGTCCCAGGCCGCGCTCATCATGGCCCAGGCGGGAGCCGAGACGACGGCGCCCGAATCGTACGTGCCGTTGAAGTGGTCAAGCGGGATGGACATGCCCGGAGCGAGCGTGAGGGGAGCAAGACCGTCGATCGTCAGATCGCCTTCGGCCTTGTGCTGGATCTGCGAACGGTAGGAAAGGCCGAGACGAACGGTTTCGACCGGTGTGAAGAGGATGCCGGCGTTCCAACCCCAGGCCGTGCTCGTCGCTTCGAGCTGACCGTGAACGTCGTTGCCCGTCGGAGCCGTGCCGCCCATGCCGAGCGACGCGTCGACGTACTGGAGGGAAATCCCCGCGCCGAGGCGAACCTTGTCCGTCACTTTCCAGGCCACGCTCGGGTTGAAGTCGAACACCATGATTTCGGCGTCCGTACCGTGATCCTTGTGGGCCCAGTTACGGTCGTATTCGGTCGCCATGCCGAAGGGAACCGTGAAGGAGAAGCCCACCCAGGTCGTGTCGTTCACCTGGTGCGAGATGTAGGCGTGAGGAATGAGTTCGGGCGCCTTGCGACCGTTTTCGGTGGTGCCGCTGTTGTCGGCGTAGTCGAGGTTGAGACCCACGCCGACGAAGCCGAGCTGAGCGGCGGTGCCCGGAGTGAGCGTCATGCTCGCGGGGTTGTAGTAGACGCCCGAGACGTCGGCGCCGTCGACGCCCGCACCGGCGTAGGCACGGCCGAGGCCGAGCGCGGACTGTTCGGTAAGCTGGAAGCCGCCGGCGTTCGCCGCGGACGCGAAAAGGGACGCAACGGCAGCCGAGGCCGCAGCGATCTTGAAGGAGGTGTTCTTCACGATGTCTGTTCCTTGCTCCGGACCCTTCGGGGTTCTCGAAGACGGGTTCTGCTCTGTGAGCTTGTTTGTGCTTTTTTGCTGTTTTTTCGGTCGGCGACGCACTCCGGAAGGACGCTCGCAGACGCGCGGAGGGAGAGAATACCGAAGCCCGGAGGAAAGGTCTAGCGGTAAACCCTTAAGGTGACCCGCAAAAACACCCCGGAGGGATGCAACGGATGAGGGCGGATGATGCGAGGCGTATCCTCCGGAGACCTGTGACATTTTGTCAATGTCATTGAAAAACGTGAATTTTCGTGGCGCCCCCGGAGGGGGTTCGCGGCGTCCCGTTCGCGGGGCATCCCTTATCCGTGCTAATCCGAAAAAAATGAGAGGTTTTGCGTTCGCGGAAAGGAAAAAGGGCCGCCCGACCGTGCGGGCGACCCTTCGAATGTTCGCGAGCCCGAAGTGCCTCGGGCTCGGTATGCGGTTCTCAATGCGCTTCTTTGTGCATGAGGTCGATCTTGGCCATCACGACGGCCGAGAGGACGAACGTGAGGTGGATCACGACGTACCAGAGGAGTTTTGAGTCGGGAATCGTCTGAAGTTCCATGAAGACGCGCAGGAGGTGAATGGACGAAATGGCGACGATCGACGCGGCGACCTTGTTTTTGAGCGATCCCGCATCCATTTTGCCGAGCCATTCGAGCTTTTCGGTGTGCTCTCCGATGTTGAGGGCCGAGACGAAGTTTTCGTAGCCCGAGAACATCACCATGACGATGAGGCCTCCCACGAGGCCCATGTCGATCAGGGAAAGAATACCGAGGATGAGGTCCGCTTCCGTAAGTTCCAGTACGTGCGGCAGGATGTGGAAAACTTCCTGGAAAAACTTGACCGCCAGAGCGAGGAGGGCGGCCGAGAGTCCGATGTAAAGCGGAGCAAGAAGCCAACGAGCGGCGTACATGAGGCGTTCGAAAAAGACTTCCATGATTCTTGTGAGAGCGAGCGTTGCGGTTGGGGGCGTTTGAAAAAGCAGTCGGTTCGGCGCTGCGAACGTGCGGACCGTCGGCGGACGTGCCGCACGAAGGATCGTCATTTTCTCACGGCGGGCGGAAAAATTCCCGCCCGCATCGCGCTTCGTTTGGCTATTCTTTCGACATTGTTCGTCTTTTTTATTCGAGGGACCGCCGTCATGTCCGCTTCCGCCGAAACCTCGCGCATCGTCGCGCTCATCTGTGCCGCAGGCGTCGGGCGCCGCATGGGTGCCGACCGTCCGAAGCAGTATCTGAAACTCGGCGCTTGGCCGATGCTCGTGCACACGGTGCGCGCGATCGCCTCGGTCGGGCGCGTTGCGGAAACGGTCGTCGTCGTGAGTCCCGAGGATCCCCATATCGACGAGGCGGCACGGGACTTTCCCGAGGGCGTTCGGGTGTTGCGGGCGGGAGGCGCCGAACGGGCGGACTCCGTGCTGAACGGCCTGCTTGCGGCGGGCTTTCCCGACGATGCGCTCGTGCTCGTTCACGATGCGGCACGCCCTTGCGTGCGCCCGAGCGAGGTCGAACATCTGATCGACGAAGTACTCGCCGACCCGCAGGCGGCCGGGGGCCTTTTGGCCGTCCCGATGACGGATACCGTCAAGCGCGCCGATCGGGATCGTCGGGTGGTCGAAACCCTGCCGCGCGAAGCGCTCTGGCGGGCGGCAACCCCGCAGTGCTTCCGTGCGGGGGAACTGATCGCGGCGCTTTCGGGCGACCGCACGGGTATCACCGACGAAGCTTCCGCCATGGAGCGTGCGGGTCACGTCGTCAAGGTGGTTTCGGGTCGAACGACCAACATCAAGGTCACACAGCCGGGCGACGAAAAAATCGCCGGCCTTCTTTTGGGAGACGCTTCCGTGATTCCTCTTCGCATCGGTCAGGGGTACGATTCCCACCGACTTGTTCCCGGGAGGCCGCTCATTTTGGGCGGCGTCGAAATTCCGCATACGACGGGCCTCGACGGCCATTCGGATGCGGATGTTCTCTTGCATGCCGTAACCGACGCCGTCCTCGGGGCGAGCGCTCTCGGGGACATCGGGCAACACTTCCCGCCCTCGGACCCCGCCTGGAAGGGAGCCGACAGCCGCAAACTCCTCGCCGAAGTCGTGCGCCTGGCGCGCGCCAAGGGTTGGGGAATCGTCAACGTCGACGCAACGATCGTCGCCGAGCGCCCGAAGATCGGTCCGCACATGGCGGCGATCCGCGCAAGTCTTGCCGCGACGCTCGGCGTCTCGGAAGAGGTCGTGAACGTGAAAGCGAAGACGAACGAAAAGATGGATGCGGTCGGGCGCGAAGAAGGAATGGTCGCGCACGCCGTGGCGCTGATGGCCCGTATTTAATCCGCCGCACACCGCAAACGCGCAAAACAAAGGCGCCCGGAAAATCCGGGCGCCGTTTTATTTTGAGGTTGCTTGAGCTTTCGTGCCGCTCGGCGTCGCTTAGCGTCGCTCCTCGAGCTTCTGCGCGGCCTTGTCCTGCTCTTTGAGTGCCTTTTTGAGCGCTCCCTTCGTCACGATCGGGAAGCGTACGCGAACGAGCAACCCGTGCGGATCGGCGTCCCCCAACTGCACGGTTCCGCCCGAGCGGCGCACGATGCGGTCGACGATCGCAAGCCCCAGACCCGAGCCCGTTACGCCGCTTCGGGCGCTCTCGCCGCGCTCGAAAGGACGCATGACGCGTTCGCGCTCTTCGGCGGGCAACCCTCGTCCTTCGTCCGAAACGGTGAGAAGCGCCGTGCGCCCGTCGGGTTCGCGCTTCAGTTCGAGCGTGAGATAAAGCGTCCCGTCTTCGCTGCGACCGTAGCGTTGCGCGTTCGTGACGAGATTCTGAATGGCGCGGGAGAGTTCGAGCGGATGCGCCATCACCCAGATTTCCGAATCGAGTCGGGTCGTGAGCTTCACCGTGGCGTCCGATTCGATGCGGGCGATCTGAAGGGCCGCTTCGACCGCTTCGCCGAAATTCACCATCACCTGATCCTCGTTCGAGCGACGCGCGTAGGCGAGGAACTGATTGACGATGTTTTCCATCTGTTCGAGGTCGCTCACCATGGCGTTCCGGGAATCTTCGGGAAGGTCCGCGAGTTCCACTTCAAGGCGCAGACGCGTGATCGGCGTGCGCAGGTCGTGGGAGACCCCCGCAAGGAGAAGTTCGCGGTCGGCTTCGATACGCTTCAGGTCTCTCATCATCTGGTTGAAGGAGCTGTTGACAGCCTGAATTTCCGCGGTCGACGCGTCTTCGGGGAGCGGATCGGGGTCTTGGCCCCGGCCGAGCTGCGTCGCAAAGAGCGACAGACGCGCCAGCGGCTGAATCACGTGCCGCGTGAGGGCGGTCGCGCCGAAAAGCGACGCGAGGCCCGCTGCCAACGCCCACCAGAGCCAGGCAGTGCCGTAGGGCGGATCTAACGCGTCGTCCTTCGTTTGGAGCCAATAGGCATCTCCGTCGATGTCGAAAGACACCCAAAGGCCGTTGTTGCCGTTCACACGCGTCGCGACGATCGTCTCGGGGCCGAGCGACGTTTTGACGAGCTGATCGATCAGGCCGTTGAAGCCCTCGCCCGAGAGGCGCACCACCTTGTCGGTCTCGTCCCGAGGGGAAATGAGGACGCCCTCGCGGGCGGCCAATACCTTCAGAAGGTCGAGGCGGTACAAGGGGTCGGCCGTCACGAGCGCGTACTTCGTGATGTTCACGGTCGAGACGAGGTGCTGCGCCACGCCCTGGGAATAGGGAAGTTCGGAGAGCACGCGAAAGCTCTGCAGCCAACCGATCACGGAGAAGAAAAGCAGGCCGCAAAGGAGCAGAAAAGTGCGCCAGAAAAGACTGGGGCGGCGGTTTTTGAGTTGGGCGATCCAGGACATGCGACGGTGCCCCGCCGAAGGGGCCGTGAGATGGGTGTCGATCGAATCGGGGCGCGGAGGGCGCGCCGAGCGGGCTTGTCGGGCCGATGGCCGGGTGTTTGTTCCCGTGCATCATAGCGGAAGACGGTTGCCGAACGCCCGCCCGACGGACCGAAGAACCGAAGCCGAACGAAAAAAGAAGGACGCCGATCGACTCGGGCGTCCTTCTCGGAAATCGGAGACCTTTCGACATCCGAGCCCGAGGGCGCGAACTCAAGAGGTCGGGAGGGCGCCGAAAGGCGCCCCGAGAGGTTCGGTATCAGTTCTGGCCGTCCGGAATGAAGACGTAGCCGAGCCCCCACACGGTCTGCAGATAGCGGGGCTTCGAAGGATCGGGTTCGATCAGCTTGCGAAGGCGCGAAACCTGCACGTCGAGCGAACGGTCGAAGGCTTCGTATTCGCGACCGCGGGCCATTTCCATCAGCTTGTCGCGCGACAGGGGCTGACGCGGATGACGCGCGAACGCCTTGAGGACGGCGAATTCGCCCGTCGTCAGAGGCACGGGCTGGCCGTTCTTGGTGAGAACGCGCGTGCCGAGGTCGAGTTCGAACGCGCCGAAGCGCACCACTTCGTCCGCCATGGAGGGCGCGCCCGGAGCGTCGGGCGCCGGACGACGGCGCAACACCGCATGGATGCGGGCGAGGAGTTCGCGCGGGTTGAAAGGCTTGGCGATGTAGTCGTCCGCCCCGAGTTCGAGACCGAGAATGCGGTCGACGTCTTCGCCGCGAGCCGTGAGCATGATGATCGGGGTCATGTCCTTCTGGCCGCGCAGGCGCTTCAAAATGGCGATGCCGTCTTCGCCCGGCATCATGAGGTCGAGAATCAGGGCATCGAAGTGTTCGCGCAACCAGAGACGGTTCATGCTCGCAGCGTTTTCGGCCACGAACACCTGGAAGCCGTTTTCGCCGAGATAGCGGCGCAAAAGGTCGCGAAGTCGGGGGTCGTCGTCAACGACGAGAATCTTGGGGGTGCGTTCCATGATGCTCCTCTGGGGCGGTGCCGCGTCGGGGTGGCGTCGGAAGGGGAAAAGCCCCTTTCCGCGTCCGGACGCAAATGCGGCGTCCGCCGGTGGTTGTCGGACGAAGGCCGCAGGCCTTCGGTTTCCGTAGGTAATTATTCCGTATTGTCTCTCTTTGGGACGGCCTTTGCCAACGGGGCCGAACACCCGGTTACCAAATGGGGCGGAAGTGGAAACGCCCGCGCTCGGAGTCCCGAAAAAAGTTCGTAACGTTTTTTCCAATTTGAGTCTACCCGCGCGCAAAGCTCGATGCTAAATTCGGAAGCGAATCGAGACCAACCGAGACTTAACCCATGCATAAGCTCACAAAAACCGGACTTTTTGCCGTCGTGTTCGCTTGTGTTTCCGTCGGTTCGGCCGCCGAAAACGAATGGTCGACGCCGCTCGGCGCGGTCCTGGTGAAACCGGGCGAGAAGGCCCCGACGGCGACCGACTGCGGCGGGGACGTGCCCTGCGTGCGGCTCTGGAGCCAGATGTCGGCCGACGAACGCGCGAAGCTTTGGCCCTATCTGGACGACGTGTCGCGCAGCTCGCACTGGCGCGAGATGAACCGCGCGGAGCGCGAAGCGCTCAAAATGCGGCTCTGCCCGCGCGACGTCGAAGCTCTGCGGCACCGCTTCACGCTGAAGTCGACCGAGGCGGGCGCCGATCTCGGCCCGAAGCGGCTTCGCTCCCGCATGGCCGACGAGGCGGACCGCCGCCTGATGCGCGAACAAATTCTCGAAGTGCATATGGAGTTTTCGAGCGCCGAACACCGCTCGCACCCCCACGCTCTGAGAGCGCCCGAGCCGATCGACCAAGCCCGGGTTCCCGAAGAAAAGTAAGTGTTTGCGACACGCCGACCGAAAAAAGGCCGGCGTTTTCGTTTCGTCCTCCGTCCGCCGGCCGTTGCCTAGCGACCCGGTCGGGCCCCTCTATAATGAAGGACCCCGAGGGGAGCCCCGTCCGGGCTCCCGATTCCGACTTCGACAGCTTCGCGCCCGCACTCGTGCGGGTGCTTGCGGGAACCTTTATGACCTCTTCGATCCCCCTTCTTCTCGCTCTCGACACCGCACAGGAAGACTGCGCCGCAGCGCTCCTTCGTGACGGAAAACTTTTGGCCGTCCGGTGCGAACACGTCGGAAACCGTCATGCCGAATGCGTTTTGGGCTTGATCGACGCCGTGCTCGCCGAAGCGGGCGAAACAAAGGCGAATCTCTCGGCCGTGGCCTTCGGAGCGGGGCCGGGGAGCTTCACGGGGTTGCGCGTCGCGTGCGGCGTCGCGCAGGGGCTCGCCTGGGCGCTGCGACTTCCCGTCCTTGCGGTTTCGAACCTCGAAGCCGCGGCGTTGCTCGCCGCTCGAGAAAAGGGCCTGGCCCCGGGCGAGCGCATCTTTGTAGCAAACGACGCCCGCATGAACGAGTGCTACTCGGCGCTTTACGAAGTGTGCGACCCCGCGACGGGGCGCTACTTCACGTGCCTTACGGAACCCGCCCTTCTGAAGCCCGAAGCCGTTCCCGCCGCCGCGCGCGAAGGCGGTGCGAAGCTCGTTGCGGGAAGCGCCCCCGTGCAGTTCCCCGAGGTGTTCGACGCGACCCGTCTTGAGGGAATCGAGCTCTACCCGCGTACCGCAAGCGCTCCGGAAGAAATCGCGCTTCTCGGCGAAGCGATGTTCCGTCGCGGCGAAGCGGTCGAGCCGCAGGCGGCCGCTCCGATTTACGTTCGCAATCGCGTGGCGCTCACGATGGCGGAACGCGCGGCCGGGGAAAAGCTCTGATGCAAGTCGACGTGCGACCCATGACGGCCGAAGATCTCGATTGGGTGACGGCGGCGGAAGCCGAAGTGGAATTCACCCCCTGGACGCGGCGCAACTTCGAGGATTCGATTGCCGAGGGGAGCCCCGTGCGCGGTCACGCGCACGTGCTGACGGTCGACGGCGTGCCCGCAGGGTGGGCGGTGATGCACCCGGTGCTCGACGAACTCGAACTCCTCATCATCGGCGTCGCGAAAGCCTGGCAGAGGCGCGGTTTGGGCCGCAAGCTTCTGTCGAACCTCATCGAATCCGCCCGCGGAACGTTTGTGTGCGTGCACCTCGAGGTGCGCGCCTCGAACGCCCCCGCGCGGGCGCTCTACGACGCGCTCGGCTTCGAGGAAGTCGGTCGACGCAGGAATTACTACCGTACCGAATCGGGTCGGGAGGACGCTATCCTCATGCGGCTCGATCTCGCCGGGTCCGCGGGTGCGTAACGCCCGGGACCTCTTTATTCGAACGATTTTTTTTGGAACGCCCATGGGAAGCATGTCCGACGCAACGGAGAACCACGACGACGTCCCCGGTTGGGGCGACGCCGACCCGGAAGCCTTCGAGCGACTCGCCCGCATCTGGGACGCACTCGGTTGCGGTCCTCTCTGGCTCGAGCGCTCGACTCCCGATCCGCTCTTCGACCCGCTGACGCGTCGTGCGTTGCTCGGCGAGACGCCGCAACCTTCCGTCGCTCCCGCTGTTTCCTCTGCTCCCGCAACGTCGCAACCCGCGCCGGCTCCCCGATTCGGTCGGCCGACTCAAGCGGCGGGTGCTCCGGCGCCGCAACATCCCCGGGCTCCGCAGAACGCGTGGGGCACGCAAAGTGCCTCTCAGGCCGTCCCTCAGACGTATCAACCCCATCAAACGCCTCAAGCCGCTCCCGCGTACATTCCGGTGCTTCCCGAGGGGACCAATGCCAAGATCCGTACGGCCGACTGGGCGACCCTCGAGGGGCTCGTGCGCGGCTGCACGGCCTGTCCGATGTCGAAAACCCGACAGAATCCCGTCTTTGCCGAAGGGGCGCCGGGCCCGAAACTCGTGCTCGTGGGCGAAGCCCCCGGGGCCGAAGAAGACTTGCAGGGGATTCCGTTCGTTGGGAAGTCCGGGAAGCTTCTCACCGCGATGCTCGATGCGATCGCCGTGCGACGCAAAGAGGACGTCGTTATCCTCAATGCACTCAAGTGCAGGCCGCCGCAGAACCGCAATCCCGAGCCCGCCGAGACGGCCTGTTGCAGTCACTACCTCGAGCGGCAGTTCGAACTTCTGAAACCCGACGTCCTCTTTCTGATGGGGCGCTTTGCGGTACAGGCGGTGCTCAAAGAACGGGCGGCCGCGATTTCGCGCCTGCGCGGGGTCGTGCACGAGACCGAACTTTCGGACGGGCGAAAGGTGAAGTGCGTTGTCACTTACCATCCTTCGTATCTCCTGCGCTCGCCCGGTGAAAAGGCGAAGGCCTGGGAAGATCTCGTCCTCTTGCGACGAACGATGCGCGAAGCGGGAATCTCCGTTCGCGAACGAGGAAAAACATGGTGAGTATTGAGAAAGGAAAGCCGGTTGAGCTCGAGTGCGAAAAAGCCCCGACGGTCGGCGACGGCAACGACAGCGACAACATCGACTACGACGACGCCCTTCGTACAACGCATCGCGAAGCGGCGGCAACGCTCGTCGTTGCGGTGCTTGTCGCCCTCTTTTTCTGGGGAGCCGTATGGCTTTTGCACGACGTGCCGGGTACGAGCGCGGGGTTCCCGCTCTGGTTCTGGTGGGCGATTCCGGGCGGCTATCTTGCGTCGATTGCGGGGGTCGTTTTCCTTCTTCGGCGGGTTTTCCGGAATTTTTCGCTTGATCTGAGGCCCGATGCTCAATCCGTGCCGTCCGACACAAGATCCACTCCTGACGCCCGTTCGTAATCCTGGGAGATGCCCATGATTCTTGCGCCCGTTCTTCTCTTTTTCGCGGTCCTTGCGGCTCTTTCGCTTTGGACCGAACGTCGTCGAAGCCTGCCGCTGGAAGAAACCGGGGGCGGCGCGGGTTTTTCCCGCGAGTACTTCCTCGGAAGTCGCAGCCTTCAGGGCGTGGTTCTCGCGATGACGCTCACGGCCACCTACGGGTCGGTGAGTACGTTCGTCTCGGGCCCGGGGATCGCCTGGAATCTCGGTCTCGGCTGGGTCGTTTTCGCCGCCCCGCAAATCATCGCGGGGTTCTTCATTTTGGGGTTGCTCGGCAAAAAGATGGCGCTCGTTTCGCGTGCCGTCGGAGCGGTGACGGTGGTGGATCTGTTGCGCGCTCGCTTTCGCAGTCCCGTCTTCGCCACGCTTGCCGCCCTCTCGATGCTTGTCTTTTTCACGACGATGATGGTGGGGCAGTTTGCCGGGGGCGCGGCGATCTTCGCCGAAGTGACGGGAGGCTCGACGATCCAAGGGCTTCTTCTCTTCGGGCTTCTCACGGTTTTCTATACGACCTTCGGGGGCTTTCGCGCGGTTGCTGTGACGGACGCGCTCTGCGCCCTTCTGATGGTACTCGGGATGGTGCTCCTTGCGGGCGACATCGTCTCGGAAGCCGGGGGCTTTGCGGAGGCGATGCGCGCGGCCGCGGCCGCTTCCCCCGACGCCGAGGCGTACCTCTCGTTCGACGCGGGCGGAGCGCTTCCCCTGTCGCTTTTGCTTTCGGCCTGGATCCTCGTCGGCTTCGGGACGGCGGGGCTCCCGCAGTCGGCAGTTCGTTGCATGAGCTACCGCTCGACCGAAGACCTCCATCGGGCGATGTGGGTGAGTACGGTCGTCTGCGGCGCCCTCATGATCGGCATGACCCTGATCGGCGTACTCGCACGCGGGGTCTTTGCCGTTTCGCCCGAATCGCTCGGAACGACGGACCGCATGATTCCGCGCCTGATCGCAGAACACATGTCGCCCGTTGCGGCGGGGATCACACTGATCGGACCCCTTGCAGCCACGATGTCGACCGTCTCGTCTCTGCTGATCGCCGCCTCGTCGGCGGTCGTGAAGGACTTGCTTCTCAACGCCCGCCCCGAGTGGGCCGCGCCGGGGAACGAGCGTCGTTTGCGCTTTGCGGCCAAGGGTACGACTCTCGTTCTGGGGCTTGCGGCCACCCTTTTTGCGATCGATCCGCCCGATCTGATCGCCTGGATCAACCTCGCGGCCTTCGCTGGGCTCGAACTTACGTTCCTCCTGCCGCTTGCGGCGGGTCTCTTCTGGCGGCGAGCGAACAGCGCGGGGGCGCTTGCGGGAGCGATCTCGGGGGTGGGGTTCTACGGGGTGCTCCTCGTTTGGAAGCCCGATCTCGCGGGCTGGCACCCGATTGTGCCCGCGTTCGCCGTTTCGATCCTCGCATTCGTGGCGGGCTCCTTCTTGGGACGCCCCGAAGCGCCCGAACGGTTGCGGTATTTCTTCCCGAACAATTCCCAAAAGCGCCGGGCGTAACGCGTGTCAAACGCCGCCCGTGCGGTATCGATTCGGCTGATTCGACGAACCAAGCGAACCCAACGAATCAAAAGAACGTGCCCGGAAGATTTCTCCTCC
>CAJLHF010000017.1 GCA_905206365.1 uncultured Sutterella sp. | reverse complement strand
AGCTTGGCTTCGACGAACACCCGTCAGCTACGATGTGCCTTGCGGCTCGCAAACCACGTGAAGAAGACCGGGACGAAAATTGTCGAGACGAAAGTTGCCGCGATCATGCCGCCGAAGACGCCCGTACCCATCGAGTGACGGGCCGCGGCACCCGCGCCTGTTGCGAGGAGGAGCGGCACAACGCCGAGCACGAAGGCAAGCGACGTCATCAGAATCGGCCGGAATCGCAAGCCCGCGGCCTCAATGGCGGCGTCGAACGGTCCTTTACCTTCAGCCATTTTCTGAGCGGCGAATTCGACGATCAGAATGGCGTTTTTGGCGGTAAGGCCGATTAGTACGAGAAGTCCGATCTGGAAGTAGATGTCGTTGGGCGTACCGCGAATCCAAACCGCCGTCATGGCGCCGAGGAACGCATAGGGAACCGCGAGCACGACGGCGATCGGCAATGACCAGCGCTCGTACAGGGCGGCAAGGATAAGGAACATCATGAGCACGCCGAAACCGAGCGCTGCGGCGGACGAAGCGCCGATGCGCTTTTCGTGGTAGGCCTGACCGGTCCACTCGATCGTATAGCCTTCGGGCAGAGCTTGAGCGGCTGTTTCTTCAACGATCCGGATGGCGTCGCCCGAGGAGACGCCGCTCGCGGCTGCGCCCATGAACTGCGCGGCGAGGTACCCGTTCATGCGACCGATCGATTCGGCCCCCGAAATGCGCTCGATTTCGGCGAGCGTCGAAATCGGAATCATGGTACCGCTCGAGGAGCGCACGTAGGCTCGACCGATGTCCTCGGGGGTGCGACGGAACCGGGCATCGGCCTGCATGACGACGCGGTAGGTTTTGCCGTTACGGGTAAAGTCGTTGACGTAGGTGCCCCCCATCATGGTGGAGATCGTGTCGTAGACGTCGGCGACGTCGACGCCGAGCGCAAACGCGCGATCTTCGTCGAGCGTGAGTTTGAGTTGCGGCGTGTCGGCCGTGAGGAAGCTACGAAGCCCCGTCAATTCCGGACGCCGATCGAGTTCGGCGAGAAAGCGATCGACCACTTCCTGAAGGACGAGCGGGTCGTCGTTGCCGTGCGCGAGCACGTAGCCCGAGAAGCCGTTCGTGCTCCCGAGGCCGGGAATCGGGGCGGGGGTCGACGAGACGCCGCGCGCATCGGGGCTCGAGCGCACAAGCTGTTGGAGTTTAGTTTGCACGTCGCGGGCGGACTCGGTGCGCTCTTCCCAGGGCTTGAGCTGCACGATGAAGGTGGCCGCGTTCGAGCGCACGTCGCTCGACATTGTGTCAAAGCCCATCATGGTGACGACCGAGCGGACGGCGTCGATCGCGTGAATCTCCTTGAGAAAGCCTTCCGACACGGCTTCGGTGCGCGGGAAGGCCGCGCCTTCGGGAAGCTGCACGGCCATGCGCACGAGCCCTTGGTCTTCCGTCGGGATGAAGGACGTAGGGGTGCGGACGAAGAGCTGCCACCCCGCCGCCGACACGATGACGAGAATCAGGGCGGAGATCACTCGATGTTGAAGCGCGTGTCGCACGAGTTGCAAAAAGCGCATCGTGAAGGCCGCGAGGAAGCGGTTGAAGGCGCGGAAGACGGCGGGCCGCTTTTCGGCCGCTTCGGGCTTCAGAATGAGCGCGCAGAGTGCGGGCGTAAGCGTCAATGCAACAAAGCCCGAAATCGCCACCGATACGGTCACAGTTACCGCGAATTGGCGGTAGAGTTCGCCCGCGATCCCACCGAGGAAGGCGACGGGAATGAACACGGCGGAAAGTACGAGCACGATCGCAACAAGTGCTCCCGAGACTTCCTTCATGGCCTTTTGAGCGGCCTTGAAGGGCGAGAGGCCCTCGGTACGCATGAGACGCTCGATGTTCTCAAGCACCACGATGGCGTCGTCGACCACGATCCCGATTGAGAGCGTCATCGCAAAGAGTGTGAGCGTGTTGAGTGAAAAGTCGAGAAGCCAAAGACCAGCCATCGTCCCGATGAGCGAAACGGGTACGGCGAGCATCGGGATCAGCGTGGCGCGCCAGCTCTGCAGGAAGAGGAAGACAACGATCAGAACGAGGATGCCCGCTTCGAAGAGCGTCTTGTAGACCTCGTTGAGCGAGGCGCTCACGAAAACCGTCGTGTCGTCCGTGATGAGGTAGTCGACTTTGCCTTCGGGAAAGTGTGAGGCGATTTCCGTGATTTTCGCCTTGACGGCGCTTGCCGCGGCCATGGCGTTCGCGCCCGTCTGCAGGTAGACACCGATATTGACACCGGGTTTGCCGTTGAGGTCGACGCGGAAGTCGTAGGAGCGCTTGCCGATTTCGGTTGTGGCGAGATCGCGGATGCGGATGAAGCCGTTCGCGCCGTCAGCCTTTACCACGATGTTGCCGAACTGCTCGGGCGTGAGGAGCTGCCCCGGAGCGTTGATCGTGTAGTAGATCTGTTGTTCGTCGACGGTCGGCATCGTACCGACGCGGCCCGCCGTACGCTGCTTGTTCTGGTTTTCGATCGCCCGCTCGACGTCGGCCGTGGTGATACCGTAACGCCCCATGCGTTCGGGGTCGAGCCAGATGCGCATGGCGGACTGTGCGTTGCCGAAAACGGATACGTCGCCGATCCCGGGCAGGCGTTTCAATTCGTCGACGATGTTGAGGTTCGCGTAGTCGGCGAGGTCGGTGGCCTGCATCGAGCCGTCGGGCGACCAGAGCGCCATCATGAGGAGGCTTTCTTCGTTGCGCTTTCGCACCGAGACGCCCTGATCGCGCACCGTGTCGGGAAGTCGACGCTCGGCGGTGCGAACGCGGTTGTTGATTTCGAGCATGGCGTCGTTGGCGTCGGTGCCGACGTCGAAGACGCAGGAAATCGAAATGTCGCCGTTGCTTCGAATGCTCGTCGTGTAGTAGAGAAGCCCTTCGACTCCCGAGAGTTGGTCCTCGATCGGTTGGGCGACCGTACGAGCCATCGTGCGGCTGTCGGCACCTTCGTACGTGGCGGAGATGCGAACGGTCGGGGGCGTGATGTTTGGGTACTGGGAAAGCGGAAGCACCCGTAGGGCGAGAAGCCCTGCGAGTATGATCAGAATCGAGAGGACCGTGGCAAAGATCGGCCGGCGGATGCAGAACTGACTCAACATGTCGGTTTTCCTTCCGGCTTATTCGGAACGGACTTTGTCGTCGGCGCCTTCGGCGTTCGCGAGGCGAACGGCCGCGCCGTCTTGAAGCTTCAGCAGCTGATTCGTAATCACGCGGTCGCCCGTTTTGAGGCCCGTGCGCACGATCCAGTCGCTTCCGCTCCAGAGGCCGACGGTGACGGCGCGCCGGACCGCTTTGCCGTTTTCGGCAACGTATACCGCGTAAGAGCCGTCGGGGAGTTGCAAAACGGCTTTCTGAGGAATGCGGAAGACGTTGCGGTCGATGTCGACCATGAGGCGCAAGCGGACGAATTCTCCCGGCAGAATTCGGCTCGTTTCGGGTAGCCGTACGCGCATGAGGCGCGTGCCGAGCGCGGGGTCGATTTCCTGCGCGACGTAGTCGAGCGCGACGGGGGTTTCCGTTCCGTCGGCATTGAGCAGCACGACGCGGCTCTTGAGCGTGATGTTCGCTCCGTTGAGGTCGCGGTCCGAGGGTGCGAAGGACACGCGAACGCGGTCGAGTTGCGTGATCGTCGTCAGAAGCGTGCTCGAGGCGGTGACGAGGGCGCCGGGGTTGAGAACGGAGCGCGCGGCGACGCCCGAAGCGGGCGCCCGCACTTTCGTCCATTCGAGGTTGATGGCGGCGTCCTTTTCCGTCGCCTCGGCTTCGGCGAGAAGGCTCTTCGCCTGATCGCGCGCCGAGAGCGCGTCGTCGCGTTCTTTGGCGCTCGCCGCCCCCGACTTGAAGAGTGCCGCGGTACGGCGCAGTTCGCGTTCGGCCTGCGAGAGATCCACCTCGGCTTTGCGGCGCGCCGAGGCGGCCGCATTGAGTCGGGCTCGGTAGGGCGCCTCGTCGATCGTAAAGAGCACGTCGCCCGCCTTGACCGCTTCGCCTTCGCGGTAGTGCAGCTCCGTGAGAATCCCGCCCACCTGAGCCCGAACCTCCACGCCTTGGCCGCTTTCGGCCTGACCGAGTTGCTCGACCCAACGCGGCGCATCCGTGGATTCGGCTACTACGGTTTCAACGGGCAACGGCGCGGGCGCTACGGGAGCGGGGGCTTCTTTGGAGCATCCGGCAAGGAGCAGACCGGCGGAAGTCAGAGCGAAGAGGAGCTTTGAAAACATGAGGCAGGCAACGGAGCGGAGGCGAATACCTTCGCGAGAAGGACAAAAACAGGAAAAAGTATGGACGAGCTCCGTCGAGCCCTCAAGGCGGCAACCTACGTGAAAATCAAGCTCGCGTAAAGCCCTGTATCAAAATGTTTCCAAAAGATGTTCTCGTCGCGTCGGATTCGCCTCCATCCGGTCCTCGAATCGGAAAATAACTGTCACGAAAGGGGTAGGGTAAAAACCCTAATGGTTATGCAAAACCGAACGTCGCAGTGCCTGTTCGATCGAAGTCGGGCATCGCGAAACGTAAGCTTTTTCCGAGGATTGAACCCGTATCAAACAAAACGGTGTTTGCAGAAGTCTTGAACGAAGATGTCATTGTCACACTCCCTCTGTGGGTAGATAATCGGGACAGTTGAGGCCGCAAAGGACACCCCGAATGCGACCGAACCGGCCTTCAAGGCCGAGGACCCAACCTACAGAGAAAGCCTCCCGCAAGGGATGTGCGAAACACGACAAAGGCATCAACCATGGCTCAGACTCCCGCATTCAAGTACGCGCCCATGTTCCAGCACGGCAAAGACGAAACCGAATACACGCTCGTTTCGAAGGACTACGTGTCGGTTTCCGAATTCGAAGGACACCCCGTTCTCAAGGTCGAGGCCGAGGGTCTCACGCTCCTCATGAACCGCGCTTTCACGGACGTGAACTACAAACTGCGCCGCGAGCACAACGAACAGGTGGCCAAGATCCTCTCCGACCCCGAAGCGAGCGAAAACGACAAGTATGTGGCGTTGACGTTCTTGCGGAACGGTGAAGTCGCCGCCAAGGGCGTGCTCCCCTATTGCCAGGACACGGGTACGGCCATCGTTCACGGTGAAAAAGGCCAGAATGTCTGGACGGGTTTCTGCGACGAAGAAGCGATTTCGAAGGGGGTCTACAAGACCTACACCGAAGAGGCGTTGCGTTACTCGCAGAATGCTCCGCTCTCGATGTACGAAGAAGTGAACACGAAGTGCAATCTCCCCGCTCAGATCGACATCGAAGCGACGGAAGGCATGGAATACAAGTTCCTCTGCGTCGTCAAGGGCGGCGGCTCGGCCAACAAGTCGTACCTTTTTCAGGAAACGAAAGCGATTCTCAATCCCCAGAAGCTTGTTCCGTACCTCATCGAAAAGATGAAGACGCTCGGTACGGCCGCCTGCCCGCCCTACCACATCGCGTTCGTGATCGGCGGCACGTCCGCCGAACGCACGATGCTCACCGTGAAGCTGGCCTCCTGCCACTACTACGACGACCTTCCGACCACGGGCGACGAAACGGGGCGCGCCTTCCGCGACGTCGAACTCGAACAGACCCTGCTCGAAGAAGCTTGGAAGATCGGTCTCGGTGCTCAGTTCGGTGGCAAGTACATGGCGCACGACGTGCGCGTGATCCGTCTTCCGCGCCACGGCGCGAGTTGCCCGGTCGGCATGGGGGTTTCCTGTTCGGCGGACCGCAACGTCAAGTGCAAGATCGACAAGGACGGTCTCTGGGTTGAAACGCTCGACGACAACCCCGGTCGCCTGATTCCCGAAGCGTTGCGTAATCCGGGCGAAGCGGGCGGCATCCGCATCGATCTCAACCGTCCGATGAAGGACGTGCTAGCCGATCTGACGAAGTACCCGGTTTCGACCCGCGTGCAACTCTCGGGCACGATCATCGTCGCGCGCGACATCGCGCACGCCAAGCTGAAGGAACGCCTCGATCGCGGCGAAGAACTGCCCGACTACATGAAGAACCATCCGGTCCTCTACGCGGGTCCGGCCAAGACCCCCGAAGGCTACGCCTGCGGCTCGATGGGGCCGACGACCGCCAACCGCATGGATCCGTACGTGGACCTCTTCCAGAGCCACGGCGGCTCGATGGTGATGATCGCCAAGGGCAACCGCACCGACGTTGTCACCGAAGCCTGCAAGAAGCACGGCGGCTTCTACCTCGGTACGATCGGTGGTGTGGCCGCGGTGCTGTCGAGCGACAGCATCAAGAGCATTGAGTGCGTGGAATTCCCCGAACTCGGCATGGAAGCGGTCTACAAGATCGAAGTCGAAGACTTCCCGGCCTTCATTCTCGTCGACGACAAGGGGAACGACTTCTTCAAGCAGTTGAAGCCCCGTACGATTGAAGTGAAGCCTTGCGCGAAGTAATCGCGAAAAGCGCCTCGGGCGGCTTCCTTGTTGGGAGTGCCGCCCCCCTCTTAAAGCTCCGTCCGATCCAAGCCGGACGGAGCTTTTTTGCGTCCGTTCCGAGGGGCAGGAAGAGTCGGAATAATCTACACAAATATAGGTAAGGGTTATTTCCGAGTGTGTAACAAAAAACGAAGGACTTAGGGATGAAGTCAGAGCGCGAGACTAGGTACTTCACGTTAGTTTTTTCGCTAGGGAATCGGGCGTTTCCGCCCGTTCGCACGGGGGATGCCGGAGTATCTTCCGAGAAGAATGTAAAAGTTGGGAAGTCCTGCGGTAACAATTTGTATTGAGTCAAAAGATGAGGGATTTCCTACTTCTAAAGGAGTGGTCGAAGAGGTACATTTCGCCTGTCCTCACTACATTGCGAGACTAGACATGACTCTCGGTTTTGACTTTTGGATTCAGCTGCTGGTGGTTCTCGCCGCGCTGTTCTACGGTGCCCGCAAGGGCGGTATGGGGCTCGGCCTGATCGGCGGCGTGGGCCTCATCATCCTTATCTTCGGTTTCCACCTCAAGCCCGGTAAGCCCCCGGTCGACGTCATTCTGACGATTCTCTCCGTGGTGTGCGCTTCGGCGACCTTGCAGGCTGCGGGCGGTCTCGACTGCCTCCTGCAGATCGCGGAAAAGATGCTTCGTCGTCATCCGCGCTTCGTCTGCTACCTGGCTCCGTACATTTGCTGGTTCCTGACGGTGCTCTGCGGTACGGGTCACGTGGTCTACACGATGCTCCCGATTATCTACGACGTGGCGATCAAGAACGGCATTCGTCCGGAACGTCCGATGGCGGCTTCGACCATTGCCGCTCAGATGGGCGTGATTTGCTCGCCGGCCGCCGTGGCTGCCGTGTCGATGATTTCGCTCCTCGACGGCTATGAAGTGGGCGGCAAGCCCTTCGGCTTCACGCAGCTCTTCGCGATCGTGATCCCGTCGGCTATCGTGGGCCTCTTTGCCGAAGCGACCTATTCGGTGTTCCGCGGCAAGGATCTCGACAAGGACGAAGAGTTCCAGCGACTCATCTCGGATCCTGAACAGCGCAAGTACGTCTACGGTGAAACGACGACCCTCATCGGCGTCAAGTTCCGTCCCGAACAGTGGGCTTCGCTCTGGATCTTCCTCGGCACCGTGGCCGTGGTGGCTCTGCTCGGCATGTTCCCGAGCCTGCGCCCGGTTGTGGGCGGCAAGGCCCTCTCGATGACGCTCGCCATTCAGATGTTTATGCTGACGGCCGGCGCCCTTATGGTCGCCTTCTGCAAGACGCGTGCCTCTTCCGTTGCTAAGACCAACGTCTTCAACGCCGGTATGGTGGCCATCGTGGCCGTGTACGGCGTTGCCTGGATGGCCGACACGATGTTCGCTTCGCACTTGGCCAATCTGAAGGGAGTCCTGACGGAGTGGGTGCGTGAAATGCCGTGGACCTACGCCATCGTGCTCCTGCTTGTCTCGAAGCTCGTGAACTCGCAGGCCGCCGCCATTGCGACCATCGTTCCGGTGGCTCTTGCGATCGGTACGCCTCCGGGGCTTGTCGTCGCCTTCTCGTCGGCTTGCTACGGTTACTACATCCTGCCGACCTATCCGTCCGACCTCGCGGCCATTCAGTTCGACCGTTCGGGCACGACGCACATCGGCCGCTTCGTGATCAATCACTCCTTCATCCTTCCGGGTTTGATCGGCGTGATCACGGCCTCGATCGTGGGTTACTTCCTCGGCCTGGCTTACGGCTACATCTAATAGAAGACGATTCCAAGAGGACGATTAGATGTCGGGGAGGCGCTACCGAAGCGTCTCCCGTAACACCCGAAAAGGGCGCCCCGAGAGGGCGCCCTTTCCGTTTTCGGACTCGGCACGGGTACGATGTCGGGAGGTCCTTCGCGGCGGATCGCGCACTCCGGCGTGCTGTTCCGACGGGAGTGGGCCGAAAGCCCCGGGCGAACGGCAATAAGAAAGCGGGAACCGGATGAACCGGCTCCCGCTTTGCGCAGGTCGCGGGGAGGGTGCGCTTCCGTTTGTTAAGGACGTTTGTCTTTGGCAATGCGGTGTCCTCGTTCGGACGCCCATACCGCCACCTCCACGCGGGAGCGAAAGTGCAGCTTCTTGAGAAGGTGCTTCACGTGAACTTTCACGGTGCCGTCCGAGATATTGAGTCGCTGACCGATGTCGTGGTTCGTGAGGCCCGAAGCAATGCAGCAGAGCACGTCGAATTCTCGTTTCGTGAGCTGTTGCAGGAGTGCGGAATCCTCCGCGGGGAACGCCCCGTCGCGAAGCTGCTCGGCGAGCACCGACGTAATTTTCTCCGAAGCGGCCATGCCGCCCTTGGCGACGTTGCGCATTTGCTCCAGGAATTCGGAAATCTCGATGTTGCGAAGCAGGTAGCCGTTGGCTTCCGAGCGAATGGCTTCCATGAGCATTTTCGAATTTTTCTGCGCGGATCCCATGAACATCACGACCTTGCAACTCGGTTGACGGTACTTGATCTCGCGCAGAAGCTCGATCGGGTCGAACCCCTCGGCGTCGAGGTCGATCAAGGCGATGTCGGGACGAAGACTTGTCAGACTGAGCGCGGTCGTGCCGTCCCCGGTCAGACCGAGGAGTTCGAATTCGCCGGAATCGTGAAGTACCGAGGCGATCGCCTGACGAAAGAGCGGATAGTCATCGACGACGATGACGCAGGGTTTGCGTGGAGAATCCATGGAAAAACCGCGCGACGTCGTTTTACGGACGTCGCGCCTCCTTTCTTTCTTTGTTTGTTTGTCTTATTCGTCGAAACGCTTGACGGTGTTCCAAAGCACCGCGGTGCCCGCCATGAAGTCTTCGAGCTTCATGGCTTCGTGCGGGTTGTGGGAGCCGTTCTGGTTGGCAATGAAAATCATGGCGACGGGAATGCCGGCATTGGCGAGAACGGCCGTGTCGTGGCCAGCCCCCGAGGCCAGGCGCATCGCGGGAACGCCAGCGTGACGGGCGCTTTCGACGAGACGATCCGAAAGCTCGGCATCAACGACAGCCGGGGCCGTGCGCAGGGCGTTGTCGAATTCGAAACGAACGCCGCGCTCGGCTTCGATGCGCCGCGCTTCTTCAAGAAGCAGCGTGTGGAAGCCTTCGAGCACGTCGGTCGAGAGACTGCGCATGTCGATCGTGAAGGTGGTTTCGCCGGGAATGACGGAAATCGCAGCGGTCGGCGCGGTCGTCAGTACGCCCGTCGTGAAGACGAGGTCCTTCCCCGCTTCGTTCCATTCGGTCCAGCGGTCTTCCATGCGGGTGAGGAGCCGCGCGGTCGCCATCACCGCGTCGTGGCGATAAATCCGATCGAGCGCTCCGGAGTGAGCGGTTTCACCGTGGCAGACGACGCGCTTGTGGCGGATGTTGCCGCGAATGCCCGTCACCACGGCGGTGCGCACCTCGGGATTGCGATCGAGCATCGGGCCCTGTTCGATATGAAGTTCGACGAAGGCGGCGATTTTCGACGTGTCGACGACGGGACGTCCCGTCACGAGCGCGCTCGGGTCGACGCCTTGCGAGCGAACGGCCGCCTCAAGTGTTTCTCCCGTCGTGCGGTGCTTGAGTTGCAGGTCCGCTTCGGTGAGACGCCCCATCATGCCGAGCGAGCCCACGTAGGCCTTGCCGAAGAATGAGCTTTCTTCGCAGCGCAAAAGGAGCGCACGAACGTCGCGCTTCGGGGTGAAGTTCGTGTGGCGCATCCACCAGAGGACGGTGAGCACCGCGACGATCCCGGCCAGGCCGTCGAAATTTCCCCCTTGAGGAACGCTGTCGGCGTGGCTGCCCGCCACGAATGCGGGGAGGGTGCGGTCCGCACCTGGCAACGTCATCCAAACGTTGCCAGCGGCATCTTTTTCGATTTCCAGGTCGAGCTCCCGACCGAGTCCTTCGAGGTAGTCGAGCACGCGGCTTTCGACCGGCCCGTAGCCTTGACGGGTGACCCCGGGACCGTCCTTCGACATGTCTCGCACGGTGTTGAAAATCCGTTCGGCGTAGGCAAGGCCTTCGGTCTTGATGCGGCAGGCTTCTCTCATGAAAACGCTCCAGAAGGAAAGGGTCGGTCGGACGGAACGGGATCGGGTTCGCAGGGAAGCCCGAGCGGCGTTTCGTTCCGGGAAAAAGTACTCCCTATGATATAGAACCTTCTCTCCGAGTTAGGTAGGGATAAAGCCCGAGGCGTGACGAACCGCAAGGAAAACGAAGGTCTTCACACTGCACGCGAGCGCACCGAGCCCCGACGGATCAAGGATTACGGGCTTCTTTTCTCATGAAACCCCGCGAATCGCTAGAAGACATAAGGTTTCTACTAATGATCCTTTGGGGTTAGCCGACCATAATGGTTCGTGCAGAAGTTCCCGAACGGAACGGGAGCCACACCCTAGGAGAAAAGACAATGACATGCACGTCCGCCTATCATGACCAACTGGTTGAAGTTCGTCGTCATCTGCACGCGATGCCCGAAGAAGGGTGGAGCGAATTTACGACCACGGCCTTCGTGATCGGCAAGTTGCGCGAATACGGCTACGAAGTGCTGACGGGCACGAAGGTCATCAATCCCGACAACTGCCTCGGGCGCAATCCGAAGGTGGTTGAGGCCGGGCTCGCTTTCGCCCGCGCCAACGGCGTCTCCGAAGAACTCCTTGCCGAAATGGAAGGCTACACGGGTTGCGTCGGCGTGCTCGATACGGGTCGCCCCGGTCCCACGCTCGCCGTGCGCTTTGACATCGACTGCGTGCCCGTGACGGAATCGACCGAAGCCGATCACCTGCCCGCGAAGGAAGGCTTTGTTTCCACGCGTCCGGGGCTGATGCACGCCTGCGGCCACGATGCCCACACCTCGACCGGTCTGGCCGTTGCGCACTGGTTCGCCGACAACAAGGACCAAATGAAGGGTCGCATCAAGATCCTCTTCCAGCCCGCCGAAGAAGGCGTACGCGGCGCTGCCGGCATGGCCGCCTCGGGTGTCGTCGACGACGCGGACTTTTTCTTGAGCTCCCATATCGCCATGATGTGCAAGTCGGGTGAAATGTCGATCAATCCGTACGGGTTCCTCTGCACGACGAAGCTCGACGTCACCTACACGGGTCGACCCGCCCACGCGGGCGTCGAACCCAACGCCGGTCGCAACGCCATGGCCGCCGCCTGCAATGCGTTCGTACAGCTGCTCGGCATCGCGCGCCACGGCTCCGGCATGACCCGCATCAATGTGGGCCAGCTCAACGCCGGCGAAGGTCGCAACGTCATTCCGAGCAAGGCCGTCATGAAGATGGAAGTGCGCGGTGAAACGGGCGAAATCAACCAGTACATGTACGACAGCGCCGTCGCGATCATCAAGGGTTGCGCCCTGGCGCAGGGGTGCGAGTACACCATTGAAAAAATGGGTGAAGCCGTCGACCTCACGAACGACCCTGAACTCGTGGCCGTTCTGAAGGCCGCAGGCGAAGCGGTCCCGGGCCTCAAGGTCTGCGAAGAGCCGATGAACTTCGGAGGCTCCGAAGATGCGACGATTCTCGCCCGCCGCGTTCAGGCGCACGGCGGCAAGGCCGCGTTCTTCGTGCTCGGTTCCGACCGTCCGTCGGGCCACCACACGGCGCGCTTCGACATCAAGGAAAAGGATCTCGACACGGGGCTCGCCGTTTGGGCAAACGTCATCGGTCGCATTCTCGGGTAACGCACGTCCCGGGTTCTAGCGTTCGGGCGCAACCTCCGGGTTGCGCCCGAACGAGTACCGAGCGGGTGGCTTTTCGGCCGCCCGTTTTTTGTTTGCCGCGATTTTCGAACAACAAAGCAGGACTTCTCCCGTTTGGACTAAAATAACCGCTCCTTTTTTCCAAGGCTCGCCCGAGCGTATCGGAGGGGTCCTGGAGAAAGGCCCGTTTTCGAGGTCTCGCCGCAACGGTCCGTACCGCCTGCGGGCGGCACCCTTCCGGCCGGTCGGGACCTTGCGTTCACAATTTGCAGAGAAAGAAGGATTCCATCATGGCGGGTCATTCCAAGTGGGCCAACATCCAACATCGCAAAGGGCGCCAGGACGCCAAGCGCTCCAACCTCTGGACGAAGCTCGTTCGTGAAATCATCGTTGCCGCTCGCATGGGCGGGGGCGACCCCGACACGAACAGCCGTCTGCGTCTTGCTCTCGTGAAGGCCCGCGGCGGCAACGTGCCGAAGGACACGATTCAGAATGCGATCCTGAAGGGCACGGGTCAGCTCCCGGGCGTCTCCTACGAAGAAGTCCGTTACGAAGGTTACGGCATCGGCGGCGCCGCCCTCATCATCGACTGCACGACGGACAACCGCGTGCGCACCGTGGCTGACGTTCGTCATCTCCTCTCGAAGCATGGCGGCAACATGGGTACGGAAGGCTCCGTGTCCTTCATGTTCAAGCACGAAGGCGAATTCTTCTTCGCGCCGGGCAAGGCCACCGAAGACGCCGTCATGGAAGTCGCCCTGGAAGCGGGTGCGGACGACGTCGTGTCGGACGAAGACGGCTCGATCGAAGTGACGTGCGATCCTTCGGCCTTCGACGCCGTCTCCAAGGCTTTCGAAGCGGCCGGTCTCGAGCCTGAAATGGCTGAAATCACCTACCGTCCTCTCAACGAAACGCAGCTCTCCGGGGCCGACGCCGAAAAGATGCAGAAGCTCATCGATGCCCTCGAAGACCTTGACGACGTTCAGCAGGTCTACACCTCCGCCGTTTTCGACGAGGAATAAGCTCGCCGACGGAGGAAACGCCGCCCGGATGCGCCAGCACTCGGACGGCGTTTCCATTTTCAGGGTGCGCTCGAGCCTTCGATTAGAATGGCTTTCGACGCGTCCGAAGCCCGATTCGAACGGTCCTGCGGACCATATCCGCAGACATCTCCCTCCATCCACCCCTAGCATTCAAGAGGTTTTCCATGAACGTCCTTGTTGTCGGCAACGGCGGCCGCGAACACGCCCTCGCCTGGCGTCTTGCTCAGAGCTGCCGCGTTGAGAAAGTGTTCGTTGCTCCGGGCAACGCCGGCACGGCTCTTGCGAGCGGCCTTGAAAACGTTCCCCTCACCGATATCGCCGAGCTCGTCGAGTTCGTGCGTCGTGAAAACGTGGCCTTTACGGTCGTGGGCCCCGAAGCGCCTTTGGCCGCCGGGATCGTCGACCGTTTCCGCGCCGAAGGGCTACGTATTTTCGGGCCGACGAAGGCCGCGGCTCAACTTGAAAGCTCGAAGGACTTTGCCAAGGCGTTCATGAAGCGTCACGGTATCCCGACGGCCGAATACGAAAGCTTCACGGATCCGAAGGCCGCTCACGCCTACATCGACCGCAAGGGTGCTCCGATCGTCATCAAGGCCGACGGCCTGGCCGCGGGCAAGGGTGTCGTCGTGGCGATGACGTCCGACGAAGCGCATGCCGCCGTGGACATGATGCTCGAAGGGCACGAGTTCGGCCAGGCGGGTGCCCGCGTGGTGATCGAAGACTTCCTTGACGGCGAAGAAGCTTCTTTCATCGTGATGGTCGACGGCGAACACGTGCTCCCGATGGCGACCTCGCAGGATCACAAGCGTCTCCTCGATCGCGATCAGGGGCCCAACACGGGCGGCATGGGCGCCTATTCGCCCGCTCCCGTCGTCACGCCCGCCGTGCACGAACAGGTTATGCGCGAAATCATTCTGCCTACCGTTCGTGGCATGGCCGCCGACGGGATCCGCTATACCGGGTTCCTCTACGCCGGCCTCATGATCAAGCAGAACACCGACGGCACCACGTCGGTGAAGACGCTCGAATTCAACTGCCGTATGGGCGATCCGGAAACGCAACCCATCATGGCCCGCATCAAGAGCGATTTTTCGACGGTGCTTGAAGCGGCGATCGACGGCAAGCTCGACGAAGCGTCGATCGAATGGGACGAACGTACGGCGCTCGGCGTCGTGTGTGCGGCGCGCGGCTATCCCGCCAAGCCCGAGCGCGGTGCCGTGATCGAAAAGCTCCCCGAAAATACCGCCGACCGCATGGTCTTCCACGCGGGCACGAAGTTCGAAAACGGCCTCACGGTCGTCTCGGGCGGTCGCGTGCTCTGCGTCGTGGGGCTCGGTGCCGACATCCGCGCCGCGCAGCAGACGGCCTATGAAGCCGCCCGCGAGGTGGTGTTCGACGGTATGCAGATGCGCTCGGATATCGGTTACCGCGCGATTGCGCGTCTCGCCAAGTAATTTCGGAGGTTGAAACGCACGCCCGAGCTAACCGCACGGCGTGCGCGATCGAAGAGCCGAAAATAGGGGTCGACCGGCCGCAGCCGGGCGGCCCTTTTGTCGCTCGCCCTCCGTTCGAGACGAAGACGCTCGGGGCGCTGACGACGGTGCTGCGGCAAAAACCCGTTACGAAGGGTTGCAAACCACGTTTCCCGATCGGAATCGGTGTTATGTTGAGACTTGAACACGATTACCCGAGGTGACTGTCCATGTTCCGCCCGAGAGAGCTCGCATGCGTGCTCGGACTACTGTCCGCGGCCTGCGCGAGCGCCCAGAATTTGCCTTTTGCCTATCCGAGTTCGCTCCTTGAGGCGCCCGCCACGTTGACCGAGCCTCCCGCCGACTTTGTGCGACTCGGCAAACCGAAGATCGTTCTCGACGTGACGACGCTCGAAGAGGCGGCGGCCTTCACGGGTGCGCCCCGAATTCGCGACGGTCACGGCGACTTCGCCCGCGACTACGCCTGTCTTTCTGGAACCGAAGCCGGGCGTCCGGTGCGCGTTTGGATGATCGCGAGCGATACCGTGCACGTGACGGAGGTGCAGCTCGAATGGGCCGACGACGATACGCCGCCCGTTTCCTGTCGGAAATTGCCCCCGGAGCGTCTCCCCGTTCGACTCGGTCCGGTCGGTCTCGGCATGACGGAAAAAGAAGTGCTCGAACTCGCGGGCAAACCCTCCCATCGCGATGCCCGAGGCTGGAGCTACTGGTTCAGCCAGCGCTTTTTGCGCAACGCCCGCAACCTTCAGGAGCTCGAACTCAACTGGCTCGCCGTTCGCTTCGAAAAGGGGCGTGCCGTGCAAGCTTTCATTTCGTTGGTGAAGAATCCCTGATGACGATTGAGATTCCGCGCGGTGTCGCCTTTCTCGGCGGCACGTTCGATCCCGTCCATTCCGGCCATCTGGCGCTCGCCCGAGAGGCTCTGTGCGCTCTGAGGGTAATGCGGGTCGAGTTGCTTCCGGCAGGGAATCCCTGGCAGAAGACCTGGGTGACGCCGGGGCACCATCGGCTCGCGATGTTGCGTTCGGCTCTGGAAGACGAAGAGCGCATCTCGGTTGATACGACGGAACTTCTCGAAACGGGACCAACCTATACGGTGCGCACGCTTGAAAAGTTGCGTCGTCGCTACGGGCCCTCGGTGCCGCTCGTTCTTCTCATGGGGAGCGATCAGTGGAGGAATCTCCACACGTGGTACGACTGGGAGCGGCTCACGGACTACGCACACGTTGCCGTTTGCCGCCGCGCGGGCGAGACGCCGCATGCCGAACCCGTCGTTGAAGCACATGCGGCATCGCGTATCGTCGAGTCGCGGGATCTCGTCGACGCGGGCGCCTTCGGGCGCATCGCCTTTTTCAACATGCCCCCGCACGCCGCTTCGAGCAGTGCCCTGCGGCGCGTTTTTGCGCGCTCCGCTTTCCCGGACGCCATGCGGGAAACGGACGGATGGCTCCCGTATCCGGTTGCGCGCTACATTCGAGAAAACCGCCTGTACGTGCGGGCGGCGCGACCCTGAAGTCCGTTAGAATGCACGGATTTTTCGGACGCCCGCGAGGCATCCGATCCAAACAAAAGTTTCATCCCGGCCCGCATCGGCGGGCCGCAGACATGTTTTCAGTATGAATACGGAAGAACTCACCCGCATCGTCGTCGAGGCGCTTGAAGACGTCAAGGCCAAGGACATCAAAGTTTTCAACACGGAAAAACTCACCGACCAGTTCGAGCGTGTCGTCATCGCTTCGGGCTCCTCGAACCGTCAGACGCGCGCGCTCGCGTTTTCCGTCTCTTCGAGCGTGAAGCAGGCAGGTGGCGACGTCATCGGCATGGAAGGCGAAGATACGGGCGAATGGGTGCTCGTTGACTGCGGCTCGGTCGTTTGTCACGTTCTGCAGCCCGCCGTGCGCGAGTACTACAACCTCGAAGAAATCTGGGGCGGCAAGGAAGTCTTTCTGAAGGCTCAGGCCGAGTGCACCCCGCACCTGATGCCCAACCGCACGCACGCGCCGTCGGACAACTGACGCGATGCGCATCCGGATCATTGCGGTCGGGCAGCACATCGCCGACTGGGCGGCTTCTGCCGTCAAGGACTATCTCGGACGCTTTCCCCGGGGCTTTTCGGTCGAATTGAAAGAGATCCGCACCGAGCCCCGAGCCGGGCAAACTCCTGCGCGCCTGATGGCGGCCGAGGGCGAGCGCATCCTAGCCGCCCTGGACGAGAGCGATTTTGTCGTAGTGCTCGACGAGCACGGACGCGACCTGACGACGGTCGACTTCGCGAAGTCGCTCGTGCGCTGGCGCGACGAGGGGGACGCGATCGTCTTCGTGATCGGCGGTCCCGACGGACTTTCGCCCGAGGTCAAGGCGCGGGCGAAAGCCACGATCCGGCTTTCCGCCATGACGCTTCCGCACGCCATGGCGCGAGTGCTCCTTGCCGAGCAGATCTACCGGGCCTGGTCGATCCTGGCCGGGCACCCCTATCACCGCGCTTGAGAAAAGGGAACTCACGATGGCTGAGAAAGATGTTTATCTCGCGAGCAAGAGTCCCCGCCGCAAGGCGCTTCTCGAGCAGTTGGGCTACCGTGTGACGGTGATTGCCGGCAATGCGCATACGGCGGGTTACTTCCCGGGCGACGAAGAGCGCCTTGCGGGCGAGTCACCCGAGGCGTACGTTCGCCGTACCGCCCGCACGAAATTTGCCGAAGGTCTTGCGCGTCGGGAGGCACTCGGACTTCCCGCAGGGGCGGTGCTTGCCGCCGATACGGTCGTGAGTCTCGGTGACGAGGTGCTCGGCAAGCCCGCCGACGCCGAGGAAGCCAAGGCTTTTCTGCGTCGCCTCTCGGGGCGCGCCCATCTCGTACAAACGACGGTGGTGGCGGGGACGTCGCTTGAGGATGCCGAAGAGCGAACGAGTACGTCGAGCGTCGTCTTCCGGGCGTTGTCCGAAGGAGAGATCGACGCTTACGTGGCGACGGGCGAACCCTTCGACAAGGCGGGCGGCTACGGGATTCAGGGCCTGGCCGGCGTTTTCGTCGAACGCATCGACGGAAGTTTCACGGGGATCATGGGACTTCCGGTGCGCGAAGCGGCCGACGTGCTCGCTCGAGCGGGTCGACCGGTCTTTCCCTGAGGGTGTGTCGATCTTTGGTCTCGAAAACAAAATGGCCGCCCTCGGGGCGGCCATTTTGTTTCGGGGCCCTCCATACTCAGTGCGTGTTCCTTTCGGACGTTGCGTCGGAGGGACTCTGCCGGTTATCGAATCCCGACGATTTCGACTTCGAAAACGAGGTCGGCGTTGGGCGGAATGACATCGCCCGCGCCGTAGGGGCCGTAACCCATGGCGGAGGGGATGGAGAGGCGGTATTTGCCGCCTTCGACGAGGCCGAGGAGGCCCTTGTCCCAGCCTTCGATCACCATGCCCGCACCGACCTTGACTTCGATCGGTTCGCCGCGGTTGTAGCTCGAATCGAAGATCGTGCCGTCGGTGAGGCTCCCCGTGTAGTGGACGGCCACGGTGTCGCCCGCAGCGACGGTGCGGCCTGTCCCGGGGATGAGTTCCTCGACGCCGAGTCCGGTGAAGGCGGGCGTCGTCGCACGTGTTTCGGGCTTCGTGACCTTGACGATTTCGACGTCGAAGACGAGGTCGGCGTTGGGCGGAATGACACCGCCCGCGCCGTAGGGGCCGTAACCCATGGCGGAGGGGATGGAGAGGCGGTATTTGCCGCCTTCGACGAGGCCGAGGAGGCCCTTGTCCCAGCCTTCGATCACCATGCCCGCACCGACCTTGACTTCGATCGGTTCGCCGCGCTCGTAACTCGAATCGAAGACGGTGCCGTCGGTGAGGCTCCCCGTGTAGTGGACGGCCACGGTGTCGCCCGCAGCCACCGTTTGGCCCGAGCCCGGAACGAGTTCTTCGACGCCGAGTTCGGTAAAGCCTGCCGAAGCCGCGCGGGCGTCGGCCTTGACGATCTTGACGACTTCGACGTCGAAAACAAGATCGGCGTTAGGCGGAATGGCATCGCCCGCACCGTGAGCGCCGTAGCCCATGGCGGAGGGGATGGAGAGACGGTACTTGCCCCCTTCGGCGAGACCGACGAGGCCCTTGTCCCAGCCCTCGATCACCATGCCGACGCCGACGGGCAGTTCGATCGGCTCGCCGCGCTCGTAGCTCGAGTCGAAGACAGTACCGTCGGTGAGACGGCCCGTGTAATGAACGGCGACCGTGTCGCCCGCGGCGATTCGCAGCTCGGAGCCCGGAGAAAGTTCTTCGACGAGAAGTTCGGTGAAGGCGGTCATGAGGAATCCTTTTGTAGGTTCGGGTGACGATGCCCCGGTCGGGGCAGACACATTGTAGCGAAGCACGGTTCGTGTTCTCGGGGTGCGTACGGCCTTCGAGAAAAAGCGGTGCGGATCGTGCTGGGGAGGGCGGGCGTTCGCCGAACCGATATGATAAATTTACGTCCGTGTATCCCGAGAGTATTTCCGGCTCGTGCGACGGCTTGTCGCTTTGTCAACGATGACGGGCGTTCGGACTCTGGTCCGAAAAGGGAACACTCGATTCCGAACGCATCGAGCTCCTCCGACGGGGCTCCTTCTCGGCGTTCCGGGCGGTCGACCTTCGTCCCGCCCGTTGCATGCGCGTCCGTCGACCTGATCCGGACGCCGCCCGGTCTTTCCGTTAATAGCGCCCTTCTTTACGGGGATCGTCCCGAACGATGCCGGTTCGCATCGTTCGAGGTTCGATCGTATGCGTCGAGCGGGAAATGTTCGACGCCGGTCTCTTATCCGCCCGAGGAACGCGGCTCTGCAAAAACACAGCGAACCATCGTGACCTTTGAAAAATTCGGTTTGACGAAAAAAGTCCTCCGAACGCTTGAGTCGCTCGGCCTGCACGAAGCAACGCCTCTGCAGGAAAGAATCATCGATTCGTTGATGCGCAATCGGCGCATCATGGTTTGCGCGCCGCACGGTGCGGGTAAAACTACGGCGCTACTCGTGGCTCTGATCGCGCGCTTGCAGAAGAATCCTCCTCCGGAGGGGCGACCCGTGCGCGCCGTCATCGTGACGCCGCCGGTGGGCGTGGGGCAAGAGGTGGTCGAACGCTTCAACATCCTCGCGGCGGGAACGAACCTCAGCATCCTCAATCTCTCGTTCCAGCGCACCGAAAAGAGACTTCGAACGTACCTCGAGAACAAGCGTCCCGACATCCTGGTCGGGTCGTTGGCGCGCATGGTCGAGTTCGCTCGCATAAGCGATGTCTCACACATTGAGGCGGTCATTTACGAACGCCTCGATCGATCGATTGCCGAAGAGGGTGCAAGACCCTACGAACTGTGGACGAACATCTTTCCCGAAGCCGTCGTGGCGAGCACGCTCGAGGACGGTAGCTATGAAAAAATTGCCCGCGATGTCGTGAAGGACGCGGAAGAGTGGTTCGATTCGGATCCGGGTCCGATTCCGGGGACCGTCGACTACTTCCTGGCGGCGAACTTCCGTTTCCCGCACATGATGTACGACCTCTTGAGGTACTGGAGCGAAGAAAACGGCTACCGGAATATTCTGCTCGTGACCAAAGATGAGAAGGAGCGTGAGCGCTTTTTGTTGGGTGAAGGACGTTGGAAGGGCCGCATCGCGACGGCTACGTTGCAGGACATCGAGGCGCGTCGAGTGTGGCCGTCGGACTACGACGTCTCCTACCTGTGGCCGAGCCTGCTTTCGCCCGAGGACAACGCCCGCGCCGCCTGTCGCGGCACGATCGATGCGGCGCCCGTGACGGTGGCTCTGGTGATCTCCGAGACGGTCTCCGCCTTCAAACGACTAGCGCTCCATCTCGACCGAAAGCGCCAGATCATCAACCCCATCGGCGTGCAGTTCGCGGTTCCCTTCGAGACCGCCACGGGCGATATGGCGCGCCGATGGACCGCTTTGCACCCCTTCTTCATGGGGCCTCAGTACGAAATTCCGGTGCGGTCCGAATCGGGCGACAGGCTCGAAAAGGCCGAGTCGGTGAAGGTGCCTGAAGGCGTCGAATCGATCGTCGCGACCGCAGAGACCGATGCGAGCGTATCGGAGGGTAAGTCGGCATCCGACAGCGCGCTTGAATTTCTCCGTTCGAACGACGTGTCCGAAGCGTCCGAGTCGACCCGCTCGAGCGAGGTGAAAAAAGAAAAGGACGAAGCGTCCATTCCGACGGATACGGTCAAACTGACCGAACCGATTGAGAAGGCCGAGCCGCTCGATGAGCTCGCCCCCGCGATCGAGGCTTCCGAGGACGCTTCGAGCGACATCGAGGCCAAGACGTCGGGCGAAGTGCCGGGCGACGCCGACGTTGCGACCATCGACAAACTCTCGAACGGGCCTCGTGATGTTGCGGATGCCGAAATATCCGAAGAGAAGCACCCCGAGCCTCTTCACACCGAGGGAAACCATCGGCGCACGTTAACGATTCGTGCGGACTACGTTGCCGAGAAGGTTCACGCGCCCGAAACGGAGATCGTCATTACGGAGCCGCTCTCCTCGTCCTCGGCCGCCCTTCGCGCGTCGGAACGTCGTCATGCGGCGAGCGAACGCCTCACGCATCAGCTCGTGGCCGAGCAGGGGAAAAACCGCCGCATGCGTCGCATGCCGCACCTGCCGTCCGATTCGACGGGCGTCATGCCGGAAAAGTCGGAACGCAAAAGCACCCGCGACCGCAAAGACTCCGAGCGTCGCGAACGCCTCAAGACCGAAAAGTCGAAAGTCCGTGCCAATGAGTCGAAGGCCGTCCGTCGCAAAGAGGTCAAATCGTCCGAACAAAAGAAGAAAAAGTCCTGCACCGAGCCTCGTCGCGAGCGCACCGAAAAAACGGAATGCAACGAACGCATCGTTCCGAACGAAAACGCGGTGCAACGCGCGACGAGCGATGACGCCGTGCTGCTCGTGCGGTTCAACGAAAAAGAACTTACGCCCCCCGAATCGAGTGCCGCCCGCGGTGCTTTCAAGGTGTACTTCGCGGCGCGCGATCTCGCACGACGGAGCCGTCAGCTCACCAAGGCCGAGCGTGATTCGGCGGCCGCCGAAGCCGAACTCGAAGCCCTGCGCGCGAGCGACCCGGAGGCGGTCGACGCCGAATTGCTTAAGTTCGAAGCAAAGCACGATCGCTCGGTGAAGATCCCCCGAGGGGAGGTCGCGTCCCTGTCGGGAACGCCCGTCGAAGAGGCGATCGTGCGCGCGCACAACGCGCGCATCGGTCTCGAACTTGCGCGTCGCAACCACCGCCAGGCGTACTACGCGAAGGCTAAGACCGAAATGCGCTATGCGGGCGACGTGCCCGAAGCGTTGCGCTCGAACTACGGCGTCACCGATGAGTCGTTCGCCGCTCATGTCGCCTGGAAGCGAGAACAGGCGGAAAACGTCGCTCGGACGCCGCAGAGTGTTGCCGAGTCTGCCGAGGCGCGGCCCGGTCGTCGCGAGGACGCAAAAAAGCCGACGCAACGCGCGGGAAAGCGCACCCGGGGAGGTCGTGCGACCGATACGGCCGCCGGTGCGGTGCCCGCGCTGAATGACGATGCGGAGGCGGCCAAGACCGCGCAGAACTCACCGGAAGCGGCGACGCCGAACGCGTCGACTCTCTCGAACGCTCCGAAGCCCAACGACATTTCGACCCCTGCTGTCGAAGCGGAGGGCGCGAAAGCGTCCCGTCGTGCGGCAAGTTCGAAGGTTGCGACCGGAAAGCGTGCGAAGAACGCGGAGAAGGGTGAGAAAAACCGCGGCGCCAAGGGGCGGCGCGATTCTCGATCGACGAAGCTCCCTCGTCCGCAGAGTCGCCTTGAGCGCGACGAGGCCGGGGATGTGAACGGCAACCGCGCGCTGCCCGAACCGAAAGAGGAGTTTCTTGACGACGACTTCGGCAATTCGATTCACTACCGCACGATCGCTGAGCGTCAGGCAGCCAAGGCCCGATCGAAGAATGCCCGCATTTCAGACGGCATTCCGTCACCGCTTGCGACCTCGTTCGGGGTCTACACGCCCGATCCGTACGGTTCGCTCAGCCTGCCGCAGACCATGCCGGGACTGACCGGGCGGGCGCATTTCGTACATGTGTTCGGCTCCGGGACCGATCCCTATTCGGGGGCTCGCATCCCGCCGATGCGCGACAAGTCGCCCTCGGGGAAAAAGGGACCGTCCTCGAAGGCTTCGAAGGGGCAAAAGCCCCGACAGCCTTCGAAAGCGCAGACGAACCCCAAGAGTAATGTTCCCGGCAAAGGCGCCTCCGATCGTGCCCGCAAGGGCGCGCGTCGGGGCGGCTCCTCGAAGGCGTGAGCTTTTGCGCGGAAACCGTAACGAAAATTTGTAGTCGGCAAAGCCCGACAGGCTTTGCCGACTACAATGAATGCCGCTTATCTTCTCGTTTTACATTGCGTATCGTGACCACATCGCTTTTTTCTCGGGGCTTGCGCCCGATCCGTATTTCGCGCGCCCTTGGGGGGGGAATCCTCGCTGCTCTTCTCCTTGCGGGGTGCTCGACGGGGACGAGCTACTACACGGGCGACGTCGTCGGCGGTCCCGACGCGACGTCGCGCGAAGACGCGTCGCGCGGCGAACACGACCCGCTCATTGACGCGCCGTACCGAGCGGAAACAAGTTGCGCGTCCGAAAAACCCGTGACGGTTTTGCAGCGCATCAAGGAAGTGCCCTTTGCCTGCGCCGATCTTGGCGTTTCGGCCACGATCGACGAAATTCGAGATGCGGGCTGGCGTATCGTGAGCTTGGACATCGGCGAAGACTCCGAAAGCGACAATCACGTCGGCTTTCCCGTGACGATCGTTGTACGAAAGCTTTTCTGACGCGCGCCGAAATTTCATAACGAAGGCGGTCCGTTCGGGCCGCCTTTTCCTCTTTTTCAAGATCTTTTCATCATGGACGCCCTTCAACTTACCCGCGCGGCGCTTCGAAGCGAAGCGCTCGACGCCGTGATCGTTCCGACGGCGGATCCTTATCTTTCCGAATACGTGGCGCCCTGCTGGGCGCTCCGAGCGCACCTCTCGGGGTTTGAAGGCAGCGCGGGCGTGCTCTGCGTCGCGGCGGACTTCGCCGCGCTTTCGGTCGACAGTCGCTATTGGGTACAGGCCGAAAAGACGCTTGTCGACGGGGTTGAACTTCTTCGAGCCGAGCGCGATCCTCTGAAGGAAGCGACGTCGCGTCTTCTTAAGTCGCTATCCTCGGGGGCGCGCGTCGCGATCGATCCTCGACTCGTTTCGCACGAGGCTTTTGATGGCGTGTCGTCCGTGCTTGCTGCGGCCGGGATCGAACTTCTCGGGTGCGACGTCTTCGAGAAACATCCGGAGATCTGGCCCGAACGGCCGAGCCCTGTCGTTTCGGCCGTTCGTCCCATGAAGCGCCCCGGCGTCGACGCACGGGTGAAGCTCGCCGTTTTGCGCCAGACGTTGGAGTCGGAAGCAACGGACGCGGTGCTCCTGACATCGCTCGACGAGATCGCGTGGCTCACAAACCTGCGCGGACGCGACGTGCCTTGCAATCCGGTGTTCGGAGCCATGATGCTCGTTCGAAGCGACCGCGCGGAGCTCTTCAGCGAAAGCGTGCGTTTCGACGAGACGGCCCGCCGTGCACTTGCGGCGTCGGGCATCGAACTGCGGGAGCCCGAGGCTCTCGGGGCGGCGCTCCAAGCCCTGGAAGGCTCGACCTTGCTTCTTGACCCGCGTCGAACCTCGCACGCCTACGTTCGATCGACCGCGCATGTCTGCGTGCGGCACGGTGCTTCGCCCGTGGCTGCGATGAAAAGCCACAAGTCGCCCGCCGAGCTCGAACTCATTCGCGAAGCAATGTTGAAGGACGGCATAGCGCTCGCGGAGTTTTACGCCGAACTCGAAGAGCGTCTCGTGGCGGGCGAACGCCTGACAGAATGCGATGTCGTCGAGATGCTGCACGCGTGGCGTACGAAGGATCCGGAATTTCTTGAAGAAAGCTTCGAGACGATTTGCGCTTTCGGACCGAACGCGGCGCTTCCGCACTATCAGCCGCATCGCGGCGAAGACGCGCGCATCGAAGGTAACGGACTGCTTCTTATTGACTCGGGCGCGCAGTACGAGTGCGGTACGACCGACATCACACGCATGACTGCCGTGGGCGAACCGAGCGCGGCGATGAAGGCCGACGTCGCGCTCGTGACGGCGGGGATGCTTCGACTGCTCGGTTGCCGATTTCCCGAGGGAACGAAGGGTTCGCAGATCGACGCTTTCGCGCGGTATGACCTCTGGCAGGCCGGGTGCGACTTCGGTCACGGAACGGGCCACGGTGTGGGGTACGTGCTTAACGTGCACGAAGGTCCCTGCGGGATTTCACCGCGCGCATCCGAGCCGCTCGGGCTCGGGAACGTGATTTCGGATGAACCCGGACTCTACCGGCCGGGCTACTGGGGCGTGCGGGTCGAAAACCTCATAGCCGTCGTCGATGGCGGAACGACGCCCTTCGGGCGTTTCCTGCGTACGGAACCCCTCACGTGCCTGCCTGTCGACGTTCGCACATTGCCGAAGGATTTCCCGATGCGCGAAGCGCTCAACCGTTTCAATGCCGCATGCGCGCGACGTCTGCGCCCGCACCTCTCGGAGCGCGCACGCCGGTGGCTGAGCCGGGCCGCGAAGCCCCTCTGAAAAAACCGAAAAGACTGCTGAAGTAACAAAAAGACAAAGCCCGCACGACCGAAGTCGGCGGGCTTTGTTTGTTCGCGCGCGGAGCGTTGCGGGGCAACCCTCCGCGAGAGGAGAACGTGGTGGGTTCTTAGTGGAACCAGGCCTTGTCGGCGGGGAGTTCGTAGCGCTGGGCTTCCTGACCGTTGGCCACCTGTTCGGCGCCGATCGAGTAGTTCGTCCAGATCGTGATCGAACCCATGACGATCATGAGGAGAGCAACGCCGAGCATGGTCTTGCGAAGGCCGGCACGGTCGCCCTGACGCTGGTCGATGATGTCGCGTTCGGGGTTCTTCGCGAAGATGTCCCACTTAACGGCGAGACGGTAGAGACCGATCATGCCGTGGAGTTCCGTCACGACGAGGAAGATAAACGTGTAGAGCAGACCGTTGTGGTAGGTGTGCACGCCGATGAGGTTCGGGTCAAAGCCGCCCGGGTTCGTGAGCATGCTCATGAGATGCGGGAACACCAGGAGGAAAAGGAGGAAGGCCGTGACGAGCTGAACCATCCAGAGGGTCGTGTCTTCGTGACGGAGGAGGCGGTAGTGAGCCTTGATGTCACGGCACTGACGGTAGGAGGTCGGGAAGCGACGCAGGGCGCACAGGGCGTGGATCACGACGCAAACGAAAATGAAGCCGACGAAAACGACGTGCATCCAGAGGTGTTCTTCACCGTTGATGAAGGCGCCGCCCGAGGTTTCGATGAGGTTCGCGAAGAGATCCTTACCGAAGTTCACGGAGCTCGTGAACGCCATGTGGCAGAAGAGGAACAGACCGAGGATGAGGCCGGTAACGGACTGAGCGACGTCGCAGTAGGCAAGGTACTTGCTGCGGCGCTTCGCATCCTTGAGGCCGACGCCCCAGACGTTTTCGGTCGCGGTCGGGGTGTTGCTGTACTTGACGGAATCAGGGGTCGTCATGATGACAGGTCCTAGAAGGTTTTGTCTTTAAATGAAATGGAGTCGCGCAAGAAGGAAAACTTCGGGAATGCGCGTAATTCGTTCGGAAGTAATGATGCTCCTTTAAGTTGCGGATAAGAAGAGCAAAGCGCCGCAAGCAAAGCGCCGGATCACAAAATTTTTCGAAGAACTCCTTGAAAAATACCCAATAAGAGGTAGAAATGGTCACAATTTGCTTAAAACATAAGCGTCGAACTAGTAAAAACCCCTAAATTTATGGTTGCAAAAACATTTCAAAAAGTTGATTCTGGAAATAAGTATAAGTACGTAACTTTTCTCGGTAGAGTTGTAGACGGCGTGTGGAAGCGTATGGAAAAACCGAACAATAGAGGAAAATGAAACCCCCGAAGGGCATCCCTCGGGGGTTGCATTCGAAGATCGGGCGCTCGTCGGGAAGGCGGCTTACTTGGTGCCGAAAATGCGGTCGCCCGCATCACCGAGCCCCGGAACGATGTAGGCGTTCTCGTCGAGGTGGTCGTCGAGCGCGGCGACGTAAAGGTCGACGTCGGGGTGGAGTTCCTGGAAGACGCCGACGCCTTCGGGAGCGGCCACGAGCGCCATGAAGCGGATGTGGTCGCCGGGGACGCCGCGCTTTTTCAGTACGTCGACGGCATGAGCCGCCGAGTTGCCGGTCGCGAGCATCGGGTCAACGAGGATGAAGGTGCGGTCTTCGAGTTCCGGGAGGCGCACGAGGTACTCGACCGGCATCTTGTTCTCGTCGCGGTAGAGGCCGATATGACCGACGCGGGCCGAGGGCATGAGCAACAGAAGACCGTCGGTCATGCCGAGACCGGCGCGTAGCACCGGGACGATCACGCACTTTTTGCCCTTCATGAAGGGCGCCTTGAAAGAGGTGAGCGGCGTTTCGATTTCTTCGTAGTCGATCGGGAAGTCGCGCGTGAGCTCGAACCCCATCAACATGGCGATTTCCTTCAGAAGTTCGCGGAAGTCGCGCGTCGACGTGTTCTTGTCGCGCATGAGCGAGAGCTTGTGCTGCACGAGCGGATGGTCGACGATGTGAAGACGGGGAAAGCGGAAGTCGGTCTGCATGAGTGAGAATCTCCCAGAAGCGTCCAAAGGAAATCGATACGGCCTGTTATTATAGATTTGTCGCTTCGGGAGCACTATCGTGCGCCGAACGCCCGAAGGGCCGTGCGTTTAGTTTTAGGAGAGAAAATTGAAGTTCCGAACCGTAGGGATGTTGCTCGTCCTCATCGTTCTTGCCGTGTTCCTCATCATCAACTGGGGGGCGCTCTCTCAGGTAACGACCGTGAACCTCGTCTATACCGAGATTCAGGCTCCGCTCGGCGTCTTGGTTGTGGGTGGCTTCGGCATCGTAGTTCTGCTTCTCGCCGTCTATACCGTCTGGCAGCAGGCGAGCATGATGATGGAACTTCGCGCGGCCTACAAAGAAGCCCGTACCGCCCGTCAGGTGGCCGAAGATGCCGACAAGAGCCGTGTGGCGGAGATTCGCACCGAGTTTGCCGCCCGTCTGGAGAAGCTTGAAACGCTTCTGACGGACCGTACGGACGAACTCTTGCAGACGACGCGCGATCGCAACGCCGCCTTCGAAAAGCGCCTCGACGCACTCGCCGAAGCACAGGAGCGCCGTCAGACGGAAGCGCAGACGAAGCTTGCCGTCACGCTCGAAGAGCTTGAAAAACGCGTGCTTGCCTCGCTCCCCGCCCCGCGCGCGGAAGTGGTGGAAGAAGCGAAGAAGAAGGAAATTTTCGAAGACCTCTTCTGAAAGCTCGAATAAAAATTGAAAAACGAAAAGCCCCGGACGTCGATCTGTCCGGGGCTTTTCTTTGCGGGGTTTCGGGAAGGAGTCGGCCTGCGGCCGACCCTTTCCCCGAGACCGGGGGCCGAACCTTACTGCGCGTCGGCCTCGCGGTGGTAATCCGTCACGAGTTCGACCTCATCGGCCGCCCCGAGGAAGACCGCCACGCGTTCGTGAATCTTCTGCGGCACGACGTCAAGAATCGGCATGCGGCCCGTCGTGGCGGCGCCGCCCGCGTTTTCCATAAGCATGGCCATCGGGTTGGCTTCGTACATGAGACGCAGCTTCCCGGGCTTCGTGAGGTCGCGGTGGTCGCGCGGGTACATGAAGATGCCGCCGCGCTGCAGGATGCGGTGCACTTCCGCCACCATGGCGGCGATCCAGCGCATGTTGAAGTCCTTGCCGCGCACGCCCGTCTTGCCTTCGAGCAGTTCGGCCACGTAGCGCTTCACGGGCATTTCCCAGTGGCGCATGTTCGAGCAGTTGATGGCGAATTCCTTCGCTTCGCGCGCCACGCGCACGTTTTCCTGGGTGAGCAGGAACGTGCCGGTGCTCGGGTCGAGCGTGAACATCACGACGCCTCGGCCGAACGTGAGCACGAGTTGCGTTTGCGGACCGTACATGCAGTACCCCGCCGCAACTTGGTTGCGGCCCGACATGAGGAAATCTTCGTCCGCGGCGACGCGCTTCGGACGTACGGCCGGGAGCACCGAGAAGATCGAGCCGATCGACACGTTGATGTCGATGTTGCTCGAGCCGTCGAGCGGGTCGAAGCAGATGAGGTAGGGCCCCAGGGGAAGATCTTCGGGCACGGACATCACATGGTCGATTTCTTCGCTCACCATGCCGCAGACCGAACCCGAGCGGGCCACGGCTTCAACGAAGATGTCGTTGCTGATGACGTCGAGCTTCTTCTGGTCTTCGCCCTGAACGTTTTCCGTCCCGGCCAGGCCGAGTACGCCGGCGAGAGCGCCGTTGCGGACTTTGAAGCTGATTTCCTTGCAGGCTTCCGACACGCTCACGATGAGACGCGAGAGGACCGGGTCAAGGCCGTGGAGCGACTCTTCGCGGGCGAGATACTGATGGAGCGACATGGACACGATGAAGGTTCCTTTTGATGCTGTTGGGATACCGACGATTTTTTTGAGGGAGCGCTTCGCCGTCGTACGAAGCGCTCCGTTCGAAAAGGGATTCGGGGAGCCGACTCAGATGGGATTGCCGAGCGTCTTTTCGATTACCTCAAGGACATTCGGGGAGAGTTCGTCCTTGCGCGAGTAGACGAACTGCAGCGCGTCGTACATCTGGCGCGAAAGCGCGGGCGTGTAGCGGCGCCAGTTTTCCAGCGCACGGGCGACGCGGGCCGCAACGTGCGGGTTGATGCGGTTGAGTTCCAGAACGATCTCGGACCAGAAGCGGTAGCCCGAACCGTCAACCGCATGGAATTCGGCCGCGTTCTGCGTGAAGAACGCGAGCAGCAGCGCATAGACGTTGTTCGGGTTCTTGATCGAGAAGAAGTTCGTCTGCATCAGCTCCCGAACACGCTCGAGCACGGGCTCTTCGCCCGGGAAGAGCGAGGCCGTCGCCTGGATCGTCAGCCACTTGTTGATGAGCAGGGGCTCGGCGTACCACTCGCGAAGCGCTTCGACCGCCATGTCCTGCTTCGCAGGGGACTGCGAATTTACCATGTGCTGCAGGGCGGCGAGCTTGTCGGTGAGGTTGTCGGCCGTGTTGAACTGGTCGCGCAACGCGATGGTCGCGCGCGGGTTCCCCGAGGCGTGGGCGTAGCCGAGCGCGAGATTCTTGAGCGCGCGTCGACCGGCGCTTTCCGGGTCGGGCGAGTAGGCGCCCGGCGTGCGGTTCGCGTCGACCGTTTCAAGGAACTTCGTGATCCAACGTTTGCCGATCGCCGCGCGAACGTATTCGCGCGCGTAGTGCACGGCCTGCGGGTCGATGAGGGGTTCGCGTTCCGAGACGAGCCGCTCGCTCGGGAGTTCGAGCGCCACGGCCTTGAAGGCGGGCGAGAGGTCCGGAGCCGAGAGCAACTCGCCCACGACGTTCAGAAAGAGCGGGTCGACGTCCTTCGGTTCGTGCGTGAGCTTGGCACGCACTTGCACGTGCAACGTGCGCAACATCAGCTCGTTCATCGCGTCCCAGCGGTTGAAGGGGTCGCCGTCGCGCGTGGCGAGGAAGGCGAGCGTCGCATCGTCGTAGTCGGCTTCGAGAATGATGGGCGCTGCAAAACCACGGTTGAGCGAGGGCACGGGACAGGCGGGAAGGCCCGCAAACACCCATTCATGATGCGTTTCGCGAAGCTCAAGCATGCGCGTGCCGGGGGAGGGTGCTTCGTCCTCTTCAATCAACTGCACAGGCATTTCCGCGCCCGTCGTCGGGTCGAGAAGCGCGACGGGGAACGGGATCAGGAACGGACGCTTGATGGGCTGCCCGGGCGTGGCAGGTGTCGTCTGCGTCGCGCTCAGCGTGAAGGTATGGTTCACGTCGTCCCAGCGAGTTTCGATCTTCACTCGCGGCGTGCCTGCCTGCGAGAACCAGAGGGCGAACTGACCGAGATCGCGCCCGGCGGCTTCCTGCATGGCTTCGAGGAACGCTTCGAGCGTGGCGGCTCCACCGTCGTTCTTGGCGATGTAGAGGTCGAACCCTCGACGGAACGTTTCGAGACCGAGCAGCGTCTGAAGCATGCGGATTACTTCTGCACCCTTTTCGTAGACGGTCATGGTGTAGAAGTTGTTGATGTCAAGGTAGCTCTCGGGGCGGATCGGGTGCGCCATAGGGCTCGCGTCTTCCGGGAACTGGTTCGTGCGCAGGAAGCGCACGTCCTTGATGCGCTGCACGGCGCGCGCGGACGCTTCGCCGAGCATGTCGGCGGAGAATTCCTGGTCGCGGAACACCGTGAGACCTTCCTTGAGGGCGAGCTGGAACCAGTCGCGCAGCGTCACGCGGTTGCCCGTCCAGTTGTGGAAGTACTCGTGGCCCACCACGGATTCGACGCGCAGATAGTCGTCGTCGGTCGCGACCTTCGGGTTGGCGAGGGCGCAACGGGCGTTGAAAATGTTGAGCCCTTTGTTTTCCATGGCGCCGAAATTGAAGTCGTTCGTCGCGACGATGCGGAAACCTTCAAGGTCGAGTTCAAGCCCCCAACGTTCTTCGTCCCAACGGATGGACTTCTTCAAGCTCTCGAGCGTGTGCGCGGTCTTTTCGAGATCCTGAGGCTCGACCCAGATTTCAAGCGAAGCCTGACGGCCGTCTTTGAGCGGGAAGAGTTCGCTACGGCACACGAGTTTGCCCGCTACGAGCGCGAAGAGGTACGAGGGCTTCGGGAACGGGTCGACCCAGAGGGCGTAGTGACGGCCGTCACCGAGGTCTTTCTCTTCCATACGGTTGCCGTTCGAGAGGAGAATCGGATAGAGGTCTTTCGGGGCACGAATCGCCACGGTGTAGCGGGCGAGCACGTCCGGACGGTCAAGGAAGTACGTGATGCGACGGAAGCCCTCCGACTCGCACTGGCTCATGAGGTTGCCGCCCGAGACGTAGATGCCCGAGAGGGCGGTGTTTTGAACGGGGCTGAAGCGGTTGACGATCGAAATTGTGCTTTCACCTACGATGTTCGGAATCGTGAGTGCGGTCGGGGAAACGTCGTACTCCGTTTCGTTCAACAGTCGGCCGTTTACCGTCACGCTCACAAGCGTGAGCTCTTCGCCGTTGAGCACTAGGGGGGCGCCTTTTTCGGTGCTCTGGGGGTTCGGCACGACGTGCATCGTGTTGGTGACGCCGGTGCTCTCCGGGTCGAGATCGAATTCGAGTTTGACGGTGTCGATGAGGTGCGTCGGGACGCGGTAGTCGGAACGATGAATCGTAGTCTTGGCCATGGCGTAAGAGATTCGTGGATGTAGCCCGGCGAACGTCGGCTGGGCATGGGTTTTCTCGATTTTAGACCGAGTACCGCCTGCCGACTTCGACCGAAGGGGGGCAACGACAAAAAATCCCGAAGCGTTTCCGCTTCGGGATTCTTCATGCGATGTTCGGATCGGGCCAAGAATTACTTCTTGGCGGGTTCTTCCGTCTTGGCGACGAGGTCTTCCATGCCGAGACCCGTGTAGTCATGGCCGGCCGTCGGATGGCAGGCAAGGCAGTCGACCTTCTTTTCGGAGTCGGGGCCCATGCCCTTGTGAATGGCGGCAACCATCGGCTTCTTCGGGTTGTACATCTTTTCAACTTCGTGGCAGCCGCGGCAGGCGGAGAAGTTGCGGTCGATCATCTGCTGATGAACGGCTTCGGCCATGTGAGGACGCTTTTCGATCTGCTTTTCGACCGTGCTGAGCGAGCCCTGGATCTGACCGATAAGCGAAACGGAACCGGCGTGAGCCTTGTCGAGGAGGAGGGCCACATAGTCGATCGGGCCGACGTGTTCATTCGAGTGGTTCTTCAGGTGGCAGTCCGAGCAACCGGCCGTGGCGCCGGAGGCCGTACGGAAGTGCTGGCCCTTCTGGTAGGCCTGGTAGGTCACCGTCATCGAGTGGCAGAATTCGCCGCAGAACTTCGGCGTGCCGGCCCAATGCACGACGCTCGTCAGAACGCCGACAAACACGATGCCGACCACGACGCCGATCAGGCAGATGCCGGCGAGATACCATTTGCTGTTCTTTTCCATTTGGATGAACCTTCATGAATAACCTCCGGGCTTGCAACCGGAGCAAACCGGCGAGGCGCGTGGAGGCGGGGTCTGTTTTTCTGAGGATTCTGCGGTCGGCCTTCAAGGAAGCGACCACAAGGCAAGGTGCAATATTATGGGCAAATGTGTAAAGAAGGGCAACAACCAATTGATCGAAATCAACCGCAGAATAAAAACTCGTTAAGAAAAACCGAATATCGATCTCGAAATAAGGAAGAGTACTCAGATTTTCGGAGGCGATTACAGACTTCAGGAGGTAAGGCCAATGACGATAGCCGACGGGGAAATGGAGGCGACGGCTTTCTGATTCATGTGCAGGCCGTGGTTGCGCTTCGCGAACCCGACGATGACCAACCCCGACGGGAGTCGCAACGAACACTCGCCGCCTTTGGCGGCGCGCTCGCTTCGGATCACTTCGCCGACCAACTGATTTTCGGGGCGCTTTTCGCCCCCGTGCGTTTCTTTGGGAAAATCCGCCGTGATTTCCACACCCGTCGCTTTCGTGAGCGCGAGGACCGACTTTCCTTCAGCCAGCCCGAGAAGCTGGGCGGACTCTTTCGTGACGGAGGCGCGCAGAAGGTGCGTGTCGTCGATGCGCAGGGTGAGCCGCACGAGCGCCGAACCGATCTTCATCTTGACGATTGTGGCGGGGAACTGATTTCGGAGCGACGTCTGCAGAGTCGTGCTTCCGATACGCTCGAAGGCGCTCGAGCCGCGCGCGCGAAAGCGCGCGAGCACCTCGGCCCTGGCGCGTGCGAGTTCGTCGACCAACTCCAGAACTTCGCGTCCCGTGGCCGAAAGTTTCGTGCCGCCCCCTCGAGCTCCGCCCACTACTTTTTCCACGAGCGGACCGCCCGCAAGGTTGCCGAGCGTTTCGATCGCCTGCCAAGCCGCTTTGTAGCTCACGCCCGCGCCGCGGGCGGCCTGCGAAATCGAACCCACGTCGTCGATGCGACGCAAAATGTCGATGCGCTTGTCGATTTGCTCGTTGAGAAGGTCCGCGAGAAGAATCGGGTTGGCGGTTCGGGCTTCTTCGGTTGCCATGATCACCTCGAAAAGCGTTCGGTCTTGAGTAGGGTGGAGGAGGTAGAGGGAGCCTTCCTTTCGGCGTATTGCGAAAGCAAATCGCTTTCGCTATTCTGTTTGCGAATAACGCCCGGGACAAAGCTAGGGTGAAATTGTAGACCGATCGTGTGTTTGCGAAATCCGAATTCCGGGCTCGCAACGCGACGGACGGAGTCATTGCGTTGAAGGATTGTCAGCATGAAGACGAAAAACGTTCTGTTCGGTGCGGTGCTCGCCGCGATTGCGTGTACCGCGGCCGATGCCGAAGAGGTGCGCATAGCGGTGGCGGCGAACTTTACGGCGCCCGCTCAGGAGCTCGCGCCGATTTACGAAAAGGCGACGGGTGACAAGCTCTTACTCTCCTTCGGTTCGACCGGGGCGTTTTACGCGCAGATCAAAAACGGTGCGCCCTTCGACGTGCTTCTTTCCGCCGACGACGAAACGCCCGCCAAGGCTGTGAAGGAAAATCATGGCGTTGCCGGTACGACCTTCACCTATGCGATCGGAAAACTCGTGCTCTGGTCGGCCGACGCGCACCTCGTGAAGGGTGACGCCGCCGTCCTTGCGACGGATGCCGTGAAGCACGTGGCCGTGGCGAATCCGAAGCTCGCGCCTTACGGCCTGGCCGCGCACGAAGCAATGCAAAAGCTCGGCATCGCAGCCGCGGTGACGTCCAAGATCGTCGAAGGCGACAGCATCGGCAAGACCTACCAGTTCGTGAAGACGGGCAACGCACAGGCCGGTTTTGTGGCGCTCTCGCAGTGCTACAAGGACGGCGCCTTCACGTCGGGCTCGGGCTGGATCATTCCGGGCGAGCTCTACAACCCCATCGCGCAGGACGCGGTGCTCTTGAAGAAGGGTGAAAAGAACGAGGGCGCGAAGCGCTTCCTCGAATTCCTGAAGTCGAGCCCCGAAGCCGCCCGCGTTCGCGAAGCGTACGGCTACGGCACGGCCAAGTAAGGCGCGGTTATGTTCACCGCGGCGGACTTCGAGCCGATTCTGCTGAGCCTCAAACTCGCCGCGGTGACGACGGCGGTGCTGTTGCTCCTCGGGCTACCGCTCGCGTGGTGGCTCGCCCGCGGGCGGGGGACGGGGCGTGCGATCGTGGGCGCGGTCGTCACGTTGCCTCTCGTGTTGCCGCCCTCCGTATTGGGGTTTTACATTCTCGTCGCCCTGGGGCCTGCGGGTCCTCTGGGGCGCCTGACCGAGGTGCTCGGTCTCGGCATTCTCAATTTCACGTTCACGGGACTGGTGATCGGCTCCGTTGTCTATTCGCTTCCCTTCATGGTGCAACCCTTGCAGACCGCTTTCGAATCCGTCGGGCATCGCCCGATCGAAGCGGCCGCCACGTTGCGCTGTCCGCCTCTGGAGGCCTTCTGGTGCGTCGTGATGCCGCTTGCGCGGCACGGCATCGTCACCGGGGTGCTGATGACCTTCGCGCACACGATCGGCGAATTCGGCGTCGTGTTGATGATCGGCGGCAACATTCCGGGCGAAACGCAGGTCGTCTCGACCGAGATCTTCACGTACGTCGAAGCTATGGAGTACGACAAAGCGCACGTACTTGCGGGCGGCATGCTCGTTTTCAGTTTCTTGGTGTTGGCCGGGCTCAATCTCCTGAACCGCCGACGCGCGACGTCTTGAAGGGGGCGGCATGAAGCTTTTCGATTTTTTCTTCGGGAGGCGCGCCGCTGCGCGTCCCCCGCACGCGGCGACCGACGCCTCGGGTAGCGTTCGCCTCACGCTCGAACGCCCGACCGGGTTCGATCTCGACGTCGACTTTACGATTCCGGAAAAAGGCATCACGGTGCTCTTCGGCCCGTCGGGATGCGGCAAAACAACCGTACTGCGTTGCGTGGCCGGCCTCGAACGGGCGCGCGGGAGCGTCTCTGCGGGCGGTAACCTGTGGCAGGACGACGTTTCGGGCGTTTTCGTGCCCACCCACGGACGAAATCTCGGGTACGTCTTTCAGGAGGCGAGCCTTTTCGAACACTTGAACGTTCGGGAGAATCTGCGTTTCGGCCTGAAGCGCGCCCGAACGACGGACGGCGAAGCGCGTCTCGCGCAAGCCGTGGAATTGCTCGGTATCGGCGGGTTGCTCGATCGGTCGGTCGAGCAGCTCTCGGGCGGCGAGAAGCAACGTTGCGCCATCGCGCGCTCGCTCGCTCTTCGTCCCGATATCCTCCTCATGGACGAGCCGCTTTCGGCCCTCGATTGGGCGCGAAAGCGCGAATTTCTCCCGTGGCTTGAAAAGCTCAAGGACGAACTGAACATTCCCATTCTCTATGTCACCCACTCAACCGAGGAGATGACGCGTCTCGCGGACCGCCTCGTAGTGCTCTCGCAAGGGCGCGTGCTCGCCCAGGGGATGCTTCGCGACGTCCTGGCCGATCCGAGGATTTCCGTGCCGGCGGGCGACGGTCGCGGGGTCGTCCTGGAGTGCGAAGTGCGTTCGATCTCCGACGCGTGGCATACGGCCTCGGTAGGGGTCGGAGGTTGGACTTTCGAAGTGTCTGCGGGTTCGCTTCGGCTCGGGGGACGGGTACGCCTTCGTATCCTTGCGCGGGACGTGAGTCTCGCGCTGGAGAAACCCGAGCGCACGTCGATCCGTAATGTTCTTCGCGTTCGCATCGCGGAGTTCGTGCCGTCCGAATGCCCGGACGATCCGTACGTGCACGTCGTTCTCGAAGATGAAACGGGCGGTCGACGGCTTCTTGCGCGCCTTCTCGCGCACTCGGTCGAGGAGCTAGGTCTCGCAAAGGGCATGTCCCTTTGGGCGCAGGTGAAGTCGGCGGGCGTCGTCGTCTGAGCACCTCCGCCGAAAACCTCGAAAAAAGAAAAGACCGCACGAAATCGTGCGGTCTTTTTCAATGCTGGTTGCCTCGGGCGTCCGACGCTTTCAACGTGTTCGAAAGCGTCGGGATGTCCGGAATCCGAGCCGCTTAGCAACGGCGGGCAAGCTCGGGGGCCTTGCCGATGTAGGTGGCGGGGGTGAGCTCCATGAGACGTGCCTTGGCGTCGGCGGGGATCTCAAGACCTTCGATGAAGGTGCGCATCGTTTCGGGCGTGATGCCCTTGCCGCGCGTGAGCGCCTTCAGCTGTTCGTAGGGGTGCGGTACGCCGTAGCGACGCATCACGGTCTGAACGGCTTCGGCGAGCACTTCCCAGGCGTGGTCGAGGTCTTCGGCGATGCGGGCTTCGTTCACCTGGAGCTTGCCGAGGCCGCGCGTAAGCGCGTTGTAGCCGATGAAGCAATAGCCGAAAGCGACGCCGAGGTTGCGCAACACGGTCGAGTCCGTGAGATCGCGCTGCCAGCGGGAAACGGGGAGCTTGCCGGCGAGGTGGCCGAACAGGGCGTTGGCGATGCCGAGGTTGCCTTCGGAGTTTTCGAAGTCGATCGGGTTGACCTTGTGGGGCATCGTCGAGGAGCCGACTTCGCCTTCCTTGAGTTTCTGACGGAAAAAGCCGAGCGAGATGTAGCCCCAGACGTCGCGGTCGAAGTCGAGCAGGATCGTGTTGGCGCGTTCGATTTCATGGAAGAGTTCGGCCATGTAGTCGTGCGGCTCGATCTGGATCGTATGCGTGTTGAAGACGGCACCGAGACGTTCCTCGACGACCTTGCGGGAGAAGTTTTCCCAGTCGAAGTCGGGATAGGCGATCAGGTGAGCGTTGTAGTTGCCGACGGCGCCGTTCATCTTGGCGTAGATCTTCACGGCTTCGATGGCTTCGATCACGCGGTTGAGACGCACGGCGACGTTGGCGAATTCCTTGCCGACGGTCGTGGGCGAAGCCGTCTGGCCGTGCGTGCGGGAGAGCATCGGAATGTCGGCCCACTGCTTGGCGAAGTCGACGATGGTCGCATGGATGCGCTTGAGGTAGGCGACGAGCTCGGTGCGGCCCTTCATGAGCATGAGGGCATGCGAGGTGTTGTTGATGTCTTCGCTCGTGCAGGCGAAGTGAACGAACTCGGCGGCGCTCTTCAATTCTTCGTCGTGTGCGACGCGGTCCTTAATCCAGTATTCAACGGCCTTGACATCGTGGTTGGTGGTGCGTTCGATCGCCTTCACCGCTTCGCAGTCTTCGAGCGAGAAGTTGTCGGCGAGGCCGCGCAGGAAGGCTTTGCCGTGGTCGGAGAGGTGGGGAAGCTCTTCGAAGCCCGCTTCGGAAAGGGCGATGAGCCATTCGACTTCGACGCGAACGCGGGCGTTCATGAAAGCGCATTCGGAAAAGATGTCTCGCAACACGTCGGTCTGCGAGGCGTAGCGACCGTCGATCGGAGAGAGCGCGGTGAGAGGATTGAGAGCCATATTCCGGGTTCCTCAAATTGAAGTTGAAAAGACGAGAAAATCGGTCGGATCGTGCGCGTCGGCGGGCGCGAAAGCGAAAGGACGGACAGGGCCGCAGCGGACGATCGAAAAATCGGAAAACTCGCTATTTTAACGAAAAGTGCGAACCGATCGATTCGAGAGCTTGGATTGACATCCTCTCCGCCCTAAAGGGGACGGAGATTCCCTACCGAGCCGTCAG
>CAJLHF010000016.1 GCA_905206365.1 uncultured Sutterella sp. | reverse complement strand
GGTGCCTTATATCCCCGCCGTGAACGGCGGGGCTTTACGGCACGTCGGGTAAAGATACGAATGGTCGGAAAAACGGACGGGCGTGAAAGTACGCTCTTTCCCGAACGTCTCCCGAGTCGCTACACTTTCTCTCCCGACGATTCCAAGCCTTCAGGACCGAAACCTCCATGCCCGTTTCCGCACCGCTTACGCCCGCTCTTCTGAAACCCCTTTTTGAGGCGGACTTCTCCGACCGACGCGAGGAGGAACGCGCCGCGTCGGTCGTACGGATCGTCGACGACGACGAGGCCGTGCGGCGGGCTTTGAAGACGATGCTCGAAATCGAAGGCTTTCGCGTTGCGGACTGGCCGAGCGCGGACGCGTTCCTCGCGGACCCCGAAGAAGCCTGCGAAGAGCGCCCGGGGTGCCTCGTGCTCGACGTTCGGATGCCGGGGATGAGCGGACTCGAACTCCAAAACCGTCTGCACGAGCTCGGCCGGGGCCTGCCCGTCATTTTTCTCACGGGCTTCACGGACGTACACGTGGCGGTCTCAAGCCTCAAGGCGGGAGCGCTCGACTTTCTCATGAAGCCCGTTGACGAAGACGAGCTTATCGCCGCCATCGATCGGGCGCTTCACCGTGACCGGCTGCGTCGGCTCGGCACCCGCGAGGAGCGGATTGCGGAAGGGGCGGAGACCCTTTCCGAGCACGAAGTGCGGATACTCACCTTCATCCTCAAGAACCTCACCGACGCGCAGATTTCGGAACGCACGGGCGTTTCGGTGCGCACCGTCGAAGGTCACCGCGCGAAGCTCTACCGCAAGTTCAACGTCCATTCGGGCGAAGCGCTCGAAGCGATTCTGCCCGACATTCGCGAGGCGCTCCGGAAGCGCTTTCCGGACGTGACACCTCGGGTTTGACGGGGCGTGAACGGACGGCGCGTTGTCGCGGCTCGTCCGTCGTGAAACACCTGCACACCCCGAGCAACATTCCGTTGCGTCTTTGACTTCGTTCGAAACGAAAATACGGGATAACCCGTAATCCTCCTGACGTTTTTCGGCTAATCCGTGCGTCACACTTCGTTCGAATGCACCGAAGAACGAATCACGACGGAGTGCGAAGCATGACGGATGTTGTCGAATTACGAAAAGAAGAGGGGGTCGAAAGGGGTGAGAATCCTCGGACGGAAGTCGCACCCTCGGCCGGAGCCGGGTCCGCGACGCGATCCGCAAAACGTCGTCGCGGAGTACGCCTTCCCGTCTACAGCCGCAGTGAAGAGACCGCAAACGCCGTGACGCACGGCCTGGCGGCCCTCCTGTCGATCGCGGGGTTGGTCGTCATGGTCGTGGAAGCAGTCCTGACGGGAAAGAGCGCGGTCGTTGTGGCGAGTTCCGCCTTGTTCGGCGCGACCATGGTGATCCTGTACCTCGTCTCGACGCTCTATCACGCGATTCCGAACCGACGCGCGAAGCGGATTCTTCAGATTTTCGACCACAGCGCGATCTACCTTCTCATCGCGGGTTCCTACACGCCCTTTTGTCTCATCACGCTCGGGGGCGTTACCGGGTGGGCGCTTTTCTTCGTCGTCTGGGGGATCGCGCTCGCGGGAGCGATCTTTCAACCCTTCCTCATGAAGGCCGCCGACTGGATCAATTGTCTGCTCTATCTGGGTCTCGGCTGGTGCGTGATCTTCGTCCTGAAGCCTCTCGTCGAGGCCCTTCCCTGGGACGGGCTTGCACTCCTTGCGGGCGGCGGGGTTGCCTACAGTGCGGGGGTTGTGTTTTATCTCTGGGACAAGCTTCCCTTCAACCACGCGATCTGGCACGTCTTTGTTCTCGCGGGGACGGCCTTGCAGTTTTTCGCGGTGCTCTTTTACGTGATTCCGAGCCCGATCGGGGTATGACAAAGACTGAAAAATCCTGAGAAAGCGAGGTCGGGCACGAGGAAGCCAACGGATGTCGGATGTTCTCCGATGCGAGCGGTGCGGGTTATTCCCGAGTCTCCCGAAACGCTTTTTCGGCCCCTGCGGTGAAAAAACCGCTCTTACGCGCGTAGTTCCCTGCGGACAATAACTCTTGAACGAAACGAACGCAGGCGGCCTTCGAGGCCCCGCGCTCACCCAACCATCAGGAGTTCGCTATGACCAAAGAACTTACCCGCCGCTCGCTTTTGAAGAACATGGGCCTCGGCAGCGCCGCGCTCGCCGCCGCGACCGTCACCTCCGTCGCTTCCGCCAAGTCCGCCGAGGGCGTCAAGTGGACCGACACGTACGAAGTGGTCGTGGTCGGTGCGGGCGGTGCCGGCATGGCCGCCGCCGTCAAGGCCGCTCAGACGGGTGCGAAGAAGATCGTCGTCCTCGAAAAGCTCGCCTTTGCGGGCGGCAACACGCTCCTCTCTCAGGGCTTCATCAACGCCGCGGACCCCGTCCGTCAGCCGAAGCAAGGCATCAAGGATTCGCCCGAAAACCACATGAAGCAGACGCTCGCTGCGGGCGACTTCCGCGGTGACCCCGAACGCGTGCGCGTTCTCTGTGAAAACGCTTACGGTGCGATCACGTGGCTCGAAAGCCTCGGGATGAAGTTCAAGGACAACGTGATCCAGATTTTCGGCGCGCTCTATCCGCGCTCCCACGTGCCCGCTCTCCCGAAGGGGCAGGGTTACGGCACGGTGCTCTCCAAGGCCGCGAAGGAATTGGGCGTCGAAGTCAAGACCGGCATGGACGTCGTTGAAATCATCCGCGAAGGGGGCTTCGAAGGCGACGTGCTCGGCGTGCAGGTGAAGAATTCGAAGGGTGAAACCCGTTACATCCGTGCGACGCGCGCCGTGGTGCTCGCTGCGGGCGGGTTCGGTGCGAACACGTACCTGCGCGAACTCCACGATCCGCGTGTGAAGGGCCTCGGCACGGACAATCTCCCCTCGATGTCGGGTCAGGTGGCGATGGCGGCCGTGCGCGTCGGCGGTTACTTGGTCGGGATGGACTTCATCCAGTCGACCCCGGGTGCCCCCGCCGGCAAGAAGATGAAGCTTCTCCTCAACTTCAACGTCAACGGCTCGATCTATGTTGACAAGCGCGGCAACCGCATCGTCAACGAAGGCGAACGCCGCGACGTCATTCGCGATGCCGTGCTCGGCACGCCCGAACGCTATGCCTACACGGTCTGCGACAACGAAAACTTCATGTCGTACGACGAAGTGAACCGCAAGGCGATTCACGAAGGTGAAAAGATCAACGAAGCCTGGTCGGCGCCTACCATCCGCGAACTCGCGCAGAAGATGGGTGTTGATCCCGACGGGCTCGAAGCCACGATCAAGCGCTACAACGGTTTCGTCGACGCGAAGAAGGACGACGACTTCAACAAGACGGCCGTCAACCTCACGAAGAAGATCGAAAAGGGTCCCTTCTGGGCTTGCTACACCGGCATGACCGTTCACCACACGATGGGCGGCCTCAACACCAACACGAAGGCTCAGTGCCTCGACTGGACGGGCGCCGTGATTCCGCGTCTCTACGCCGCGGGCGAAATCACGGGCGGCATCCACGGTACGAACCGCGTGGGCGGCAACGCCGTTCTCGACTGCTTCGTCTTCGGGCAGATCGCGGGTGAAAACGCCGCGAAGGAAGTCGTCAAGGGCTGATTCCCGGCGAACTGAATAGTCGATCGTTTCTCCTCCTTTGGGCCGGTACGAGTGTACCGGCCCTTTTTTCGTCCGGAGGTCGACGGCGTTTTTCGAAGTTTCGGGAAACGCAAACCCCTCGTGTCTCGGGGCCCCTGCGGGATTGCAGAGGAGGGCTTGAAGGAGACTCCGGACGCGGCGCGTCACGACCGTGTACGACAGGCCGTAGGTGTTTCTGTCGATCGGAAGTCGGTAAGAGGGCGTCGTAAGGCCGTCCGGGGGTGAAACCGAAGGGCGGCGCGACTTCTTCACGGGCCCATCCGGCGCTCGTATGGAAGGACGTGCACTTCTCAAGGGACGGACGCAGCGCGCCGAAAGGTCGTGATAGGGGAAACTTTGTTTGCTTAGCGGATGCCGTCGACTTCGGCTGTTTCGTCGTCGAGGTAGTGGGCGTCCGTCGTCAGTTTGCCGCTCGTCGCGGTACCCCCGCACCGGTGTGCGGATCCTCATTGTCGAACGAAGGTCGCGAAGCTCTTCCCCGCATCCGCGTACCGGGTTTGAAGAAAGACTTCGGCAAAACCCGGGTTTAATTGCCGTCGAGACAGAAAGCGTTCGTAACGTCTCCCGTCGGTGACGGCGTACTTCGTGAGTTCGCAGGCGAAATGAGCGGACCGAATTCGCCCCTCAAAGAGATCGACACGTTGCGGTCGGCCTTGGAGATCGCTTCAGCGCCTTCTCCTTCATCCGTATTCGTCTTGAATTGCACCTTACTCGGCACGCCCGAGCATTTCGACATCCTGTAGGTCGCGGTGAGCGTCTCCCGTGCGTACGAACGCGACCGTACCGAACTCGCCTGAAAGCTTCGGCAGAGCTTCTCGCCCGAAGAGGCGGTCGCAGTATATCGAGTCCTCATCCGTCAAGAGGACGTTATCCGTGACGAAGTCCGTCGTGAGGTCGTTGCCAAACTCTTTTTCAGCCCTTCCGGTCGATGCGGAAAGCGCAGAGAAGTCCGGCGTCTTCGACGCCGAGTAATACTCCGCGCTCGTAGGAGGTTGTGGATTTGCAACGGTCTTGTCTACACGACCTAGGTTTCGAAGGACTCTTTCAAAGGTTTCAGGCCATGGCGGGCCGAATCCGAGAAAAACAAAACCCCGCAGGCCGATCGCTCCTGCGGGGTTTCATCGTTCGAGTTCAAACGAGCATTGACTTCATTGTCGGATCTTGCACGCTATCCGACGAGTCCGAACGTACGGTCTGAATTAGAACGTGTGGGTGATACCGGCATAAGCCTGGCCGATCTTGTTCTTCGAGTCGGCAATGCCCGCAGCGCTCGATTCGGCCTTCTCTTCGCCATAACCGGCACCGGCGTAAACCGACGTGCGCTTGCTGAGCGGATAGACGTAGCGAGCGGAAAGGCCAGCATACGTGAAGTCGAACTTTTCGTCGGGATCGCCACCGCCGAAAACGAGGGTTTCGGTGTCGCCGTCGAGGTAATAGGCACCGACCGTCAGATCGCCGCCCATAACGGGAACGATCGTACCGATGTGCAGGCCGTAGCTGTCAATGCCCTTCTTGGCACCAGGGACATCGGCTTCGACGTCTTCGGCAAACGGGTTGTCAAAGCCGGCAAAGCTCTTGGCCCCCTTCGTGTACTGGGCGAGAGCAAAGAGCTTCATAAACTGAAGATCGTAGTTGCCGCCGAGGTAGAAGGCGTTCGTGTCGTCGTGCTTGTCGGTGTTGGCGTACTTCGTGAGTTCGTAAGCAGCCACGGTCTGGAGGGGACCGAAGTCACCCGTCAAAGCGAGAGAGGCGTAGCGGTCGACTTTGGAGGTGCCTTCCGTGCCTTCGCCCGAAACGGAATTCTGCTTGAAGGAGTACTGAACCGTACCCTGGATGCCCGCAAACTTCGGCGACTGATAGGTCACCATATTGTCGTAGCGGCTCGAGATCTGGAGACCGAGAATGTCGTTGTCGCCGCCGTCGAAGGCGTCGGCCATGGCGTAGACGATGTCGTACGTACCGGCGGAGGAGGCAACGCCGCCCATGCGGCCGAAGGAGAGGGTGCCGAATTCGCTCATGAGCGAGAGGCTGGCTTCACGGCCGAAGAGACGGTTTTCATACTTGAGGCTGCCGTCGTCGGAGTTGAAGCCGTTTTCGAGCTTGAAGCCCACCTTAAGGCCGTTGCCGAGGTCTTCCGTACCCTTGAGACCGAAGCGGGAACCGGCGTTGTAGCCCGACTGCATGCCGAACTGGCTTTCGCCGTCAACCTTGGTTTCACCTTCATCGACCTGATCCGAGTAGGTGTAGGCGAGGCCCGTATCGACAACACCGTAGAGCGTGACGTCGGCGGCGGCAGCGGTGCCGGCAAAAGCGCCGAGAACAGCGAGAGCAGCAAGAGTCTTTTTCATGATGTATCCCTGAAATTTGGAAGTCGAATCCCGCATAAGAAGTCAAGCGGGTAGCTGAAAGTTAGCAAAAGATTTTGAAATTTTCGTCGGCTTGATTGCTTGTGAAAAGAATGTTGTCGGATAAACAGTAAAGTATCCGTGTCATTAAGGGATAAGCCCTATGTTGCGTTTTTGCAACGGGTTTCACATCAGTCTGACCGGGTGCGCGTTTACAGGGTAAAACAAACCCCCGCAGGCCGATCGCTCCTGCGGGGGTTTCTGCGTTCGCTTTCAAACGCGCGTTGTCGTGGATGTCGGATTTTGCACGCTGTCCGACGGTCCCGACGCGCCCGAGGAATTAGAACGTGTGGGTGATGCCGGCGTACGCCTGACCGATCTTGTTCTTGAAGGAATTCGTACCGGCGTCATCAACCTTCACGTCGATCTTTTCTTCGGCATAGCCCGCCCCCATGTAGACGGAGGTGCGCTTGCTGAGCGGATAGACGTAACGAGCGGAGAGACCGAGGTAAGCCAGGTCGTAGGAACCCTGGCCCCGAGCATCGCGGAGCGTGTCGGTTTCGCCGTCGACGTAGTAAACGGCGGCCGTGAAGTCGCCGCCGGCAACGGGAACGACCGTGCCGAGGTGGAGGCCGTAGGAGTCGATACCCTTTTCGATGCCTTCAACGCCGGCGAAGAGGGCGCCGGAGAGCGGGTTTTCGAAGGTTCCGAAGTTCTTGTCGGCCTTCGTGTACTGGGCGAGAGCGAAGGGCTTCATAACCTGAAGGTTGTAGTTGCCGCCGAGGTAGAAGGCATGGGTTTCGTCGTGAGCGTCCTTCGTGTTGGCGTACTTCGTAAGTTCGTAACGAGGAAGGCCCGGAACTCTCCGTAGGTCGAGTTCATTCCCGTGCCGCCTTCGGTATAGTTGGTTGATCGGGCCTCGCAGGGCGTACCGATCCGGGTGTCGAACGTCGAGGCGAACATCCCCTGCATGAAGTGACGATTGGACGATGCGCAAAACGAGCGGCTTGAAGGTGCCGAGCAAACTTTCCTTGCTGACGGGTGTCTTGGGACTCATGGGCATCGCCTGCGCGTTCGCTTTTCCGGTCGAGCATTCGGTCGCCGACGTCCCGCCCGAGCGGGAGCCGACGCGCTCCGTTCTGATCGGCGTGGTGGAGTCGAGCGAAACGGACTTTCCTTCGACTACACTTCGGCCCACCATCGAAGCGATCGAGCGGTACGTGCCGGGTGCCCGCGTTTCCGTCGTACGGTTGTCGAGCATCACGCTTCTCTCCGACATCGATCGCGTGCGGCCCGACCTTTTCATCGCGCCTTCGGCCGACTTTCGTCGGGTGCTCGACGCGACGGGCGCACACCCCATCGCGACGCGTCTTTCCACGGCCGCCGTCAATCCCGCTCAATCCGTGGGGGCGGCCTTCGTCGTTCGCAGCGACCGTTCCGACATGGCAACGCTCGCCGACCTGAAGGGGAAACGTACGGCCGCCACCTTGCCGACCGCGCTCGACGGGTGGCTTGCGGCCCGCATGGAGGTTCAGGAAACGGGCTTCGACTCGAAGAACTTCTTCGGGGACGTGCACTTCATGACGTACGGCGTTCCTAACGTCGTTGCGAGCGTTTTGTCCGGGCACTTCGACGTCGGGATTTTGCCCGCCTGTGCTCTGGAGCGCGCGGAAACCCAGGGGCTCGTGGAGCCGGGAGCCTTGAGGGTCGTCGCGCCCGTCACGGACGAACTCCTCGCCTGCCGGCATTCGACGCGTCTTTACCCCGACTGGGTGGCGGGCGCGTTGCCCGGGACCGACCCCGAACTCGCCCGCCTCATGACGATCGCGCTTTTGACGCCCGTGAAGCCCGACGACGCACGACCGGGCGGACGATACGTGTGGCAGGTGACGAGCGACTTTCATGCGGTGAGGGAGCTCGAACGAAACCTTCACCTCGGCGAGTGGGCGTATCTCGAAAGTTGGACCCCCGAAGCCCTCTGGCGGCGTTTCAAGTGGTACGCGGTCGCCGTTGTCCTCGCGCTCGGTCTGATTTTCTTTCACGAGTGGCGATTGCGCCGCTTGGTCGACGTTCGTACGCGGGAGTTGCGCGACGCGTTGGCCGAGCGTGCCCGCCTCGAAGAAGCGGAGCGTGCCGCACGCTTGCGGTTGGGCGAAGTCGAACGCATGGGTGCCATCAGTCAGCTCAGCGCCATGATCGCCCACGAACTTAAGCAACCCGTCGGCTCCGTCATCAACTACATGGCGGTTCTGCGGATGCGACTCGCGCAGCTGGCTGCGGGTACCGCAGTTACAGCGAAGAGTGCGGGCAAGTCGACCGGAAAGGGAGCGGAAAAGACTCCCGTCTCCGTTTCGCCGGCAGATGCCGGCGACGCCGTCGACCCCGTGCTTGCGCGCGCGGCGGACGGTGCCGAAAAGGAAGCGCGCCGCATCGCCGAGATCGTCGATCGCGTGCGTGCCTATGCAAAGCGCGAAAAGCGTTCGCCGCGCCCCGTCGATCTCTACGAGCGGCTCGAAGCGGCCGTGGCCGGAGCCTGCCGCAGCCGAAATGGGGAGGTCGTCGCCGAATATGCTCCCGCGGACGCGGCGGGTCGCCCCGTTCTCGTCGAGGGCGACCCTCTGGAGCTGGAGTTGCTTTTCTTGAATCTCATTAAAAACGCGCTCGAAGCGTCCGCTCAGACGACGGACTCCGCGGGTCCGCGCGTGCGGGTGCTGCTTGAAGCGGGCCCGAACGCTCCGGAACTCGCGGACGGGGAAGTCCGCGTGCGGATCCTCGACAACGGTCCGAGGCTTTCTGACGATGCGTTCGAGCGAATGAAGCGCGTGAGCGAAAGCGTCAAAGCGGACGGTCTCGGTTTGGGACTTGCGATCGTGCGAAACATCGTCGACGAGCACGGAGCGCGCCTCGGCTTGCGGCGCCTTTCCGAGCGCGGTCTCGAAGCGACCGTGACGTTTGACCGGTTCGATCCGAGTACTGCCGCAAACGAAAAGCGTGAAACGCTTCCGTCCGACAATTCCCCGAACGACTCCCACATTCCCGGAGACCCCACATGACCAAACCCCTCGTTCGCATCGTCGACGACGATGCGGCTCTTGCCGATTCGTTCGAACTTTTGCTTACCACCATGGGTTGGGACGTGCGTTACTACCCGGACGGGCGCACTTTTCTCGACACCGACTCGCTTTCGGGACCGGGGTGCGTGGTGCTCGACATGCGCATGCCCGGGATGACGGGACTTGAAGTGCAGGCCGAGATGGAGCGACGCGGGGCAACGTTGCCCGTTCTTTTCCTTTCCGCTCACGGCACGATCTCGACGGCCGTGCACGCGGTGCGCCACGGGGCCGTCGATTTTCTCGAAAAGCCCGTCGAGCCGTTGGAGTTCGTTCAGAAGGTCTCGAGTGCCGTGACGCTCTCGATGCAGGCCGCCTTGGAGAGCGCCCCGATCGATGCCCTGAAACGGACGTTCGCGGACCTCACCCCGCGCGAGCGCGATGTGGTGCGCTCCGTCTTGAAGGGCGATCAGATTAAGGAAACCGCCCGAGCGCTCGGGCTCGAAGTGAGTACCATCAAGATGCACCGCTCGAACGCTTTTGCGAAGTTCGGCGTCCACTCGCAGCGCGAACTCCTTCGTTTGGTGCTCGAATCGGGTGTGACCGACCCCGAGGAGTTGCTCGACATGCACGAGGTGCGACCGTGACGAACGAAAACGACCTGCGGGTTGCCCGGGGAATGAGGACGGAAAAGGTGGCGGATACGAGCAACACAGTCGACTTTTCCATGCGCACGACCCGTCGCGTCTTCTGCGAACGGGCGGCGAAATTCGGGGCCGGTGCGGCGCTCGTCGCGTCCCCGGGATTCTCGGCTGCAATTCCGCGTGCCGAGAGTGCCGGAATTCCGGAGAATCCCCGCACTGCGTCCGCCGCCTTGGGACCGTCACCCGATCCGACCGAACGGATCGAGAGGATCGAAGCCGACGTCGTCGTGGTGGGTTCGGGCCCCGCGGGACTTTCCGCCGCCGTGGCGGCCCGAGAAGCGGGCGCGCGGCGCGTGGTGCTCCTCGAAAAAGGAGCGATCACGGGCGGACACGGGATTTATTCCTCGGGTTCCGTCTCCGTTGCGCGGCGAAAGTCCGAAGCCTCGGACCCGATCGAACGCGACGAGGACGTACGGCGGATGATGCAGGAAATCCTCGAAGCGGGCGCGGGCGAATCGAACCCCGAACTCGCCCGGATTCTCGCCTCCGAAAGCGAATCGGCCGTTCGGTGGCTCGCGGGAATGGGGGTCGAGTGGCGACCGCTTTTCTACCGCGCCGTGGGGGCGGTGACGAGCCGTAACATTTCGACGGGTTCGCCCGCCGCCGGCTACGACTACGTGACGGCCCTTGCGGGTCGCGCCAAAGCGCTCGGAGTCCGGTTTTTCCATTCGACGCAAGCTCTGGAACTTCTCGAAAGCACTCGTCAGGATTCCTCTCTCGAACCCGCGGTCACGGGTGTTCGCGCTCGCCGTAGGACGCCCAAGGAAGGCACCCGCACGATCGATGTCGTCGCCCCCGCGGTGGTGCTCGCAACGGGCGGCTTTACGGCGAACGTCGCCATGCGGATGACCTTTGACGCAAGGCTCGACGCGCGCTATCCCACGACCGCCAACCCGCGCGGGTTCCTCTTTGACGGCGCGACGGGGGACGGGATTCGCATGGCGCGCGCGGTCGGTGCGAAAGAGGTCGGGATGCGGCACATCCAGGTGATCCCGTATTCGGGCGGGCGACTGCTCGACTTCGTGGGCGGGGAAATCTGGGTGAACGACGAGGGCAAACGTTTCGTTTCGGAGGGCGTTCCCTTCGGGGAGCTCGCCGACGTCCTCCACGTCACGGAAGGTCGCAGCTTTTGGGCGATTTCGGACGCAAGTACGCAAAAGAGCGCCACACTCGGAGTAAAGCTTGCAGAAGGGATCGTGAGGGAAGCTCCGAGCATCGAAGCGTTGGCCGCCGCGATCGGCGTACCGCTCTCAAACCTCTCGGACACGATCGAGCGGTGGAACCGGGATGCACGAAAGGGATGGGATTCGACGTTCGACAGGCCGCTTTCGGGCGTACCGCTCACGTCGCCCCCTTTTTTCTACGGACGTGAAACGTGGTCCGTGCACTTTACCTGCGGCGGTATCGCGATCGACGGGAAGGCGCGCGTGCTCTCGACGCGCGGGCGCCCGATTCCCGGACTCTATGCCGCGGGAGAAACGACCGGGGGGCTTCACGGGCGGGACCGTTTGGGCGGAAACGGCCTCACGGAAACGTTCGTTTTCGGGCGGATTGCGGGTACGAATGCCGCAGAGACCGCCTCGGAGAAGGCTTCGGGATAAAAAAGCGACCGAGACCGAGCTTCGGGCGGAAGGAAGGCGTTTCCCCGAAGCCGGTGCTGAACCGAAGTCGCAAAAAAATACGGGAAAAGACCGGAAATACGAGGGAGGAAAGGAACTCCGCGATTCCCGCAACATCCTTCGGATACCTACTGCGGTAGGTATTGGGGCGAAGCGGCGGGTCGGTAGGATGCTGTTGTCGGGAACGAAACACCGCGTTCGAATCCGTCGAACGCGCTCGAGCGTTCCCCGCATCACCGACCACAGACCACCGATCCGACACGATTTGGAAGGAGAGAACTCATGAATCGTCGTCATTTCCTCGGATCCGCCGCGCTCGGCGCCGCCGCCTTCGGCCTTTCCTCCGCCGCTTCCGCCAAGGTCGTTCCCGTCGACCTCAAATCCCGCAATTTCGAGCCGCTCAAGCTTCCGCGCCCGATTTCGCTCGCCGCGCTCACGGTGCTCGACGTCTCGCCCGCGAACCAGGTTCTCTGCGCCGCCAAAGCGGGCTACAGCCATGTGGGCATCCGCCTCGTTCCCGCAACGCCCGAAGAAACGCAGTGGTCGATGATCGGCGACACGCCGATGATCCGCGAAGTCGAAGCGAACCTCAAAGCAACGGGCGTGAAGGTTCTCGACATTGAAATTCTCCGTATCAAGCCCGACACGCGTGCCGTCAACTGGAAGGCGTTCTTTGAAACGGGTGCCCGTCTCGGTGCCGCGAACGTCCTATGTGCCGGCAACGACCCGGACCTCGACCGCTTGACGGACAACTTTGCCGAACTCTGTGAAATCGCGCATCCCTTCGGGCTCTCGCTTTCGATCGAACCCATGCCCTGGTGCGACGTGAGCACCGTGAAGGGGGCGGGCGAAATCATGAAGCGCGTCAACCGTCCGAACTCGGGCGTTCTCGTCGACCCGATCCACTTCTTCCGTGCGAAGAACTCGTTCGAAGACATCGACAACCTCCCGAAGGAATGCCTGAAATATTGCCAAATGTGCGATACCACCAAGGAAGTTCCGAAGGACATGGACGGGATCCTCTACCAGGCCCGCAACTACCGCCTTTCGCCCGGTACGGGCGCCGCGGACCTCACGGGCCTTCTGAAGCACCTTCCGGGTCTCCCGATTTCGATCGAAGCCTGCAACGCCGACCTCGCGCTCACGATGAGTCCGCTCGATCGCGCTCGCATGTACCTCGAAGACATGGTGGCCGTGTTGAACGCCGCGGGCGAACACTGACCTCCTTTTTCCCCGGGCTCGGGGAGCGTACCGCGCCTTCGAGTCCGTCAATCCACCCAGGAACAAAACCATGATGAAGAAGTCCATTTTCGGCGCCCTGGCGCTTTCGGCACTCCTTGCCGTCGGTGCGACGGCTCCCGCGTCGGCCGCGGAAACGAAGGCCGCCGGCTCCCACGCGAGCCTTCCGTGCGACACCTGTCACAAGGGCGGTGAGATGAAGGCCCCGGCAAAGGAAACGTGCCTTACCTGCCACGAATCCTACGCTGCGGTAGCGAAGCGCACGGAAAAGATGAATCCCAATCCTCACTTCTCGCACCGCGGCGAGCCCCGGTGCTCCAACTGCCACAGCATGCACGCGAAGCCCCGTTTCGAATGCAACGACTGCCACACGTTCGACATCAAGATGAAGGGGGAATAACAAAATGAGCAAGACCGAACTTTCCCGTCGTCATTTCCTCGGGGCCGCGGTGACGGGCGCGGCCGCTCTGACGGTTCCCGCCGCACGTGCGGCTTCGTCCTCGGGCGAACTGCCCGCTTCCTGGGACATGGAAACGGACGTCGTCGTTCTGGGTTGCGGCGGTGCCGGCATGATGGCCGCCTGCCAGGCGTACGATGCGGGCGCGAAGGTTGAAATCTTCGACAAGGGCATGAGCCCCTTCCACACCGCTACGAACCTCTGCGGCGGCCTTTTCACCGCCTGGGGCTCCCGCATGCAGAAGGCCGACCCGGAAGGGCAGAAGGACACCTGGGAAACCTTCGCGAACGACATCATCGCCTACGGCGAACACATGTCCCTGAAGGAACCGGTCTATGCCTTCGCGAAGCATTCGGGCGAAGCCTTCGACTGGCTCGAAGACAACGGTCTCAAGCCCCACCACCTCGAAAAGTACGCCGGTCACAGTCAACTCCGCGCGCATCGTCAGGAATCCTTCAAGGGCCGCGACTACATCGAAGTGCTCGTCGCCGCCCTCGAAAAGCGCGGTCTCAAGATCCGTCACGGGATGGGCCTCACGAAGATCTACTACGACGAAAAGGCCAATCGCGTCGCGGGCGTTGCCTGCGGGAAGGGCGACAAGGTCGTGACCTGCCGCGCCCGCAAGGCGGTGATTCTCGCTACGGGCGGCATCACCGGCACCCCCGAATCGCTCGACTTCTGGGTTCCGAGCGTGGCGGGGAAGGGCGTCGCCATCGGCGGCCCCTCGAACGACGGCGAAGCCCTGCGCATTGCCGTGCGCGACGTGGGCGTGCCGCTCTCGCACATGCAGTACATTGCGAGCTATCCGTGCGGTATCGTTGTGAACGGTCGCAACGGTCCCTACTGCCGTTGGTGGTTCATCACCGGCCAGGGCGGCATCCTCGTCAACAAGAAGGGCGAACGCTTCGTTACGGAACTCGAAGGCATCTGCCACGTGACGCCGAAGTTGGCCGCCAACCCCGACGGCTGCCACTACGTCTTGGCCGACAAGGCGACCTGGGACCGTACGCTTCAGAAGATCAAGCTGGGTGCTCTCGTGGGTCTTCCCTCCTGGACCGCCGAACGCGTCGAAGCGGAATTCGCGAAGGGTGAGAACCTCTGGAAGGCCGATACGCTCGAAGAACTCTGCGAAAAGAGCGGCGTCGATCCGAACGGTCTCAAGAAGCAGATCGCCGTCTGGAACGAAGCCGTCGAGACGAAGAACGACCTCCAGTTCGGACGCAAGGACCAGCAGTGGAAGCTGACCGAAGGTCCCTGGTACATGATCCGCATGTTCCCGTGGAACAACCTCTCCTGCGGCGGCGTGCGCGTTACGGAAAAGTTCGAAGTGCTCGGCTGGGATCTGAAGCCCGTGGGCGGCTTCTACGCGGCGGGCGAAACGGTTGCGGGCGTGCACGGCGCCTTCTACTGCGGCGGCAACGCCTGCGGCTTCGCTCACACTTCCGGCTTCATGGCGGGCAAGTACGCGACGGGTTACAAGGAAGCCTGATCGCGCCCGAAAACCTCGAAAGTCGAGCGCGACGACTTCGTTCGGCGAGCGCCCGGCCGGTCGATCGACCCGGCCGGGAACCCGAACGAAGACGCCTGCCGCAACCCGAAATCCCCGGGGTCGCGAAGCCCCGTTCGACACGGTTTCGTGTCGGGCGGGGCTTCGTTGTTTTCGGGGCGATCGATTTCGCAATAATGGACATTTAAGGACCGGCGGCGCAGAATAAGCCGATACAGCAACAATTTGGACGGGCTGCTCGAACTTCTCCGATTTCTCGGGTTTCCGAAGCGGACGTGCGGCCCGGATTCGACCCTCCTGCGACCCTCATGCGACCTTTGACGTCACCATCGACCCGATCCGGCCGATTCCCCGAACGGAATCTCTCCGGCTGCCGACCGACCTCCGATTCGCCCGATTCCCTCACGGACCTCACGGGTCACTCCAAACGCATGCCGAAGCCCGGCGCACGTCCGTACGCGCCGGCGCTTCTCTCATTGAACCTTGCTTTCGGCCTCTCGCTTCTCGGTGGAAATGCGCAGGCGTTGGTCCCGGGCACATACACGGCCGAAGCTCAAGGCATGATGGGCCCCGTTCCCGTGACGGTGACCGTCACCGACCGTGAAATCTCGATGATTTCCGTCGGACCCAACTTCGAAACCCCGGGTGTGGGCGCCGCGGCGGCCCCGATGACCGCTTCGCGCATGGTGGAAGCTCAGTCGACGGCGGTCGACCTCGTTTCGGGTGCAACGCTTACGTCGCGTGCCGTCGTGCGTGCGGTGGAAACGGCTCTCGAAGCCGCGGGCGACGATGCCGCGGTATGGCGGCGCCCCGTTGCCGTCCCCTCGGAGTTTCGCAAGGAAACCCGGACGGTCGACCTCGTCGTGGTCGGAGCGGGGAGTGCAGGCATGATTGCGGCCGTGGCTGCCCGCGAAGCGGGGCTTTCGGTGTTGGTGCTCGAAAAGATGGACTTTCCGGGCGGCGCCTCGGGCGTTTGTACCGGAGCGTTCCTGGTGCCGGGGTCGCACGTGCAGCGCGAACTCGGAATGCTCGACGATACGCCCGAAAAGTTCGAGCACGATCTTCTGGCTTGGGGCGGTAAGTCTGCGGACCCCGTCACGGCGAAGCTCTACGCGCGAAACGCCGGGATTGCCGTCGACTGGCTGGTTGCGCACGGCGTGCGGTTTGACACGCAAGCGGGCCTTCTTCGCCCGGACGGAAGCGAAACGCCGCGACAGCTGCCGCTTCGCGGGGGTTGCCCCGAGTACGCGCAACGCCTGAGGACGTTGACGGGCGAAAGCGGGGCGGAGATTCTCACCGGGACCAGGGTGGAAGGTCTTCGCATCGAAAACGGGCGCGTAACGGGAGTCAAGGCGAAGAACGCCGGCCGCGGCATCGACTACGAGGTTTCGGCCCGAGCCGTGCTTCTCGCTACGGGCGGGTACGGGGCGAACCGGACCTTGGTCGACGAAGCGCTTGCGGCTTCGAATGAAAAGCATTCAATGGTCGAAGCGGTTTCCGCGGCCCTCTACGAGGGTGTCGTTTCGGGGACCGGGGACGGTCTCGTGTTGGGTAGCGAAGCGGGTGCCGCGCGGGATTTGGCAAACGTTGCCGCCGTACGCTGGGACGGCCTTGAAGTGATGCCGGGAGCGGGTGCGTCGCTCGAACGCGCGAACCGGGCGGCATTGCCGCTCGGTTCGGTGCTCGTCAACCGCGAGGGCGAGCGCGTCGTGAACGAAGCCGGCCCCGACGAAGCGATCCTCGACGCGCAACGCCGTTCGGGCGGATCGCTCTTTTTGGTGATGGACGAAGGTGCGTTCGGATCGTTCGCGGCCGCCTTGACGGGGCGCGGCATCGCTCGCGAGACGCTCGACGGGTGGATTCGGTCGAACGAAGCGAAATCGAACGCGGAGGAAACCGAAACGGCTCGCAACACGGATGCGTCGAAGAACGAGCGTGCGGAGCGCGGTGATACGGTCGATGCAACTCTGTCCGCTTCCGTTTGCGTACCGGACGAACCACCGACCTTTGCGCCCCTCGTCGTGCGCGGCACGACGCCGGAGGAAGCCGCGCGCCGAGCGGGGATCGATCCCGAAACGCTCGCGGAAACGGTTGTGCGCTACAACACCTTTGTTTTGAACGGCAAGGACGACGACTTCGGTCGGCCCGCCTCCGCCATGACGAGTCCGCTGAGTTTATCGGGGTCCGTCTATATCCTCGAAGTGAAGCCGCGCTATTCCGGCACGCAGGGCGGTCTTCGCGCGAACGGCCGCCTTCAGGCGCTCACGCCCGAGGGTACCCCGATCGAAGGCCTCTGGGTCGCGGGCGAAGTTGCGTGCGGCGCGCTCGGGCGCGCGGCCGTGCCTGGAACAAACCTCGGTTGGGCCGCGACGAGCGGTCTCACGGCGGGGGCCGTGATTGCGGATACGCTCAACCGGGAAGATGCGAAGAACACGGGGGCAGAAGTGCGGGATGCCGTTGCTCAGAACGCTTCCGACGGTCCCGGCGGTTCGGTCGAAAAGACCGCTCATCGCGAAACTTCGGTCTCGGGCGCAAAGAGCGAGCGGTTTTCGGGCGATGCGGATGCTCAGACCGCATCTCGTTCCGTTTCTCCTGCCGGTACTTCCGATAACGTGAAGCTCCCCGAATCGGAACCGCTTCCTGTCACGGGGCCGACGCCCGCGAGCGCGCTCGATCGCAACGAGCCGCTCACGTCCGGAGGACCGAGTGCTGTGGATGCGGCTCTGGACGGATCGCGATGAACGGAACGCTCCGAAGCTCTTCCGCCGAAAGAGTACGGCCCGGGGATCACCCCTCCTGAGAAAACCCGACCTTCCCGAAAAGAGAAAAGGCCGACGAATCGCCGTCGGCCTTTCGTGCTTCACGACCTCGCCCGCCCGGCGGGAAAGTCTTTTCCGGAAATTTCGAAAGTCGTTGCCTTTACGCCGGAGTCGCCATGAAGGCCTTCAGGTTCTTCATGTAGAGAACGAACACGTAGAAAATCACAACGGTTGCCACCGCAAGCTCCACGTGCGCGAGAAAACGCAACTGCGTTACGTAGGTTTCCGTGCCGGGATAGGTCGCGACGAGGTTCGCGGTCTTGTAGAGCGCCGTTGCGCCGATGGCCATCGGGAAGGTGAAGGCCGCGTAACCGGGCGAAAACTGAAGGCGGAGCAGGCGCCAAAACGCGAAGTAAATCGCCACCGTCATGAGAATCGCAATCCCGAGGAGAACCGCAACGACGAGGAGGTTGGGAGACTTGACGACCGTGAGGTAGCCCGCCAACGAAAGGGATGCCGGAGCCGCCATGATTGCGATCGTGGGCTTGGCGGCGTTCGGGACTTCGGGGTGAAAGATCAGGCGGTAGATCATCACGGGAAGCATCACGGCGTAGCTGGCCATGCCGATCGTGAGAAGAACGGTCGCCAAACCATGGAGTTCGGGCACGCCCGGGAACGTGACGTCCGCCACGATGATTCCCACGGGCGGGATGAACCATGACGGGACCATGTTCCCCATGATGTTTTCCCGCGAGCGGAACCAAAGGAAGAAAACGAGGGCGGTCAAATGCAACACCACCGCCGCGCACCAGAGCGTTTCCGCGAAGACGGGGAAGGCGTCCAAGGTCGCGCGCGAAATCACCATAAGGGCCATCGCGAAGGTCGGAACGATCGAGCCCGCCACCGGATGCTGAAGATCGCGCCAGAGGGTGTCGACGTGGAGGAGAAAACGGCCTGCCAAAAGGACGAGCAGCAGGGCGGCGAGGAAGGCCCCCGTCAACTGACCCCAACCGCCCAGGGGCAGCGCGTTTTCCATGCACCAGCCAAGACTGCCGATGCCGAGCGCCAGCCCCCCCATGGGGGTGGGCAGACCGCGGAAACGATGATGAAACGTACGAAGCATGGGTTCCTCGCAGAGGGCGAGCCTTCGGGTGAGGCTCGGCGTGTTGAACGAAACGATGCGGCGATTCTAATCGTTTTTACCAAGTTTGTGTTCGGTAGATCCGATTGAGTTTAAAATGCGTGTACTGCAAAGCCGAACGGACCGTACGCCTCGAACACATCGAGAACGCAAGAACGACGGCCGTTCGGGAAAACTACTCGGGAAAGTCCTCCCTATCCGTGAAAACCAAACGGGTATGATGCTTTCCCAGGGACGAGCCCGCGCGGCATTGCGGTGCGACACGCGAGGGCTCGAAAAAGCAAACCCATGTTCGACCCCCAACACAACGACTCCGGAACCACCATGACCACACTCGGTGCCGACGACGCGCAGCTCTCCGTAACCCTGCGGCAACTTCAGGTCTTCCTTGCGATTGCCAAGGCGGAAAACATCGGGAACGCCTCGCGCGACCTCAACATGAGCAAGAGTGCCGTCTCTCAGGCGCTCGGCGAATTGGAGGCACGCTTGGGCGTGCATCTTTTCGACCGCAACCGCGGCCGCATTTTCCTCACGGCCGAAGGCCGGCGCCTGATGCCCCAGGCGGACGAAATGGTGGCGCGCGCGAAGGACATCTCGGCTCTTTTTTCGAACCGCAAGCGCGCAACCTCTTTCCGCGTGGGGTGCACCCGTACGGTGGGGACCTTCATGATCGCGGAACTTCTGCGCGGCTTCGAAGACCGTCTCGGCTGGATTCCGAGCGTCGAAATCGCCAACACGCAGAGCATTGCCGAAAAGCTCGTGCGCTTTGAACTCGACACGGCGCTCGTCGAAGGGCCCGTACGGCACGCGGAACTTGTAACCGAACCCTGGATGGAAGACGAAATGGTCGTGATCGCCCCGAAGGAACATCCCCTCTCGGGTCGGCCCGTCACCTACGAAGAGCTCTCGAACGCGCGGTGGATTCTGCGTGAAGAAGGTTCTTCGTCGAGGAACTTCTTCGACACCCAACTCCGTCAAAAGCTCACCTCGGTACGTGTCAGTACGGAGCTCGACAGCTTCGACGCGATCCTGCGTTCCGTGCTCATGGGTCTCGGGCTCACCTACATTTCAAGTCGCGTCCTCTCCGACCCCTATTACGGGCGGTACGTGACGCGTCTTGAGCTGCCCGACCGCTTCATGCGTCAGCTCACCTTCTGCCACCACCGCGACAAGTACCTCTGCGAAGAAGTGCGCCTCTGGATGGACCACTGCCGCGCCTACGCGAACCGCGCTTCGCGTGCGACGTACTGAGCTCGGCAACGAAGTACTTTGACGTCGGGTTGACGCACGAAACGACGCGCTCCCGATCGTGACATCCCAAACCCGCACCGTTCCGCCCCGAGGTTGTTTCGCCGCAAAAGAGCTCCTTTTCGGGGGGTTGCGTCGTTTCGGCGGATTCGAGCAACAGTTCGGTAGGATCATGACAAAAAGAGGAGTTCCCGCCGGGAAGGATCGGACGTATCCTTGAAGTCGTCTGATAATTCATGTCCGAAAGCGCTTGCCGATCAAGCCGCATTGCGCTCCGTCGGGCAGGGGGCGCTCGACGCTCGTTTCGCTTCGTTTGATGCGTGGAGCTCCGCACCCCTCACACATAAGGATCAAACCATGATTTCCACGAAAGATCGTCTGAAGAAGCTCCCCGACGAAAAGGGTTACGTCATCTTCAATCTCGGTGGCACCGCGTTCGTTTCGAGCGCCCACGACGGGAAGGGCGACGTCATGCCCGCGAGCTGGGTGTGCCCGCTCAACATTGCGCCTTTTCGCATGACGGCCGTGGTGGACGGTCCGCACTTCACGCGCGAACTCATCGAAAAGAGCGGCGTCTTCGCGCTCTCCGTTCCGACGGTGCAGTTGGCGGACGTCGTTATGAAGCTCGGTACCGTCTCGATGGCGGACGACATCGAGAAGCTTGAAAAGAGCGGTGCCGACCTCTTCACGATCCCGGGATTCGAATCGATTCCGCTTGTCGACGGGTGCGCCGCATACGCCTTCTTCAAGGTTCTGCCCGCGCCTTCCGTTTCCGAACCCTACGACCTCATCCTCGGCGAATGCCTGGGCGTATGGGCGGACGAGCGCGTGATGCCCGAAGGGCACGTCGATTACGACAAAGCTCCGAAGGAACTCCGTACGATCCACTATCTCGGTGCGGGTCACTTCCGCGTATTGGGCGAAGCGCTCGACGTGCCGGGGTACGACCAGTAACCGGCAACACCGGAGTTCGAGCAAAAAACGAACTTGAAAAAAAGGGACCCTTCGGGGTCCCTTTTTCATGTCGACGCCCGGAAGGGGGCGCAGACTGCTCGGCAATCCGTTGATCGGTCGGTCGATCAGTCGATCACGCCGTGATTCGGCATCAGTCGCCCCCAGCCGCGAAGGAAGATTTTCGCCGTGGGGCCCGAAATGAGGGCTGCGGCCACGGTGCCTTCGCGCAAACCCCGGATATCGCCGAAGAAGAGCAACGAAGCCACGACGGCGGAAAGGACGATGAAGACGTCGACGCCGAGGCGCAGCGTTCCGAAGGAGCCGCCCCAGCGCTTCATAATGGCGAGAACCGCCCCTTCGGGCGGAAGGTAGGCCAAGCGCGAAAACACCATCCCCGAAATCCCGAAGCCCACGAACACGCACCCGCAAAGCACCATCACGGCTCCCGTAAACCAGGAGCCGGCCGCAACGGTCGAAAGCCCCGTCGTAAGCTCCATCGCAACGTCGATCACAAGGCCGAAGAGGGCGCAGATCGGGAGCTGCTTGACGGCTTTGAGGAGAACCTGCGTCGGATCGATCGCCGTCTGCACGCAGAAGAAAAAGGCGTTCGTTACAAAGACGAAGAGCCCCATCGTGAGGCCCGTACCCATCGAGAGGACGTAGGCAAAGGAGGAAATGGAGCTCGTACCGAGGTGGGCGTTGGTGATGAGGGCGATGCCGAGGGAGAGACTCGTAAGACCGAGTACGAAGATGAGAATGCGCTTTAGCAAGAGGGGCTCCTTGTGTTGTGTATTTCGAACAGAGAGGAAAAAGACCGACTTGACGGTTTTTCCCGACGAAATAGGGAAAACCCGATGGTACTCGATTTCGGAACACAATCGGCGTTCGGTGAGCTGATATTTTGACGTAGACGATGTTCGGTGTAACCGATCGATGGGATACGGGTTAGTGCCAAAAGACCCGTGATTGCGGCGTTTCTTGCCCACCGTTCGGATCAACAAGAAAAAACCGGAAGCCGAGCCTCCGGTTTTTGCGGGCCGATTCCGCTCTCGGCAGCTCCCCGGGTCTGTCCGGGGGCGAGGGCCGATGCGGTCGGCGGATCAGAAGAACCCGCGCGTCGTTTCGGAAAGCGACATGTAGATGTTCTTCGTCTGGCTGTAGTGGGCGAGCATCATCTTGTGGGTTTCACGACCGATGCCGGACTTCTTGTAGCCGCCGAAGGGGGCGTGCGCGGGAAGTTCGTTGTAGGTGTTGATCCACATGCGCCCCGTGCGCACGCCGCGCGCGACGCGCATCGCACGGTTGATGTCGCGGGTCCACACGGCGCCGCCGAGACCGTATTCGGAGTCGTTCGCCATGCGGACGACTTCGTCCTCGGTCTTGAACTTGATCACAACCGCCACCGGCCCGAAGATTTCTTCCCGAGCAACACGCATGTCGTTCGTGACGTTCGCAAGAAGGGTCGGTTCCATGAAGGCGCCCTTCTCGAAACCGGGCACCGCGGCGCGCTTCCCGCCCGTGAGGACCACGGCACCCTCTTCCTTGCCGATTTCGACGTACTTGAGGATCTTCTCAAGTTGCCGCTCGTTGATCTGCGAGCCCATCTGGGTCGACATGTCCATGGGGTTCCCGACCTTCACTTTCTCGAAGGCTTCGGCGAGCTTCGCGACGAATTCGTCGTAGATGCCTTCCTGCACGAAGATGCGGGAGCCAGCGCAGCAGACCTGGCCCTGGTTGAAGAGGATCCCGATCTGGGCGCCTTCGATCGCCTTCTCGAGCTGCGCGTCGTCAAAAACGATGTTGGCGCTCTTGCCGCCCAGTTCGAGGGTTGCGGGGATGAGGCGCTTTGCGGCCGCTTCCGCGACGGAATAGCCCACTTCGGTCGAGCCCGTGAAGGCGAGTTTCGCAAAGCCCGGGTGGTCGAGCATCGCCTGACCCGTCGTCGCCCCCTTACCCGTGATGATGTTCACCACACCCGCAGGAAGGATCGAATTCAGGAGTTCGCCCAAGAAAAGGAGCGACAAGGGGGTGGCGGACGAGGACTTGATCACCAAGGTATTGCCCGCGGCAAGTGCCGGGGCGATCTTCCACGCCCCCATCAGGAGCGGGAAGTTCCACGGAATGATCTGCCCGACGACCCCGATCGGTTCGCGCAGGTTCATCGAGAGCGTGTTCTCGTCGATCATGACGGCGGAACCTTCGTCCGCGCGGAGACACCCGGCGAAATAGCGGAAGTGGTCGCTCGAAAGCGGCACGTCGACCAAGGTCGTTTCGCGGATGGGCTTCCCGTTGTCCATCGTTTCGTACGCGGCAAGCGTTTCGGCGTTTTGGTCGATCAGGTCGGCGGCCTTCAAAAGAAGCGCGGCGCGTTCGGCGGCGGACGTGCGGCTCCACCTTTCAAAGGCGGATTCGGCGGCCTTGACTGCGCGGTCCACGTCGGCGGGCGAAGCATTCGCACAACGCGTAATGAGTTCGCCCGTCGCGGGATTGTGCGTTTCAAAAAAGGCTCCGCTTTCGGCTTCCACCCATTCGCCACCGATCAAGAGGCCGTACTGTTCCTTGGGTTTTGCAAACATTCCTCTTCCTCCTTTCGTTATCGTGCGCTCTTTGTACCCCGAACCGTCCCTGCGGGTGACAGTGAATCCGTTGGAAGCGGGATTCTCGGTCTGTCGCGCAAGGGCCGCGGGCGACTGCGCTCGACGGCGGTCAACAAAGAAACGAGGTCGGGATGAAGCCAGATTCGCGGTTTGCGCTTTCTGCTTTCCGCTTTCCACTTCAAACTCTTTCGTTTCGGGTTGATTCGAGAATAGAACGGTAGGAGATCGAAGGCTTCATACCTTCGGCGGTTTTTGCTTCGGTCGTAAGACGTAGTCCTCTTGTTTACGAAGAACTTATGGGCGTAAACCGTAAATCCCGGTAACCGAATGTTCTTTTCAATCGGATCGGGTAGGAAAACTATCGTCGGGTAATCTTCGATTCTTTCATAGGGCCGCTGCGGGCCGTCTGAAAACGAAAGGACACGAGAAAGACCGTTGTGGAAAAAGTCAAAGGAGAGTGAGGGAAGCCGGGAATGCGATCGGTCGCGTAAGAAAGATGCAAAAAAAGCGAGGCCGTGTCAACGACGTCGCACGGCTTCTCGGATTTCGGGACGGCGAAGAGCTCGGGGCAAACCTTCGGTTGCGTCGATCCCGTCCGTCCCTTCAACGTCTTGAGTCTCGTCAGTCGGCGGGCTCAAGGAGAAAGAGCGTGTGGCTGATCCCGAGATTCGGCACCTCGGAGCGGATCGCAAAGCCCGCGCGCTTGAAGATTTTCCGGAGCATGTTGCCGCGGAAGAAGGCGCTGTTGCCGTTCGCAACCGCCGTGAAGTAAAGACTCGTGGCGGCGAGCGACAATTCCGCCGCTTCGTGGCGTTGCTCGTCGACGACGGGTTCGAGCACGGCAAGGACGGGGTTGCCGTTTGTCGCCTTCATCGCAGTCTTCGTGCGTACGAGAATCGAGACGGCTTCGTCTTCGGAGAAGCAGTCGAGGAACTGGCTCATCCAGAAGAGGTCCGCGTCCGCAGACACGTGAAGTTCGGCATCCGTGAGCCAGTCGATCGTGAAGACGTCGATTCGATCGACGACCTCTTGCAATTCTTCGCGGGTCGGGATTGCTTCCGTCTGCACGGGCAAATCCACTACCGTCGCACGGGCTTTCGGGTTCCTGAGCAGGAACCGGTGCGTGAAGCGTCCGGTGTTCCCGCCGATGTCGATCAGGTGCTTGAAGTCGCGTGCAAGCCCGAGGACTTCCAAAGCCGCCTCGTACGCACGATCGCTGTGGAAGTGGTCGAACCCGAACCATGCCTTGCGGGCGGCTTCGGGGAGTTCGGGCAGGTGCGGGTAGATGGTTTTCCAAGAGGAATCGAACGCCGCCAAGCCCGCCGGACGCCCTTCCGCGAGGCTCGCGTCGAGCTTTGCCAAAGCTTCGTAATTGACGTCCTTCGTAAAGAAGAAGTTGGCGCGCGTCATGTCGTCGAAAAGAAGGAGGTCGGCAACGGGCGTCGCGCGCCAGAGGAGGGGGGCTTCGGCCGACTCGGCGTTCGCGCTTTTGACTCGTTCAACGACACCCGCGGGAGCGAGAAGATCGAGCAAAACACGCACGGCATAGGAGGAGAGTTTCGTTTCGGATTGAAGAGCTTCTTCCGTGAGACCCTCGGGCGCGTGCGAAAGGGCGGCCAAAAGTCCCGAGGAAAGTGCCGAAGCGCACGCCTCGAAGATAAAGGGCGCAAAGGCGATCTTCTGCGCTTCGAGGAGGTTCTCAAGAATGCGGGGTCGGTTTTTCCGGACGGGACGGCAGGAGCGGGTCATGGCTGTGTTTTGAAAATGGGGATATAGGGAATGGGGCGTTGGTTTTCGGCTGTGCGGATTACGTGTCGCGTGTTTCAGGCTCCGCCGTTGCTCGGCCCGGTCGAGCGAACCCGAACATGCGTTTGAGGAGCGCAACGTCCGCCTCCACGACGACGGGGGGCGTTTCGCCTTCGGCCACGACCGTCGTGCGAAGCAGCCCCGGCGCGCGGGTCTTCACGAACCGCGCCGCGTGACGGACGACCTTTGCGGCGTCTTCGCCATCGGCTGCGGCTTTGGTGTTCGGATCGCGACTTTCCACCGCAACCGTCACGTCGACCTCGGCAGGGAGCGTCACGGAATTCCGGTGAAAGCGCAACGCCGCGAACTCGTCGTCGGACGGAGCTCCGCGGTTCATCTTGATGACGGATTCCGACAACCCCCAAAGCGCAAAGAAGAGGTCCTGCGAGCCCGATTCGGAGAGCTCGGCTGCCACATCACGACCGACGGCCTCGCCGAAGGCTTGCGTTGCAACCCTAAGCAGACGCTCCACGGGGCGGTCCGCTTCGATGTCGATTCCGGCGGGAGATCGCGAGACGACAAGCGCCGCCGCACCCTTCGTGTGCGTGAGCGTGCAGTAGAGGGCAAGCGGATTCGAATCCGATTTCGAGTTCGTGCACGTGCTCGCTTTGCGCTTCGGCAAACAAAGAATCTTCGGTCCGTACGGAGGCTCTTCAGCGTAGTCGAAGGTCGCATCGGGAAAGAGCGCTTTGAGTCGTGCAAGAATCGCGGCCGCCCCGATGCGCGCCGCGCAACTCTGGCGCTTCCGCTCCGGATGCCGGAGGTCGTTGAGGCGCATGAGAGCGGGCCCGGGAAGAAGCGCCTCCGTAAATTCGGGGGCGTGCTCCAGAGCACTCAGAGGCAAAATCAGGGCGACGGAGGCGCGGGGCTCTTCGCCGAAAGAATCTTCGAGCAGATCGTGGAGCAAATCGAGAAGCGCCCGATCGAGAAGTTTTTCGGCGGCCAAGCCTCGCGCTGCGGGGGCGAGCGAACGGAAGGCGATCGGCCGGGCTTTTGGGACGCCGTACGTATAGAGAATGGACATCTTTTACGCGTTTTTCGGACGGAATTCGTCTCCGTCGCGCCACTTGCGGAAAATGAGGCTCGTATTGATCCCGCCGAAGGCGAAGTTGTTCGTCATGACGTAGGTCTGATCGAGCGGTCGCAGGCCGCCCGTCACGTAGTCGAGACTCGCGCAATCGGGGTCGATACGATCGGCTTCAAGGTGGAGGGTCGGCGGCACGAAACCGTCCTCCATCCCGCGCAAGGCGAAGATCGCTTCCAGAGCGCCGCAGGCGCCGAGCGTGTGCCCCATGTGGCCTTTGTAGGTGGAGAAGGGCACGCTCGAACCGAAGACCGCGTATGTCGCGTGACTTTCCGCAACGTCCCCGCGGTCCGTGGCGGTTCCGTGACCGTTCACGTAGTCGATGCGATCGGGCGTCAGGCCCGCGTCTTTCAGCGCGTCGCGCATGGCTTGCGCCATCTGGTCCGAGGCGGGCGAAGTGATGTGGTGGCCGTCCGAATTCGATCCGAACCCGACGATTTCCGCATAAATGCGAGCGCCGCGGGCAAGAGCGTGCTCCAAGGACTCGAGAATGAGCGTCCCCGCGCCTTCACCCACAACGAGCCCGTCTCGATCCGACGAGAAGGGGCGCGGCGTCTCGGAAGGCGTATTGTTGTAGCGGGTCGAGGTCGCAAAAAGCGTGTCGAAGATCGCGGCGTCGGTGGCATGAAGCTCCTCGGAGCCCCCGGCGATCATGATGTCGTTTTTCCCCGACGCAATTGCTTCGTAGGCGCCGCCGATCCCCCAGGAGCCCGAGGTGCAGGCGGACGAGGTCGTCAGAATCCGTCCCTTGCAACCGAAAAAAACGCCGATATTGACGGGCGCCGTGTGGGCCATCATGCGCACATAGGTCGTCGCCGTAATCCCGCGACAGGAGTTCGTGAGAATGAGGTGCGCAAGTTCGGCGACCGCCGTCGGCTGCCCCGCGGACGATCCGTAGGCGACTCCGGTCGTGCCCGAAGCGATTTCGGGACTTTCAGCAAGCCCCGCGTCTTCGAGGGCTTCGGCCGTTGTTTTGACGGCCATGAGAGCGACGCGTCCCATGGCACGAACGCGTTTGCGCGAGAACCGTACGGGATCGAGCTCGAAGGGTCGCGCCGGCGCGGCCACTCGGGTATTCAGGTCTTCGATCAACTCCCATTCGGTCATTCGCACGACGCCGCTCGTATTCGTTTCAAGCGACGTCCTGACGTCCGCCCAGGTGTTGCCGATCGGCGAAATCCAACCCATGCCGGTCACGACGACACGGCGCCAGGGACGCGGTGAATCGAGGAGGGGGGTTGCTGGCGAAGGGGACAGGTCGGTCATAGTCGAGTGAGAGGGAAAGAGGGTTTTCGATGCCAAAGAATCGTCGCGTCGGTCGTTCGAAAATTCGACGCAATCAAACGAGACCGCCCGCAACCGGGATCACGGCGCGCGTGACGTAAGCGGCTCCGTCCGAAAGGAGAAAGGCGGCCACGTTTGCGACCTCTTCGGGGTTGCCGAGCCTGCGCATCGGGATCAACGGGAGAATGCGATCGCGGTCTTCGTCCGTCACCATGTCGGTGTCGATCAACCCCGGAGCGATGACGTTCACCGTGATCGAGCGGCTCGCAAGTTCCATGGCAAGCGCTTTCGACGCACCGATCAAGCCCGCTTTGGCGGCGGAGTAATTGGTTTGCCCGCGCGTGCCCACCATGCCCGATACCGAAGAGACCACGACGATTCGACCTTTGCGGGCGCGCGCCATCGTCATGACAAGGGGGCGCAAGACGTTGTAAAAGCCCCCGAGGTCGGTGTTGACCACGGTATCCCAGTCGTCGTCCGACATGGCGGCCAAGGGCATGTCGCGGTTGATCCCGGCATTGAGCACCACGCCCCAGAAGGCACCCCGTTCGGCGACGTCCGAAGCCAGCACGTCGGCTGCGGTCTTGCGGTCGGTGACGTCAAAGGGGAGCGCGTAGGCTTCGTAACCGAGCTCGCAAAGCTTTGCCGCGGCTTGCGCCGAACGGTCCGCATTGCGTCCGTTGACGGCGACGACGTAGCCTTCTTCCGCGAGCCGCTTCGCCACGGCAAAACCGATCCCGCGGGAGCCTCCGGTGACGAGAACGCGCCGACCGCCGCCCGGCCCCGCCGTTTTCTCGGAGACGGCGGAAGGTGCGGCATCGGAGGGAAGGGAGGTGGTCGCTTCGGTCATGGTTTCACCTTCGTGAGGGAGAATGCGGATTCGAGAGGGTTGTCAGAGAGAGGTTTCGTCCGTTCGAGCTTCCGCATAGGTGTCGAACGGTCGAGCTTCGACGGTAATTATGCGCCGATCGGGACGGGAAACTCGCGCCAAGGACGGGATTTCCGAGGGTGTTCCGTTCGCACTGAGCGACTCAGCGGCGAAAGCCGTTGAAATACCCGTCGGGTGCATCGAATACCGTCAAAACCGCATCCGCGGCGGGTCGGCAGTCGGATTCGCCCGGTAGCAGGGCTTCGGTGCTGCAGGCGAACTGCCACAGGCCCTCGTCCGACACGAAGGACTTTTCCGCGGTCGTTTTGAAGCGCGTTCCGACGGGATAGTCGGGTGCTCGGAGCGTGATTTTCCGCGAGCCCAAAAGAAGACCGATCTTCGGAACGAGCCCCGCGCGTCGTGCGTTGATACCCGCAAAAATTCCGATCGTCTGTGCCATCACTTCCATGAGGCCCGAAGCGGGGAAACGTCCCGTGTCGGGGTCGAGAAGCAGATTGTCGCTGCGCACCGTCATGACGCTTTCGGCGCCGTCTTCGCCGTAAGACGTTCCTTCGTCGACGAGACGCATCGGACCCGACTGCGGGAGGAGCCCTCGGGCATCGCACGGAGTCGTGAGATACGTGTGCGAGAAAAGGAGCGACACGTTGCTCCCGCCGAAAGCAAAGGCGTTCACAAGAATGTTGCGTCGTGCGTGCGCAACCGTGTCGCGCACCCAGTTGAGCGACGGAATTTCGGGGTCGGGCGCTTCTTCGCCTCGGAATGCGAGCGGCAACGGGATCGAGGGGTCGCGCAACAGCCCGTAAGCGACGGCGGCGCCCAGCGCGCCCGCACCCGCCAGGGTGTGTCCGACCGCTCTCTTGATGCTCGAAGCGGGAGCAGCCGTGAGCCCCGCATCGCGTACGGCCTTCGCTTCTGCGGGGTCGTTTTGGCGTGTTGCGGTACCGTGGAGATGAATGTAGTCGACCTCGTCCGCACGGACGCCGGCCGTCCGCATCGCACGCAACATCGCGCGCTTGGCGCCTTCGCCTTCCGGGTGCGGAGCCGAAATGTGGTGCGCGTCCGAGGTTTCGCCCCAGCCCGAAAGACGGACGGAGGACCAACGGGCGGCTTCGGAGGTACCGTCGGCAGCGTTTGCAGCGCGACGCATCGGGTCCGAGGAGAGAAGGAAAAAGGCTCCGCCTTCGCTTAGGTGAAGACCGTCGCGCGTCGCTTCAAAGGGGCGGGCGCGTTTCGAGGAACGCGCCCCCAAGGCGGAGAACCCTTCCCGGGTGAGAGGATTGAGCGTGTCAAGTCCCCCTGCGAGCATTACGGTCGTGCGCCCGATCCGAAGAAGACGCGCTGCTTCGACGATCGCCTTCGCGCCCGAAGTGCAGGCGGTCGACACCACGTACGCGGGGCCCGAAAGGCCGAGCGCGTCCGCGAGGAGACGCGCGGGACGGCCGGGGTCCAAGGTTGCCGCGGCGGGCCAAGGCGCAAGTTCTCCCAAGCGATCGATCGTTTCAGCGACACCCGACGTGGAGCAGCCGAACACGAGACCCGCTTCGAGTTTTTCTTTCGGAGTGAGTTTCGCCGCCAGGGGTTTCAGCATCCCGTAGGCCGAGCGCCATGAGCGGGTCGAGGCGACGAGTCGGTCTTCTTCGGACCAGTCGCGCGCGAAGTCGTCGAAATCCCGACGGGCCTCATCCTCGGGGTCGAGAGGAAAGGCGCCGAGGGGTACGGTCATGCCGTCCTTCGCCGATTCTGCGGAATCCGAAGAATCCGGAAAGGGCGTAGGGTCCGCGAGGCGCGCGAGCAGGGTCGTCAGGTCGTTACCCAACGACGAAAGAACGGTTGCGTCGTGAACGTAGACGGGCAACAGTGCGGGTTCGGGATCGCGCAGAAGTTCTTCGACGGTGATGCGGGAGGACATGGCGGAAGTTCCGTAAAGAGGGCGTCGCGGCGGGAATTGGAAGGAATGACGATTATAACGGTCGACATGCTGCCGTCGAAACGAGGTCTTTCAGGGGGAGGAGCAAAGCCTTCTCCCGGGGTTTCGGAACTTCCGAAACGACAAAACCCTTCCTTCGTCTCGCCGTGCAAACGAGAAAGAAGGAAGGGTTTCTCCGTCGTTGTCGGGTTGGGAGCGCCTCGTGCAACCGGGAGAAATTCCGTCGGTCCGTGCAATGCCCGAGGAAGTTTCGCCCGGAAGCGCTTCAACCGTTCAAGCGTTCAAGCCGATCAGTAGTTTTCGGCGCGAACTTCGAAGTAGGCCTTGCTGTAGCCGCAGACGGGGCACACTTCGGGGGCCTTGTTGCCGACCACAAGGTGACCGCAAACGCGGCATTCCCACATGTACTGACCGGCCTTTTCGAAGACCTTGTTCATTTCGACGTTCTTCAAGAGCTTGAGGTAACGTTCTTCGTGGGCGCGTTCGATGTCGCCGACCGCACGGAAACGCGCGGCGAGTTCGGGGAAGCCTTCGGCTTCCGCTTCTTCGGCGAACGTCTTGTACATATCGGTCCATTCGTAGTTTTCGCCTTCGGCGGCGGCCTTGAGGTTCTGGGCCGTGTCGCCGATGCCGCCCAGGGCCTCGAACCAGAGGCGGGCGTGTTCCTGTTCGTTGCGGGCGGTCTTCAGGAAGATTTCCGCGAGCTGTTCGTACCCTTCGCGCTTCGCGACTTCGGCGAAGTACGTGTACTTGTTGCGAGCCTGAGATTCGCCCGCGAAGGCGGCCTTCAAGTTCGCTTCGGTCTTCGTGCCGGCGAGGCTCTTCTTGCCGCCCGCGCACTGCGGGGCGGTCTGCTTGGCGGCGGGAGCGGCTTCGATCTTTTCGAAGTAGGTCGCGTCCTTGTGGCAGAGCGGGCAGAGGTAGCCTTCGGGGAGTTCGTCACCTTCGTAGACGTAGCCGCAGACTTTGCAACGGTAGCTCATTCGTTTTTCTCCTAAATCCCGACGTCGGTCGGTATACGTGGTATGAAGCATTCTATGAGCAGTTTCAGAAAGGGGGCGCTCGTAGAATTCCTGATAAAGAGTTTCGAGTTCGGGGTTGAGGTCGCTTCGGCGACACGTCATCGAGGCGTCGCGCTTGTAAAGGCTCTCGATGCGGGCCGAGCGGCGCTTGTCGGCTTCGTCGCCGAAGGCCTTGGGTTGCCCGCCCCCGCTGATGCAGCCGCCCGGACACGTCATCACTTCAACGAAGTGGTAATCGGCGCGCCCCGCCTTGATTTCCTCGATAAGGCGGCCGGCGTTGGCGGTCCCGTAGACGACCGCCACCTTGACGGTGGTGCCCTTGATGTCGACCGAGGCTTCCTTCATGTCTTCGAGCCCGCGCACGGGTTTCAGGTCGTAGAAGTCCGCGGGCGCGTCTTCACCCGTGAGGTCCGCATAGGCCGTACGAAGCGCCGCTTCCATGACGCCCCCGGTGTTCCCGAAAATGACGCCCGCGCCCGAGGCCTGTCCCATGAAGTTGTCGAAGGCGGAGTCGTCGAGCGCGTTGAAGTCGACGCCCTCGGCTTTCGCCCATTCGGCAAGTTCCGTCGTCGTAATGACGTAATCCATGTCGCGAATCGACGGGTCGCCCAACATGCGGCCCGCGGCGTTCATTTCCTCGCGGCGGATTTCGGCTTTCTTCGCGGTGCAGGGGGTGACGGCGACGTTCACGATCGTCTTCGGATCGAGCCCCGCCTTCTTCGCGAAATAGGTCTTGATCGTGGGACCCTGCATGCCGATCGGGCTCTTCGCGCTGGAGATGTGCGGGAGGAAATCCGGATGGTAAATTTCGCACCAGCGCACCCACGCGGGGCAACAGCTCGTGAACTGGGGCAGGGGGGCCGTCTTCTTCGTGATTCGCTCGACGAGTTCGGCCGCTTCTTCGACAATCGTCATGTCGGCGGCGAAGTTCGTGTCGAGCACGTAGTCGCCGCCCAACTTACGAAGCAACGCCACCATACGGCCTTCGACGAAGGCACCGGGATCCATCCCGAAGGCTTCGCCGAGGCCGACGCGAACGGAAGGCGACGTCGAGAAGACGACCACTTTCGAGGGGTCGGCAATCGCAGCCTTCACGGCTTCCCATTCGGGCTTCACGATGATCGAATTCACGGGGCACACCGCAGCGCACTGACCGCAGTGCACGCATACCGCACGGTCGCCCGTGTCGGCCAAGTCGTACGTGCCGTGCACGCCGATATAGGTTTCGCACACGTCGCGGCAGAGCGTACAGGAGACGCAACGGTCTTCGATACGAGCGATCGCGGGGTTGTCCGTGTCGATCGGGACGCGGACCTTCGGGTCCATGTGTTTGCTCATGTGTCGGAGTCGGTTGTTTTCTAGGGGTCGTTCGGTCGGGCGCAGTTCGTGCCGCGCCACGAGGGCTCGGGGAGCCCGGGGCAAAGGGGGCGACGCGTTGTCGACGCCCGCATCCGATGCTTCGCAACATTTTAGTCCCCGATCGCAGCGGCGGGAGACGAAACCGAAGAAAAGTCTTATAAATACCGTATTTACGGCACAATCGCGGCGATAGCGTAGGACAATTCGGACTCCCGATACGGACTTGGCGTTCAGTTTCGGCCGGGATTCCGCAGAAGCGTCGCGACGCGCTTCACGAGACGCGTGAGGAATCCCTTTTCCACCGCTTCGACGAAGACCGCGGGGCGGTCGCGCTCGGAACGGAGAATATCCGTGATGAGGGCGCCGATCAGACGGCCGTCCGCCCGATCGGGGTCCGCGTCGCGCCACGAGGCGATACCGCGCGACTCCAGAACCGCCACATAGTTTCCGTCCGAATAACCCGAAAGAAGCCGTCGTGCTTCGGCCGCTTCGGGGCCGTACGTGAAGGCGGGGCCCATCGGGGTCATGGTCGTCCGACCGAGAATCGTCGGGTTTGCTTCGGCACGTTCAAGGAAGGGCAGCAACCCGATCAAATCGGCAAAAGGACCGGTGGGACGGGAAGAAGCGGACGACGGGAAAGTTGAGGAAACACGCGCCGGTGTCGCACTCGTATCGGAATTCGGCGAAGTAGCCGCCGAAGCCGCATTCGCGGTGAAAGCCCGAAGGGAAGGCGTCGAACTCCCGAAGGACTGCACAAAGCCCGATGTCACGGTGTCGCTCGAGCGGTCGTGCGAGCCGGAGTTGCACGGATTCGAATCGTCTTCGTCGTTCGTTGCGGCAAAGACCGAGAGCAGGGCTTCAAGGCGCCGTCCCGCCGCCCACCGTTGCCAGGCGCCGTCTTCGATGCGTTCTTCACGAAGGAGCGTGACGAGAACGGCAAAGGCATCCGCGGGCGAGAGGTGACGAAGCTTTTCCGTCGAAACGTCGTCGATCCGAACGGTCGTGCCGTAGATCGAGCTCTTGAGAAGACCGTCTCCCGCTTCCGATGCCCGCAACGAATCGAGTTCCCGCCAGAAGTCGGTGGTCTCCGGCGTATAGCGCGTGAAGACGATGCGGTTCTCGTCGTCGGACGCCCATGTTCCCGGTCGGTGTCGAACGGACGTGAGGTGCTTCGCGTAGGCGGAGGCCGTCGTTCGGAGGTGTTCGAGCATCTCGTCTTCGGGCGAGAGTTGCGGGATGACGTCGGTCTCCTCCGTTTCCTTGCGACTCTCCGAACGGGCTTCGCCCTTCACCCGACCGTAGGTTTCGAGTCGCTCCGCGTCGGAGGATCCTTCGCGACACGTTTCGGCGGGGTACCGTTCGGCGTTCTTCGCGAGCTTTGCACGCACGACGGCATTGAGGTCTATTCCAAGACGATCGGCAAGAAGCACCCCGTAAATCAAAACGTCCGCGAGTTCTTCCGCCTGACGGCCGCGCTTTTCCGACACGTCCGCGTCCGTGCCGCTCCACTGGAAACATTCCAGAAGCTCGGCCGCTTCGATCGAAATCGAGAGCGCCAGGTCCTTCGGGTGGTGAAAAGTCGCCCAGTTGCGGTCGTCGCGGAACTGAAGGATCGCACGCACGGTGTCGGCGGAAATGGAATTCTCGGTCATGGGAAGGGCTGTGGAAGCTTTGAAGAAGGGAACGGGCGGCGTTCGGGCGTGAAGATCGGCACCGACGTAGTCGGGAAAGTGTACAACGACGGGCATTCGGGCGATGAAGGGGCGCCGTTGGGCGGGTTGCGTCGGAGAGGACGTGCCTCGGCTTTGACAGCCGCACTTTCGACCTCCTTCTCTGCGGGTACGTACGGGATTCGCAGTTCCGTCAGAACATGGGTTTCTGCGGTGAGGTCGAACGTAGGTCGGGGGACAACTACCGGAAGAACTGCTCCTTGACGTTCGCTCCGAACTACTCGTTCGATCGGGCGACTTGCACACCGCGCTTTCCGGAGCTGCCGGTCGCTCGAAACGAAACGGGACGCGGAAGTGAATCTGCGTCCCGATCCATCGTGGCCGGCTCGCAAAGGCGGCAAAAGGTTGAACGGCAGGGCCTTTGCAAGCCCGAAAGAAAGCCCCGGTTTTCGAGGGCGAATAACACCGAAAATGCGAAAAAATCGCAATCGGATTGAAGTACGCACGTGAAAAACCGAGGCTCTCGAGGATCTCCGGAAAACACCGTCGGTCACGGGATAAGTACACTCGCGGTCGACGGCACTCCCCGGGGATCAGTCAGCGATCTGGCGGAATTCCTGCAAGTCGTGGCCGGCTTCGATAAGGACGCGGAGCCACTCGGGCTGACGGCCGCGACCCGACCAGACCTCACCCTTGGGGCCCACGTACTTGACGGTGCCGGTCTTCGGCTTGAGGGGCGCGAGCGTGAAGACGAGTTCGTCGGGGCGGATTTCGGCCTGGTTGATGAGGCGCTGGCACTCCTGAACGGCCAGGCGGTGAATCTGGTTGCGCTTGCGGCGGATCTGATCCTGAAGTTCGGAGATCTCGACAAGGGCGGTCTGAAGGTCGGAAGCCATAAAGGATCCTCTTTGAAACGGGTTTTCGGATAAAAAGGGAAAAAATCCGAGGGCCGAACGTCTTGACGTCAATCGGGTACACTGAGTTCGTTTCGGGGCGGACCCGATCGCAAAGCGCCGTTTGATGCGGTCCGTTGCGGCTGGCGACGACCCCGCGAGCGGTCGACGTACGTCCAAGGCATGCGTGTTCGACGGCTCGAATCAATCGGGCTTACGCCGAACGGCGTTTTCAACCGATCGCACCCGATGAAAAAGAGAACCGAGGTCCGCTTTTTCCGAGTGCATTTCGTGAAATACGCTCCCTGACACACCGAATTATATACAAAGTTATGTTTACCGTTAGAAAAAAAGTTACGTGTGCCGTTCTCGGTCTCTTTGCGTTTGCGGGGGTCGGCTTGGCGCAGAATACGACCATCGATTCCTTCAACGAAGCAAAGAAACTTCTTGAGAAAAAGGTCTATCCCGACCACCGTATTACGATTTACTGCAACGCCGTCTTCGACAAGAAAAAGAACATCACGCTGCCCGACGGCTTCACGACGTCGAAGCACGAAAAGCGCTCGCACCGCGTGGAGTGGGAGCACGTGGTTCCGGCTGAAAACTTCGGCCGGGCTTTCCCCGAGTGGCGCGACGGTCACCCCGACTGTGTGGACTCGAAAGGACGCGACTTCAAGGGTCGGCGCTGTGCCGAGAAGGTGAACATGACCTACCGCCACATGCAGGCGGACATGTACAACCTCTATCCCGCGATCGGTTCCGTGAACGCATTGCGCTCGAACATCAATTTCGGCATGCTCCCCGGAGCAAAGTCCGATTTCGGCACGTGCCAGATGAAGATCGAAGGGAACACCGTGGAGCCGCCCGAATCCGCCCGCGGCGTGATCGCACGCACCTACAAATACATGGATGCGGCCTATAAGGAATTCAACATGTCGCGCCAGCAAAAGCAGCTCATGGACGCCTGGGACAAGATGTACCCGGTCGACGCGTGGGAATGCGAACGCGCCCGCCGCATCGAGAAAATACAGAAGAACCGAAACGAAATCGTTGCGAAGGCCTGCGAGAAGGCCGGTCTTTGATCGGTGACGGTTGAGGCGGGCGCGACGCGCGGCGGCGGGGTCGGCTGACCGTAGGAAGCCCTGTCGGGTATGCGGTCGCACGGACGGTCCGTCCGTGCATTTGCTCGTTTATTTCCTTCATAGCGGTTTTCCATCGACCCCGGGACGCCTTGTGTGTTTCGGGGTCTTCTCAACAGTCGAAGGTCGGGGCTCATCCTCAGGAGCGTCGCGCGGTCGCCTTCGGACAAAAACCTTTACAAGTCGACCCCGCCGTTTGCAGTCGATCCGAGCGACGCGCGTGCGACGGTTCGGCGCGCCTTCGGCATAATGTTCCCAACCAGTCTTACCGCTCTAACGAGGAAATCGTCGAACACGAACTCCGGAAGGCACCCCTTCCGAAGTCGGCCGACCGCGTTTTTCTCGAGGAGCTCACTACGAAGAGTCTTCCATGACCAATCAGCTTCCCCGCGCTCTTCTTTCCGACGTCGTTCTCGCACTCTCAACGGGCGACACGTCGGGTGCCGTTGCGCTTCTCGGACCCGACAACGACCCCTGCCGTTCGGCGGCGGTGGCCTCCTATCGTGCGATTGTTCGTTACCGCGAAGGGCGACATGTCGAAGCGCTGAAGCACCTCAAGGACGCGCGTCACATTCTCGAAACGCGCTTCTGGGACAAGACCCCCGAGTCGGAAGCCATCCTTCAGGAGGCAATCGGGATGCTTCCCGCGCCCGACGTTCCGATGCCGCCCGCGCTTGAAACCATTCTTCCGCAGCTCGCGCGCATTCGCGTGCTGCGCTTCGAAGCACTCGTGCTGCGGGAGCTCGGTCTTGACGAGGACTGCGCGGCCGTGAACGACATGCTTCCTTCTTCGGCTCGCATCTGACGTCGGCGCGTCCGTTGCGCCTTTGTGCCGTAGTCCTCCGAGCTCGCGGGGTTGCGGGATTTGAGAAGAGGGAGGTTCCGCCGTGCGTACCACGATTGAATTTTTAAAGCGTCACTCGGCGCTTGCGGGGGCGATCGTCATTCTCGCGACCGGGGCCGTGACGGGTCTGGTTGTCTATCAGAAGTCCGTTCAGTCGATGTTCCTTGCCGCCTTGGCGGAACCGGGAGCGGTTACGGCTTCCGTCATCGTGACGACGGAGCCGCGCGAGCGCGGGATCTTCACCTGGCGCGACCGCGCGAGCATCACCATCGGTTCGAGCGTTTGGTCGCCGGACGATCCCTCCGCCATGCCCGTGACGTTCGAATTCGACATCGTCGCGCACTTCGGAATTCTGGGCCTCTCGGGTGAAATTCACGCCCTTAATTCGACGGGAGCGTCCGCCACGCTCTACAACCTCTTGAAAGGCATTCGCCCTCATTTGGCAGTGGACTACCGTACGGACTTTCTCTCGAAGGACCTCACGATCGAAGCGGAAGTTTCTCCCTTCGACGTGCAGGTGAACGCCATCGAAGCCGGCGTTGGGCCCATCGACTGGCTCGTCTCCGCTGGCTCTCCGGTACGCGTGCTTGTGAAAGCGGGAGCGTCGGGCCCCGTAACGCTCGAAACCTTCTTCGACGACTTCCACGTGACCGCCTTCGATCCAGCGCGCAACCGCTGGTCGCTTGTTCTGAAGGGCGGGGAATTCCGCAACACCTACCTGCCGCAGCCCTTCGCACGAGTCGAGCGCGAATGGTTCATGTCGGAGTCGGAAGGCGTCTTGTCGCGTGTGGAATTCGATCAGTTCGATCCGCGCGGGCATTTGAACGTCGTCTTCGACGACCTCTACCAGCGTGTCTCCAAGCGCCCGAAGGAAACCCTCAGGGATTACGCGGACGACTACGAAAATCGCACGGAAACGCTCGACGGCGACTACGCGGTCTCCGCCCGAACGGGATCGCTCCGAATCAAACCCAAGGTCGGGAACGAACTCGGGTTCGACGCGGAGGAGATCCAAATGAATTCCCGTGCCGAAAACGTGCCGGTGGTGCTCTTCGAAACGCTCGACGAAGACCAGATCGAACGGGAATTCCGCAAAGCGGGGACCGTGAGCTTCCACCTCGACGATCTCTCCTTCTTCGCGGAAGGGAAGAAAACCACCGCGACCGCCCGTTTCTCGGGAAACCTCACCCCGAAGAAGACCGTATCGACCGACCGGGTCGCCCGCAGTACGATGCCGAACATCGAGAACGAGACACCGCACGAGCGTGCGGAACGTCGTCGACGCGCCTTCGAGAACGCCCGCGACACGACCCCGGACCTCAGCTGGAGCCTCACTGCGGAAATGCCCGAAGAGGTGCTTGAAAGCATCGAGACGCTTCTTTCCGGAAAGCGTCGCGGGATCGTGCCGACGTTGCGGCACTTCCTCGTCGAGAAGCCTACGGTTGACGGTCCCGCATGGACGGTCGACTTCCGGGGCGACATCCGGAAGGGGGCGACCCTCAACGGTCGGAACTTCTCCTGGGAAGTCCAAAAAGCCTACGAAGCGACGCCCGAAGGGTTCGTCGGCCACTGACCGCGCAAAAAAACGTTCAATGAAAGCCCGCATACGCGGCGGGCTTTCATCAGACACGGGGGCTCAAAAGACCTCGATTTTTACGCATTGACAATTGGATTTCCGATAATAGGCAACTCGGTCGCATCTCATCGCTTTTTCCTCGCACCCTCAAAACATACGCGAAGCGCCGTGAAACGACCGTATGCCGTTTCGCCGCCTCAACGCAGGGCGCGCGCGGTCCCTGCCGTCCTGCTACCGACCGCGGCATGTGGGAACTACGTATTTTTTCCGGCCTTTTCTTGTTTTTTTACCGAAGACTGCTTTTTTTTGGCAGAGTATTCGCAGTTTTCCAATCGGCAATATCCGTATCTCTCGTTACAATAAGGTGTTTCGGGGCGTACCAAGATTTGTCCTATTCGTCCCGCTCTTCGAACTCCGGCCCTTTTTCGGGACCTTGACCTCTTCGAGATTGCCCGCATGTCGACTACCGTCCGCCACACGACTCCCGTGAAACCCTCGACGACGCAGGCCGCGTCGTCATCGGAAGACCGTTCAGTACCCGTGACGGCCGAATCCGCAACAGCGGAAACTCCGGCGCAGCGTGTTGCGGATGCCGTTGTCAACGCGCCCCGCCCCGCCGATCCGATCGACGCGATCGATCCGAACGACGACACCAACTCGGATCTTGCCGCCGACGGCGAGCCTCCGATGGAGCTCCTTCCGGGATGGAAGAATCCGTCGACGCTTTCGGCGTTGCGACTTCTTCGTCGCACGATTCACAAGTACCCGGAGCCCGGCTGGACCGAGTTTCTTTCGACGGCCCGCATGGCGGAAGTTTTCGAAGGCTTGGGTTTCAGCCTCATCTGGGGGCCGCAGTTCATTCATCCCGAGTTCGTTCGCGGGCGCGATGCGAAGGCGGCGCAGGAGGGGAAAAAATTCGCGCGGCTTTCGGGTGTGCCGGAACCCCTCATGGCCAAGATGGGCGACTATCCGGGGCTCGTGGCGGAAATCGATACGGGGGTGCCCGGGAAGACGGTGGCGATTCGCGTCGAACTGGACGCTCTTGCCGTCGAGGAGCCCGTGACACGGGAACATCTTCCCGCTCGGGAGTCCTTCATTTCGGTGCGTCACGGCATCATGCACGCGTGCGGGCACGACGGTCATCAGGCGGTGGCGATCGAGCTCGCGCGCTTCGTTAAGGCGAACCTCTCGCGCCTCTCGGGGAAAATCCGTTTCATCCTCCAACCCGCGGAAGAGGGCTCGCGCGGGGCGTATCCGATCGTCAAGTCGGGTGTCTTGGACGACGTCGACGTTCTCCTTTGCGCGCATCTCGGGGTCGACATTCCGGCCGGTACCGTGGTGGCCGCTCCGGAAAAATTCCTTTCCACGACGAAGCTCGACCTCGAATTCCGCGGCAGTCCTTCGCACGCCGGCATGCAGCCGCAGTTGGGGCGAAACGCTCTGTTGGCGGCCGCCAACGCCGCGATCAACGTGATGGCTCTGCCGCGCCACGCCGAAGGTATGACCCGCGTCAACGTGGGGTCGCTTCACGCGGGTGAAGGCCGCAATGTCGTCCCGTCGCACGCCACGATGGAAGTTGAAGTGCGCGGGGAAAACGAAGCGATCAATCGAGAACTCGCTGCCGAAGCCCTTTTGCGCGCCCGCGGGGCCGCGATCAGTTTCGGCGTTGAGATGCTCTCGCGCACTGTCGGGGAAGCGATCGACTTCGTCCCCGACGAATCGATCACGCAGTTGATTGCCGTCTGCGCCAGACGCGCGCGATTCTGCGAAAAGGTGGTGCCCACGCATCCCTACAACGGCTCGGACGACGGTACGCTCATGATCCGCTGCGTGCAGGAGCACGGAGGGTGGGGTGGGGCGCGTTTTTCGGACCTGCTAACCGAGGGGCTCGTGGGTTAGG
>CAJLHF010000015.1 GCA_905206365.1 uncultured Sutterella sp. | reverse complement strand
CGGGTGCCTTATATCCCCGCCGTGAACGGCGGGGCTTTACGGCACGTCGGGTAAATATCGATGGTACGGGCACCCCGAGCCCGCCTTTTCGTCCCTTTCGCACGTTTGCCCCCTACAATAGTTTGAAGGACGGTCGCTTGCGGCCTCAAAAGGCCGCTTTCGGACCTCCTTCTTTTTTTTCAACCCCCAATCGAAATCCACACCATGTCGCTCGAAGAACGCAAAACCTGGACGAGCCGCATCGGCTTCGTGTTGGCCAGTGCCGGCGCGGCCGTCGGTCTCGGAGCCATCTGGAAGTTCCCCTACATGGCCGGGACGAACGGAGGCTCGGTCTTTCTCTTTCCCTACGTGTTGCTCACCTTCACGGTGGGGCTCGTGTTGCTCGTTGCGGAAATCGCCCTCGGGCGTACGGGCCGCGGCGGCATCGTCACGGCCTATCGTCGTCTCGGCGGTCCGATTTTCGTACCGGCCGGGTATTTGGGCGTGCTGACGGGCTTTCTAGTCCTTTGCTTTTATTCCGCCATCGGCGGCTGGACGATCGCGTACTTCTGCGAAGCGCTGACGGGAACGGGCCTCATCACCGACCAGAGCCAGCTCGGGGCGCACTTTGAAGAACTCACGGCGAATCCCGTCACCGCGCTTGGCTTTCAGTGGCTCTTTTTGCTCATCAACGGCCTTATCGTCGCGCTTGACGTGACGAAGGGGATCGAGCGCGTGAGCAAAATCCTCATGCCGCTCCTTTTCGTGATGATGCTCGTTCTCATCGTGCGCGGCCTCATGCTCCCCGGAGCGATGGCGGGCGTCGAATTCCTCTTCAAGTTCGATCCCGACGCCTTCACGCTCGACGGGCTTCTTGCCGCGATGGGCTTCACGTTCTTTTCGCTTTGCGTCGGGTGCGGTTGCATGCTCACCTACGGGTCGTACCTCGACCGCAAGACGAACCTCCTCTCGGGCTGCCTCTGGATTGCGTTCCTCGGCGTCATCGCGAGCCTCCTCGGCGGCCTCATGATCATGCCGAGCGTCTTCGCGTTCGGTCTCGACCCGACCGCGGGCCCCGGGCTCACCTTCATCACGATGCCCGCCGTCTTCGCGCAGATTCCCTTCGGGCAGATCTTCGCGATCATGTTCTACCTCTGCATCGTGGTGGCGGCAGTTACTTCGTCGGTCTCGATGATCGAGATTCTGGTGGCATTCCTCGTCGACGAGAAGAAGCTCTCGCGCCCGAGCGCGGCGGTGCTCTCGACCGTGGCACTCGCGATCGTGGGCGCGTTGCCGTGCCTCTCGTTCGGCCTTCTTTCGGACGTGAAATTCTTCGACCGGAATTTCTTCGACCTCTTCGACTTTTTCACGAGCAACCTGTCGTTGCCCGTCGGAGGCCTCGTAATTCTGGTCCTTGCGGGTTGGTGGTGCTGGCCCAAGGTTTCGCAGGACATCGCGGGCGACGTACCGCGCTCGAACCGCTGGTTCCTGTGGTTGCGCGTGATGATGCTCGTCGTCTCGCCGCTCCTGGTTCTCGCGGTGCTCGTTTCGGGCCTTATGTAAACAAAAGAACGCAAGGGCGTCGAGATTCCCGACGCCCGAGCATTCCCGGGAGCAGCAAGCCGCTTCGTTTTGCGGCTCCCGAAGATCCTCAACCCTCTAACGAAGCGGACGGCTCCTACGTCGTCCGCTTTTTCCATCGACATATCGAAATTCGGAGAAAAACTATGGACGCATCCCCCTCGGCGTCGAGATCCGTTTGGACCTCGCGTCTCGGTTTCATCCTTGCGAGCGCTGGCTCGGCCGTCGGTCTCGGAGCCATTTGGAAGTTCCCCTATATGGCGGGCACGAACGGAGGTTCCGTTTTTCTCCTTCCCTACGTCTTCTTTACGCTCACGATCGGGCTTGCGCTCCTGATCGGCGAAATGGCAATGGGCCGAAGCGCCAAGGGCGGCGCCGCCACGGCGTACGCGAAACTTGCCGGGCGTTCCTGGGCGCCCTTCGGGCTCATTTCGGTCGCCACGGGCTACTTCGTTCTCGCCTTTTACTCCGTGGTGGGCGGCTGGTGCGTCTACTACCTCGCGCAGGCGATGGTCGGCAACGGCGCCGTCACGGACCCGAGCGCCATGCGTTCCGCTTTCGAAGCCTTCGCCTCGGCGGGTACGCTTCCCGTGCTCTGCCACGTCGTTTTCCTTTCGGCGACGGCCGGGGTCGTCCTCTGCGGCGTTGAAAAGGGGATCGAGCGCGTGAGCAAAGTCCTCATGCCGCTCCTTTTCATCCTCATGTGCGTGCTCATCGTGCGCGGGCTGACGTTGCCCGGGGCGTTCGACGGCATACGCTTTCTCTTTACGCCCGATCCCTCGGCTTTTACGGGCGAAGCGCTTTTGAACGCGATGGGGTTTGCCTTCTTCTCGCTTTCCGTAGGTTCGGGCTCGATGATGAACTACGGGAGCTACCTCTCCTCGCGCGTCAACATTCCCACGTCGACCGCCTGGGTGGTGTTTCTCGCGATCCTTTCGTCGATCCTCGGCGGCCTCATGATCATGCCGGCCGTCTTCGCCTTCGGGCTTTCACCCGATGCGGGTCCGGGGCTCACCTTCGCAACGATGCCCGCCGTCTTCGGGCAGTTGCCGATGGGCGACCTCTTTGCGGTGGCCTTCTACCTGTGCCTTTTCGTTGCCGCGCTCACCTCGGCCATTTCGATTTTCGAAATGTCCACGCAGTACCTTGTCGACGAATGGGGCTTCACGCGTCGCAACGCCGTCATGCTCGTGGGCACGACGCTCGGCGTGCTCGGGATCCTCTCGGCGCTCTCCTTCGGCCCCTTGAAGGACGTGACGTTCTTCGGGAAAACTTTCTTCGACCTCTTCGACTACGCGACCTCCAACATCGGCATGCCGATCGGTTGCCTCGGGATCGCGCTCGCGGCGGGTTGGGCCGCGTGGCCGAAGATCGAGCAGGAGCTCCGCACGGGCACCGAGGCGGGTTTCTGGCGCTCGGCGGGCTATCTCACCTTCCTGCGCATCGTGATGGTGGTCTTTTCTCCGATCGTCATCATCGTCGTCACTGCGAAGGCGATCGGACTTTTTTAAGGCGGAAAATTCCCGCCATCCACCGCACCGATCCGCGCCGATCCGCACAAAGCCGCTAATTGCTATCGCTTAGGGATCAGGTCGGGCGGAAAGGTACACTCATTGAAGGGAGTTCGTCGCGAGCACTCGGCGAACTCCCTTTTCCTGCCCCGACTCCTCCAGTTTTCCCGCGGCTTTTCCCCGTTCGACATTCCCGACGCGTCGACGGGGTGCTCTTCGGGCGTTCTTCGAACGACGCCCGCCGCGAGAAACGCTTCGACCCGGCGGATCCGAGGCTCGACGACAACCACACTTATTGAGGAAACACTTCATGTCTGATACTGCGAGTACGGCCGGCTGGGGGTCGCGCCTCGGTTTCATCCTCGCGAGCGCGGGTTCCGCGGTCGGTCTCGGGGCCATCTGGAAATTCCCCTATATGGCGGGAACGAACGGCGGTTCCGTCTTCATGCTCCCCTACATCTTTTTCACGCTCACCGTGGGCGTGGCGCTCCTCATTGCGGAATTTGCCATGGGTCGCGCAGGCCGTCGCGGTGCGGTGGGGAGTCTCAACAAAGTCTGCGGCAAGCCCTGGGGGTTTTTCGGCGGCGTCGGGGTCTTTACGGTCTTTTTGATCCTTTCCTTCTATTCGACGGTAGGCGGTTGGTGCATCAAGTACACGATCGACGCCCTCACGGGTGACGGGATCATCGCCGACGCCGCAAAACTCGGCGACTACTTCGGCGCCTTCGTCTCGAACGGGCCGCTTTCCTACGCCTATCTGCTCGTCTTCCTTCTCTTTACGGCTTTCGTCGTCCTGCGCGGCATCGAAGAAGGGATCGAACGCATCGCCAAGGTGCTCATGCCCTCGCTTTTCGTGCTGATGCTCGTTCTGATCGTGCGCGGCGTGACGCTTCCGGGCGGCTGGAACGGGGTCGAATACCTCTTCATGCCCCGCTGGGAAGACTTCAATTCGACGGCGCTTTTCAACGCGATGGGCTTTTGCTTCTTCTCGCTCTCGCTCGGTGCCGGGACGATGATCACGTACGGGTCGTACCTCAATCCGAAGGCCGACCTGCCGTCCTCGGTCGGTTGGGTGGCGTTTCTCGGGATTCTCTCTTCGATTCTCGGCGGCCTCATGGTGATGCCGGCCGTCTTCGCCTTCAACCTCGACCCGACCGCGGGTCCGGGGCTCACCTTCGTGACGATGCCCGCCATCTTCGCGCAGATGCCCTTCGGTCAGCTCTTTGCGGTTTTCTTCTATGTGTGCCTCCTCGTTGCGGCCATCACGTCGTCGGTTTCGATGATGGAAGCGTGCGTGTCGCTTCTCAATCAGGAACTCATGCTCTCGCGCCGCAACGCGATCGTCGCGACGACGGTCGGCGCGGCCGTGGTGGGGCTCGGTGCGACGCTCTCCTTCGGCGCCTGGAGCGACATCACGTTCTTCGGCAAGAACTTCTTCGACCTCCTCGACTACCTGACGTCGAACGTCGGGATGCCGCTTTCGACCTTCGGGATCGCGATCGCGGCCGCCTGGGTGGCCTGGAAGACGACCGCGGCCGAACTGCAGACGGCCCGCACGCTCTCGCCCGGCCTTTTGAAGCTCACGCGCTTTTTGATCGGCTTTTTCTCGCCCATCTTCGTGCTGATCGTCGCCCTGGGAAGCCTCTGAGTTCCCTTTTCGTGAATCCGTCTGTTTTCGGCGGATTCACCCGGTGATCCGAGCGCTCGTCCGCATGCCAACGGATGTTTGCCGAGAGCTCTTGAGATCACTCTCACTTAACCTCGCCCCCGCGCCCTCGCTCGGGGGCGAGCCGCATCAAAACGGCTGACGTCCGATTCTGTCATATTGCTTGTGTTTCGAAAGGAGGCGGCGAAACGGCTCGCCGCAAACGTACACGCGAGCCCGCCGACACGGTTATGAGTGCGTTTTTTCTAAAAATTTTCGTCGTTCATCTCCTTGCCCTGATGCTCCCGGGACCCGACTTCTTTTTCGTGACGCGCACGGCGATCAGCTCCTCGCGCACCGCGGCGCTCTCGGGTGTTCTCGGCATCACGGCGGGCTGTTGCGTGTGGGCGAGTTTGTCGCTTGCGGGCATTCATCTCCTTTTCGAAGCGGCCCCCGTGCTCGAAAACCTCCTTATGGCCGCGGGCGGCGCGTACCTCACGTGGATGGGCGCGGGACTTCTGCGGGGGCTTCTTCGGAAAAAGTCGGCCGACGTCGGTACGACGGAGAACGAGGCGTCCGATACGCGCGAAACTTCCGATACGACCGCTTCCACGCACCCGCGCGAACGCACGCCCTTTCTTTTCGGTCTTTTCACGAATCTCGCCAACCCAAAGGCCGTCGTCTATTTTGCAAGCGTCTTCGCTTCCTTTGCGTCCGCGGGACTCGACACCGCACAAAAGGGCGCGGTGCTCGCCCTCGTGTTGGCGGAAACCTTCGCGTGGTTTGCGTTCGTCGCACTCGTATTCGGGTTGCCGAGCCTGCAGCGCGGCTACCGCCGGGCGGCCCGCGCGATCGACGGGGCGGCGGGGGTCGTCTTCGTCCTCTTCGGGCTCGGGCTCCTGCGAGACGCGGCGGAGATCGTAACGGGACTTTGACATGACGCCGACCACCGATCCCGTCGATTCGCGCGTGAACGGTGCGGACGACTCGTCCGCCGCGATGTTCGAGCGCACGCTCGCCTACGAATGGCGGGCGCACCGCACCTTCTGGATCGCGCTCGGCCTCGGGGGACTTGCCGTCGCGCTCGGGCACGCGCTCGTCGCCGTTATCCTTTCGGACACCGATTCGGCCGACCGCTTCGTACGCTTCGGGTTTCTTGCGGCCCGCAATGCGGGAACGGTCCTTCTCCTCGGAGCGCTCCTGCGCGGAGCGGCGGCAGGCGTCGCCGCCCGGGCGGTGGCCGCACGGTACCGAGCATTCGAGCTTTCGTCCGAGAAGCGCTGTAGAGAGGATCGGCGGCTGCGCGCCGCGCTTCGCGGGCGCCTGCTCGGGTTGCTCCCGTCGCTCGGCCTCGGCGCGCTCGGGCTTCTGGCGGAACCGTCGGCGAGTCTATTCGCCGGCTTCTGACGGGAAAGAAGCAGCTTGAGAAGCATCGGGCCCGGTCCCGCGCGCACCCGTACAATAGGAACCCGACGGGAATCCGACCGCGTTCCCGTTTTTCCCCGTTTTTTCTCTTCGAAGGAGCTCCGCCGTGACCCCCGAGCGCATTTCGATTGTCTACTTCTCCCCGACGGGCGGCACGCGCCGCGTTGCCCGCATGCTTCTCTCGGCGTTGCGTTCCTCGCGCATTCCGCTTGAGGAAATCAATCTCACGCCTTTCGAAGCGCGCCGCAAACGCCGCACCTTCGGGGCGGGGGACCTCGTTTTCATCTGCGTTCCCTCCTACTACGGGCGCGTCGCGCTTCCGATGCAAAATCTCGACGCCCTCTCGGGTGAAGGCGCTCTGGCCGTTCCCGTGGCAGTCTACGGCAACCGCGAATACGACGACACCCTGCGGGAGCTCTCGGGCATTCTCAGCGGTCGGGGTTTCGTGACGACGGCGGCCGCCGCCTTCATCGCGCAACACAGCCAGTGTCCCGAACTCGGCGAGGGGCGTCCCGACGCGAACGACCGCGCTCGAATTGAAGCCTTTGCGCGCGACGTTCTCGCAAAACTCGCGTCCGTTGCGGGCGACGACCTTAACGGTCTTGCGATCAAGCTTCCCGGGGACGAAAATGCGCCGTTGCGCCCCTACCTCCCGACCCCGGCCGCACCCGTTCTCGCCCACCCCGAGCGGTGCCGTCATTGCGGCGAATGCGCCGCGCACTGCCCGCAGGACATCATCGATCCGCTCTCCTTTGCGGTGACGGAGCCCGAGGAATGCATTCTTTGCCGCGCCTGCATGGCCTCCTGTCCCGAAGGCGCGCGCGACCTCCCCGAGCCCGTGCGCTCCGCCGTCGCCCAACGCATGGCGGCGATTCGCGAAGCGAATCTCGCGCGCAAGGAACCGTCCGTTTTTCTTTGATCACTTCCGAACTTTCGTGAAAAAACCTCATCGCGCCCCCGAGCGTCGTCAATTCGACGAAACGCTTCTCGTGACCGGTCTCCATCCTTCGGGAGCGGGCCTCGCCTGCTCCGAACGCGGCCCCTCCGTGCTCGTTTCCGGTGCACTCCCCGGAGACCGCGTCGCCGCACGCTGGACCGAACCCGCTCCGGGCGGGCGCTTCGGTCTGGCGGACCGCTTCGAGATCCTCGAAGAGAGCGCCCACCGCGTAGATCCCGAACACCCGCGTTGCGCGCTCGCGGGGCTTTGCGGCGGGTGCCCGCTCGCTCGCATCGATTACGCGACCGAGCTCGAACTCAAAACGAAGGCGCTCCTCGTCGATACGCTCGAGGAGGCCGGGTTCGATGCCGCACGAGTTCTCCGACCCGTGCTCGGGCACGACCTTGAAAAGCTCGCGGGCTTTCGCAACAAGGCGATTCTCTATCCGGTCGACCTTCCGAACGACGGAACGACCGAACGCCGTTTCGGCTTTTTCGAAGCGCGCTCCCACCGCGTGGTGCCCGCGGAAGACTGCCCGCAGTCGCCCGACTGGATGAAGCGCACGGCCCGCGCCTTGGCGCGGGCGACGCTTGCGGCCGGGCTCGATCTCTACGACGAAGCCGAGGAAAAGGGAGCGTTGCGCGCCCTTTTGATGCGGGACGGCGCACGATTCGGTTCGCTCGAAGCCTCTTCCGACATTCGAGGTCTCGCCGTGCTCGTCGTGAACGACTTCCCGCCCGAGAGGTCTCCCGAATTCGAGCGGATCGCACGCACCTTGATTTCCGCCCTTCCCGACGGGGTGTCGCTCGTCGCGCACCGCAACACGCGCCCGGGGAACGCGCTTCTCTCGTTCGAGCCCGGCGCTTCGACCGTTCTCTGCGGGCGGGGTGCGGTCGAGGCGGATCTTCTCGGTCTCACCTTCGAAGTGCGGCCCGAAACCTTTCTGCAGGTGAACACTCTTCAGACGCCCGTCCTCTACGGCGCAGCACTTGAAGCGCTCCGTCTCTCGCCCGGGGACGCGGTGCTCGACCTTTATTGCGGGGTCGGGACCATCAGTTCGGTCCTTGCGCGGGCTGTCGGTCCCGAAGGCCGGGTGACGGGGGTCGAACTCGTCGAAGCGTCGGTTGAAGCGGCACGCGCGAACGCGAAACGCAACGGCCTTGCAAACGTTCGTTTCGAGGCGGGTCCCGTCGAAACGGTGCTCCCGCGCCTGACGCTTGAGCGAGCGCCGACCAAAGCCGTGTTCGACCCCGCTTTCAAAGGGTTGGCCGACTCGGTGCCGGCGACCCTTGCAAAGCTTCCGATCACGGACGCGGTCTACGTGTCGTGCAATCCCAAAACGCTCGTGCGCGACGTGAAGCGCCTCTCGGCGTTCGGGTTCGAACTCGAATCCGTCACGCCCGTCGACCTCTTCCCCGGGGCCTTTCACCTGGAGGCCGTAGCCGTCCTTCGTCGGCCGGGTGCCGAGGCTTGAAGGACCGAAGACCGGCAAGAAATCGCCCGAGCGGCTCGGCCGACTCGGGCGATTTCTTTCGGGCTTTAGTGGTAAAGCCCCTCGTAGTAGGCGGTTGGATTGAGGAAGAATTCGATCGCCTTTTCCGCGCGACGCGTGCGATAGAAGTCGGGGAGACTTTTGAGGATGCGCTTCCCGTAGGGCTTTTCCGCAACGCGACTGTCGCAGAGCATCAAGACCCCGCGGTCCGTTTCCGAGCGGATGAGGCGCCCCGCTCCCTGCTTCAAGGCGATGATCGCCTCGGGGAGCGAATATTCGAAGAAGGGATTGCCGCCCGAGGCGCGGATCGCGTCGCAACGCGCCGTCGTGATCGGGTCGTCGGGCGGAGCAAAGGGGATTTTGTCGATGACGACGAGCGACAACGCGTCGCCGCGCACGTCGACCCCTTCCCAGAAGCTCATCGAGCCCACGAGAATCGCGTTCCCGCGGCGACGGAACTCTTCGATGAGGGTCGCGCGCGGCATCTCTCCCTGAACGAGCAACGGCCAGGGACTGCGGTTCGCCTTCAACTTTGCTTCGAGAAGATCGGCCGCGCGGTTCACGGCCGCAAGCGACGTGCAGAGAACGAACGTCCGACCGCCCGCCGCGTTGATGAGGGGCCAGGCGGCCTCGACCACGCGTCCCGCGTGTTCCAGCGTGTTGTTCGCGGGAGCGGGCAGGTTCGGAAGATAAAAGCACCCCTGCTCCCAATAGACGAAGGGGCTCTCCCAGCTGTGCGCGGGCGTCTCGGGCGGAAGGCCCACCTCCATGAGGTAGTGCTTGAAATTCCCCCCGGCCGAAAGCGTCGCGGACGTAAAGACCCAGGCGCCGCCTTCGGCCTCGCGCATTTCGCGGAATTCGTTTGAAAAGGAGAGCGGCGTTTCGTTGAAACGCACGCCGTTTTGGAGCACTTCGACCCAGCGAATCATGCCTTTCGAGGGGCCGTCGGCGGGAGCGTCCGTCGCGGGTTCGGTTTCGGAGAGGGACGCCGGATTTTCCGACTCGGCCTTCGCGTTTTGTTGCGCCTTCTCGGCTTTTTCCGCTTTTTTCAGAAACTTCTGCCAGCGCTCGCACTCCGCATAGACCGTCTTCCAGTATTCGTAGAGCGTGTCGACTTCGTCGTTGCGGCCCTTGTTCGCTTCAAACGCGTTGCCGAGACGCTCGAAAGCCTTCACCGCCTCGTTGAACGGAGCGCGAAGCTCATGGAAGCGTTCGATCGTTTGCACGGATTTCCGGTCGCCTTCGACGAGACCGATTTCCATCACCGCGAGACGCAGATCGTAGACATGCTTCACGACGTCGTCGTAGAGGTTCGACCACTTTGCGCCGTCGCGCAGGTACGCTTCGCCGTACTGGCGCGCTTCCGAGGCAATGTCCTGGAGCTGATAGGTGGAAAACTTCGTCCCGAAGAAATCCGTGGCGATCTGCGGGAGCTGATGCGCTTCGTCGAAGACCGTGAGCTGCGCGGCGGGCAACATGCCGTCGATTTTGTTCTCGCTCTGGCGCTTCATCGCCATCGACGAGAGGTAGAGGTGATGGTTGACGACGACGATCTGGCTCTCAAGCGCTTTTTCGCGCGCGAGCTTCACGAAGCACTCTTCGTAGTGAGGACAGCGTTCCGACCCGAGACAATTCTCCCGGGTACTCGTCACATAGGGCCAGAGCCGGTCCGTTTCGGGGACGTCGGTAAGTTCCGCCTTGTCGCCCGTTTTCGTGATTTCCGCAAAGCGTTCGATCTTGCGGAGCTTTTCATAGGAATCCCGCTCGGGCAGGAGCCCCTCTTCGCGCACGCGCTTCAGGCGGTGCAGGCACACGTAGTTCGAACGCCCCTTGAGGACTGCGGCGCGCACGTTGAGGCCGAGCGCGCGAGAGAGGATCGGAATGTCTTTTTTGAAAAGCTGATCTTGAAGGGGCTTGCCGGCCGTTGAAATGATCACGGTCGCACCCGAGAGCAGTGCGGGCGTCAGGTACGCGAAGGTTTTCCCCGTACCCGTACCCGCTTCGGCGATGAGCGTGCTTTTCTTCTCCAGTGCTTCGGCTGCGGCCAGCGCGAATTCGACCTGACCCGCTCGCGCCGAAAAGCCCTGCGTCTTGCGCGCAAGCGGTCCGTTCGGAGCAAAGGTCGCGGCGACGCGGTCGGCAAGCGACCGTTTCGGGTCGAACAAGAGCGGTTCGTCTTTCACGGCATCGTCCTTCAGAAGAATTGCGCGAGGCCGGAGTCCTGCGACTTGCGGCGCTCTTCGTAGCGTTGTTGAGCGGCTTCGCGCTCCTTCAGACTTTCTTCGAACTTCTTTTGCTTGGCTTCGCGCTCGGCGCGACGCTTTGCGGCCGTGGCTTCCGCCTCGTCCATGCGCTTTTTCGCTTCGAGCTGCTTGGCGTTGTAGTACGCCTCGTTTTCGCTTTCAAGACGCGCGCGCTCGTCCGTTGCGGCTTCCGACTCGGGCGTCTTCGGCTCGATCGAGAGAGGCTCGGACGGGGCCTTCGGCGTCTTCGGTTCAATCGAGAGAGGCTCCGACGGAGCCTTCGGGGTCTTGGGCGCCACACGCACCGGTTCGGAGGGCGCCTTGCGTTCGCGCGGGACGAATTCGATCGGCTCGGAGGGCTCCTTCAAGAGGGGCTTCGGGAGCGTCACGGGTTCGGGCGCGGGTTTGGCGGCTTCGGCCGCACGTTCGGCTTTGAGTTCTGCGTTTCGGGCCGTACGCACGACGTCCTGCGCGCGCGTCATCAAACGACGCACTTCGCGCTCGCGTTCGTAACTCAAACGCTTGGCCTGATCGATGCAGCGGTTGACGAGGAACTTCTCGTAGCAGTGAAGCCGCACGTCGTCGACCGCTTTTTTGATCCTGGCGAGTTCGCGCTCGCCCTTCTTGATGACCTCTTCGGCTTCGTCCACCGTACGGATGCGGCCTTCGCCCTTCCACGCGTCGTAAAACGTGTGATCTTCAAGCACGTCCTGCGCCTCGGCGGCCGCGCGTTCGCGACGCTCGAGCTCCTCGTCGGAGGGATCGGGCCGCTCGGGCTGCGCTTCGGGGGGCGGCACGAGCTTCGAGCGCATGTCGGTGACTTCAAGCGCGGCGACGTTCGCCGACATCAGGCATTCCGCCGCAACGACAAGCGCGGCCGCCAACGGGGCAAGACGTTCCGAAGGAGAGAAAACGGTCCGAAGCATGGGAGATAAGCTCACACAGAATGGTGGAAAAACGTTCGAAACACCCGGCTCGAGGAAGCCGCAAAGCACGAGCTCCCGTCCGAATCGGGCGAAAATCGGGCCGAATCGAACCGAGCCCGAACGAGCCCGAGTTTAGCAAATGGAGGGGCGCACGCCCGAGTGCTTCGAAGGCGATCGACGAGCTGTCGGGAAGCGATGCTTTCGGTCGTCGGCGTGCGAACAGGCTCAAGGACCGCTCGGCACACGCGCTTCGCGTTTTTCGAGGAACGCCCGATAACGCGCCACGGGCGTGAGCGCCTCGTCGAGCGCTTCGTGCCAAAAAGCGCGCGATCTCGGGTCGAGCCCCGCCGCCCGTCCGACGGCCGCATGCCGCACGAGGAGTTCCCGCATCGTCGAAGACCCCGCATCGAGCCACATCGCCTCCAACGCGCGGCGTCCCGCCTCGGGATCTTCGAGTTCGCGCAGGCGACGCGCCACGAGATTCGAGACGAGGAATCCCAACACGTACTGCCAGTCGTAAAAGAGGGTCCCCTGCCGGTAAAAATGGGGCTTGTGGACCCAAATGTAACGATCCGTCTCCAAGGTCGAATCGCCGAAATAGTGCCGCCAGCTTTCGTCCGAAAGCACATTCAATTCCGCCGCCGAAAGCACCCGGTCGCCCCGCTCGCGGTAAATGCGCGCAAGAAGTCGGTGCCGGGTCGAGACCGCAAGGAGCAGATTCGAAATGCGTTGCAACATCAGCCACAAGAGCGGCTCCTCCGCCTCGTCTCCGGAAGCGGCCGCTTCCGCTTCGAGCCCGCGAACGAGCAACGTCTCGTAGACGTTCCCGGCGAGTTCGATCATCGAAAGCGGAACGAGTCGCTCGCCCGCACTGCACCTCTGAAGCACCCGGTGCAGATGCCCCGCGCCCAAAAGGTGCGTCATCTGCGCTTCGCCCGCCACGTTCGGGAACGTGTTGGCGATGATGCGCACGGCGCCCGCCGCCGGCATGTTGTCGCACCAGCCGCCGCCCGCTTTCATGGGAAGTGTTTGAGCGTTGATCCGGCCTTTTTCATGCGCCTCTTCGACGAAGGCGGCAAACCCCGGATCCGTACGACCGAATACGCGCGCGATGTCGGCGCGCATCACCTCGGGACCGCGCCCCGGGCCCCAGCGTCGGTCGGGCAGAGGACACAAGAGGTGTGCGACCCGCATCGCGGGCACCCCGAGACGTCGCGAGCGCAGCCGCGCGGCTTCTCGCACGTCCTCGATCCGTTCGTCGAGCGCCTCGGTCATTGCGACGAAAATCTCCCGCTCGGTGCGCTGCATGCGAAGGGCCGCTCCGTAGACATCACCTGCCAAACGTATATCCTCGTCCGCCTCGACGAGCTTCACGCGGAAACCCGTCACGGCGTTGAGAAGGTCCGCAAAGCTCGACGCGTGACTTGCCATCCAACTGTTCAGCGCTTCGAAGGTCGTGCGACGCAAGACCGGGTCGTCGGAACGGTATGGAAGTGAAGGGGTACCTCGAAAACGGTTTCACGCTCGACGACGGCAAGCTCGACTCCGAAGGTCAGCTCTTCAACCGCCGCTCGATTCTCGCCGTCAAGGGCGCGTACGGCGAACTCGGTCTCGGCCGCATGGGTACCGTGCAGTCAACCGTGGCACCCTATGCAATGGGGTTGATCAAATACGACCCCTTCGGCACCTCCTACTCGCAGGCGTCGATCGGTTCGACTTTTGCGAACACGAGCCGCATCAACAACGGCATCACCTGGATTTCGCCCCAATGGAACGGCTGGAAGGTCGGCGCCACCTACGGCATGGGCGACTCTTCAGACGAAGAAAAGTGGCAGGACCGCAACCACACGCTTGCGCTCGCCACGGACTACACGGGCGAAAACCTCTATTTGAGCTTCACGTTCGCGAACGTTCAGCGCGCCAACACGAGCTCCACCGTGACCGACGACGCTCAGCTCTACGGCACGGGCGGCTGGTTCCGCTTCGTTCCGTCCGCCCGTCTCTTCTGGGGCGTTCAGTACCAGAAGAGCTGGGCCTCCGCCGCGGGCGTGGCCGCCTCCGACCTCTACGTCGATCCCGATGCCGAAACCCGCGTGCGTCTTGACGGGATTTCGGGCGGCTTTGACGGCGTGAGCCTCCTGCTCGGCACCGACTACGTGACGGGTCCCCACAAGGTGATCGGCGGCGTGCAGTTCTTCGACGGCGAACTCGCCGACAACAAGGACGCCGACTACCGTCTGACGGTGCTTACCGCCGCGTACGAATACAAGTTCGCGAAGACCGTTCGGGGCTACGTTGCCGCGACCACCTCGTTCGGTTCGGGCGACCTCGTGAAGCGCAGCATCGCCGACGCGGACTACGAAAACGACGCTACCGAACTGATGATCGGCCTCAACTGGAACTTCTGATCAAACGGCCGACATCCGTCCCGAAACGACAAAGGGCCCGAACTCGGGCCCCTTCGATCATTTGAATTCGGTGGGGGAATCGGCATCGATCCCGTCCGACCTCCGGAGTCCGCACCGCACGTGCGCTCCGGAGTTTTTTTCTCAGATGCACCAGAGCGAAGCGAGTACTTGCTTCGCAGAGGCTCGGCAACCCGTTGAAAAGCAAAGCCCCGTTTTCCGAAAGGAAAACGGGGCTTTTCAAGTCAACAAACGCTTACTTCACTCAAAGCATCGTCACAACCGCTTGCTTCGGGAAGCGACTCTTGGGACGCGTGGCGTTCGAGTCGTCGGGCGCACGGTAGCCGAGCGCAAGCGCGACCACCGAACGGCGCTTTTCGGCACGAAGACCGAAGTCTTCGTCGAAGCGCTCGAAGAACAACCCGCCCAAAACGGTCGAGTCGATCCCGAGTTCGGCTGCAGCGGCCGTCGCGAAGCCGAGCGCGATGTGCACCTGCTCGGAAGCCCACCGTTCGCCCGATTCCTCGGTACGACAGTAGTCGAGCACGGCACGGCGGCGTAACGCGTCGACGTCTTCGAAGGCCGCCCCCGGAGCAAAGCGCCCGTCCGCCTTTTCCGTTTCGAGCAGGCGGTCGAGGTACGCGGGGTTCGTAAGGTCCTTTTCGATCGCAAAGACGATCACGCAGTCGGCGTCACGCACGCGCTCCACGTTGAAGTCTTTCACGGAAGGCATTAGGCGCGCTTTCGCTTCGGGCGAACGCACGACGTAGAAGTGCCAGGGCTGGATGTTGACCGAGGAGGGCGCAAGACGCAGTACCTCGAGAAGCGCGTCGAGCCGCTCGTCGGGAATCCGACGCGCGGGATCGTAGTGCTTGGTGGTGTAGCGCGAACGCATGCGCGCCAACAGGGTTTCGACGTCGCTCAATTCACACCTCTCGAACAATGTCGGAGAGCGCCAGACGGGACTTCGGACGCGTCGCATTCGAGTCGTTTTCGGCGCGGTACCCGAGACTCACGGCAGCAACGACCTTGAGACCCTGCGACTTCGTGTCGAGGATGCGGTCGAGTTCGGCGCAGTCGAGCCCTTCGAGCGCGGTCGAGTCGATGCCGTAACTTTCCGCGGCGGCAAGCAAAAAGCCCATCGCGATGTAGCTCTGAGCCTGCTCCCAGGCGTGGAGCGACTCGGGCGTTTCGGAGTGCAGGCCGACGAAATGGCGACGCCCCGCGTCGAGCCCTTCGACCTTCGTCTCGTCGGCATAGCGCCCGTCGGCGATTTCTTTGTCAAGCACGCGCTTGAACATCGCTTCGTCATACGCGTCGCGGATCGCAAAGACGATCACGTCGCTCGCGAGCGTCACGCGCTCGCGGTTGAAGTCGAGAATCGCCGGAAGGAGCTTTTCCTTCTGCTCTGCCGTACGAGCGTGGAAGTACACCCAGGGCTGCGAATTCACGGATGAAGGCGCAAGGCGCAACACCTCGAAGAGCTTCTCCATCGTTTCGCGCGGAATCGCTTTCCCGCTGTAGTGCTTCGTCGTGTAGCGGGTGCGGGCGAGTTCTACAAAGTCCATTGGAAATTCCTCCTGTGGGAACCGTCGGACGCCGGGAGCTCCGTTACAAACGGAGAGCCACCCGAAAGGTTCAATCCTTCCAATCTTCGCACAGTACGGACTTTCCGACACACCGCCCGCGGTACGGAATCTTGCACTTCGGCAATTCGAAGCACCTCTCGACGAGCGTCCCCGCACCCGTCATGCAATCGTCATGACGTCTTAACGAAAGGATTACCGAACCGATACCGGACCGTCACGATTTTGTTACGAGGCCTCCCGATAATGGCCCCTGTTTTACCGAATCCTCCGACCAACGCATCGTTTTCGTCCCATGCTCGAGCTCCAGAACATCACCAAGCGCTACGCCGACCGCACGATTCTCACCGACGTCAATCTTTCGATCCGCAAGGGCGAGATCGTTTCGATCCTCGGTCCTTCGGGCTGCGGAAAAACGACGCTCCTCAACCTCATTCTCGGTCTCACCGACATCACGTCGGGCCGCCTCGTCTACGACGGCGAAGATCTCACCGACGTACCGATGGAAAAGCGCGGCTTCAACATCGTCTTTCAGGATTACGCGCTTTTCCCGAACCTCAACGCCCGCGAAAACATCACGTACGGTCTGCGGAACTTTCCCGACCGTTCGAGCCCCGAGGAAGTGGACGAGTTGATCGATCTTCTCGGTCTTCGCCGCCACCTCGATCAGTCCGTCGACTCGCTCTCGGGCGGTCAGAAGCAGCGCGTCGCGCTCGCGCGCACGCTCGTCATGAAGCCGCGACTGCTGCTCCTTGACGAACCGCTATCGGCCCTCGACGGGCTTATCAAAGAGTCGATCAAGGACCGCATCAAAACGATCGCCCGTCAGTTCGAACTCACGACTCTCATCGTGACGCACGACCCCGAGGAAGCGCTCACGCTCTCCGACAAGGTCCTCGTCATCAACGAAGGCCGGATCGCGCAGTTCGCGTCGCCCGTCGAGATCATGGCGAACCCCGCCGACGACTTCATCCGCCGCTTCATCCTTTCGCAACTCACGATCAAGCGCGACAACATCTTCCGCCTCTTCGGGACGAGCCATCGCACGACGCCCGCTCTCAACCAGGCACCCGCCCTGCGTACCAAAGCGATCTAAGGAGAGTCGCATGTCGACCGCTTTTGCCGGAATTCTCGGCGCGGGCTCCGCGCGTTCGGACGCCCGTCCCGCCGTCCGTATCGAGTACCGCATTGCCTTTGCGGCAATCGTTCTTCTGCTCGGGGGCGCACTCCTTTACCCGATCGGCACCGTCTTCTGGCAGTCCGTGATGAAGGACGGCGCCTTCACGCTCTCGCACTGGACGACGCTCCTTGCCAAGCCCGCCTTCCGCGAGATGATCGGCAACAGTTTTCTCGTCGCGGGCCTTGCGGCCCTGTGCTCGGCCGCGATCGCCTTTTTCGCAGCCTACGGGCTCACGTTTTCGAACGTCCACCCGAAGGTGAAGCGCCTGATGCACGTCGTCCTTCTTCTGCCGCTTTTCCTGCCCTCGATTACGTACGGCTTTGCCGTCATTTATTCGTTCGGCCGCATGGGACTCGTGAGCCAACTGGTGGGGCAGCTCCCCTTCTCGATTTACGGCTTCTGGGGACTCCTCATCACGGACATCGTCTACACGCTCCCGCCCGCTTTCCTTGTTCTCTACAACGCTTTTCGCTACGTCGACCGACGCTTCGTGATCGTCTCGCGCGTCATGGGCGACTCCCCCCTGCGCACCTTCTGGCAGACGGCCCTTCGCCCGACGCTCGGCGCCTGCGTGTCCGCGTTCGTTCTCGCGTTTTTCCTCGCTTTCACCGACTTCGGCATTCCCGTTTCGATTGCGGGTGAATACGAAGTGATCGCCACGGCGCTTTATTCGACCATGATGGGTGCCGTGCCCGACTTCGGCGCGGGAGCGGTGATCGCGATTTCGATGCTCGTTCCCTCCGCTGCGGCCGTCCTTCTATTGAAACGCGCCGACCGGCTCAACTTCCGCTACAACCAGATTTCCGACGCGGCGCCCGTTGAAAACCGGCTGCGCGACGCGCTTGTTCTCCTCTATTTTGCCGCGATCGGCTTCGTACTCCTTGCAATCTTCGCGGTGATCTTCGTCGTGCCGTTCGTCGAATTCTGGCCTTACAAGCCCGTCTTCACCCTGGAGCACGTAAAGAACGTCCTCTTCGAGGGCGATGTCTGGCCCCTCTACCTCCGCTCGATCGGTGTGGCGCTCGTTTCCGCCGCGATCGGAACGCTCGTCGCATTTACGGCCGGGATGATCCGAGCACGTTCGGATCTGTCCGATCGTTGCCGCACGGCGATGGACGGATTTGCGATCCTCACCTCGACCCTTCCCGGCATGGTGCTCGGCGTCGGCTACCTCTTCGCCTTCAGCGGCACGCCCCTGCAGAACACTCTTGCCGTTCTCGTTCTCGCCAACCTCGTGCACTTTCTCGCGACGCCCTACCTCATGTCGACGACGGCGCTCTCGAAGATGAACGCGCGGTGGGAGACGACCGCGCAGTTGATGGGCGACACCTGGTTGAAGAGCGTGCTGCGCATTCTCGTGCCGAATGCGAAAACGACGCTCATCCAGATGTTCGAAACCTACTTCATCAATTCGATGGTGACGATCTCGGCGATCGTCTTCCTGACGAGCACCCGCACGATGGTGCTCACGACCCGAATCAAAGAGCTTCAGTACTACGAACGGTTCGATGCGATCTTCGTGCTGTCGCTCCTCATTTTCCTCACGAACGTCGTCGCGAAACTCATTCTCGACCGTCTGGCCGAACGTTCCGCCCGGCACTCGCATTAACCCGAAACCGCGAACGCACGTCGTTCGAAACCCCTCATTTCCTCTCAAAAGGAACACACCATGACCACGCTTTCCACGGTTGCCCGCACGACCCTTCTCGCTTCGGTTGTTCTGGGACTTTCCGCCTGCAACAACGCCGACACGACGAAGAACGCTCCGGAAGCGGTCGCAAAGACCGCCGAAGCCGCGCCCGTCGTCATCTACACGAACGCCGACGAAGAAGCGCAACAGGCGATGAAAAACGCCCTCGACAAAAACGGTCTCAAGGGCGCCTACCTGATGCAGGGCTTCGGCACCTCGGAACTGGGCGGCAAGCTCGTCGCCGAAGGCAAGGCCATCGAAGCCGACGTCGTCACGATCAGCACGTACTACCTCGAATCGCTCCAGAAACAGAAGTCGATGTTCGCACCCCTCGGCTTTGCGGTCGAAACGCTCTCGCCCGTGCCGGACTACTACGCGCCGATTCTCGGCAACTGCGGAGCGCTCTTCGTGAATACCGAAGTGCTCAAGGCCGACGGCCTCAAAGCCCCGACCTCGATCGAAGAGCTCGCCGATCCCGTCTATGCGGGTCACATCTCGGTGCCCGACATCACGGGTTCTTCCACCTCCTGGCTGATGACCCAGGCGATGATCGCCGCCAAGGGCGAAGAAGCCGGCGCGGCCGTGATCCGTCAGATCGAAAAGAACGCGGGCGCGCATCTTGAAAAGTCGGGCTCGGCCCCCTTGAAGAAGATCCGCGCGGGTGAAGTGGCCGTGGGCTTCGGTCTGCGCCACCAGGCCGTAGCCGACAAGGCGAAGGGCCTTCCCGTCGACTACGTCGACCCGAAAGAAGGGAATTTCACGCTCTACGAAGCCGCGGCCGTGGTCGACAAGGGCGACAAAACGAACCCCAACGCCCGCAAGGTGGTCGAAACGATCGTGAAATTCGGCCGCACCGAACTCCTCACCTACTACCCGGTCGCTCTTTACAAGGGTGAAACCGTGACGGCCGACAACAAGCCCGCGCATCCCGCGAGCTTCTCCGAACCCCTCACGGTCGAACTCCTTCAGAAGCACCAGAAGCTCGTGAAAGGCGAATAACGCCTCACGGAGCCGTGCCGCCCGGCGTACGCGCGCCGGGCCGCTTTTTTCCCGTTTTTTCTTTTCGTTCGTTTTTTTCTTCTTTTTCAAGCGTCATGCGCGATCCCAATACCTACAAGCTTCTTACCCCCGGCCCCCTCACCACCACCCTCACGGTGCGCGAAGCGATGCTCGTCGACCGTTGCACCTGGGACGACGACTACAAGTCGATGACGCAGGACATCCGCTCGCGTCTTCTCAAAATCGCGCACGCGGACGACGATTACACGGCGGTCCTCATGCAGGGCTCGGGCACGTTCGGCGTCGAATCCGTGCTGAGTTCGCTGCCCGGCGCGAACGACCACGTGCTCGTCCTTGTCAACGGCGCCTACTCGAAGCGCATGTGTGAAATACTCGCCCGTCACCGCATCGCGCACACCGCGCTCGAATTCGACTGGGCCGAAAGCCCCGACGCCGCGGCGGTCGAGGCGCACCTGGCCGCACACCCCGAAGTGACGATGGTTTCGATGGTGCACAACGAAACGACGACGGGCCTTTTGAACGACATCGCCTCCGTCGCCCGCGTCGTGAAGGCGGCGGGTCGCACGATGATCGTCGACGCGATGAGCTCCTTCGGCGCCGTCGACATAGACGTCCCGGGGCTCGACCTCGACGTCGTCGTCTCCTCGGCCAACAAGTGCATTCAGGGCGTCCCGGGCTTTTCCTTCGTCATCGTGAAGAGAACCGTGCTCGAAGCCTCGAAGGGCAACGCCCGCACGCTTTCGCTCGACCTCTACGACCAGTGGGCAACCCTGGAGAAGGACGGCGGCAAGTGGCGCTACACCTCGCCCACGCACGTCGTGGCGGCCTTCCATCAGGCACTCCTCGAACTCGAAGCCGAGGGCGGCGTCGCCGCCCGCGGGAAGCGTTACGCCGAAATGAACCGTCGTCTGCGCGAAGGGATGGAAAAGCTCGGCTTTACGGCCTACGTGACGCCCGAACACCAGGGACCGATCATCACGACCTTCTTCTACCCGTCGGACGACTTTTCGTTCGCCGACATGTACGCGGCGCTGAAGCGTGAGGGCTACGTGATCTATCCCGGGAAGCTCACCGAACGCCCGAGCTTCCGTCTCGGCAACATCGGGGAAATCTACGCCGAGGACGTCGAAGCGATCCTCGAACTCTTCTCGAAGTACGCGGCCTCGTGCCGCGCCTGATGCGTTCCGCCCCGCAAAACCCGACAACACACAAAGGAATCACACATGTCTCGCATTGAATGCGTCATCTTCGACTGGGCCGGCACGACGGTCGACTTCGGAAGCTTGTCGCCCGTTTCCGCCTTTCAGGAAGCCTTTCGTACGTTCGGCGTCGACGTGACCGAAGACGAAACGCGTGCCCCGATGGGGATGCTCAAGATCGACCACATCCGTACGATGCTTGCCATGCCCGAAGTGGCGAACCGCTGGCGCAACGTCCGCGGCACGGACCCTACGGAAGCCGACGCGCAAGCCGTCTACGAGCGGTTCGAACCCGCGCTCATGGCCGTTCTCGACCGACACTGCGATCCGAAGCCGGGGCTCCTCGAATGCGTCGCGGAACTGCGCGCGCTCGGCATCAAGATCGGGAGCACGACGGGCTTTACCCGTGCGATGATGGACGTCGTCGAACCCGCGGCGCGTGCCGCGGGCTACGCGCCCGACGCCGTCATGACGGCCGAAGACACGGGCGGCTACGGCCGACCCTGGCCCTTCATGATCTTCAAGAACATGAAGGTACTCGGCGTCAAGTCCGTCACGCGCGTTCTCAAGGCGGGCGACACCGTCTCCGACATCGAAGAAGCGCTCGCCGCGGGCGTCATTCCCGTCGGCATCGTCGAGGGCTCCTCCGTCATGGGACTCTCGCGCCGCGAATGGGACGTGCTCGACGAAGAAGAACGCGCAGCCTGCCGCGAAAAGACCCGTGCCGTCTTCGCCCGTGCGGGCGCGCGCTACGTCATCGACAATCTCGCGCAGTTGCCCGCGCTCGTTCGAGCAATCGAAGTTCGATGAGCTCCGGCCCCTCGACGCCTCGGGGGGTACGCTTCACTTCACGCGCAACGCCCGCTCCCCGGGCGTCGCGCGTTTGCGTTTTTCGGGAAAAGCCCGGCCCGAGACGCTTTTCATACTCCATCCGGCACCGCACACCTTTCGGAGAAACACCGCATCATGGCTTTTCCCTTCCGCCTTCAGTCGGGCGCCGAACCCCGCGCCATCGTTTTCGACCTCGATGAAACGCTCATCGCCTGCGACTCGACCCAATGCTGGACCGAGTGGCTCTACGAGACGGGCACCGTGACGGATCCCGCGTACCGAAACGCGACCCGCACCATGGTCGAGCGCTACCGGGCGGGAACGCTCGACATCCGCGAATTCCTGCGCGACATGGCGCCCGCTCTCGAGGGCCTCAACCGCGAAGAACTCGATCGACTGATCGACCGTTTCATCACCGAACGGATCCTCCCGAACGCCTACCCCGAAGGGCGCACGCTCATCGCCGAAGCCCGCGCTGCGGGACTCCATATCGGAATCATCTCGGCGACGGCCGCCTACCTCGTTCGCCCCATCGCCCTTCGACTCGGCGTGCACGAAGCGATCGGAATCGATCTTGCGACGAAAGACGGCATCCCGACGGGCGAAGTCGTCGGCACGCCCTCGTTTCGGGAAGGGAAAATCGTGCGTCTTGCCGAGTGGCTCGAAACGAAGAACCGCACGGGGTACTTCAACGAAGGCGCCTCTGCAACGGCCGCGACGCCGGTGACGCCCGCCGACGTCTTTTTCTTCACCGACAGTCGCAACGACCTGCCGCTCGCGCTCCATGCGGGCGGCTGCGCGCTCGTGAACCCCGACCCGACGATCCGCGCCGAGGGTTTGAAGCGCGGTTGGCCCGTCCTCGCGTGGAAGGTCTGAGGCGTCGATCCGGTTTGATCGGAGCTCGATTGAGACTTGTTCGGCCCCTGAGGAAAAACCCCGAAACGTGAACTGCATCACGGATGCGCGCAGAGCTTTTCCCGAAAATACCTCCCGACCGTTCGAAAGGGTGGGGAAGCGACCGGAAGACCGCCGTACGTTTCCCTCCCGAACGAGCAGAAGGCTCGGTTTTCAAAGGAGAAACACATGCTCAATCGTCGTCAGTTCTTGGGTTCGGCCGCTGCGGCCGCCGCCGTTTCGGGTATGACGGGCACCTCTACCGCACTTGCCGCGGTTCAAAAGAAAGAAATCGACCTCGTCATCGTCGGGGGCGGTCTCGGGGGCCTGGCAGCCGCGAACGCCGCGGTCAACAAGGGCGTGAAGCCCCTCGTTCTCGAAAAGCTCCAATTCCTCGGCGGCGCGGGGCTCTTCCCCGAAGGGTCGCTCGGCGTCAATACCCGCTATCAGAAGGAACACGGCATTAAGACCACGGTGCAACAAGTGCTCGACGCGGCACTTCAGTACCACCACTATCGTTGCGATCCGGCCGTGTTGCGCGTGCTCATCGAAGAGTCGCAACGCACGATCGACGAAATCCAGGACATGGGCGTCGAATTCCGCGGCATCCGCACCATGTACGACAAGAGCGAATCGCTCATGACCTGGCACCTCTTCAAGGGCGGTGCGGCCGAAGTGATTCGACGCTTCATCGACAACATCAAGGCGCGCGGCGGTGAAATCCTCACGCAGACGACCGCTCAGAAGCTCGTCGTCGAAAACGGCGCGGTCTGCGGCGTCGAAGCCGTCAACGCAAAGGGCGACAAGCTCATCATCCGTGCCAAGAAGGTGATCATCGCCACGGGCGGCTTCGCCGCCAACAAGGAAATGCTCGCACAGCACGTCTTCGACTCGTCCGCACTCGGCATGGTCGAACCGATTTGGCTGCGCGGTCCCGTGGTCGACGGTCGCACGGGCGACGGCATCAAGATGGCGCAACTCGTCGGTGCGGGCGTGGCGGGCATGCACACGGTGGCGGGCAACGCGCCGTACCTTCCCGACGTGCCTCCGATCAACCAGTTCTCGGGCCCGGACGAACTCAAGCAGGGTCGTTGCGCGCTCGCACAGCCCTGGCTCTGGGTCGACCACACGGGGCGTCGTTTCTTCAACGAATCGCGCGGTTCGGTCTTCGTTGACGTCTACAACGCCATGACGAGCGCGGGCGGCGTTCTCTACACGATTTTCGACCAGGAAAAGATGGATCGCATGATCCAAAAGGGCGCCGTACTGCCCTTCAATGCGATCGTGCTCGCGGACGTTCCGCTCAAGGCCCTTCCGAAGACCTGGGAAATCGGTCGCGAACGCGGCTGGGCCTTCAAGGCCGACACGATCGAAGAGCTCGCGCAGCAAATCGGCGTGCCTCCCGAAAATCTTCTGGACACGATGAAGAAGGTCAACAGCTACGCCGAAAAGGGCGTCGACCCCGAATTCGGTCGCAAGAAAGAACACCTCGTCAAGTTCAACTTGAAGAAAGGTCCCTACTACGCGCTCAAGGGCATCCGCGCCTTCTTCCTGACGCTCGGCGGCGTGACCGTGACGCCCGCCTTCGAAGCGAAGAACCCGCAGGGCGACGTGATCCGCAACCTCTACGTGGTGGGTCAGGACATCGGCGGTCTTTACGACTCGTCCTACGACCTGCGTTGCGAAGGCTCGGCCTCGTCCTTTGCCATGACCTCGGGGCGAGTCGCTGCCGAACACGCGATTGCCGCCATCGAAGCGGGTCGCTGATTCCGACCGCGAGGTGTTCCGACCGTCCGGTCGGAACACCCTCCTTTCGATCCCAACCCGAAAGCCCCGCAAACCGCTCCGGTTTGCGGGGTTTTCAACGTGGCACCGAAGAGGCGACTCATGCACAATGTTGGCAAGTGAAAACGATCTGTTTAGGCGGTGACGAACGTTGACATCCAATCTGCCGTCCCGTTTTCCGGTCGTCGTCCTTCGCCCGTTCGTGTCAGCTTGTACCGCAGCTACGTCGCCATGACCGAAATCTCCCTCGACGTCTTTCCTTGCGTGTACGGTTCCGTCCCGTGGCTCGTGCCGCCCGACGAACCGGAATCCGTGGCGTTTTTGCGCGAGCACGGCACGCCCGTCGTGTTCGAGCGCGGCGAGAGCGTCTTTTTCGGCGAGAAGCAACTGGTCTTTCTCATCGAATCCGGGCTCGTAGCGACGCTTCCCGGACGGGCGGCGGGTTACCGTCGCGCGGTGGGGCTTTTCGGACCGCAAACGATTCTCGGTGCCGTACGCGCGCTCGGGCGCGGCTTGCGCGGGATGCCGCTCGACGCACGGACGCTCACGCACGTCTCGGCGAGGAGCCTTCCGATCGGGGATTTTCTCGCCGCTGTCGAAGCGAAGCCCGAACTCCACATCCGCATGCTTCAGAACTGCGTGCGCAAAACCGAGAACCAGATCGAGGGCGTCATCATGAACGACTTGCTGCCCGTCGGCGTGCGGCTTCTCGTTCTTCTCGAAGTGCTTATGCGCGCGGGCGATGCGCCCGCAGTGCCCGAAGCGGGATTCGTGCCGCTCCCCTTCGAGGTGACGGTCTCGGACTTGGCGACGATCGTACACGCCACGCGCGAAATGACGAGCCGGCTCCTGTCGGACGCCGTGCGCGATGGCGTGCTTCAGAAAAAAGGCCGCCACCTCTACGTCGACCGGCAACGCGTCACGCAACGGATCGCACTCGCGCAACGCGATCCGAGAGGACATCGCGACGGCAACGACGCTTGAGACGCCCTCAGGGCAGCGTCTCGGGCAAGTGTCGCAGGGGCGAGCCCGTATAGACCTGACGGGGACGAGCCAGACGCAGGTCGTCGGACTCAAGGAGTTCGTTTTTCTGCGCGAACCAACCGACCGTGCGCGCTATCGCGAAGATCGCCGTAAAGAGCGGCGTCGGAATCCCGATCGCCCGTTGCACGATCCCGGAATAGAAGTCGACGTTCGGGTAGAGGTGCCGCTCGATGAAGTAATCGTCCTCAAGCGCGATCCTTTCGAGTTCGAGCGCGAGCGCGTAGGTCGGATCGTCGCGAAGCCCGAGTTCGTCGATAAGCTCGTGGCAGATGTTGCGAATGATCCGGGCTCGGGGATCGTAGTGTTTGTAGACCCGATGACCGAACCCGATGAGCCGCATTTCCTTCGCTTTGACGCGACGAATGAAGTCGGGAATCGCCTTGACGCCTCCGGCCGCGCGCAAGCCTTCGAGCATCCGAAGCGCACTCTCGTTCGCCCCCCCGTGGCGCGGCCCTGAAAGACACGCCACCCCCGCCGCCACCGCCTGGTAGGGATTCGCACCCGCACTCGCGCACAGACGCACGGTCGAGGTGGAGGCGTTTTGTTCGTGTTCGGCGTGCAGGATGAAGAGCGTGTCGACCGCTTTGACGGCGGCGGGCTTCGGCTCGTACGGCTCAACCGGTAGCGCAAACATCATCTTCAAAAAATTCGCCGCGTAGGACAGTCGGTTGTCGGGATATTCAAGGGGCCAGCCCATCGAATAGCGGTAGCTCATCGCAACGAGCGTGGGCATTTTCGCGATCATCATGAGCGCGGCCTCGCGGTGCTGCTCCTGCTCGCTCATCGCGGGGTCGAGCGGATAGAACGCGGCGAGCGCCCCGATCAGCCCGACGAGAATCGACATCGGGTGCGCGTCGCGACGAAAGCCGTTGAGAAGAAGCGACACCTGCTGATGCACCATCGTGTGGTGCACGATGCGGCTTCGGAATTCCCGCATCTCCTCCGCGTTCGGCAATTCCCCTTTGAGCAGCAGCGCCGCCACCTGCAAGAAGTCGCACCGCGCGGCGAGTTCCTCGATAGGATAGCCTCGGTAGGTCAGGCACCCCGCTTCACCGTCGACGAAACTCACGGCGCTTCGGCATGCGGACGTACTCTGAAAACCCGGATCGTAGGTCGTGAGGTGCTCGGTTTTGTAGAGCGCCGACGTGTCGATGGCGGGAGCACCCTCGGTGCCGCGAATCACATTGAGACGAATGGGGGCGCGACCGTCGTTCAACGTCAGAACGGCCTCGGTCGGAAAGGACGGGGCGGAAACTTCGGGTAGCGGAAGCGAAGGATGCGGATCGGTCATGAGCGTGAGTATCGGGCGCGCAGGCGTCCGAGCCGAAAAGAAGCCGAAAAACGCGTGCGGTCCCTCGGTCGGAGCACGCACGCAAACCGCCTCATCCTACGCTTTCGGCTCGACGCGCGCCCGCGGGTTTTCCCTTCCGTCGGCGAACTTCGGTTCGGGCGACACGCAGGGGGTTCGGGAGGACGATGCGCTCGGGCCTGCGGATGTCATCGGATTTGGACGAACCGCACGGCAAACGGTACACTCTCTGCTTCGAATATTCGATTTTTTCCTGACGAGCCCGTCCTCCGAGCGACGCCTGCGACGCCGTCCGAGCCCGGGCCCATACCACGAGGAGAACCTTGTGAAACCTCCCGTTTGCGTTACCGTTACGGGGCCCGCGGGGCAAATCGGCTACGCCGCCGTTTTCCGCATTGCCGCAGGTGCCATGCTCGGGCACGACCAGCCCGTTGTTCTTCGACTGCTCGAGCGCGACAATCCGACGAGTCGCTCGAGCCTCAAAGGGCTCATGATGGAACTCGCCGACTGCGCCTTTCCGCTCCTGGCCGGCATGAGCTCGACCACGGATCCGAAGGAAGCCTTCCGCGACGCCGATTACGCGCTTCTTTTCGGCGCTCGTCCACGGGGACCCGGGATGGAACGCGCCGACCTGTTGCAGGCCAATGCCGCCATCTTCCGCGAGCACGGCAAAGCGCTCGACGCCGTGGCGAAGCGCTCCGTCAAGGTGCTCGTCGTCGGCAACCCTTGCAACACCAATGCCGCAATCGCCGCGCGGAGCGCGCCGTCCCTTTCTTCGAAGTGCTTCTCGGCGCTTTTGCGCCTTGACCAGAACCGCGCCCGGGCGATGCTCGCCGAAAAAACGGGTGCACCCGTTCATCAGGTCCATCAGGTGACGGTCTGGGGCAACCACTCCCCGAGCATGTTCCCCGACCTCACGCACGCGCGCATCAACGGCGAGCGTGCGCTTGATCTCGTCGACCTCGACTGGGTCGAAAACGACTTCATCCCGACCGTCGCCCGACGCGGCTCGGCCGTTTTGCAAGCTCGCGGCGCGAGTTCTGCGGCCTCGGCCGCTGCGGCAGCAATCGACCACATGCGCGACTGGGCTTTGGGATCCGCGGGCGAGTGGGTGACAATGGGCGTCCCCTCGGACGGCTCCTACGGCATTCCCGAAGGGCTTGTTTTCGGCTTCCCGTGCGTGTGCCGCGGAGGCGACTACGAGATCATCCAGGGGATCGGCCTTGACGACGACTCGCGCGTTCGGCTCGAACGCACGAAAGAGGAACTCCTCGGCGAACTTGAAGCCGTTCGCCCGATCCTCGAACGTTGAAGCACTGAGAAAAAACGTTGAGGGGCGTTTCCGTCGCGACACCCCTCAATGCCAAAAACGAACACCCCGAAGTCCCGTCAAGGACGCTCGGGGTGTTTCTTTTTCGAGCGGGGCGCCTCCAAAAGTCCGAAAACGCCTCTCGCTCGTCTTGCCGTCGGCTGCTTACTCGGCGGGTTCGTTCGCGGGCAGAGGTTTCGTGATGCGCACCGAGGCGATGCGGTTGCGTTCGAGTTGCAACACTTCGAAAACGAGCCCTCGGATGACGATCGTGTCGCCCGTCTTCGGCATGCAGCCGAAGTGCTCCAAAAGGAGGCCCGCCACCGTCACGTAATCGCCTTCATGGTCGACGAGGCCCGTCACGTCCACGGTCTGCTCGACCGTCATGAGGTCGGTCGTGCCGTCGGCGATCCAGACGTTTTCGCCCGACGCGACCATCGCAGCGCGGTCGCCTTCGTCGGGGAAGTCCCCGGCAATCGCCTCGAGAATGTCGTGCGAGGTTGCCAGACCCTGGATCACACCGAATTCGTCCGCAACGAGCACGAGCGGCGCGCGCGTTTTCTTGATCTCGCGCATCAGGCGGATCACCGTGATCGTTTCGGGCACCGTGATGACGGGACGAGTCTCGGCGATCGCGCGCAGCTTCTCGGTCGTCATCTCTTCGCGGATCATGTGCTTGGCTTTGACGTAGCCGACGACGCTCTCCAGCGAGCCGTCGCACACCGGGAAGGCGCCGTGAGGCATCGTGCGGATCTGCTCGGCAAGCTCGTCCATGGGCTTGCGCAGGTTGAGCCAGGCAATGTCGGAGCGCGGCGTCATGATCGTCTTGATCGAGCGGTCGGCAAGCGTCAGCACGCCCTCGACCATATGCCGTTCGTCGTCGCCGAAGGAGTGCGTCTGCGGGGCCATTTGTTCGGCCATCGTGGGCGCTTCCTCATCCTTGCTCGAACTCATGAGGCGAACGATCGCGTGAGTCGTGCGCTCGCGGAAAGGCACCCGCATCAGGTGCTTCGTCGAATTGCGGTTCGCGACCTGGTTGAAGGCTTCGATCATGATCGAGAAGCCGATCGCCGCATAGAGGTAGCCCTTCGGGATGTGGAAACCGAGGCCTTCGGCCACGAGGCTGAAGCCGATCATGAGAAGGAACGACAGGCAGAGCACCACGACCGTCGGGTGCTTGTTGACGAACTGCGTGAGCGGACGGCTCGCGGCAATCATGATGATCATGGCCACGATCACGGCCGTCACCATGATGGCGAGTTCGTCGACCATGCCGACCGCCGTGATGATGGAGTCAAGCGAGAAGACCGCGTCCAGAAGCAGAATCTGCGCGATCACCATCCAGAAGCCCGCGCGGGCCGAACCGGAATTTTCCGCGTGAGGACGCGCTTCGAGGCGCTCGTGGAGCTCCATCGTCGCCTTGAAGAGAAGGAACACGCCACCCGCAATGAGAATGAGGTCGCGCGCGGAGAAGGGATGGTCGAACACGCTGAAAAGCGGATTCGTGAGGCTCACGAGCCAGGACATGATCGAGAGAAGGCCGATGCGCATGACAAGCGCCATCGTGAGCCCGGTGTAGACAGCTCGATTCTGTTGGCTTGCGGGAAGTTTTTTCGCGAGAATCGCGACGAAAACGAGATTGTCGATGCCAAGGACGACCTCGAGCACGACGAGGGTGAGGAGACCGGCCCAGAGCGCCGGATCAAACAAAAAGTCCATTCAGTTTAATAAGTTGACGTCCGCGCCGTCCGAAGGGCGGACCGGGAAAGCCTCCGCGAGACCCCGAAGCGGAACTCTCGAAGAGTCGGGACTCTAAAAATATCAGAGATTTCAAGCGTTATGTGTCGGTGGTTACGCGGGTTTGCACTTTTGCAGGTCACTCGCGCGTACTGGAAACGAAACTCAACGGTAAACGGTCCGTGTTAGGATGACGACCTTTCGTTTCTCTTTCCCTTCCCACAATGCCGCTTTCCGAAGCGCGCGAGGCTCACCTCGCCCGACTGTTCGCCCTTGACCCGATTCCCCCGACCGATTCGCTCGACACGGTCAATACCGGGGAAGCGTTCGACGACTTTTTCCGTCGTACCCGTGGTGCGGCCCTCGTCGTCGATACGAACGTGCTGCTCGATCTTTACTACTGGGAGGATCCCCGTTCGGTCAAACTGCGTGCGGCGATCGACTCCGGAAGCCTTGTTCCCGTTCGCGACCGCGCATCCCTTCGGGAGTGGGCCGAAGTGCTCGACCGTCCCCGGTTCGGGCTGGAATTCGACGCGGTGAGCGCGCTCCTTGAAGCCTGGTGCCGAAGGGCTTTGCCCGTACCCGAAGTACTTGTCGAAGAAGCAGGCCGGAAGCTCGTCGAAAAGCGCATTTTCTGCCGCGATCCCCTCGACCAGAAGTTTCTGGAACTTGCGGCCGCAGCCCGCGCACTAGGTCTAGTCACGAAGGACAAGCTCGTCCTGCGTGCGGGGAAAAAACTTGCACGGCTCGGTGTGAAAACCGAACTCCCCGAAAACGTCGCGACGATCCTCGAGCGCGCCCCGAAGGATCTCTGACCGTCCGTCTTTTCGGCCTCAGGATGTGTCGGACCCGTACCCGACAATGCGTCCCGTTCCAGGCATCGGTATGTTGCCGAATGATTCAAGATAGTAAATGATCACATCCGCGTCGAACACATCGTTCACGGGGATGCGGCGGGCCGCGGCGAACATCGCAAACTCGTCGTCCCCGTCGGCGTTTCGCGAATCAGACGCAGTTTTTCCGCAGCGCGCACCGCTTCGGCTTTGACGTGCGCGACGTCCGGCGAAACAACGACCGCGACCCCGAGAACGAGTGCGGAAAGACCGTAAAGGAACGCGCAGGTACGGGCGGGCGCAAGGGACGGAGAGCGCCTATTCGAAAATCGACAAAACGCACACTCTTTCGAAAGGTCAACGCACTTCAACCCGAAATTCTGCGACTCCCTCGAGCCGCCCCTCCGTCAGAAGCAAAAGCGCATCACGAGGCTTGCCGCGGAAACGAGCCCCCAGAGGACGATCGCCGCAAAAACCAGATACAACCCGATGCGCATGAACGTGCGAAGCATTCGACTTTCCTTTCGATTGTCGGCGCGACGGGAAACCCGTGCCGCCCGTGATGATTACGGTATTTTGCCTATTTGGAACGAGCGAGGGACAGTTTTTTGCGACGCCTGCTTCCGAACATACCTCATTTGCGGGATTGTTTTTTGTTTCCGACTGTAATCGCCAACGTAGAATGAACCTTCGGTCGGGTGGTGAAAGTGCTCGAGAACGCGGGGGCTCGCAGAGCCTCTTGGTTCGTACCGTGCGTAGAAATCAAAAACCGAGGGCTCCCTCTCCCCCGGGTGGAGAGCCTCGCACATGGAGAACACATCATGGACGAGTTTACCCAGATCGTCCGGAGCATCAACAGTCTGCTCTGGGGCGTCTACTGTCTCATACCGTTGCTCGTGGGGACGGGCATTTATTTCACCTTCAAGCTGCGCCTTGTTCAGATCCGCCGCTTCGGCATGGCCATGAAGCACGTCTTCGGCGGCATCACGCTCTTCGGCAAACACGCCGACAAGGACGGCATGTCCTCCTTCCAGTCGCTCGCGACCGCCATCGCCGCTCAGGTCGGTACGGGCAACCTCGCGGGCGTGGCGACCGCTATGGCCATGGGCGGCCCGGGTGCCATCTTCTGGATGTGGCTTGCGGCCTTTTTCGGCATGGCGACGATTTTCGCCGAAGCGCTCCTCGGGCAGGTCTACCGCTCGCGCGACGCGCACGGGCACATCCTCGGGGGTCCGGCCTTCTACATCAGTCAGGGGCTCGGCAACAAGCCGCTCGCCGCGTTTTTCGCGGTGGCGATCATCATCGCACTCGGCTTCATCGGCAACATGGTGCAGGCCAACTCCGTGGCCGACGCCTTCCAGACCGCCTTCGGCGTTCCCGTGTGGTTGACGGGCATCGTGCTTTTCGCGCTCGCCGGCTTCATCTTCATCGGCGGCATCCGCCGCATCGCGAGCTTCGCGGAAAAGATGGTGCCGATCATGGCGCTCGTCTACATCATCGGTTCGCTCACGATCATCGTCGGTCACGGCGACATGTTCTGGGGCGCCCTCAAGTCGATCATCGTCGGCGCTTTCGACCCGGTGGCCGCTACGGGCGGCGTGATCGGCGCGGGCGTGAAGGAAGCCATCCGTTACGGCGTGGCCCGCGGCCTCTTCTCGAACGAAGCCGGTATGGGTTCGACTCCGCACGCGCACGCGATCGCCAAGGTGCGTCACCCGGGCGAACAGGGTCTCGCCGCTCTCATCGGCCTTTTCGTCGACACGTTCGTCGTTCTCAACATGACGGCCTTCGTGATCCTCACGACGGGCGTTTTGGACGGTACGACGACGGGCATCTCGCTCACGCAGAAGGCTTTCGAAGTCGGCCTCGGTCCGATCGGCAACGGCTTCGTTGCGGTCTGCCTCCTCTTTTTCGCGTTCACGACCATCATCGGTTGGTACTTCTTTGCCGAACAGAACGTGAAGTACCTCTTCGGCAACCGTTGGGTTTCGACTTATCGCGTCATCGTGCTCTGCTTCCTCATGCTCGGCTCCTTCCTGCACGTGAACCTCGTCTGGGAACTCGCCGACCTCTTCAACGGGCTCATGGTGATCCCGAACGTGATCGCGCTGATCGGGCTCTCGAAGGTCGTGGGACGCGTGCTCGACGACTACGAAACGAATTTCCTCAAGGGCCATACCCCGACCTACGGCGAACTCTCGCCGGGCGGCGGCCTGCCGCGCACCGAACACCCCGCCCGTCCCCTGCGCGAAGGGGCCCGCTGGCATACGACGCGCATTCGCACGCATCGCGAACACGGACCGCGCCGCAAGGATCACGCCGAGGGCGACAAATAAAACCGAGGTCTTGAGACCTCTATCGAAGAGCGAACCGCAAGCGGTTCGCTCCAACCGAAAAACGCCGCGAATCCGACGGGATCCGCGGCGTTTTTTTGATGTCGGGTTACGATCGTTTTCGAACGTCGTCGATTGTCTTTCTCAGCCCGACGGTCTCAGGACGCTTCGTCGGAGCCCGTGTCGGACGCCTTAGAAGCTCCGCCGTTGCCGAGTTCGGCCGCGGTTTCGGAAATCTTGTCTCCCGCCTTGCCGAGCACTTCGCCCACGTGGGCCGCGCCTTTTTTCATGTCCTGGCCGAACCCTTCCACGGTATTGCACCCGGCCGTACCGAGCGCCGCAAGAAGAGCGGAAAGCAAAGCAATTTTTCGCAACATGGAATTTTCCTCGAAATGGGAGCGCGCGCACGCGGCACGTGTCCGCGGCGCTCGGATATTGTGCGGCCGTTTTGCAGGTGTCATGTTCGAGCACCGAAATGCAAGCCGACCCGGACGGATACCGTTGAGAGCAAACAAGCGGCGGATCGGGCGATCGGACTCATGACGACCCGAATGATCCCCTGTCCCTCGAAGCGCATCATAAACGGTCTTTCCCGAGCGAACCCGAAGAAAACGCACCGAGGAAGGTTTCGGTCGAAGCCGACGATGCGGATGAATCGGACGCAACGCCCGAGGCGGAGGGCGAAGTCGGAGCGACGGCTCCCCCGAAGGCTCGACCGAGCGGAACGTTGAGCCCGTCGATTGCATCAAGGCTGTCCCGGGGCTTCGCGGGTTGATCGACCGCCGCCAGCTCGTCGATCGCCGACATGCACTTTTCCATTTGACGGTTGCGCGTCCCCATTTGGGAAAGCGAATTCTGCGCTTCGCGGAATTTTTTCTCCACGAGCGCGAACTGCGTCGTAAAGAGTTCGAACTCGGTCTTCACGTTCGCAAGGAGCGTCCAGACCTCGCCGCTGCGCTTTTCCATGACGAGCGTCATGAAGCCCATGAGGAGACTGTTTAGGAGCGCGGCGGCCACGGTCGGACCGGTGGGCGTCACGCGGCACTCGCGCTGCAGTCGTTCGACGAGTCCGGGCGTGCGCAGTACCTCAGCATAGAGCCCCTCGCTCGGGAGGAACATCACCGCAAAGTCCGTCGTATACGGAGGTTCGACGTACTTTTCCCGAATCGATTCGGCCTGTTTCAGAATCGCGCGCTCCAGCTCCTTTCGCGCCGCGGCCGCACCGTTCGCATCTCCCGCATCCGTTGCGGCCTGAAGGCGCTCCCAAGGTTCGACGGGAAATTTCGAGTCGATCGGAAGCCACACGGGTCCCTGACCGTCGCGTCCCGGGAGCTTCACGGCGAAGTCGACCGCCACGTTTTTTCCCGGGATAATGCGCACCTGCTTGGCGTACTGCGCGGGCGTGAGAATTTCCGAGACGATCGCCTCAAACTGCGTTTCGCCGAAGAGACCGCGGGTCTTCACATTCGTGAGGACGTTTTGCAGACGTCGGACGTTTTCCGCCATGGCGCGCATTTCACCCAAGCCCTGTTGCACGAGGGCGAGCTTCGCGTCCACGGTGCGAAAGCTCGTCTGGAGTCGTTCCGTCAGCGTCGCGTCGAGCTTTTCCTGGACGGTCTCGCGAATTTGCTCGAGCTTGCGTTCGTTTTCCCCCCTCACGCGCTCCAGGCGCGTTTCCATCATGCTTTGGAGCTCGCGAAACTCTCGATTGAGCGTCTCACGCATGCCTGCGAGCGCCGCGTCCGACGTGCGGGTCCACTCGAGGACCGAACCGTTGGCGTGTTTTTGCGATTCCACGACAAAATTCATGAGATTCTGCGTCGAGTGCGCCATGCCGTTCGTCTGAAGAGCGATCTGTTGCAGAATTTCGCGCCTCGAGGCTTCGATCGCCGAAAAGACCGCCTCGTTGTCACCCTCCTCTTGCACGCCGCGACGGGCGTTGGCGAGTTGGAGCGAAAGAACGAAACCGAGAAGAACGAGTACACCCGCAAGAAGCGCGGCGATGACGTAAAGAAGCAACGAGGAGGACATGGTCGAAGAGCGGGAACGAACAAGAAAAAACAACGGCCGAAGTTCCCGTGGCGAACTCCGGCCGATGCAGTCTAGCGAAATTGTTTTCCAGGCGAACGGGTGGGCTCAAGCCTTCGGATGTGCGTCGCGAACGTCCGACGCTTCGGAGCCGCCGGAAACAGCGGAGGCCCCGGACGAAGGCGCGTCGACCGAATGTTCGTCCGAAGAGCGCTTCGGCGCTTTCCTTGCCCGATAGCGGTCGGCGAGCTTTTTCGTCGTGCGTTCGAGCCCTTCTAGAAAGAGGAGAGCCCCTTCGCGAATCGCCTGCTCTTTTTGTTCGGAGATCCGGGGGCGATCGTCGGTTCCGGACGGAACGGCCGCTTCGGTCTTTTCGTTCCCGGCAGGAGCATCGGATACTTCGGGCTCGCCCGCGCGACCCCGCACGGCCTGTCGCATAACGGAGGCGAAATGCTCGAGCCGGCGGAAGCGCCGCACTTCGCGGCATTCGACGCGCGCACGTCCTTCGGACGAGGCGCTTTCCGCATCGGATTCGGCACCGTCGGCGGAATCGGCGGTCGTATCGTAGTCTCCGTCATCCTCGTCGTCATCGTCTTCGTCGTCCCCGGCGCTTTCGTCCTTGCGGACCGCCTTGGCGTCGGTCGATTTCGCGTCGCTTTGCGCGAGGCTCGCGATGGCCGCCATCGTGAATGCGGCCGAACGGGCGACTTCGTCTGAGACGACCGTCACGCCTTCGTCCTTTTCAAAGAGCAGGGCTTCTTCGGCCGTCGGCACGCGCACGACGACGCGGATGCGGTTGTTGAGTTCGCGCGCGAGGTCGATCACTTTGCGCGCGAGAATCGAGTCGCCGAGCGGCAAGACGAGCACGGCGGCCGTGGCGACGTGCGCCTGCACGAGTACCATCGGGTCGGTGGCGTCGCCTGCGATCACGCGGGTTTTCGTCGTTTCGACGACATCGTCGAGCTGATCCTGCGCACCGCAAACGAGAATCGTACGGCGTCGTGCCGCCGAGAGCGCCGTCAGACACCCGGGCACCATTTCGTTGTAACCCGCCACGATCACCTGACCCGTCAGCCATTCGCGCGGCGTGTCGGCAGGAAGTTCCGCCATGGGCACGCGGCGCATGGCGGCACGCTTCGCCCAGCCGTAGCGGGTAACGAGCCGGTTGCGCACCTTCGGGATGATCGAGAACATCGCGGGATTGAGCGCGATCGTCAGAATCGAGGCCGCCACGATGAGGCTCAGCATGTGGGTGTCGGCGAGCTTGAGCGAAATACCTTGAGCCGCAAGAATGTAGGAGAATTCGCCGATCTGTGCGACGCAGGCGGCGAGTACGAGCGCGACGTCGAGCGGCCACTTGAGGAGCACGACGAGCGCGAACGAAACGCTCGTCGTCACCCCCATGATGATGAGCACTACCGAGAGCACTTCGTGGGGCTGCTCGATGAAGATGTGCCAGTCGAGCATCATCCCGACCGAGACGAAAAAGAGCACGGCAAACGCGTCCTGAAGCGGCAGCGAATTCTTCGCCGCACGGTGCGCGTAGCGGCTCTCCTGCATGACCATACCCGCAAAGAACGCACCCAGGGCGTAACTCACGTTGAAAATCGCACCCGCCCCGTAGGCGATGCCGATCGCGCAGGCGAGGACCCCCAACGTGAAGAGTTCGCGCGATCCCGTCATGGCGACGCGACGGAGAATTTCCGGGAAAATCTTGCGCCCCGCCACAAGCATGAGCACGACGAAAAGCACCACACCCGCTAGCGTTCGTACGAGGTCGACCGCCACCTGCGTGCCCGTGACGCCCGGTTCTCCGTGGATCACCTGCGCGAAGGGCGGCAAGCACACCATGATGAAGACCGTCACGAGGTCCTGAACGACGAGCCAGCCGATCGCCACCTGACCGCTCATGTTGAAGGTGAGACGACGGATTTCCAGCGCTTTCGTCACGACCACGGTCGAAGCGCACGAAAGGCAGAGCCCGAAAACGACGGCGCTCCCGACGTTCCAGTCCCAGACCGTCACGGCAAAAAGAGTCCCGAGGGCGCTTGCGAGCACCATTTGCGAGACGGCGCCTACGATCGCCACGCCGCGCACCTTGTTGAGGTCCGCAACCGAAAAGTGAAGCCCCACGCCGAACATGAGGAGCATGACGCCCACTTCGGCCAACTGCTCGGTCATGCCGACGTCGACGGCGGGCAGTCCCGGGATCAAGCCGACGGCCACCCCGGCAATGATGTATCCCACGAGGGCCGGGGTTTTCAAATATTTTTCGGCCAAATACCCGAAGACGAGGGCCAGACCGAAAGCAGTCACCAAGCTGGTGATGAGGGAGAAGCTGTCCGACATAGGGCGGAGATCCGTTCGTGGGTTTTGTCCGTCGGGATTCTAACAAAACGGCTTCCCCGGACCCGCACGGTCTTCGGTACTTTTCCTAGTTTCTTCGCACTTTCCCGAACCCGCATCGAACGCTCGGTCGAGGCTTCCTTGAGGCGAAAAAATTCCCCGGCGGCCGCACGTGCCGTCGGGGGATTGTCGCCGGATGTCGCTCGATGCGCCGGAAACCGCTCGAAATCGCGGGACAGCGCCTCCGGAGGCGTGCCCCGCACGTTGTTCGGGTTCAGACGCGGACTTCGGCGGAACTTACTGCGGGAGCTTCCCGGCCACACCCTTCACGAGCCAGTTCATCGAGAGGAGATCCTTGTCGGTCGGGGTCTGACCGGCCGCCACGACTTCCTTCCCTTCGTTCGTGACGATGGGACCCGTGAACGGATGGAATTCGCGCTTTTCCATGGCGTCGTAGATTTCGCGCATCTTCTGCACGGCTTCCTTCGGAGCCTTGTCGGAGACTTCGACGACGTCGATCATGTGTTCGGGCGCGCCGCCCCAGAGGTTTTCGGGCTTCCACGTGCCGGCGAGCTGCGCGTCGATACGCTTCGAGTAGTACTCGTCCCAGAGATGCACGACGCCGGCGAGGAGCATCGTCGGAGCGGCCTTCTTCATGGCGGAGTTGTAGGAGATGACCGGAACCTTCGCTTCTTCGCAGGCGGCGGCGACGGCGGTCGAATTCGTGTGGTGCGTGATGACGTCGCACTTCTGACCGATGAGCGACTTCGTCGCGTCGCTTTCCTTGCCCGGGTCGTACCAGGAGGAGGTCCAGACGACGCGCACTTCGATGTTCGGGTTCACGCTCTGGGCGCCGCGCGTGAAGGCGTTGATGCCCTGGAGCACTTCGGGGATCGGGAAGGCGGCGACGTAGCCGAGGATGTTCGTCTTCGTCGTGGCGCCCGCGAGAATGCCGGCCATGTAGCGGGCTTCGTAGAAGCGGGCCGTATAGTTGAGGACGTTCGCGGCGGACTGGTAGCCCGTGCAGTGTTCGAAGTGAACGTCCGGGAATTCTTTCGCCACCTTCATGACGGAATTCATGTACCCGAACGAGGTCGCGAAGATGAGCTTGTTGCCCTGCTTCGCAAGGTCGCGCAGGACGCGTTCGGCATCGGCGTTTTCGGGGATGTTCTCAAGGCATGTGATCTGGATCTTCGAGCCGTACTTGGCTTCGAGGGCCTTGCGGGCGAGGTCGTGCTGCGAGGACCAGCCTTCTTCGTTGGCGGGGCTCACATAGATGAAGGCCACCTTGAGGGGGGCGTCCGCGGCGTTCGTCGTCGCGTCGGCAGCGTCCTTCTTCGGTTCGGCCGCCGGCGCCTTGGCTTCTTCCTTACCGCAGGCCGAAAGCATCATCGAGAAGGCGCCCGCGAGCGCGAGCTTGAGAGCAGTACGCTTTTGCATCGTAATGATTTCCTAAAGAGAAGGGATACAAAGGAAAGAGAAAACGGTGTTGTGCTCGATTTTAGATCGAAGGGCGGTCGCGCAAGCGCGAACCGCCCTTTGTTATCGGTCGTCGGTCGATCAGCCGTGCGGTGCGAACGGCTTCCCGAGGGAAGCGGGCACGTTGAGACGAATCCACATCGGATTGCGCGAGATGAGGACCAGAACGAGAATCGTCGCGAGATAGGGGGTCATCGACATGAACTGAGGCGGCACCGAAACGCCCATCCCCTGAAGCGCGAACTGCAGCATCGTCACACCCCCGAAGAGGTAGGCACCGACGACGACGCGCGCCGGGCGCCACGTGGCGAAGGTGACGAGCGCAAGTGCGATCCAGCCGCGGCCCGCCACCATCCCTTCAACCCAGAGCGGCGTATAAACGAGCGAGAGGTACGCACCCGCCAACCCCGACATGACGGCACCGAACAACACGGCCCCGAGTCGGATGAGACGCACGGGATAACCGAGCGCATAGGCCGACGCGGGCGCTTCACCCACGGCGCGCAGAATCAGACCCGTACGGCTCTTGAAAAGGAAGTACCAGACGCCCGCCATCAAAAGGAGCGCGACGTAGACCATCGGATGGAGCGAAAAGAAGGCTTCGCCCACAAAGGGAATCGTTTCCAGACCGGGAATCCCGAGCTCGGCGCGCGACGGCAGCGCCGCCCCCTGCATGGGCTGCCCAACGAAGGCCGAGAGGCCCGCACCGAAGAGCGCGAGCGCAAGGCCCGCCGCATATTGGTTCGCGTGCATCCCGATCGTAAAGAACGCGAAAAGGAGCCCGCAGAGAAGCCCCGCACCCATCCCGGCAAGGAACCCCAGTGCGAAACTTCCCGTCGCAAGCGTAGTGCCGAAGCCCGCCACGGCGCCGAGCAACATGATCCCTTCGATACCGAGGTTGAGCACCCCGGACTTTTCGTGAATCAGAATGCCGACGGCGGCGATGAGCAACGGCGTCCCGGCATTGAGGGTCGAGGAAATGATCGAAGCGGCAAGAGACATCTTATTTGCCCTCCTTCGAGAAACCCACCCAACGGAGGCGATAGAAGATCATGGTGTCGCAGGCAAGAATGAAGAAAAGAAGCAGGCCCTGGTATACCCCGGTGATCGACGAGGGAAGCCCGAGTCGACTCTGGGCGAGTTCGCCCCCGAGGTAAAAGAGCGCCATCACGAAAGCGGCGGGAATGCAACCGAGCGGCGAAAGACGGCCGACGAAGGCGACGATGATCGCCGCAAAGCCGTAGCCCGGAGAAATCGTGGGGGTGAGCTGCCCGAGCGGACCAGCCGCTTCGATGCCGCCCGCAAGACCCGCCAGTGCGCCCGAAATAAGCATCGAGGCCCAGATGAGTTTGCCCGGGTGATAGCCCGCATAACGCGCGGCAAAGGGAGCCATGCCCGAAACCTTGAACTGGAAGCCGAGCGCCATCTTGTCCATCAAGAGCCAGATGCCAAGCGCGGCGATGAACGCAAGGAGCGCCCCGGCGTGAAGGCGCGTCCCTTCAACGAGCATCGGCAAAAGCGCCCCGGAGTCGAAGAGTCGCGTTTGCGGGAAACCGAATCCCATCGGGTCGCGCATCGGGCCCTGAACCGCCCAGGCCAGGAGCAGCTGCGCCACGTAGACGAGCATCAGTGAGACAAGAATTTCGTTCGCATGGAAGCGGTGACGCAAAAGCGCCGTGAGCGCTCCCCAAAGGGCACCGCCCGCCGCAGAAGCGAGCATGACGAGAATGACGAACGCCGGACCGCTCGACGCGTCCGCCTGCAGGGCGACCCAACCGCCCGCGATGGCACCCGCGATCAGCTGACCTTCGGCACCGATATTCCAGATGTTCGCCTTGAAGCAGACGACGAGACCGACGGCGCAGAGCAGGAGCGGCGTCATCTTGACGCCCACTTCCGTCCAGCCGCGCATCGAGTCGAGCGGCGCAATGAAAAAGGTGTAGAGCGCGCGCATCGGATCCTGACCGAGCGCCGCAAAGAGCACGAACCCCGTAACGAGGGTGAGGAAGACGGCCGCGACGGGCGAAACCCAGCGGAGCACCTTCCGGGGTTCCTGACACGGAACCATCTTGATGGGAAGCTGAATCATCGCGCGACCTCCGCGTCCTTATCCTGGGTATTCTTGAAGGAGGATCCGGGCCAGAGACCCGACATCCAGCGACCGACCTCCTCGACGGTGATGTCGGCCTTGGGAACCGCAGGCGAGAGGTGCCCGCGGTACATCACCGCAACGCGGTCGGCGATTTCGAAAATTTCGTCGATTTCTTCCGAGACGACGACAATGGCGGCACCCTCTTCGCGAAGGCGCATGAGGGCGTTGCGAATGACGGCCGCAGCCCCCACGTCAACGCCCCAGGTCGGCTGATTGACGAGAAGAACGCGCGGGCGATTGAGAATTTCGCGCCCCATGATGAACTTCTGGAGATTCCCGCCCGAGAGGCTGCCGGCGGCGCGCTTTTCGTTCGGCGTCTTAACGTGGAAGCGTTCGATGACGAGTTGCGCGAAACGGCGCGCCTTCTCTTCGAGAATGAAGCCGCCGCGCACGAGCTCGTCCCCCGTGAGGTAGGTATTCGCCTGCAACGAGAGCTCCGGCACGGCCGCGTGACCCAAGCGCTGCTCGGGCGCGTAGCGAAGCCCCGCCTTGCGGCGCGCCTTCGTGTCGAGGTTCCCGACGGGCTTGCCGAAAAGAAGCACGTCCTCGGGGCGCGTCGGATACTCGCCCGAAGCGACCGCCATGAGGCGCGCCTGACCGTTGCCGGAAATGCCGGCAATCCCGACGATTTCCCCGGCGTGCACCGAGAGCACGACGTTTTCGGTGCCGCACACACGTTCGTTCCCCGGCGTCGTCACGCCCTTCAGTTCGAAGACCACGTCGCCGGGCGTACCGTTCGCTTCGCGGATCACCGGAGGCTCGGCACCGATCATGAGGCGGGCGAGCGACTGCTCGGTTTCCTTTTTCGGGTCGACACTCGTGACGATTTTCCCCGCGCGCAACACGACGCAACGGTCGGCGAGTTCGCGGATTTCGTCGAGTTTGTGGGAGATGAAGAGGATCGAAACTCCTTCGGACGCGAGCTGATGTAGCGTCACGAAGAGCTTCCGGACGGCCTGAGGCGTCAACACCGACGTGGGTTCGTCGAGAATAAGGAGCTTCGGGTTCGTCATCAGGGCGCGGATGATTTCCACGCGTTGCCGCTCGCCCATCGAAAGCTCCATCACGATCCCGGCGGGATCCACTTCGAGCCCGTAGCGTTCGCCGAGACGCTTCACTTCCTCGGAAATCTCCGCGATCGACATGGGACGGGTGAGGCCGAGCGCCACGTTTTCCGCCACGGTGAGCGTATCGAAGAGCGCGAAGTGCTGATGCACCATCGCGATGCCGAGCGAACGCGCTTCGGCCGGGCTCGCCACCTCGAGCTTCTTGCCGTCGAAATACACTTCGCCTTCGTCGGGCCGCGTCGCACCGTAGATGATCTTCATCAGGGTCGACTTGCCGGCACCGTTCTCACCGAGTACGGCGAGCACTTCCCCGGGAGCGATGTCCATCGACACCCCGTCGTTAGCCACGATGCCCGGATAACGCTTTGTGATGTTTCTCAGACTTAAACGTGAATTCATGCGAGATAAACACCTCCGTCTTTTCGTAACGGAGGATCCTGGAGGGAGTAAGCATGAGCGGACTGCAAATCGCAACAACGACAAAGGGGCTCGGCGAATCCCGACTCTCCGATCAGATGAGACGGCGACTCAAGCCGAACCCGGCAGTAGACGTTGTAACGGTGCCTGGCCCACGAAAAATTGCAGGCATTTTAGCCGAGAAGACATCGCACCGCTGAGAATTTTCGTTCCCCGCGACCTCTTTTTCGCGGTTTTCTCACCAATCCCATATTTACGGTATTTTGATGTCGTACCCTTGATATTTTGACTTTCAGGGGATATAGTTTGCCTTCTCTGAAGCGGCTGTAGCTCAGTTGGATAGAGTACCTGGCTACGAACCAGGGGGTCGTGGGTTCGAATCCTGCCAGCCGCGCCAAGTTTTTTCAATCTTCCTCTTCACGCAAGACGGAACGCCTCGGGTTCCACGGAAGGTTGAACGTTACGGCGAGCTCCGACCGCTCCCGTTTCGTACGAGAATGCTGCGGAGAAGTGGCAGAGAGGTCGAATGCACACCCCTGCTAAGGGTGCAGGTCCGAATAAGGGCCTCGGGGGTTCGAATCCCCCCTTCTCCGCCATAAACGCGAAACCCCGTGCTTTGAAAGCACGGGGTTTTTTGTTCTCGTTTTCCCTCTCCTCACGTCCGCAGGGATTCCCAGAGATTTCTTCTCATGGCACTTCGGCTGCAAAAAATGCGGAAAACTTCCCCGCAAGGAGAGCACCCTCTCCGGTCCGAAACCGCCTCAAGCCTCCAAAGCCTCCCGACTCAAATCGGGTAGGAGGCGCAGGGATGTCCCCGCGCCGTCCTCCCACACCACCCAC